>CAYHGP010000007.1:29886-41248 GCA_964356195.1 uncultured Candidatus Peribacteria bacterium | reverse complement strand
CTTGCCAATCCGTTTTTCTCCTGTAGAATCTCACAGCTTACCAGCCGCGTTGCGGCGCATCTAAAACTATGGAAATTCGAAACATTGCAATCATCGCTCACGTAGATCACGGAAAAACGACCCTTGTGGACGCTCTGCTTAAAGCTGGAGGCGCTTTCCAGGCTCACGAAGCCGTGGAGGTTTGTGCAATGGACAGCAATGATCAAGAGAAGGAGCGTGGAATCACCATTTACGCTAAAAACGCGGCCATTCATTACAAGGATACTAAGATCAACATTGTAGACACCCCCGGGCACGCCGATTTCGGTTCCGAAGTGGAACGTATTCTCCGAACCGTGGATGCAACCGTACTCGTGGTGGATGCTTACGAAGGCCCCATGCCTCAAACCAAATTTGTACTTCGAAAATCGCTCGAACTTGGTCTTAAGGTACTCGTGGTCATCAACAAAATCGACAAACCCACCGCTCGTCCAGACCAAGTACTGAACGAAATTTTTGACCTTTTCGTGTCTTTGGGCGCCAACGATGAACAGCTCGACTTTCCTTATATTTACGCCATCGCGAAACAAGGAATTGCTATTCGCCACCTCACCGACGAGAAAAAGGACATCACGCCTCTCCTCGACTTTATTCTGGAGCACGTGAAACAAGCCGAGCACGACACCGAAAAACAATTCCGAATGCAGCCTGCCACTTTGGCTTACGACAGCTATTTGGGACGTATTGCGGTAGGACGTGTTTACGAAGGGAAACTTCAAACCGGAAAATTGCTGCACATTACCAATATGGAGGGACAAAAGCGCACCGCTCGCGCCAGCAAAATCTTCACTTACCAGGGAATGCACCGCGTGGAAGTTCCTGAAGTGGTCGCCGGAGACTTGGTTGCCGTTGCAGGAATTGCAGACATCGATGTAGGAGAAACCATTTCCACCGACGAAAATGCGGAAGCCTTGCCCGCGATCAAGATTGATCCACCGGCCATCTCCATTGAATTCTTGGTGAACAACTCTCCATTTGCAGGGAAAGAAGGAAAGTTCGTGACCAGCCGTCACATCCGTGAACGTTTGGAACGGGAACTCGAAACCAATGTGGGTCTCAAAATCGAAGGAGTGAAGGACAGCGACACCATTGAGGTTTACGGACGCGGAGAAATGCAAATCGCCGTACTTATTGAGAATATGCGTCGCGAAGGATTCGAGCTTCAAATTTCCCAGCCCAAAGTGATTATGCAGGAAATCGACGGCAAAAAAATGGAACCTTACGAAATGGCGGTCATCAACGTGCCCGATGGCGACGCAGGAAAAGTGATTGAAGCCATGGGAAAACGCAAAGGAGAAATGCAGAACATGAAATCGGAAAATGGAAACACCACCCTCGAATTCGAAGTGCCAACGCGTGGACTTCTTGGTTTCCGTTCCCAATTCCTGATTATGACCAGCGGGGAAGGAACAATTTACCACTCCTTTGACCACTTCGGTCCTTTCAAAGGAACCATCGACAAACGCACTGTGGGCTCCATGATTTCCGGCGAACCCGGAACCTCCATGGCTTACTCCATCTGGAAACTTCAGGAACGTGGACCTTTCTTCATCGGCCCTCAAACTGAGGTGTACCAAGGAATGATTATTGGAGAACACAACCAAGGGACCGACATTGTGGTGAACGTGACCAAGAACAAAAAACTCACCAACGTTCGTGCCTCCGGTACCGACGAAGCTTTGAACCTCACACCTCTTATTCCTATGACTCTCGAGAAAGCCATCGAGTACATTAAGGACGACGAGTACGTGGAAATCACTCCCAAAAACATCCGTCTCCGCAAGAAGTACTTAACGGAGGGAGATCGGAAGAAATACGGTAGTAAAAGCTAAAGCATTTTCAAGAAGTCCTCGATAGGAAAACGTTTCCAGCTTTCTTTTTGCGTCTTTTCTTGATAGATTTATGCATAGTTGAATTCTAGCAAAAGAACTTAATGAAAACAGCTGAAAAAATCCAGAATTTAAAAATTAGTCTTCCGAAGCTTAAAAAAGGATCCTCTTTTAACTTCGATCCATCTGCAGATGAAAAAATTTGGAAAAAAATTAAAAAAGACGTAAAAAAAGCTCGAGCACAAGTGTATGCAGAAACTTATGGGAAATAAACAAAGGGTTTTCCTAGACTCCAGCGTGATTTTTAGCGCCTTGTTCTCACAAAAAGGGGCAAGCTACTTTATTTTACATGAATTGACCGACGTGGAATTGCAAATGAGTGAATACGTGTTTAGAGAAATGTACAGAGTCATCAAAAACACATATGAATCCAAGCAGGAGTCCCTGCTAAATCAGCTTTTTTTCATCTTGACTGAGGCTCATGTCACATTTGTACCAAATCCGGGAAAAAGTGATTTACTCGGTACAGAGAAATACATATCAAAAAACGACGCACCAATCCTCGCTACTGCATTATCACATAGTGATTTCTTACTCACTTTGGATAAAGAATTTTTTGACGAAAAAATAATAGAACTCGCTTCACTTCAAGAACTTACAATCTTGAAACCGGGCGATTTCTTGGCAAAACTACGAAAATCTAGCTTAATGGGGTGAGTGATGGGGTTCGAACCCACGACCTCCAGGACCACAACCTAGCGCTCTAACCAACTGAGCTACACTCACCAAAAGCCTGGCCATTTTAGGTTTTTTAATTGGAAAGGGCAACGCGAAAGTATGAATCCTGAAATTCCCCTCACGAGTTTGAGTTTTTACTCTCCTCTTTCTCACCTAGGCTCCCTTTACGGTTCAAAACCGGAGAGAAGGCACTAGGACGTCTGCGAAGCATAAAGGGTCCTGGCTGAGCAGAGGTTCTAGTGCCTTAAACTCACTGGTTTGGAATTTCAGGATTCATATGCTAAGCTCTCGCAGATTGATAAAAATATGGCACCTTTCCGAAAACACTATCTCACACTCGCCATCCTCAACGCCTTGGCGATTCCCATCACAATCTATTTAACTTATCTGCATTTTAAACCTGAAGCTTCGGATTTTTGCGTCTTCAGCGATCAATGGAACTGCGATATCGTGAATAAGAGCAGCTTTTCCGAACTTTTCGGCATACCCGTTGCCATTTTTGGCTTTCTGGCCTACACCGCTTTTCTCATTTTTGCCCTCCGCGGCCTGTTCCGCAACCAAAAGAAACAGATTCCTTATTTCCTCCTTGCCGTGATGGGCTCCACAGGTTTTGCCCTCTACCTCACGGGAGTTGAAACCTTTTACCTCCGAACTTACTGTATATTCTGCGTGGCTCAGCAAGTCATAATTTTGATCGAACTCGCCACCGCCGCCCATCTTTATAAGCTCAACAAACATCATACGAATGAAAAAACTGCTTAACTTTTCCTTTCTTCTCGCCTTCCTCCTCATCGGCTGCAGCCGCGAGACCACTTACGATGTATTGGCCCAGTGCATCAACGATTCCGGTGCTACTTTCTACGGCGCTTACTGGTGTCCTCATTGCCAAGACCAGAAGAAAGCATTCGGCGATTCCGTGGACCTTCTCCCTTACGTGGAATGCGACGTAAACGGCAAAAACTCCCAAGCCACTCTCTGCAAAGCGGAAAACGTCACTACTTACCCCACCTGGAAATTCTCCGACGGCTCCACCGAAACCGGCGTCCTCTCTCTCTCCCGCCTCAGCGAACTCACCTCCTGCCCCTTACCGGGCGAAGAGAGCATTTTGATGGGGACGGGGGAGTAGCTTACTTTTCTAGACTAAGGAACTTTCTATAAGCAGTTACTTCTTCACTATGTGGTTCTTTCGAACAAATGACATAAGGGTGAGGAGTGATACTTGGATAGAGAGGCGCATAGGAAGAGTAGGGTTCTATTCTTCCTGTTTCAGTCTCAAGGGAATTTGGATAGGAACTTTTCTGTGATTGATTATCACCCCAAATCCCAGGACAAACATTTGGGAGTGAATAAAATGAAGATCCGGTCATAAGCCCATTCTGGCACGTAATGGTAAACGCGGCACAAGCCCCCTGTTCCATAATTTTTCTGTCTTGGTCCTGGTCCGGTCCATGGTTGATTTGATTTTCTCCAGCGAATGTACCAACCTTGCTCGCATCAACTTTCACCCAGTGAAATTCATTTACTACTGAAACAGGTTTTGGCGTTTCTCTAGCGGCCGCAACATGAGTGATAACTGGCTTCTCGACTTTCAAAGCAGCCGGCGCCTTTACCGACACCCCAACCGAAGGGGCCACCGGGTCAACTTCGGATTTTGGATCTGTTAGCTTTTTTACAAAAGATGCCACAAGCTCACCAACATCAGACGAGTCGTCTTCAGAGAAGTGTTTATATCCTGCATAGCCTCCGTAGCCAAGTCCGATAACTGCCAAGCCAAGCAATCCCTTTTTTACCCTACTTGCTCCTCTTTCTGCGGCGGCTGAGCGCGGTCTTTCCATATAAGTGAGAGGCTATGAATTGATCTCAGTACAGTATAATGAAGCTATTTAACTGCGTCGTCAAGGCTTGCCGTCGAACTCAGCCACCTCACGGTCGGCCCTCTGTCTCTCAGCAACCTGATGAGCGGCTCTTTGAATGTCGGACGTTAAAGTATGGTGGACCGGATTCAACGCCAGTTCACTCACAAGTCGGCCAAAGGCATTCATGGAAATTTCAATGTCGGGATGACGTAGCTTCAGTTCAACCTGTCTAAGCACATCGGGCATCATTCGGAGCCCCGCTTTGTACCAGGCCTCATTTTCTTGAGCTTTGGCCACCCACTCCGGATCGCTGTCGCTCAGCTCATACATATCCCCGGCAATCCTTCGAATCATTTCCAGATCATTCAAGGTTTGGTGTAGTTCTGTAATCGATGCAGGGATGTCGAGTCCGGTTGAGCCTTTGATATGGAAATCAACCAAACGCTCACGACAGAGTTGAATGAGCTCACAGCCCCCCAGCCAAAGCTTGTAAAGAGGATTAGCTTGTCGGGTTTTCATAAGAGCGGAGGGGCTTTCTTGTTTAACCGGTGCTATCCTTTCATCGGTTTGCACCTTTCCCAAAGCGCCATTAGTCACAGGAGGATGCAACGAAGTCACTCGGAGGACACCCTTGCGAAATCGATCCCTAAGGACTTCCACCTGAAGGTATCGAGATACTTCCGGGTACTTTGCCCAATTTATGGAGCTGCTTGGCTCACTTTCAGCCGGAGGAAATTCACCTCGAAGTTTGGCCAATTCTTCACGATAGAACTCGTATAGGGTGGGAAGGTCTTGCTGGAGAAGGTCGGGAATAGCACTCAGCATAGAATAAATTAGCGTCTATACCGTCTGAATATAGATAAAAACTCAAAAGCGTAAATTTTGAGTTCTAACACCTTAACGTAAGCATCCCATTCTTCCTGCATCGTCTTGGAAGGTACAAGTGCAGCTTGAATGTCTTCTTCACGAATTCCGGCAGCCATTGCGCGTTCAAGTGCACGGACTAAAGCCGGAGGAAAGGCGGAATCTACAGAAATTTCCGTGGCCCTAAAGTGCATATCAATTGCCTCTCTCATGAAAGGAACGGGACAAATAAGACCAATCGCTGCATCCGCCGTTTGAAGCCCCGCCGCCTTAAAATACTGCTCCCAAGAGATTCCGGCGCGGACACCGTGATAAGCAAAATGAGACCAAGCCGCAGCCGAAACTCCAATGGTGGCGGCCCCGGCAGTAACCCATCCGAAGGAACTCACAATGGTATCAACATGCAGACGATCCAAAATTTTGGCAGCTCGATCAGCAGAAGCCGCAGCATCTCCAACTCGAGCAACCCTGCCGATTTCTTTCCGCGCATCTTTCCCCGGCGTCAGTCCTTCAACGTCGTCAACAAATTTCAAGTCGTCTCTTCTCAGCCTATCATCCTTCTCGAAAACGAATCCTTGCTCGGGATGATAATACTCGGGGAAAATGGTCGGATCTTCGCCAAAAGACGTTTTTACACGTTGCCAAAAGTTCCTAATCTCCTCAGGGTCGGGATCCTCAGCCAACCACTCCCAAAGCTTCTTGTAGAATGGATCCCCCTCCCCAAGATTTCCAACCCACTCAAGAAATCGTTCATAGGTATAACCCTCTCCCAAGTTTCCTATCCATTCAAGAAATCGTTCATAGGCGGCCAGCTTTTCGGGAGAAGGTGATGGGGGAACATCACTTGTATCACTCGACTTTCTTTCATCTGCATGCCGTCTTTCGTCATTACTTTTCCTGGGTCTAGATTTGGGAGATTTTGGTTTATCGGGATCAGTCATCAACCATTCCCAAAGCTTATCGAAAGCACTGTCAGGATCATCTTCCGTCAACCATGTCCAAAGCTTACCAAAGGACCCTTCGGGTACGGATTTTGGAGAGTCCTCACCATTCTTTTCTGTTTTTTCATCAGTGCTTGGAGGGGGAACATTACTCTTGCCACTTTCTCCCCTATTCCTGCCACTTGGCCACGTCTTTGGAGAAGGAGAAGGAGGAGGCGGAGCGGCTTTACGACCTCTCGCCCGTCGCCACCCAGCGTCATAAGAAGCACGTTCGTTTGTCAAAACATCCATGGCTCTATTCGCGAATTGAGTCATGGCCAAAGCAAGTTCTACATCTTTGGAGACATCAGGGTGATATTTTTGTAAAATCCCATGCCATGCCGCTTTTATTTCATCATCAGTTGACTCAGACGTGTTGGGCAACTTGAACTCTGCATAAATATCCACAAATTCCCCTCTGGAATTGCGATACTGATTGTCAATTTTTGAGTCGAACATAGGAAAACCTGAGAAGAGATGATTCTACCATCCCAGGGGCTAAGGTCAAGTTCTCAAGGTGAGCCAACCGACAGGACACTGCTCGGCATTCCCTTCAGCAGTTCCATCAGTTTCCTGCGGCTTCTCTCTCCTTCAATGCTTTTACAATGGCATCTGTTCTAGCTGCTTTAGCCTTCCCTTCAAACTGTTCGGCCTCTATTCCAACAGCACCACCAGGGTAAAACCTGTCACCTGGTCCGGTGTAAGAATCACAGGCGCCTGTTGCTGAACATACTTCTAGGGTGTGAAGAACTGTGGCCTGGGCTTCAGTATGCCTCCAGCTCTCAAAAAAGTTGGGGGTTAAGGAAAGAGTGAGGTGCTCTCCAGCCTCTGATACTACAAAACCCGCGACCTCATGACCATGTAAAATAACAGGACCCGGAGCACATTGGTAGGTGGTGCCTGGGAAATCTTGGTGTGTTACAATCTCAACTAAAGACTGGGCGGCTTTAATCTTCCTCTCTTCTGCCGTGGAACAAGAATTTTGACCTAGGTCCCTTCGGGCATCTTCTCTGGCCTCATCAACATCGGTGACATGAGGATTTGCAGCCTCCGTCGCCTCCTTAACTCGCGCGTTATATTCCTCTCGGCTCTTATCAGTGCTCTCTTTAAGGGCTTTCAATCTAGCTGCCTCGCTTTTCTCGGTGGCCTCTACTTGTGCAGTATGCCTTGCAGCACGTGCATCTTCAACCGCCCACTTAGCCTCCAGTTTTAGGATCTCAGGTGACTTCGGCGGTGCATCAGCTACATCATCGACCCCATCCTCAGCAAAGGGACCACAGTCTCCGAGGTAGGCGCCTGCTGCAAGAATTGCTCCTCCGATACCGAGTTTTGTTATAGTCTTCATCGCTTTAGGGGTTAATTTTAATTCATCCTAAGGTGATACGACAAAGCTATTCCTTGGGGGCGTCAAGAGCGCACTCTTGAATTCTAGTCCGAATCGCACGTAACAGGAGAAAAAGAGGAAGAAGGAGAAGCTGAGTGGCAAGTAACTCCCAAAGACTATTGATCCATCGTTGGTTGTACAGTGCCATCGGATGTTTTATCAGGTTCCGGTTTGGGATCCTCAACTGTATCATTTACGGCACCTACATCAGCTCCTCCATTTGAGCCTCCACTGTTTAACTTTTTTCCCTCTGCATCAAGGAAGCTACTGAAGTCATCCTGCAGTTTTTTAACACGCTCTGCCTCAGATGTTCTGACAGCTTCTACTTCTGCAGTATGTGCAGCCTTTTCAGTAACACGTGCGGTCTCAGCAATTTCCTCTTTAGTAGGGTCGGCAAAGGGGCCAATGTCATTGCAGCTGGCGTATCCTGCACCAAGAGCAGTTGTGATGGCAACGATCTTCACTAGGCGTTCTAGGGGTGCTCCTTTCATTGTTTTAGGGGTTAATTGGCTTATCCGATTACATGAATATACCGCTTTCTCAATACACTGTCAACTAAAGTGGGAAATAGGGTATGTAGTCTGTACCCAACAAATCTGCAAGTTCATCGGAAACTTCCGGAAGCTCATCCCAGAATTCCTTTAGGGCCTTCCCCTTGCTCTTGAAGTCATCCTTCGGCATGGTCTGTATATTGGCGATGAAGATAGGGAATAGGTACGAGCCATATTGAGCCGCAGTCGCCCTAGGGGTGTGAGTCCAAGCGGTGTTAAAGAGAGTCCCAATGGTACCAATACTGTCACGAATCACCGTTACATCATTTTCATCAACGTTACCTTGAATGAGTAAGGCGTAAATTCCCTTTTCAACCTTAACATATTGGCCGAAACGAACCAAAGCAGCGTCTACATCGGCTTCAGTGGCAGCTCCGGTCAGAACCACAGGAAGACGTGTTTCCACATGAGTCCTGAAAGCTTCAGGCCAGCCTCCTTCAATACCAAATACGGTGCTGAGATCGTTGGTCGAGTCAAACTCATCCATGAATGCCTCGGCTTTCTCCTTTTTGTACGCTTCGAACTGAGCCTGTTTCTCTCGTGCAGCTTTTGCTGTAGACAAATCAAGATCAAGTTCAGGGAGCAAGGGCACCTTTTGTTTTGTTGCATCCCAAGCCGAGTAAGGAGTGATTCTTTCCAGCATTGCTCTCACTTGATCCATCTGAGTCTCCGGATTGTTCGCTATTTTCCAGTCAGCGTCAGATTTGGCATAGAGGCCGTCAAGGGCCATATCAGATTGTCCCGACAAGGCGTTCTCAACTTGAGTCAAGAAATAATTGGTATATTCTTCGGGAGGTTTAGGGTTCTTAGGGTCAACGGTAGCAGGATCAGGAGCGGCGCCATGCCCAATCTTTCTATAATACAGGTCCATGAGGTAGACCAAGGACTCCGGAGCCGGCTCAAAAGCATACTTCTCATGCTTGTAATTGCCTCTCAGGAAAAGGAAGGCAATATCGGCGGAAGCTGCCCATTCGTTAGTGGAGGGTGTTTCGGCGGCAGAGGTCGCTGCTTTCTTCTCCAGCATCGCTTTGACCAAAAGTCTCTCAGACGCAAGCGCATCTTTGTTGATGTGCTCAATGCCCTCGCTTTCCGCCTCTGTTTCGGCGGCAGCAATGATTTTTTCAATTTCATCATCAGGATTAGGCAAAATAGCTTTGGCTCTAATTTTAGGAATCATCTGATCCAGTAATCGATTGATCCGCATCTCCAAAATATAATCCTGCTGACTCACAGGGTTCCAGCTCACTCCTTCGGCTAGTTGAAAAGCCTTATAAATACGGTCTCGTCCTTTCTCAACCGTCTTTGTAAGCTCTCCGGCCTCCAAACCTCCAACCCTCGGAGCGCCCGTAGGTGTAGTGGAAAGACCGCTTCCGACTCCGGAGTAGTAAGTTGAGGGAGCCGCTTTGAATTTTTCTTGGAAGTCCGCAGTCCCCTGTTTTCGTAGGGTAGCCTCAAAGCCGGCGGAATCGACGCGTCTGTCAATAGTGATACCCAAAAGGATGACATTGCCTGAATCGTGCAGTTGGTTGACTTTTAAAGCACTCTCAACCTGTCCGAGTAAATATTCAAGGTATTTATCCTCCGGGGATCCGGGCGCAACGGAAGCTTGAGCAGGGATTGGGTAAGAAAGCTTAAGGCAGGCGCGACGAATTGTGTCACGAATGGCCCGCGCCGTGGCACTGTCCAAGACCATATTGTCAGCACCCTTAAAGTCATAATGCTGCATCACCTCCTCCAAGTCATCCGTGAATTCGATGTAGCGGTCTCCATAACCCACTTCTTCCACTTTCTTTGCGTAATCAATCAGAGTCGATTCGAGGGTATGACCATCGCCCGGGTCAACGCCAAGTTTATGATCAATTTCAGAGTAGAAGCTTCCAAAGTCGATTTTAAGACCATTCGCTGCAGTTTCTCCAAAGGCGCGAAGATCGGGACTAGGATTATATTTGTGAGTCGTGGTAGGAGCCGCCCCTGCCACAGCAGCTGGGTCCTTAGTCAGCTCGGCAGTCATCTGTATGCTGAGCAAATACTTGGCCTCATCAAGCTTGGCTTGGATGACATCGTTCCATTTCCCTTCACGTCCACTGGCGAATGGAGCCTCTTTACCCATAGCGCGGTCTCCGGCTTCCCACATTTGGCCCCAAGCTTGGGTAAGTTCGGACCACGCATCGGGATGCCAGTGTCCCTCGAACACAGCTTTCAAGTTTTTAACTTCCGGGCTGTCGGAAAGAGTATCGATATAAGAAGACGCCTCCGCACGCGCAAGTTCTTCTTGAGCAGCCTTGAGAGCAGGATCATCATCAAGTGTAATTGAGTCAACAACTCCACTCTTATAAACAATGGTTCCGGTTTTAAGATTGGAAGTACCATAGTTAATGGTGACGGTAGTGTCTGTAGCAGTATCTGCGATGGACTTCACATTGAAAGCAAGATTAGCGCCGACCAGGCCGGCTAAATCATCTCGGATACGTTGGTGAACGGTCACTTCTTTATCGAAAGCATCCACGACTTTGTCAAAGTCCTCATAACGTTTGGCACCCTTGCTGGTGTCTTCACCTTGAATATAAAGGGCCAAATCATCCTTGTACTCCTCATCATGGTACACCTGTAAGGCGACCGGGTCGTGTTTACGGGAACCAAGTCCAATATGGTCGGGCGTTCTGAAGGGAGGTTTAAGTTCGTAGTAGCCGCCTTCTTTATTAAAGACGAGTTCAAGTTTTACTCCGGTTGATGCACTTGCGGGCCCCTCAACAGTTTCCTTAAATTTAACATAAGCAGGATTCGCACCATACTTCGCGTCAAATCGAGTTTTAAATCGTGCTTCTGAATGCTCTTTGAGTGCAGTGAGTTCGACGAGTGTACCGTCCGCACCTGATTTTCCTACAGGTACTTCAACCCTAGTGCCACCAGCTATAGGGTCACGGAAAATGTGAACTTTCTTTCCATCTGGATTTTCATGATATTCATACTCCCAGAGGTAGCCTTGGACGGCGAGTACGCCTTCCTTGCGAGCTTCCACGGTGGCTTCCAAATCGGCAAAGTCATTAAAGAGTTCTTGAACACCTAAAGCCTGAGCCCTGGCTCCTTCGGTAGGAGCGGCACGTCCGAGTAAAATACCGGC
>CAYHGP010000007.1:27902-29786 GCA_964356195.1 uncultured Candidatus Peribacteria bacterium | reverse complement strand
AAGGTCTGTTTCTCATCCATGTGGTCAAAGGTCGTTTTACCAATGCTGCCCTCCGCAAAGAAGGAGCGTCCACTAATGGAATCGGTTCCGGCAAGCAAAGCTTCTTCATAAACACTTGCAATACTGGAACATCGAGTGTCTCCCAAACGAATAATATCATCCATGGCCTGGCGTTGTGCTGTAGGCATATCGGCAAGCAAAACACGGAAACGTGAACTGATCTCAGATTCGGTCAGAGTGCTTGGGTTTAGACCAGCCATATCAAAAAGAGATCGATGTTCAGGGTCAATCTTGCTCCAAATGAAATCTCCACCAACGAGAGTTAAGCCAATTCCGGCAACCCATTTGGCACCGGTTTTGAATTTATCACCGAAGAGTCCACCACCCATTTGGTATAGAAGGTATAGGCCAAGTCCGGCGGCACCAAGGTAGGCAACAGCTTCACCCGGATTTTTAGCCATATCTTTTACAACGCTCTTTAATCGATTTCCAAGTCCTCTACTAAGAGTATCGGTTTCAATTTCCTCGCGGGCGCGTCGTGCGTCACTTAAGGCATCGTAAGCTTTTTGTATTTGGGCGGAGACGTCCTCCAAAGCTTTTTGTGCATCTTTGAACTCTTTAGATTTAGGATCCATCGCCAATCTTTCACGGAAATAGCTGGCCAAAGCAGGTTGATTGCTAAAGGCAACGGCTATGGCTTCCATTTGACGGTCCCCGCTCACAAGATGACTTGGGGCCAGTGAATTGGGAGTTGTTTGAAGGAATCTTTGTACAATTAAGGAAGGGCTGTCTTTACTATTCAAATATGCAGTTACTTCTTTCCTGAGATCTTGAATAGCCACGGTGGTTTCAACTTCTTCACCCTCCGCAGATTCTTCTCCGGCTTCAGTTCCATTTCCCTTCTTAGCCGCTTTAGCACCATCGCTTTCTTCGTTGTCAGGTGCTTCATCATAAGTCCAGTAGCGGGATTTTTCTACTTTGTCTGCAAACTTGACCTTGGCCTTCTCGTTGGCCGCAGCGAGTCTGGCGTCATAATGAGCTTGAACTTCTCTATCTCTTTTCTCAGGAGCCGAAATTGCGGCCCATTCTTCAGCCAGTTTATCGAAATCAGTCGAAAGTTCCACTACTTTAGGGCTAGTGGGGGGGAGGTGCATTTCCTCGGTCAGCTGCTTGTACTCTTGCAATACACGAGCACCATTTTCCAGGAGTCTTTCTTTGTTTCCCTGAACGTCTATGGACGCAGCACTTTCAATATTTACAGCCATACGTATCAATAAAATCTTATAATTATACCAAAAATCTCAAAGAGTTGCAATAGCCGCAAGGTCTGGGTATCCTGGGCCAAGCCGAAGCACAATTTAATTTAAAACTATGGAAACCTCTCTACAAATTCTTGAAAAGTCCGAAGTGAAGCTCACCGTGGAGCTTACCGCCGAAGAAATGAAGAAATACCGCACGATGGCGGTGGTGGATCTGCAAGACAAAGTAAAAGTGGCGGGCTTCCGTCCCGGGAAAGTTCCCGAAGAAGTGCTCATTGGTGAAGTTGGCGAACAGGCTTTTATGGGGGAGGTTCTCGAAATCGCAGTCTCAACATCTTACGAAGAGGCCGTGAAGAAAGAAAAGATTCGTCCCATCGCTTACCCCAAGGTCAACATTGTTCAGCAGGATCCGGTCAAATACGAGGCCACCATCACGATAGTTCCCGGAGTGAAATTCAAGAAAGAACTCAGCGAATTAAAGATCAGCCGCAAAGCTCCTGAAGTCAAAGAAGAAGAAATCCAGGAAGTTTTGAACGATTTCGTAAAGCGAACCGTGGAGTGGAAAGAGATTGAGGGGGAGGCCAAACTCGGACATCGTGCCGAAATTAATTTCGACGGTACCGAC
>CAYHGP010000007.1:10129-27802 GCA_964356195.1 uncultured Candidatus Peribacteria bacterium | reverse complement strand
ATGTTCAAGCAACGCTACGGCATTGGCACCAAAGAACGCGACATGGTGGCCAGCGGTGTACGACTTCGCAAGGTAGTGCAAGCGCACACGAAGTAGGTCGGCCAGGTGAGCGTCGAGACCGACGGGTGAGTGCTTGCTCACTGCGTAACATTTGTGCAAAACGAGCCAGGCGAAATGGTATTTTGTCAGGACTTTTGGCGGTGGGTTTTGATAAAATTTAGGTGTTCTTTAACCTGCTACTTTATGGAAAACACCACCGTGAAAATCACAGACGAAAAACTGCTCAGACTCTGCGAGAAGTTCGGCAAGCAAACGCTGCTCTGGCGAAGGAAGTTTATGGGACTGCTGCCTGAGGTAAATAGGAGGCGTCTGTACGAGAAAAAAGGCTGTCAGTCTATTTTCGAATTTGCGGCTAAGCTGGCCGGACTTTCGGAGGAACAAGTGCGAGTGGTCCTCCGCTTGGAGAGGCGATTTGAAGATAAACCTACACTGAAAAGTCTTTTGGAGGAGGGGCGGGTGAGTGTGAACAAACTTGTTCGAGTGGTTTCTATCGCCACTCCGGAAAATGAGGAAGACTTGGCCGAGAAAGTCAGGCTGCTTCCACGCGAAGCCCTGGAAACTTTAGTGAGGGATGAGCGCATTTTTGACGAACAAAATGGCTTAAAGAAGCAATTATTTGAGCCAAAAACCATGCACGTGCAAAGTGCCCTGCGGGTACAGACTTTTCAGCTTTCCAGTGAAGTGCTTGAAGAACTCAACGGTCTTCATGAGCAAGGCCAGGACGTCAATAAAATTCTCTTGGAATTACTTAAGCAGAGGAAGGGAAAAATCAGGCAGGAAAAACAGCGGCTCGCGGAAGAGGCAAAGCCCACCACCTCTCGCTACATCTCCGCACCAGTGAAGGCTGTGCTGCACGAAGAATTCGGTCAGAAGTGTTCCATGCCTACCTGCAAAAAGCCTGCGGAAGAAATCCATCACACGCAGAGGTTCTCACTCTCACATACTCATGATCCACGCTATCTGGCCCCATTATGCAAGGAACATCATCAGTTGGCACATCTTGTGGACCTGAGTTACCGCGCAAAAGCATTTGACTACTAGGAAAAGTTTGGCCCGGCGAATGGATTTTATCAGCCCACGAGCGGCAGAAAATAGGCACCTAAAGAGGCCAATTCTGAGTAATTAATTTGTTCGAACTGGGCCGAAAAACGCCACTTCGAATAAATTATTTGTTCTAGTTTTAGCCTGTGGCCAAGCCACAATTTCAGGAGGAGGGGGCTTTTTTCTTGCTTTTCGAATTAAAAACTTATACAGTTGTCCCTAGTTTGGGTAAATAATGTATACATCAAGCGGACCAGCAAAGGGGTCTGCTAAGCAATGACGTGACGCAAGTCACAACAACTATGTTAAAGCATCTATTCACTTCAAAAGCACGGGTTAAACTGCTCACGATTTTCCTCCTTCGGCCGGACGACGAGTACTTTGTTCGCGAACTCACGCGCGAGCTCGACGAACAGATCAACTCCATCCGACGCGAATTAGACAACCTCAAAAAACTCGGCTTGCTCAAGAGCCGTGCCAAAAACCGCAAGAAGTTCTTCACGGTGAATAAAAACTTCGTTCTTTACAATGAACTCCGAAGCATCATCATTAAGGCCACCAATTCCAGCGAAAACCTTATTAAGAACATCAGCAAGATGGGGGACATTGATTTTCTCCTTATCTCCGGAGCCTTCCTTCAAAAAGAATCCCCCGTGGATCTTTTAGTGGTGGGAAAGGTGGATAAAGAGAATATGGGTAAATTTCTGGATACGCTCGAAACCAAGGAAGCTATTAAGTTCAGCGTACTCACTTCGGAAGATTTCGTGTATCGCGTCAAATGTCGCGATCAGTTCATTTTAGACCTGATAACGGACTCCGGAAACATGATCGGCATCAATAAATTAGGCATCGACCCGGAAAAACTCTAAAATTGCCTTGCCTCTCAACTGAAACCTGCTAAAATCAGCGCACAAACTTAAACGAATATTTATGTCTCGAGCTCTCCTTGACCATGTCGTCGCTTCATCCTTGAAGGTCCGCCCTGTAATTAAACCCGGCGCGACGGTTAACGTTCACCAGAAGATCAAAGAAGGTGAAAAAGAACGTATCCAGATTTTCAAAGGTTTGGTGATTCGACTCAACTCCGGGCACAAGTCCGACAAGACTTTCACGGTTCGGAAGGTGGTTGAAGGAGTAGGCGTGGAGAAGATTTTCCCCATTCACTCTTCCATGATCGAGAAAATTGAAGTGGTGAAGCAAGGAAAAGTACGCCGAGCCAAGCTCTTCTATATGCGTGACCTTGAAGGTAAATCCACACGTCTTCGAGACATGGGTATTGTTGATGATGAACCTGTCGTGGAAAAAGCCGCAGGAAAGGAAGCAGCAAAAGAACCCGAAGTAGAATCAGAGGTGGATGAAGAAGTGAAGGCGGTTGAAGAGGAAATCAAAGCAGAAGAGGCTAAAGAAGAAAAATAGAGTTTAGTAAAGTCAAAATGAGAAAAGCCCTCTATCGGGGCTTTTTTTGCACAAGCCGAAGTTCTAGGATGGGAAGGTGAAAAACCTTATGACCGAAGGGCTTATTGCAGGAATGGATGAAGCGGGACGCGGCTCTTGGGCCGGCCCGGTGGTCGCAGCTGCGGTGATTCTTCCGCGCGGTCTTCGTTTGGGGGGACTCAACGACTCCAAATTGGTACCCGAAGCAAAACGCGAACTCCTTTACAAAAAAATCACAGAAAACTGCGACTATGGAATCGGATTCGCCACACATGAAGAAGTGGATGAATTCGGTCTTTTGCACGCCACTTTTCGCGCTTTCAAACGCGCCCTTGAAGGTTTAAAACAGAAACCCGATCATGTTTTGGTGGACGGCCGTGATAAATTTTCCTTCGCGATCCCTCACACCTCCATCATTCGCGGCGACCAAAAAGTTCGCTGCATTTCCGCCGCTTCCATCCTCGCCAAGGTGACACGCGACCGACTCATGGTAGAATACGCCGTGAAGTATCCGCAGTATGGATTTGAACAGCACAAAGGCTACGGCACGGAACTTCATCAACAGGCTCTGCGCGAACGCGGCCCCTGCGAACTGCACAGAAAATCCTATGAACCCATAAGAAACCTCACATGGAGCCAAGAAACATTCTTATAGTCGGCAATTACGGGGCAGGTAACCTGGGCGATGACGCCATTTTGGGCGGAATTTTAACGGATTTAAAGAACGTGGGTTACGCCGGAATCATTGCGGTGACGCACGGCGGAGTAAAAACAAGCAGTGAAATTTATAAAGGACTCAAAAAAGTGCCCTTTGTTCCCTCCGGACTTCGCAGCCGATTCAAGAAAAGCCGCCACGAAGCTTACGCCGCAGTAAAAGCGGCAGACCTCATGATTTTGGGAGGAGGAGGCCTCTTCACCGATGCCGAAAGCCGACGTGCTCCCTTCATTTGGGCGGCTCAAGCCAAGGCCGCTCTCAAACTGAAAAAGTCTTATATTTGTTACGGTCAAAGCGTGGGTCCGCTCAAAAGTTTTTGGAGCCGTCACCTCACGAAAAAAGTTTTCAAACGCGCCAAAGGCGTCCTCGTGCGCGACCAGCTTTCCGCCGATCTTCTCGCGAGCTGGAAAATCGACGCCACGGTGGGCACCGATCCCGCCCTTTCTTGGCTTCTTGCCGAGCGTCGCAGCATTCCAAAGAAGCCGGTCATCCTGATCTCTCTTCGTACCTGGCCCGGGTTTTCATCCGCTCACTGGGAGCCACTCCTCAAAGAGATCAAAGTTTTTGCGAAAAGGAAAAAACTGAAACCAATGCTGCTTTCCATGGACACAAATAACGCGAAGGAACTGCAAGCTTTGAGGGCAACGAACCTGGAAGTCTTCGAGCCGAACTCCGCTCTCCAGGCTTTTGAGGGAATCCAAAAGGCTTCCTTGGCGGTAACCATGCGCCTGCACGCCGGCATTTTTGCACTGGCGGGGCGAACCCCCTTCATTGCCCTTTCTTATTCGCAAAAAGTGATCGCTTTACTCAGCACGCTGAAGGTGAAGGGCGGCTTCGAACTGCTTTCGGAAAAGAAACTCACCGCAGAGGAACTTCGAAGAGCGCTTAAGGAAATCAAACTCACTCAGCCTCAATCGAATTTGGAAAGTCCACTCATGCACAACCAAGCTTTTCTAGCGCAGCAGCTTGAGCGGAGCTAAACGTGTAACCTTGCGCCAAAGCGTGTTCCACGCACGCCGCACCCAGTATCATGCCGACCTTGCTCGATTCCTCAGGACTCAGCCCTTTTGCCAAACCCGCCAGCACCCCGGCTCGAAACGCGTCTCCGGCCCCCGTGGGCTCAATGCTCTCTGCTGCAAAAGCGGCCAGATGCTTCTCCACTCCTTTCTCGTACAAAGTCACCCCGTCTGCACCTTTCGTGATCCACACTATGCTCTTCGGCGTAGCCGAATCTTCCCATCCTTCGCCGAGACTCTTTAGAATCTCCCACTCGTATGCATTCACCAACACAGCTTCCACCGATTGCGCCGCCCACGTCAACTCCTCACGACTGAACGTGTGAATCAACTGACCCGGGTCAAAAAACACGCGTAAGCCCTTCGCCACGCCTTGCTTGAGCGCTTGAACCATACGGTCGTGATTCTCGGGTCCAACCAAAAGCAGATCCCCGGCCTCCGCCACGCTCGGCAAAACAAACGCAGGCGCCTTTGTTCCAATCACCCCGGAAGCAAACTGAGCAATTTGCGCTCCACTTTCGTCGGTGGTAATCACGGCCCGTGCCGTTTGCCCTTCGGCCACCTCCAAAAAATCGACATTCATTCCCCAGTCCGTAAAAGCTTTCCGATAATCCGCTCCGTCGCTGCCAAGGCGAGAAACCAAATACGCAGGAACCTTCAAAAGTCCCAAACCATAAGCGGTATTGCCGCTGCAGCCTCCAAAATGCCGCTGGTTTTCATCCACCAAAAAAGAAACCGCGAGCTTGTCCATGAATTCGGGACGAATCACCTCTTTGAAAAGTCCACGGAACTGACCGATTTCATCGAAGGCAATGGAGCCGAATAAAAAAATCTTCATTTTTTGGCGGCCTGCTGGATAAAACGAGCCACTTCCATCATTCCATCAATGGATTCACCACAATCTCCCCAAAATCCACTGAGCAGTGTATGGCTCATCTTACCGGTTTTCACATAAGCATCATTCACGGAGGAAATTTCTAACTCACCTCGAGCGGAAGCCTTAATACCCTTAATGACCTCAAAAACGCCGGGAGTGTACATGTAGCAACCGGTCACTGCGTAAGGACTCGGGGGTAGGTGCGGCTTTTCCAGAATTTCCACGATTTTTTCATTTTCAAAACGGGGAACCCCATAACTTTCAGGGTGGGCCATGGCCTTCAAAAAAATATGCGCCTCACTCGTGCCGCCATCAAACTCAGCGGCGGCCTCCGCCAGATTATCTTCATAAACGTTATCCCCCAGCATCACTACGAATTTTTGATCTCCCACGAAATCTTTGGCCAGAGCCAGAGCTTGGGCAATTCCACCCGCTTCTTCTTGAACCTCATAGGCCAAATTCACACCAAACTCGCTTCCACCTCCCAGAAGTTCCAGGAAATGTCCGGCATGGCCGCGCCCCGAAACGAGTAGGATCGACGTCACTCCCATCTCCTTCAGTTTCAGAAGGGGATAGTAGATCATCGGTCTATCGTAGATCGGCAATAGGTGCTTGTTGGTGACTTTGGTCAGCGGCGAAAGCCGTGACCCTGTCCCTCCAGCGAGAATAACTCCTTTCATATACATTGATACTATACCAAGCTAAAGTTTCGCGCATCCCTTCTTCCATAGAAACCGAAGGAGACCATCCCAATTCACGCTTCATTTTCGCATAATCCATTGAATATCTCTCATCATGCCCGGGCCTGTCCTTCACAAAACTGATCAAATCCTCCGATTTTCCGAGCGATTTCAAAATCATTCGTGCGATATTCAAATTTTCTTGATCATTATCCGCCCCGATATTGTAAATTTCTCCGACCTTTCCATCCTCCAAAATACGCAGTATCGCTTCACAGTGATCCCGCACGTAAAGCCAGTCGCGCACATTCTTACCGTTCCCATACAGCGGCAAGGCTTCGCCCTTCAAGGCTTTGCCAATAAGCACGGGAATGAGGTTCTCCTCGCTTTGAAAAGGGCCGTAGTTGTTGGAACATCGGCTCACGGTCACCGGCACGCCAAAGGTCCGCAAATACGACAAACAGAGCAAATCCGCAGCCGCCTTGCTGGCGGAGTAAGGGTTAGAGGGAGCTAAAACACGGTCTTCAGTAAACTTGTCCGTGCTGTCAAAACCCAAGTCACCATAAACTTCATCCGTAGAGACCTGATGGAAGCGCTTCACTCCAAAGTCTCGAGCGGCATCGAGTAAGGTTTGAGTGCCTTGCACATTCGTCACCACAAAAATGCCGGGATCTTTAATGCTGCGATCCACGTGAGTTTCCGCCGCAAAATGCAGCACCGCGTCGAACTTTTCAGCCTCAAATAGCGCGCGAACAAGCGTGCGGTCTTCAATTCTTCCTTCCACAAATTTCACCCCCTTCGCTTCGGCCTCCGCCAAATGCTCCCGATGCCCGGAATAAGTGAGGGCATCCAGCACCACGAGTGAATCCTCCGGACGTTTTTCCAGATGAGTGTAGACATAATTGCTGCCAATGAACCCGGCTCCACCGGTAATCAAAACTTTCATCGCCTTATTTTTAAATGGCACTAGCGTGCCTGTTACAATGTTTTCATCTTCTTCTCTTCTTTCCAAGCTTCAAGAACATCATGTTCTTCGAGCAGGATTTTACCCACGTAACGCACTCCGCATTCATCTCCCTTGGCGAGCTCTTCCACATCTTCGTTGACGAGCTTAAGCCCGGTGATTTTTCCTTCGCCAATCTGAACTTTGTCGCGCAAGACACGCACTTGAACTTTATTTTGCAGAACGCCTTCGGTAATAAGACCTCCAACCACCATTTCATTTTTCCCGGTGAAGAACACCTTCATCACTTTGAAGCGACCCAACTCAATATGCACCGTTTCGGGCTGCAACATTCCGGTAAGAATTTTGCGCAGGTCGTCGATGAGTTCGTAAATAATCTTGTAAGTCACCACTTCCACATTCATACGCTCCGCAAGCCGTTTCACATGAGTCGCCGCTTCGGTATGAAATCCAATCACCAAGCTTCCGGGACTGGCGGCCGCCATGAGTACGTCCGATTCGGTTACGGTTCCCACTCCGCTGTGAATAACTTTAATCGCAACATCCTCATTTTTAACCTTAGCGAGCGCTTGTTTAATAGCCTCGAGGGAACCTTGTGTGTCCGCCTTGATCACCACTTTCAAAAGTTTCAGCGAGCCTTCTTTGATGCGTTGTAAAATTTCCTGCATTCCCATCCCGGTTTGAATCAGTTCTTCCCGCACCATCTCATGAACCTGAGAGGCTCGTTGACGCGCGCTCTTTTCATCTTTCATGGCCTGCAAAATCTGTCCGCTTTCCACAGGGTCGTGAAGACCTGCAATTTGAGCGGTATCGGAAGGACCGATCTTTTTGATGGATTTCCCCAGGTAGTCCCGCATGATTTTCACACGTCCAAAGGTTTTCCCCACAATGAAGTTGTCTCCAACGGAGAGACTTCCGGTGTTCACAAGGATAGTGGCCACAGGTCCGACATTAGCATCCAAATGAGATTCCACAACCGTGGCCACCGCCGGTCGATTGGGGTTTGCCTTCAGTTCCAAAACCTCCGCGACCAAAAGTACACTCTCCAAGAGTTCTTCAATTCCTTCTCGTTTCTTCGCGGAAATGGGAACCATAATAGTTTGGCCGCCCCAATCTTCCGATTGAACGCCATGTTCCGCCAATTCAGCCTTAATTTTATTGATGTTAGCCCCGGGTCGGTCCATTTTGTTGATGGCCACCACAATCGGAACCTTCGCTTCCTGCGCATGATTAATAGCCTCAATGGTCTGAGGCATAACTCCGTCATCAGCGGCAACCACAAGAATGGCCACATCGGTCGCGCGAGCGCCGCGAGCGCGCATGGCGGTAAACGCTTCGTGTCCCGGCGTGTCTAGAAAGGTAATCTTTTGCCCCTTGATTTCAACCTGGTACGCACCAATATGCTGAGTAATTCCTCCTGCTTCACCGCCCACCACATTCGTGTTTCGAATAGCATCAAGTAGGGTGGTTTTCCCATGATCCACGTGACCCATCACAACGACCACAGGAGGCCGGCGAATAAGATCAGCCTTATCGTCTTCTTGAAGCAGTTTATCGAGATTTCCTCGGAAAATATCCTCCGCATCCGCTTCGGTACGTTGTTTTTTTATCTGCACATGAAGGTCGGAAACAATGACCGAGGCCGTGTCAAAATCAATAACCTGGTTCAAGTTCGCCAAAATTCCATTCTTCATGAGAGCTCCAATCAGAACAGCCGCACTCACTCCGGTTTTTTCCGCGAGTTCTTTCACGGAGATCATGTCGGGGATTTCGATGATTCCCTTCTTCAATTCAGCTGCTTCCATACGTACTGGGGCTGCCTTTTTGGTCACTTTTCCAGCTTGTTTCTTTCGTTGGCTTTTCACGATTTCCTTTTCCTGCTCAACCTCCGCAATCTCACCATAGGCTTCAGACGCGCTCTTTTCACGGCGGCCGGCCACCTCTTCCGTAACCAGTTGGGCCAGCTCATCTTCAATCTGTTCAGAGTCTTCAAAACCGAGCTCCAAAATAGCCTTTCGCATCTCACTTTCGGTGAGTCCAAGTTTGGACGCGAGTTGTTCGAGGGCAATAGGCATCAGTCTTCGGCTAAAAAAGCCACCCCACTTTAGGTTAAATCAGGTTGAAAGTAAAGAACGGGGGGAGGGTTAGCTTGACATAAACAAATTTAGACGTATAGTGGCATTACTTAACAACAAGTCCATGAACAGAATACTTGCCGCCCTTGCTCCTCTTGCCGTTGCCTTGCCCGCCGTTGCCAACGCCGGAGAACTACAATGGAATCACCGCGATACAAAGACAAAGGAAGCCATTGTTCGCGTAATGGACCAATGTGTAGACAAACAACCAGAGGCACCTTTTGTTGAAGGCCCGAATGGAACTATGGCCTTGGGAGAAACTAAACAGCTCCCAAGTAAAAATGCAGGAGGGTTTTCACTGTCAGGACCAGATAAAGACGGAAATATGAAGTATAGCTTTGAGCTCAACAGTCTTGCAGTTTGGAGCATTGATGAAGGTGGACGAGGAGCTCAAGTAGTAAGAAGCGCTTCCCCCATTGGAATGAGGGACCCTGAAATAGACTGTTTTTTGGCAAACATTAACCAAACTCTTCCCAAAGGGGCAACCGTTCAAACTTTCGATCAACGTATAACCCATGATGCCCTGGGTGGTCTTTGGGTAGGTGGTGCACCCGTTGGAACTCACCATTTAGTGATTGACGACCCCAAAAGAGAAAAACAAGCCGCTCGTCAACTTGCGAAGAAGGACTAAATCCATTCCAAAGGCTACTCTTCCTCTTCGCTCCATTCCTTGTTCACCACTTCGCCCGCGGTGAGGGTAAAGCTGTCCAAGTCCAGAGTGAAGTTTTCGATTCTCATCCAACCGGCATCTCCGCTGGTACAAGAAAGAGCCAAAACCTCCGCCACAGGTCCCGTCACTTCAGACACTCCAAGGTCACCCATGGTTGCGCAGTTGAAGCTGGCCTCTTCAAGGATTTTCTGTTCAGAGTCAAAAAGGACAGCGCGTTGATTGTCCTCTGCATCATTGAAGACGCTGAAGGTCACAAGAGTATTCCCGTCGTATTGACCTCCATCAAAATCACAAACTGAACCAATGCCCACCACTTCCAAGTCGGTATAAAGTCCCGTGAGAACTGTTTTCCAGCTCTGATCCAAGTCGCTCTCGTCCAAACCTCGGTCTGTCGTACACTCCATGCCAAAACTGAGTTCCTCTTCGTTAGATTCGCTAGAGTCCGTGTCTTCTTGAAGAACACGCACACTCGGAGTACATGCCGTGAGCAGCAGTCCGGACAGAGAAAGAAGAGTGAGGAAAGCCTTCATAGACGTAAAATTAAAGATATTGTTCACAGCTACAATGACAAAGCAACGGAAATCTTACAAGCGAAATTAATATCTAAGAATTCTCTTCAAGGATGGGGTGTTCCTCGAGAGTCAAAATCTCCACGGCCCCACCCACTTTCCCGTCGGTGAGCTTGTACACATCTTTGTCGATTTTTTTGAACTCGCGGGAAGCGGCATTGTAAGTATTCACCGTGGTTCCAATCTGTTTTCCGAGCTTTTGCATAAAGTCGTCGTAAACATTCACATGGCGGCCGAGCGTTTCAATGTTTTTCAAAACGTCCTTCACGGATTCTTCCATCTTCATGGCTTTCATACCTTGAATTACGGTCTGCAAATAGGCGAAGAGGGAACTGGGGGAGACGAGGATGACGTGCTTTTTAAAGGCGTATTCCAGGAGGTTTTCAATGTTCACGGTCACACTGCCCACATTGGCCACCATCAGGCTGTAGTAAACTCCTTCAGCGGGAATGAACATGAAGGCGAAATCGGTGGAATCTTCGCCGGGACGAATGTACTTCGCGGTTTCATCAATGCGTTTCTTTACGTCAGATTTGAACGCTTTTTCCAGTTCCTCACGCTTGTCTTTGTCCGTCTCTTCCATCACTTGATTGTATTTTTCCAGAGAAAACTTGGCATCTACGGGAATAATCATCTTATTGTAAAAAATCACCGCATCCACAATTTCCCCGTTTTCCATTTTATATTGCATGGCATATTGGCCGGGAGCCAGCACATTGGAAAGCAGCGATTCCAGGAAATACTCTCCCAAAATTCCACGCTGTTTCGGATTTTTAAGAATATTCTCGAGGCTTTTCATCTGTTCGGCGAAGTTCACCACTTGCTTGTTCGTGGCCTGAACCTCCGTGAGACCTTTTGTGACCTGCTGCACAATAGCTGCACTTTCAGAGAGTTGCTTTTGCACACTTTGCATACTATCCGTTTGGTGCTTTGTCAGGGAGAGTTGAATCTGGTTGAGCTTGGCTTCAAGTTCCGCTCGGTTCTTTCCATTCCCGCTTTCCACATCGCGTCGAAGGTCCCCAATAACCTGGAGCATCATCTTTAAACTGCCCTCATCCTCAGGTTTCTTTAGTTCTTCAAACTTTCGATTGATGAGGTAGGCGAGTCCACCAAAAACGAGAATGGCTAGTACAAGCGGAAAAATGGTGTTCATGGTATTGACACTAGTTACTGTTTATTGTATAATTACATGATGACCTTTGAAAACACGGTGCTAGGAAGTGAATTGCCGAGGAGTGCCTATATCAACAAAGCCATACGTGGATTGGTCCCTTCTCGACAATTTTCTCTTTAGCACCCCTACACTAACAAAAACCTCCTTTCATAGCGAGGTTTTTTTCTTGTCTCACCCCGATTGTGCAAAACAGTCAAAAGTTTAAGGAATTTGTAAGGAAAAATTCAGGACTTTTGGCTTTCCGATTTGCTATAACAGATTTGTCAGTAGTTTGGGCCTGGGAATGGTTCCACTAGAAAGGTTGTCACTTCTCTGGTTGGGGTTCGATTCCCCACAGGTCCACCACTGACAAAATAAAAGGCCCTCACAAGGAGGGTCTTTTATTTGAGAAGGTCACCAGAAAGGTTGTCGTACACATTATACCACTACGCTTTTTCCTCTTCAACTTCTTCCTCTTTCTTAGCCTTAGCGGGCTTCTTTGCAGGTTTCTCTTCATTTTCCTCTTTTGCCGCGGCTGCAGTCGCTTCTTCAGCGTCCTTTTTAGCCTTCTTTTCCGCCTTGGCTTTCTCGAGAGGCGATTCACCTTCAGCAAGTAAAGAAAGACCAATACGCTTTTCTTCTTTGTTGATTTCGATCACGCGGGCATCCACGGACTGACCAACCTCTAGAACCTTCGCAGGGTCTTCAGGATTTCCTGCAATTTCAGAGTTGTGAATGAGACCGGTGATGTCGTTTTCAAGTTGAACGAAAGCTCCAAATTGAGCCAAACGAGTGATCTTGGTCTTGATGTGGGACCCCACTTTGTACTTCTTTTCAATCTCTTCCCAAGGATCCTTGGTGAGTTGCTTCATAGACAGAGAAATCTTGTCTCCGTCGATGCCAATGATCTTCACGGTCACCTTATCGCCGAGACGAGCGTAGTCATGAGCGTCGCTCACGTGACCCCAAGCAATTTCAGAGATGTGTACGAGTCCTTCAAGTCCGTCAAAGGCCACGAAGACTCCAAACTTCACAATACCGCTCACCGTTCCCGTAACAGTGTTTCCAATCTTGAGACCGGAAAGTGCATCGCCACGTTCACGTTCGTAAGCCGCACGTTCGGAAAGAATCAATTTTCCATTTTCTTTGTCCACGTTGATGATCTTCACGCTGAATTCAAGACCAATAAGCTCCTGAAGACGGGAGAGAATCTTAGCGGAATCGGCTCCGTTCACACGAGGGTAGTGTAGAGGCGCAAGTTGAGAAACCGGAATAAATCCTTTAATTCCATCCACTTCGAGCAAAAGTCCTCCTTTGTTCGCTTCTTTAGGACGAACTTTGAGAGTTTGATTGGTTTCGAAAGCTTTAACAAAACGATCCCAAGTTTTATCTTGGCTGGCTCGGCGGAGCGAAAGCACAACGAGTCCTTCTTCATTTTCAGGGTCGAGTACACAAGCGGACACTTCATCGCCAACCTTGAGGTCGCCAACAGTGTTCATAGAGTCCTTAATTTCGCGACCGGTAATCACACCGGTGAGTACACCGCCCATATCGACGATGATACAGTTCTTTTCAAGAGCAACGACCGTTCCGGTCACCATAGCTCCGGGTTCAGGAAGAGTAAGAGCAGGGGAGTCCTCCATGAGTTGATCCATGGGAACTATAATAATGCTATTTGCCATAAAACATTCGCACAGGACTGAGTAAAGAGTAGAAGCTTTAACAGTTCCGCAATCCTGTGACTGAAAGACGGAGTTCTGTAAAAGCCTCGCGATTCTACTTAGTTTTCCTCAACGTGTAAAGCAGATTTGGAGGCCCGAGCCTTAATTCCTTTTGTGGATTTAACCTGAGGCGCTTTTTTCTTCAAAATAATGTTTTCATCGCTCGTTAGGATTTGTATTCGATCTCCTTCGGCAAACTCGCCGTCAAGCAAGCCTTGAGACAAAGGATCTTCGATGAATTCCTGAATCTTGCGACGCACCGGTCTTGCTCCATAATCGGGATCGGTACTGAGCGTGGCCAAACGATCCAATCCTTCTTTACTGAGCTCCAAAGTAATAGCTTTGTCCTTGATGCGATTTTCAAGTTCGCGCACGTGAATTTCAACGATTTCCTTGATGCTTTCGTGGGTCAGTGGTCGAAAGACCACTATGTTATCCACACGATTGAGGAACTCAGGCTTAAAATGATCCTTAAGCTCCTTTAGCACCTCGTCTTTTTTGTGTTCGAAACTTTGCATAGCGGCATCCACCTCAGAAGAGTTGAGCTTGAACCCAATGGCAGCGGCACTCTCCGTGAGTTTTCGGGCCCCAATATTCGAAGTCATCACAATGATGGCATTCGTGAAGTCCACTTTTCGGCCCTTTCCATCGGTGAGGCAACCGTCTTCCAAAATTTGAAGCAAAATATTAAATACGTCAGGGTGAGCCTTCTCGATTTCGTCGAAAAGAATCACGGAATAAGGCTTGCGACGGACTTTTTCGGTAAGCTGACCTCCTTCTTCGTAACCCACGTAACCGGCAGTGGTTCCGGTGAGCCGGGAAGTGTTGTGACGTTCCATGAATTCACTCATATCGATTTTAATCAGAGCCTCTTCGTCGTGGTAAATTTCACGGGCCAAAGTCTTCACAAGCTCGGTTTTTCCTACTCCGGTGGGGCCAAGGAAAATAAAGGACGCAATAGGACGTTTCGCACTGGAAATTCCGGTGCGTGAGCGACGAATGGACGTGGCCACTTTTTTCAAAGCTTCATCTTGGCCGATCACGTGATTGTGCATCACATTTTCAAGATCCTTAAGACGATCCACTTCCTCCTTAATGAGCTTGGTAACTGGAACCCCGGTCATGCGAGAAATGACGCGCGCAATATCCTCGGCATCAATGCTGCCTCGCATTTCACGTGGAATCTTGACGTGTTTTTCTTCCTCCACTTTCTCGGTCAAAATGAGCTCTTGTTGACGAAGATCGGCGGCTTTTTCGTAATCTTGGTCGCTGACAGCCTTTTCCTTCTCTTTCATGATGCGCTTAAGATCCCGTTGGTATTCCTTAAGAACCACGCTGTCTTGTTTGCTCGCCATTCCTTTGAGAGCGGCGGCTTCATCCATCACATCGATGGCTTTGTCGGGAAGGAAACGGTCGTTGATGTAACGCTTGGAAAAGCGAACGGCGGCTTCAAGAGCGTCATCGTGAATAATGAGGTTGTGATGATTTTCAAAACTTTCTTTGATCCCTTTCATGATGGCGAGGGTGTCTTCCTCGGAAGGTTCATTCACCATAACAGCTTGGAAACGGCGTTCCAAAGCCGCATCTTCCTCAACATATTTTCGGTATTCCGAAGTTGTGGTAGCACCAATCACCTGAACCTTTCCTCGAGAGAGGGCGGGCTTCAAAATATTAGCGGCATCCAAACTTCCTTCGGCACTTCCGGCTCCAATAACGGTGTGGAGTTCATCAATGAACAAAATAACATCAGGCTGGCCGGCGGCTTCTTCTAAAATCTGCTTAATACGTTCCTCGAATTCCCCACGGTATTTGGTTCCCGCAACGACGGAAGCCATGGAAAGACTCAAAATGCGTTTACCGAGCATGCTGTCGGGCACCTGTTCAGCCACAATACGTTGCGCCAAACCTTCCACCACGGCGGTTTTACCCACTCCTGGTTCTCCAATGAGTACCGGATTATTCTTGGTTTTTCGAAGCAAAATCGCCACGCAGCGTTCCACTTCCTTGTCTCGCCCGATAATGGGCATAAATTTCTTCTCGGTGGCTTCTTGAATCATATCGGTCGTGAAGTAATCCAGAGCGGGCGTACCCGATTTCCCTTCTTTCTTTTTGGCCTCGAAACCGGTTTCTTTGTTTTCCTGACCGGCTAAAACCCCTTGAAGCCCGTTGAGGAAGAATTCCAAAGGATTCACATTTCCGGGCAAAGGAGCTCCTCCATTTTGCCCTTGAGCCATGGGATTTTGCTTCATGCGCTCGAAGGTTTGCATGATTTCAGAACGAATGTCTTCAGGGGAGATCTTCATGTTTTCCAAGATCACGGTTGCGGCCGTGTTTTCCTGAAGCACGAGAGCATAAAGGAGATGTTCGGTACCCACAAAGAGATGAGTGAACTCGTGAGCGCTGCGAATAGCATCTTCAATCACTTTTTTGGCAAAACCGGAAAGCCCACCGGGATTTTTAGCCCCGCGTTGGCTCATTTGGGTGCGTCCCACGGTCTTAAGGACCAAGTTAACGTTCTCCAAAGTCACTCCGAAGTTTTGCAAAATGGTGGAACCCAAGGAATTGCGTTGAGACAAAATTCCAATCAAAATATGCTCGGTTCCCACGTAGCTGGTGCCCGTTTTTTTGGCTACCTCCTGCGCTACAATAAGCGCCTGCTTCGCTTCCTTCGTGAACTTATTGAATTGATCTGAATTGGACATAAGTTTGGGTAAATTGGAGTGGTCTTCTAAATATACCAGAAACAAGGCCTATTTTCATCTATTCCAGTTTGCCTTAAAGCAGAAAGACTTTCTAGTATATTTTAAAAAAAGGAAAGGGTGGCGGAGAATATTCACCCTCTTCTTTTACATCCTATGACCTCACTTCATATTTGACTGTTCCAAGGCAGCTCGAATCTTTGCCTTAAGATCCACCAATGGCATTGTAAATACAGGGGCACCAAGAGCGTTGCCATCTTTGTCGATCACGACCTTACCAGCATCGCCGGCGAAAACAACATAGTCACCTTCTCCATTCGTTCCCAAGAAAAGCAAGACTTTCTCTCCCTGCTTGAGGATTACTCCATCTTCTATCCACGTGTTTTCGGAATTACCTATCATTATTACAGTGACGTCGGTCATAGAGGGATCACCTTTAAGGATTTCTTCTATATCAATTTTGGCATCCAATACACTTCCGGCGAAAGGAATTCCAGTATTGTTCGGATGTCCTACCACCTCACTTACTTCACCCACAACTATCATAGCGGCTTCCTTTGTGTATACACTTATATCAGGGGTAACAACCAAAGAGCTCACAAGATCGAAAGAACTAGGCTCTTCGATAGATGCCGGTTCAATGAACTTCGCAAATAAACCACCCAAAACCAAAACGCCAAGAAGGCTGAAACCTAAGAGATATACCTTACTTCGATCTTTCATAAACGATTTATAAAAAAATAAGTTAAGCTTCTAATGAGCTTGGTTAAGTCCCGTAGATAGCTTTAATTCCATTCTTATCATCCGTGGTCAGTGATCTGAAGTAAGTATCTCCAACGGAGTAAGAGTACTCACACATTGTAGCCAAAGACGTGGTGTAACAGTAAGAAGGACTCAAGGGAGAGCTAACATGTTCCAGTCTGAGCCAATGCCCCAATTCATGAGTCACTACGCTTTGAAGATCATAACTTCCGGCGGCACCAACAGTCGTGAAACCATAATATGTATTTAAAGTTGTATCGCACTCAGTTAGTGTCGTTCCACTTGCTCCGCAGCGTGTAGTAGCAACACTTCCACTACCATTATTATAATACCCAATGTCATTAATAGGTATCCCTAGCGTAGGTACTAGAGGAAACATTAGGATTTCGCGTTGTTGTCGCAACGTAACTGAACCTAAACCTTGATCCTGCAGCATCCCAGATAGCATCTCCAGCCTTCATGCCAGTTATAAAACTGGCTGCAAATGCATTGTTAATGTAGTAACTTGCAGAGGTTCCGCTCCATTTATAACCACTATTGGTATACGCAGAAACTGTTACCACGCTAAAAGTAAAAACCAACAAATGTAGCAGCACCAGAGAGCTTATTCGGGGAAAGGGTATTTTCATAACCCCACTGTCCGCCGATCCTCTTCACCCAGTCAAGATCTTCTTCGAAAATGGCGTTGTCAGATGTGCTACAACACCCCTGGTTTAGCCTGATTTATGCAACCAGGCTGTCAAGGACCCATGATCCCCTTTTATTCGACTTTCGTGGACGAAATGGAGTCCGCCATGGCTTGCATAACGGCTTCGTACTCCGCGGGACCGCTGACCGTGTAATAACGATCGCCCACTTTTACGGTCACGGACACCGTAGTACCGGAACGGCTCACGCCCTCCGTTGTACTTTTATTGAACTCCATATGGAGAATAGCTTCGGTGGTGCTTTCGCTGTCCACGGGCTTGTCGCTGAAATCATAACCGGTTGAGCTTCCGTTGTAGTACCAGCTTCCGGGGTAATTCATTTTAAACTCAAAGGTTTTGCTTTCCAGTTCTCGATAACTGCTCACGGTGACTTGTTCGGCGCTGGGAGTGCCGGTCGTCGTTTCAGGTTCGTCTACTATCTCATCAGTCTCGGTGTCTTCTGTGACTTCAGGAAGAGTTTCTCCAAGCGC
>CAYHGP010000007.1:0-10029 GCA_964356195.1 uncultured Candidatus Peribacteria bacterium | reverse complement strand
CGGTCCTCCTGAGTATCTTCAGCAGTTTTAGTCAATGTCGCTTCCACTTGAGCGATGAAGATGAAATCGGGGTCAAAGTTGGTCACAGCAGGTCCATTTTCATCAATATTCGGCTCTATAACAGGAACAGGCGCGGTCAAAGTCACGGAAGTGATGGAAGTTTGAAGAGTCCAATCGCTGGGGTAGCTCAGAGAAAAGCCTAAGTCCGGGTCTTGGAAGAGCACATCGGTCACGAGGTCCGTTGTGTCTTCAACAGCCGCGGCATCCGTGATGCGTTTAACCTCAAAAAGTGGCTTATCGAGTTCTTCATACACACTCAAGACTCCATAGGCCTCTACGCGTTTCCCAAAGTAAGCGTCATCTTCTAAATCGTAACGATCGGAATAGGCGTAAAGAATGTCGCCGTCATCGGTTTCAAAAAGATGTGTGATTTTATCTTGAACTTCAATACCGCCCAGCGATTTAAATTCTCCATTGTAAGTTTCGTACCCGCGGCTGGTGTACTCGGTGAGCTCGTTGGATGAGAGGCAAGCGCTTAGCAGTAAGGACAAGCTTGCAAAAAGAACAAAAAGTCGTTTCATAGCGATTGGTTTAGTGAGCGAATGCCCAGGTGATTATAGACACTTTCTGTCAAAAGTCTACCTCGTGGAGTGCGTTCTAAAAAGCCGAGCTGTAGAAGGAACGGTTCGTAAATGTCCTCAATGGTGTCTTCTTCTTCATTCGTAGCTGCGGAAAGCGTGGACAGCCCGACAGGGCCGCCCTTGAATTTGTTGGCGAGAGTGAGCAGCAATTTTCGGTCGGTAGCATCGAGGCCCAGCTCATCCACTCCGAGAATTTCGAGAGTTTTGACGACGAGAGCTTCCGTGATTTTCAGGTGGTCATGCACATCGGCAAAGTCGCGGACGCGGCGCAGCAAACGATTGGCCACTCGCGGCGTACGACGTGAACTTTTCGAGAGGCGCAAAGCCGCCAAACCTTCAATTTCAATTTTTAGAATGCCGGCGCTGCGCTCGAGAATCTTCTGAATGTCCTCTTCATTATAGAATTCCAGCTTCAAAACATTGCCAAAACGGTCGCGGAGTGGGGAAGACAAAGCCGAAAGCTTTGTCGTTGCTCCGATGAGCGTGAACTTCGGAAGCCCGATGCGCATACTGCGCGCCGAAGGGCCTTTGCCCACGACTAAATCCAAACAAAAATCTTCCATGGCACTGTACAAAATTTCTTCCACAGCGGGACGAAGGCGGTGAATTTCGTCGATAAATAAAACATCATTCGGCTGCAGATTTGTGAGCAAAGCCGCCAAGTCGCCGGGACGTTCAATGGCCGGTCCGCTGGTGGTACGAATTTGCACGCCCATTTCCTTCGCCAAAATAAAGGCCAAGGTTGTTTTTCCGAGCCCGGGGCAGCCGTGCAGCAAAATATGCTCCATAGCTTCCTTTCGTTTTTTCGCCGCCGGCAAAAACACCGCCAAATTGCGTTTGATTTCATCCTGACCGATGTAGTCGTCCAAACATTTGGGACGCAAGACATTTTCCGTTTGCCCTTCATCACTCAATTTTTGAGCCTGTTGGACTCGGAGGTCCGTCGCTTCCAGGGATTCATTTTTTTCGATCATCAAGCAGGAGCGTAAGGGTTTTACGCCTTCCAATCTATCAAAAACTTTCGTACAATGCGAACAATTAATCGCCTCCAGCCTTGGAAACCCGCTTCCAATTTTCTGACTTTCTGAAGGTTTTCATTTTTTCTATTCTGCTTTTTGTTTTTTTCGCAGGCATTTTTCAGCTGGTTCCCGGAGCCCGTGGCCTCCTCGATGGCGTTCATCCAACCGTCTCTTTTTTGCTGCAATACCTCATTCAATTCGTAGTTCTCTTTTTCCCGCTCTGGTTTTTTGTGGTGGATAAATATGCCGCTTCGCTCGCGGACTTTGGTTTCAATAAAATCAAGATTTGGAAACTCGTCAAAACCGTGCTGCTCTGCTATCTTTTTTACCTCGCCCTTGCTTTCTCAATTGAAGAAATCTTGAAGTACACCGGCCTCAGTCTACCAGGCTTTCAAGAACAAAAATCCTATCTTCCGCTCTTCGGCTATGATGTTTTCGGACTGACCTCGGCCTTCTTGGTGGTGAGCCTCGTCGCTCCCTTTTTGGAAGAACTGTTCTTCCGCGGATTCATTTACCGCATCTTCACCAGAACCTGGCCCTTGTGGCTCGGGAGCCTGCTCACCGCTTTGCTCTTTTCTCTTATTCACTTCCAAATCGAAACCGTTATCCCTCTTTTTATCTTGGGCCTGATCTTGAATTACTCCTACGAAAAAACAGGCTCCGTCTGGACCTCTGTGGCGTTCCACAGCCTAAATAACACCATTGCTTTCAGCCTCGATATCTACTTATACTTCCACCCTGAATGGATAGACGCCATTATGTCCCGGTAGCTCAGTGGATAGAGCAGCAGCCTTCTAAGCTGACGGTCGCAGGTTCGATTCTTGCCCGGGACACCATCACTCGACGGAGTCGAGCATCAAAATACTCACTTCTTCAACGCCCATCAGTTTCTTATCATAGGTGAGAAATCCATCCACTCGGGCCGAAATGGCGGTGGCGAGATGAATGGCATCCGGAGGTTTTATGGATGGATATTTGGCCCGAAGTTCAGCAAAAATCAAGGCCTCCTGTTTGCCGAATCCAATAATCGACAGTTTCTCGTAAGATTCCACAAACGAAAGAAATTTGATTTTCCCTTGTTTGTCGCCCGCTTTTTCAAAGCCGGCCAAAACTTCGCCCAGACCAAAACTTGAAAAACTGATGTGTCCGGCCGCTTCCAAAGCCTTTTTTACAGCATGACAAAAAGGCTCCCGCCCTTCAATGAGGTAAATGAGTATCATACTATCAATCGCAATGTGTTTCCCTGTATTCATGAATCCCATCCTTTACGTTCATTCTTTAAAAACGCTTCACCGCCTCCAAGCGCCTCGAAACTTTTCTTTCCAATGCCGGTGAGTTCATCCAAAGTCGAAACCGCTTTTGTGAGCTTCACCTCACCGCTTTCATCCATACTAAGAACAACGTGATCCCCTCTCTTCAGATTCATGCGTTCACGAATGGGCTGTGTAATGCAAACCGTGAAGTTTTGCATTACTTTTGAACTGCTTACGAGAGGATTCATTAGCCCTAGGATTAAAAGCTAATCCTATTATACCAGGGAGTACCCTATAAGGGCAAGCTTGTGTATCCTCAGCTCATTCGCTCACAAGCTTGCAACAATGGACTGGAAGGTTTGGGCTTGGAATCCATGAATCCAGCGGACTGACCTTTCTGGGAGAATCTTTACAACTACTTGCATAAATGATATTTTATGTTCTTTAAAATTATTGAATACAGTGGAAAAGACCGCATACGTACTTTTTGGAGGGGTGGGAGGAGGAAAATCCTCTTTAGGAAGAAGCTTATCTTCAGAAGGCGTCCAAGTGCTGTCAACAGATCGTCACATCTACGAAGAAGATTATGCGGCACGAACCGGGAGAATCTTCAGCGGGAGGGAAGCTTTCAGACGCGCAGTGGCCGAGGCCAGTGGTTCTATTGCCTTGGACATCATGGTGACAGACAAAGATTTGAGACTTTTAGAAAATTACGGCTTTGAGATCCATGCTTTGCATTTAGATATCCCCAGTGAGGAAAGGGAAAAGAGGTTGGAAGCGAGAAGAGGAGAAATAGATGAATACAGGTGGAAACTGGGAGCTGTCCTTGGGGTGAATCCGGAAACGGTTGAAGTGAGAAGCCGAAGAATCTGGAAAGACCCCACGATTTACGAAACGACAGGTGTTTCACACGATGAATTGGAACTCTTATTAGAGCCGGCCTACACGTTGGGAGCAGAAAAATACGATGAAAGATCTCCGGATCCTTATGACTTTAGTTCAAGAGGAATCAGGTACGTTACGAGCTTCGGAGCCGAGAACAATCTTTCCAGCGTCAGCTTGGGTGAAATCCGCTCCACTCGGGTCCCTTTTCAAAGGTATTTGGACGAAAGATCTGGGAACCCGGCTAATGTCTGCATATGGGACATTGGGGGAGTGGTTTATAAATACAGTCTCGACAAGTTCTTCACTGAATTGAGAGCACGCTCACCACTCAGTCCCGAAGAGTTTGCAGCAAGAAAAATTTCCTTCGACGCCTTGATGACCGCTTCCACGAGCTTTGAAGAATTTTGCGCCGGCTTAGGGGAAAGATTGGAGGTCACCGGCGGAAACTTGCCTGAAATCCTCTTGAAAGCATTAAAGTCCGGAGTGTCTGAGCCCTTTCCAGAAACCCTAGCTGCCATGGAAAAACTGGCTGCAGGGGGTGTTCACAACGCCTTGCTTTCGAATGCGCTGCCTGTTTTAGCCGAACCTGAGGTGCCACTGAGCTTGATCCCTAAAGAAAGAAGATTTTTTTCCTTCAATACGGGCAAGTTAAAGCCCGACCCGGAAGCCTACCTATCCACTTGCAGGACTTTAGGAGTGGAGCCCTCCAACGCACTTTTTGTAGACGACAAAGCAAGGAATGTCCAAGCAGCCACAGCAGTGGGCATGGGTGCTGTGGTCTTCAGAGGGCCAACGCAAATTGCAGCAGACATGAAGCGCCTGTTCCCGAGCAGTTGCGAAAGACTATAGAAAGGCCGCCAAACATTCAAAGAGCGCATACTGAAAAAGATTGACACTCCAGCGCCATCTTTGTTAGCCTGAAGCCCTATTTTAGCCGTAACCCTCTTTACGTGGAAAGCGCTTCAAATACGTCAGAATTCCTTCCTTTAGACTTTTCTGAACTCAATTTGCCTCCATTGTCTGCTGAAGAAGAGGCCATTCACAGCAAAGAACTGAGTGTGGAAGATTTTTTGCGTTTCGCCGAGGAAAAAGCACCTGAACTCATGACCCTGCAAGGTTCTTACGCCCTGCGAAAAATAGACGAAGTGGTGACAGAATTTGTGGTGAGTCAAATGAGAACAGTGGAGATGAACCCCACTCTTCGGGAACACCTGGAAAGAACAACTACTTTAAAAGAGTGGTCAGGAATTCCGGAAGGATCGACGGAAGCATTCACTCTCAACGAACTCATCGCTCGAGCGAATCAGCTCAAGTTCAAGCTCATTGCCAAATGGCTGGAGGGCGCAGAAAAAACAGGATTAACTCCAGTGGGGGATTTAGAATATAAACACATCATGCCGGCAATGGCGGCAATAGACCGTATGTTCATTAAAATGAGAATGGACACGCCTCCCATCGACTCCGATGAGCGTCAAAGGAGAGGACTCACCAATCAATTCGCCATGGTCAAACAACGCGGTAACGATGTGGTGGAAGTTCCTTATCACGAAGCTTTCCCGGAAGAGACGGCCGTAATGCTCGAAGTTTATGCCGATCTTTTGGCGGCGCTCGGACGTTTGCAGAAGGAGACGACAGATCCTCGAATCCTCGATCTCATCAACCGAAAGTACAATTACTATCTCGCCGTACTCGAAGGGACATCATCCAGTGATGTAGAAGATTGGAGGAAAGCCGACACTTTGCTCCCCGGACAAATCGTGGATGGCAGCGATGCCGCCCATATCCACCCCATTGAGACGGCCTATATGCAAGATCGTATTTTAAGAATACCGGAAGTGGGTCTTCGAGTGCCGGACCAAGCCGAAGCAGAAGCTCAAAGAGTTTCAGCGGAAACCAAAGAAAGAATGATCAAGTCATTCCGAGACCCTCGTTTTGCTCACTTGCCGGCGGTAGGCAAGAGTTTGACACTATTGGAAAATAGCAACGCCACCGTGCGCCACTTCCTCGGTTCCGGAATGGAAGGAGTTTTGAAGCCGGCCGGACAAATTTTGCCGAATGAGTGGGAATCCAGAGTGAATGGAGGCGTGGACTCTTCCCTGGACATGGAATCGGCTGTTCAGCGTTACCCTCTGGCGAAAAAAGCCTTCCTAAGAGTCTTTGGGCAAAAAACCTTTGATGCAACCTTCCCCGAGGAACCCAATTTCAGTGAATCAGTAGGAGGCAGAACGGCATCGCACGAGCTGGGTCACGCGGTTGGACTGGTGGATGGAACTCGAGAACGTTTAGGAGAAAGCGTTTTATTAAATCCTTATATTGAAGAATGGAAAGCCACCACAGCAGGTGGGATAGGAAACTACTACGTTCCGGTTTTGAATGGAGAAAGAGATGAAAAAGTATTAAGGGACTGGTTGGCGGGAGAAATTATAACCGCTTGCCGTTTCTCAATGAGCCGCAATCTTCCACACGCGAAAGGCTACATAAGACACAGTATGATGCTCATGAAAATCGCGGAAGAAGTGGGTGCAGTGTACAAAGATGATTCCGACGAAGAATTCCCATGGAAAATCGACTTAGACTCTGAAAAATTACGAGCCTATTTTGAAAAACTCGATCAACAGTTCATGGCTACCATGGAAATTTACGGCGACGGCCAGGAAGAAGACCTGAATGCTCACTTGAGTCGCGAACTGCGTTCCATGCCTTTCATGGAGTTCGTTTGTTCCCGCATAGAAGTTCCGGAGGGCGAAAAAAACACTCCTGAATGTTTGGCAAAATTGCCTTGTGAATTACTGCTCGAAGCAGACCGAGTGCATGGCACTTTAGACACAACAGCGCAAGAAGTAGGTGCAGTGCTGGCAGAAACCGAGGGTGGAAACTAAAAACTTTACAAACTCACGCCCTCTTCAGCGACGTTAGTTTGAATGGGCAAAGCGGCTAAACAAATTTGCAGGTCATTCACCTCATTAGTCAGAAGTTCATCTACATCACGAGTTTCGCTTCTGTCACGGTCTTCATAGGTGTCGCCACCACGCGCGAACGAAGGTGCGCTATCAAAGCTATGGTAATCTTCGCCGTCAAGGTTGGGCATTTTGCAGAGTTAAGAGGGGCTAATATACTTGGAAACGAGGCTTTGTCAACAAAAAAAGAACCTTAGTCGAGCAATGAAGCTCAGCCAAGGTTCTCTCTTTTGATTTTTAATTATGCTTTCTTTGCCTTCTTCGCTACCTTTTTAGCCTTAGTAGCTTTTTCAGCTACCATAGGGGCTTCAACTTCAAGCTTAGGACTTGCTTTGATCACAACCGGAGTCTCAGCCTTAGCAGGAGCCTTGGCTTCATGAGAGCAAGCGCAAGTTTTTGTAGCACCCATTTGGCTCAAAGCCTTGAGTACGTAGTCGAGCTTAACATTCAACATTTCAAACTGGTCCTTGTGATCGTGCGCAGGAGCGGCAGCAGGCTTGTTGAAAGCAGGTTTCTCATAAGCAGGCTTGTCGTAGCTAGGTTTATCGTAGCTGGGACGGTCGTAACTTGGTTTGTCATAGCTAGGTTTATCATAGCTGGGACGGTCGAAGTCGCGTCGTTCAGAACGTTCAGGAGCATCGGAATTTACATTTTTGAAGCAGTCACGACAGAATACAGGCTTCATTCCGTTCGGTTTGAATGGAACTTCACAAGTGATTCCGCACTCGCTGCAAGTCGCTTGGTGCATAGCAGGTCTTTCGTCTCTACCACCAAAACTTTTACCACCGAATTTTTTACCACCTTGCCATCCGCCGGAACGGTTATCGCCACCAAAGTCTCGCATATGTTCGTGTTGTTAATATTTGGAACAGGTAGAACTTATATATTAGAAACAAATAAAAGGCAAGGGTCAAATGCAGTATAAGGTCCTTTACGAGACCAAGAACTACTCCGCCTTCATCAAACTGGTATAAGACTGTTCGTCGTTTTGTTGAACGGTGATCAGGCGGTAAACCACTTCCGCCACTTCAAGACGGCTCATGGGCTGCCCGGGGTCGAAATGGCTGCCATCCACAGGGAAGATGTTTTTCTCCTTCGCATAGGCCACATAAGGGGCATACCAAGAAAGATTATTCACATCATCGTAAGGATCTTCCACCACCACAGGGTCAATAGTGATATCGATGATGGCGAACAACATTTTCAAGAATTCCACGCGATTCACTCCTTGAGTCGGTTTGAAGCTTCCATCGGGGTAACCTTGCACCACACCAATAGAGTAGGCGGTGGCCAGGTAATCGGAATACCACTGGCCGCTAGACGTGTCGTTGAATCGAGCGGAAAGTCCGCTGAGCACTTGCTGATCGAGTCCACTGAAGATGAACTTCAAGGCTTCGATGCGGCTCACGGTATTCTCCGGCTTAAACGTGCCGTCTGGGTAGCCCTGGACGGTTCCTTTTCGATACAAGTAACTCACGGCGGGGTAGTATTCGTTGGCTTCGGAAAGATCGTTGAAAAGAGTCGCTTCCAAGGTTTCACTTTCCATCACTTTGGTTCCGTAGGTCACGCTGATGATGACGTTTTCATCGTTCTCACCCGTGAACTGGATTTCTGCGATTCCGGTAGGGAAGTCTTTTTTAGTAAGAGTGTCTTCGGACAAAGTGCCGGACCCTTTCACAATTTCAAGCTCAATCGTCCCGTCTCCATAAAAAGAGGGGGTAGGGTTACCATTGAGGTCTTGGGCTTGAATTTGAATGGTTTCAGGGCTGCCGGGAACAAAAGTTCCGTCGTGAGCCACCCCGAATTTGGCGAAAGGTTCAATACTTGCAATGATGTAGATAGAAGAAGAAACATAAGTACGTCCGGCAATAATCGCATTCACAGTTACGGTTCCTTCGTGGTCGGCGTAGAGGGAAAGTTCCGTTTCTCCGTCATTAAAGTCCACATTTTCCACATAGCTTTTATTGAGTTTTCCGACACTGGCGTCAGACACACTGACATCCATTTGCCCGTCGAACCGTGCATCCTCCATCACTTCACCTGCGCTGTCCAAAAGACGAAGAGTTATCGTTTGATTTTGTCCAGGCATGAGGAAGGCGGGAGTTTCGATTTGAAGGCTGCTGAAGTCTACGTTCACCACGGAAGAAACGACTTCTTCAACATCGGTGGAACTGTCTTCGGTGCTGTCCTCAGTACTTGCATCGTTTACGGCGCTGTAAGTAGTCGTCAAAACGGCATCGGCATCCAGGTTGTCTTGGACCCAATCCAAGGGATTTCGGGTGTATTTGTATAAATTATCTTTACCTACTCCATAGTTTACCGCATCCCAAAAGTCATAGCCGGCGGCACTGGCTTCCGCCGTAGTGAAAGGCCAGTAAGGATGCCAAGGGGCATCGGCGGAATCGAGTTGAAAGTGAAGGTGGTTGGTCGTAGCGGTTCCGGTGTCACCCACTTGGCCAATGACTTCCCCTTTGTAGACTTCTTCTCCCTCCACGGTAAAAAACTCTGAAAGATGAGAATAGCTACTGTACAAGGTAGTCGTTTGGCTAGGGGAGTTTGGATCGGGAACATCATTGTGTTTAATAACAATGTATTTCCCAAAGCCGCTGGAAGTTCCGGCTTCGCTTACAATCCCATTTGCCACGGCATAAACAGGCGTTCCTTGCGGAGACTTAATGTCCACGGCCGGGTGACTTCCGACGTCCTCTCCACTATCATCCAAATTATAGTTCCCGGCATAAGCAACCGGGTACGTGATCTTGGTATTTCGAATGACGTTATCGTTTGAGTTTCCCCAGACCAGTTTGTCAGAGTCGTAGGTCAAATAATCATTTCGATATTCAGGGATCGCTTGAAGCTTGGACGTAGGAAGGTCCTGATACGCCATGCTATATTCCGCCGTTGTGAGATTGGACCAATCCGGCATTTCCTGGATGGGCATCACGGTACCGTCAAAAGGGTTATGCTCTTCCATCCCGGTCACCGACGTCAAAAGAACTTGAGTTTCATAATTATAGTTCACGGAGGCGACGGAAAGGGCCAAAACCGTCAAAATGGAGACCCATTGACGAGCTTGAGTATTTCGAAGGATAAATTTGATCTTCTTCATATTTATTGTATTTTGGTTTTGATGAATCTTAATAGGATACTCCAATTTCACACTTTTTTCAATGATAAAGCAGACTAAAAACGCAGAAGAAACCCAAGCTTTGGCCGCCGAACTTTTGCAGCAGTACCCGGAAACTTCCGTGTGGCTGCTCTACGGCGAACTCGG
>CAYHGP010000006.1:41314-42807 GCA_964356195.1 uncultured Candidatus Peribacteria bacterium | reverse complement strand
AGCGTGATTGATTCATAGGCGTGAATAAGATCGCACTGAGTTTAGCACAACTATTTTTTTCGATAAAGGAAAGTGAGCAAAAGAATCATCACCAGGGCAATGCCTGCAAAAGCAATGAGCTTTCCTTCCGTGTGCAAGAGCAAAGAAAGGCCTCCAAAGCTGGCACCGGTACCGGCGAACAAAATTACCACTTGGCGTTCACTAAGACCCGCCGCCAAAAGACGGTGATGGAAGTGCCCCAAATCCCCCCGCCAAGGCAACTGACCCTTAAGCACACGCCGGCCAATAACCACGGCAAAATCAAGCATAGGGAAGCCAAGCACTAAAATAGCGGTGGCGATTTTCCCCCCCGAAATGATGGCGGTCACCGCAATCAGAAAACCAAACAACATGGAACCCGTATCTCCCATGAGCATTTTTGGCTTCGGAAAATCAAAGATCAAAAATCCAAGGGAAAGACCGAGCGTAATCGCCGAAAGAGTAATCGCCAAAGTTTGGTCCACCGCGTGAAAATCCGGACGCAAACTCAGCGTCAACAAAATGAAGGAAGAAACCGCGGCGCTGGCACTAGCCATACCGGGAACTCCATCAATCCAGTTGAAGGCGTTGATCATGGTAACCACCCAGGCAATTGTGAGTAAGTCGGCGAAAACAGTGAAAGTGAAGGCAAAATCTCCAAACGAAAAAGGGATATTCATCGAGTCCAAAATCAGCGGGGTCCCAAACGGATTTGTAATAGAACTGATGCCAATCCCGCCTATCACCAAGAAAATCGCAACCAAAGTATGCACACCCAAACGAAGCAAGGGAGGGAGCCCACGGCGGTCATCCCAAAAACAAGTAAAACAAAGCAAACTCGCACCCGCTAGAACGGAACTTAAAATCGCCTGGCCCTCAAAAACCGGCAAAAACAAAAAAACGCTCGCAAGAAAAGCGAAAAAAATGGCTACGCCTCCGGGGTAAGGAATCGGAGCACGTTTATGACCGTAGCGTTCGGGCCGGTCCAAAATTTTCCAGTGCTTGAATAGCTTCGAGACCGCTATGGAGAAACCGGTGGTCAGCGCGAAGGAACTCAGAAAAATCGATAGGGTACCCATAGCCCCCATGTTATAGTAAAACCCTCAGCATACAAAAAATTTAATGCTCTCTTTTCTCGAAATCTCGAAGGCGAACCTGATCCATAATTTTCTGGCCTTTCGTTCTCTGCTTCCAGCTTCCATCAAAATGGCGGCCGTGGTGAAAGGAAATTCTTACGGTCACGGACAAAAACAGGTCACAGAAATTCTTGAACCCTACGCGGATTATTTTCAGCTCGACGACTTGGAAGAACTCCGCCTCCTTCGAAAAACCAGCCCAAAGCCCGCACTCATTTTAGGCTACGTCCTCACCGACGAGCTGGAAGAGGCCGTGACGCTCGACTCCATATTGGCCGTTTACGACACCGCACGACTTCCCATTTTGGATGAAATCGCGAAAAAACTCGGCAAAAAACA
>CAYHGP010000006.1:0-41214 GCA_964356195.1 uncultured Candidatus Peribacteria bacterium | reverse complement strand
TACGGACTGTGGCCCTCCGAAGAGCTCAAAAAATCAAACCAAGCGTTTGAGCTTAAACCTGTCTTACGTTGGGTGAGCCACGTAGCCCAAGTGAAAACACTTCCGGTCGGCCACTCCATCGGTTACGGGCTCACGCACATCACCACAAAGCCAACCAAAATCGCCGTGATCCCACAAGGTTACAGCGACGGTTACGACCGAGGACTTTCAAGCAAAGGAGAAGTCCTCATCCAAGGAACCCGCTGCCCCATTTTGGGTCGTGTTTCCATGAATATGTTCACCGTGGACGTCAGCCATCTCGCCACCGTGAAGCCGGAAGAGGAAGTGGTGCTGCTCGGTGAACAAGGCTCCAATCGCATCACGGCAGAAGAAATCGGTGAAAAAATCGGCACTATTAACTACGAAGTGGTCACTCGGATCTCTCCCTTGTTACCAAGAGTAGTAATTTAAAAGTCCATAACCAAGAGAAGTTCCCATGCCTTCTGGGAAGCACTAAACGTGAAAGGAAGCGGAGAGAAAGTTCATGAACTTTCTCAGAGCGCTCCGTGCTGAGCAGAAGGCATGGGAACTTCTCTCCTTGGGTTTGGAGTTTCAAGTTTCATATCCTCAGCGTCTTCAATTTTAAAATCGCCCACTCGGGTACGACGAAGCGCCGTGAGAATCGCCCCGCAGCCCAAGGCTTTTCCGATGTCATGAACCAGCGAACGAACATAAGTTCCGCTGCTCACCGTAACTTTGAAACGCACGAAAGGAAGATCTACACGAATATCGCTGCCATGCATTTCCACTTCCACCGCCTTGAGTTCCACCGGCAAACCCGCTCGAGCCAATTCATAAGCTTTTTTTCCATGAATTTTTTTTGCCGAAAAAGCAGGCGGCATCTGCATAGTTTTGCCCCAAAACTTTTCCATGGCTGCAAGCACCTGCGCCTCCATTACCCCCAATGCACCCACACCGGTTTCACGAACCACCCCTTCTGAATCATAAGTATCCGACTCCTTCCCCAGCTCCATTTCCGCTTCATATTCCTTGTCCAGCTTCATAAAGTTTTGGATTTGTTTCGTGGAATCGCGCCCCACGGCCACCACTAAAACGCCAGTCGCCAAAGGATCCAGCGTTCCCAAATGTCCGATTTTCTTCTCCTTCAAAACCCCACGCAATTTGGCCACAACATCGTGGCTGGTCCAACCCTTGGGCTTATCAATAATTAAAAACATAGAGCTGCGAGCTAAATTTCAACATCAAGCGCCTTTCCCAAATATTCGCGCACCACTTTGCGGTCGTCATGAGGAATGCGCTGCCTTCCCACCACTTGAAATTCCTCAGCACCCTTCCCAGCCACAATCACTGTGTCTCCTTCTTTTGCCTCGGAAAGACCCAAACGAATCGCTTCGCGTCGATCCAGCACTTCCCAAAAGCGATCTCCTTCACGTCGCGGAATTCCCTCCTTCACCATAGCCGCGATGCTGCGGTGTTCTTCCGTGTAAGGGTCATCATCCGTAAGGACAATAAAATCCGCATACTTGTCGACGACGGCTCCCATTTTAGGACGTTTGGTTTTATCACGGTCGCCCGTCGCTCCAAACACCACAATCAATTTTCCCTTCGTAAGTTCACGAAACATACTCAGCACTTGGTCCAAAGAATCCTCGGTGTGTGCATAGTCCACAACCACGGTAAACGGCTGGCCCTCATCAATAAGTTCTAAGCGCCCGGGAATCGGACTCATCCGCTCCAGCGCCTGCTTGATGGTTTGAAGATTGATGCGATGCGCCGTCGCCACCGTTGCAGCAGCCAACGCGTTGTACACATTCATTCGTCCCGGAATTTTAAGATTCACATCCACTTCTCCATTCGGAATGCGCAAGGTGAACAGCGTCCCATTCGGATTAGGTTTCAAATCCCGAGCGGCATAAGTTCCTTTCACAATTCCAAACTCAAAAAGCTGATCACTGGGGAATTGATTGAAGTACTCGTGCTCGGGATCGTCCTGGTTCACCACAGAAAGTTTTGGAGTGTCCGGCTTACGCTCCGAAGAGTTGAGCTGCTGAAAAAGACGCCCCTTGGCATTGCGATATTCTTCCATCGTCTCATGGTAGTCCAAATGATCCTGAGTCAGGTTCGTGAACACCGCAGTATCCACATTAATCCCCCAGAGCCTGGACTGCATCATGGCGTGGCTCGTAACTTCAAGAATCAAAACTTCACAACGTGAGTTCGCCATTTCACGAATTTTTCTTTGTAACAAAAAGGGGCTGATGGTCGTTTGCTTGGTGAGATTCACCTCCTCTTCTTCACCATTCTTAAAGTTGATCGTGGTGAGCATCCCCGTTTTCTTCCCGGCCTCCGTAAAAATCTTGTGCAGCATATTGCACGTGGTGGTTTTTCCCTTAGTGCCGGTCACTCCAATTACGGTAATACTGCCGGCAGGAAATCCATAACGCAGCGCCGCCAAAACCGCGATAACTTTATGATAGAAAAGTCGAAGCGGGTGTTGATTCGGAAATAGATTGTTGAGGAAGTCTCTCATAGCGAAAGCATTATACATGGCTGACAAGTTGAATCCAGAAAATTCAGGAATTTGTCAGGTGGCAAGCACCCTCCGCACTTCCTCCACATCCTTTCCCATCTGCACCTTGAGTTCTTCCGGTGAAGCGAACTTTTTTATATCACGGATTTTTTGAACCACTTCCACGGTGGCCTCATCGCCATACGCATCCCCGGAAAAATCCAATAAAAAAATCTCCAAAACCGGCACCGTTTCATTAAAAGTAGGCCGCGTTCCATAATTCACCGCCCCCGCAACTCGCCGCCCTTCAATCAAAACCCGGGCCGCATAAACTCCAAATTCCAGGTCCGCAGGAGTCACGTCCAAATTGATGGTAGGGAACCCAAGTCCTCTCCCGCGCCCCGCCCCATGAATAATTTTGCCTGTAATTTCCACGGAAAATAGAGTATCATAAAGGCAAGATTTTTTGTAACCCCTCCCTCATGCACAAGTATATTGGAATCTGGATTGACCACGCACACGCCTCTGTCATACGAGCCAACAAGCTCGCCGAAATGGATTTTACCGATTTCAATTCTGACGTAGAGCCTCACCACAAAGGAACCCGCGAAGGAGGTGAACACGTCACCATTGTGAACCAACACAGAGACGACAACAGCCGCCACAACGAAATGAAAGCCTTCTCAAGAGAAATCATTAAAACCATCCAAGATGCCGATGAAATTGTAATCTTTGGCCCCGGGACAGCCAAGAACGAATTTAAAAATATTCTTGAGGAGAACAAAGGCCTTTTCCAAAAACTAAAGAGCCTGGAAACCACTGACAACCTTACAGCGGCCGAAATGACGGAATTCATGAAGAATTACTTCCACTTGCCACAAGACTGATGCAAGCTTTTGCCGTGCTTCTCCTCATTCTCCTTCCACTTGCAAGTGTAGGGCTTGTAGTGTTTGTGGGCTCCAAATTTCAAAAATTAAGCTTTAAGCCTCTAACAGAGCGTTTTGGAGTGAGTACCAAAATTCCGGACTCCGCCTCGCCCACCCCGGAATTTCATTTTGGACATTTGGCGATTCGTAATCACGCCGGAAAACTGGCGGAAGAAGGCGATAAACTCTTGGTAAAAATCCCCTTCCTACCCACGTTGCAAATCCCTTACTCCACTTTTTCGGAGCTTAAGACCGCCAAGGATATGTTCAAACGGAATATGATCTTTCTGAAATTCAAAGACGAAAAACTCTTACCGGTCAGTTTTGTACTTAAGGATGAGGAACTGCAGCGGTTCCCAAAACTCAGCAGCAAACTAAGCCCAAAAGAGATGCCGGAACTTCTGAAGAACCCGGAAGTGGCAAAATACCTTCCCACCCCCATGAACATACTGCAGCTAAGAAGCTTCATCGCAAACGCAGTACGAGGCATGGCTGTGATTGTTCTTATCATCGCCGCTCTCATCTACGCGAACAATCACTGGGGACTCTTTTAAATCAGCATCGCCATGAGTAACCAAAACTGAAAAGCGAGGTCGTTTTTGAAGTAGGGCGTATCGAAAAATCCGTGAATCACGATGACCACGAGCATAAGGGCCGCGAGGTGGCGCTCTTTTTTATCCTCCTCGGTGAGCCACAAAAAAGCTCGACCGCAGAGCCAAACAAAAGCCACCAAACCCGCCAAACCCATGTTCAGCCAAAACGCCAGAAAGATGTTATGAGGATGCAGCATATTCCACTCAAAAGGTGCTCCCACCAAAGTAGAAACCGCCACTTCCTGATATTGCTGTTCAAATTGCCCAAGACCGATTCCCAGTAAAGGATGTTCTTTGAGCAATGCAAAACTGATTTCATACACTTGGATGCGAACACTCGACGAGGAGCGCTCTGAAAATTCGAAAAACTGCGTGAATTTTTCACTGCCAAGTTGAGATAAAACCAGCCCCAAGCCAAGCACAAAAAGCCCGCCAAAAGCCAGCCAGAACGCCTTCCTCCCCTTCTTCCTGGCAAACAATAAACCTGCCAAAGTGAGCGCAGCCAAAACCGCAATCCATGCCGCGTACGATTCACTAAAATACAAACCCAGCAAAACCACCACGCCACTCACTCCCAAAAAAATCCGCTCGGCTTTTCCTTCAGCCCGCCAAAACGCCAAGCCTGCGTAAAGCACCAAAGGCCCCAAGTACAAAGACAAATAATTCGCCGACTCAAACGGCCCCGAAGCGCGTCCGTCCAGGGTCGAAAATTCCCCGGTCCAAACCTGTTGCAGCGCCATTAAGGAAAGTACAACGCCGGAAACCAAGAGGGCGCGCAAAGCCAGAGGAATGAGCGCGGGTTTTTCGCGGAAAACGCTACGCGCCATCACGAAATATAAAAGGGGCGCCAGTATCCAGCCCTTCAAAATCCCAAAGGCTTTCGCCTGCGCGGGAAACTCCGTTCCATCCATCATGGTAGCCGTGTCCGGAGCCACCAAAACGCCCACTACGGCCGCGGCCAAAAACAAAAAAATGGGGGCGAGCTTCCAGTCAATTCGTCCACCAATTCGTCGCAGCTCTCCATCCTGCCAAAGTTGCAGCAAAAACCAAACGAACAAAACACCGAGACCCACTTCCGGCAAAGTCACAGGCACTCCAAAAAAAGTTCCGCGGAAAAGGTAGAGCGGAAACATCAGAGGAAACAGCGCAACAATTCGAGGGAAAAGTCCCCCGGCCAATTTTGCCATAAGTCCAAAAAATTAAGGTTTCAACGCCCCGCACAGTTCACGAATCGCCGCCAAAGGATCGGCTGCTTTCACAATACCGCTGGAAACCAAAACTCCAACAGCCCCGAGCTTTATGGCAACGCGCACATCTTCGGCGGTTTTAATGCCGGCCCCCACAATCACTTTCCCGGCGCCGATCTTAGCCACCGCTTCCGAAATCAGCTCGGGATGCGCCGTGGAAACAGAAACATTCCCACCGATCAGTTCCGGCACTTCGATCGCTATAAAATCCGCACCCATTTCTGCGAACCTACGCCCCTCTTCCAAATTTTCAGCACACACCAAGGACAGCATATTCAAGGCCTTCATCCGTTCCAAAGCACGGCCAATATCCGCGTCCGAAATTCGTCGCTCCGAGTGATTCAACATCGCTCCGTCAATTCCACTGCTGCGCGCCACTTCCACCGGAATCAAACCGGTATAAGCGCCCCAACCGATGCCATCCAAGTGCTGAGCCAAAACAGGAATACTCACACTCATGGCGAGCATCGAAAGATCCAAAGTCATTCCAACAACCGCCACATTCACACCCAGTTCGTTCGCCACACGCTCATGAAGCTTGGCAAGCTCCACCGCCCGAGCCCCCGTGGACTCTTGGTAGCACTTGAAATTGGTGATGAGAATGGGTGTCTGAAACGCCATGGCGAGGCTATTGCGAGAAAAGTGCTTTTATGATATCATGTATAGATTCAAATCAAAACAAAACGTATGGCAATCTCTTGTAGAAATCGTGGATTCGAAGCTCCATTCCTCCAAAACAGGCTTGTTTTTTTGGAAAGCACGCCTGAACCGGTAGCAGAAATCGCAAGCTGGGACAGTAGAGACGTTCAACGCTCAGAATTGTCCGGGAAAATTTCCAGCGAACAATCCAAGCAGCTCATCGCCAAAGGAGAAGAACTGGCGAAAGACGGCGATTTCGACGAACACGACAAAGCGAAAATGGACGTTTTACTGAAGAGTGCCGAGGACCTCAAGGCTCTCAACGATGGGTTAGCGGAGAACTTTGCACCGATCTTCCTCCGAAGAACGACAGGAAATACAGAACGCGTTCAACCGGATGAAGCCAATGATGAATTTGGGAACGGAAGCAAGTACCTTGTGGATTTTCACAAAGGCTGGTCACAAAGTTTTGGAGACCAAGCCTATCTAAAATTTGGAATCACCAACCTCGTTCCCGAAAAGGTGACCAAAGTCAGTGTTAAAATACCCGGTGCAAGCAAACCTATAGAAGCCGTCCGCGCAAAAGACGGAAAATACGCGGGAAAATTTGTAGACTCGAACGGCGCCTATGTAGTTGTGAAAGACAACTACGAACTCACTGTTTTGTCTCATGAAGCAGGTGAAACACCAGCACCAACGCCGGTACCTCAACCTGAAACAGCACCTCTGGTTGCCGAAGCCGGCATCAGTACTGTTACCGGGCGACCTTTCCCTACAGAGCATGAAAGTGGACGTCCGAAAGGAACGGCTGGCTTACGTGAAACTTGGGATGAAGAAGAGGCACGAGGAGTGCCACCCGCTCCAAGAGAAGCCTTTACAGCCGCCCCAGCCACCCCCGAAAAATCTGCGGAACAAAAGGCGGCTGACGCGCGTCTCGCCACCTTTATAGAGGGAGAGGACGCACTCCAAGCCCAACACATCGACGAAGGACGCGCAGGCCTAACACGAGGAGTATTTAAAATGGTTCCCGACGTCATGAAGGAGTGGACCGACCATGATTACGCCGAAAAATTCTACGACCTCGACTTTGGTAGCCAAATTTTGGGCTCCTTAAAAACGCTCAGCACTATTGCCGGGAAAAGTTCAGAAACAGCAATGTGGGAAGAAATCCGCCGGGAAACTTTCTTAGGTGATCCTAATAAAGTCACCTACCAAGAAGTAACTCAAGCCGTTTTCCACCGAGGTCCCAATGAACTCGTAAAAAGAGAAGAAGACCTAAGTAAAATAGTAAGCGATGGTTACTATTATGTAACCCGAGGGAAAGGCCACAGGTACAAAAAGCAGCTCACTCCTGAGCGAAAAGAGGATATGCAAAAGGAACTCGCCAATATTGAGAAATTCTACGGCGCAGCCTGGGTTTTTATAAATTCCATTGAAAAACTCGACGTTCGTGACGAAAAAACCTCAACGGAAGAGAGTGAAAAACTTGAAGAGACGACAGACATTCAAAGCCTAGAAGCGGTTGCAAACCGTCTTTTCGATAAAACTAACGCGGGCCCTCTCCTAAAAGGAGAAGCGGTAAATATGCAACTTTATGAAGGGAAAGCACAACTCTATAGAACAGAATGGAATCCTTTCCCAAAAGGTGGAAAAGAAAGGATCCTCATCCCTAGAAACGTACAAACCGCCGACCGCATGGAGCAGTACATTTCCGACAAAGCGGCGTGGCAGTACCTCATTCAATCCGCCCTCACCCACAACCCTAAAACGGGAGCACTCGAGCTCACGGAAACAGGTAAACAAAAATTCGTGGACAATTTGAACCTCCTCCGTGCAAAAGGAGTGGTGGATGCCTCCGCCGATGAAGTGCTTTCCAAAGAAGTCTATGTCATGACTCCGGAAGGGAAAGCACACCTCGACGCAGCCGTACAAAAATTAGCGGACAATGACGTTATTACCCTCGCAAAAGGTAAGAAATTCGCCAGCGACAACTATGAAATGACTGCCCGTGAGAAAAAACAGTTCATGAGAAAATTAGAAAAACTTGAAAAGAAAGGCGGCATCACTCAAGAAGAAATCGACAACGTTTACAAAGGGCTCTACACCACCAAAGAAAAATATAAAACGCCCATGACCTGGGACACCATGCAAACCGTCCTCGCCGACGACACCCAAAAGCAACTCGTCCGTTTGGGTACAGCCGTAGACTTGGGTGAAGAATATACCCTGGAAGAAGCGGAGCAAAAAGAATACATCAGCGAGCACCCACAAGACGCCATGACAAGAGGACAGTTAGAAACGATTCAAGAAATGGGAATGGACCTGTCCCCCGCCGAACTCAAACAAGCGAGCGACAATCTCCATGAGTTCAATTTAGGAACGGCAGGAATCATTATGAACAGCATTGACGGAGGAAAACCTGATATTGGTGGCGCCTTCGATGCCAACGTGCCAATCCCTCTCACGGACGATGGGTCTCTGGTCATGCACGTGGGTTTCAAAAACAACACCATCACCCATCAATTCGAGTTTCACGCCGGACTTGCCGGCCACAAAGAGTTTGGCCAAAGCAAATTCGGACAATTTGACGTCGGTTTTCACGCCGGAGCTCAAGTGGGACTTGATAATACAGGAACGGGACCTAATGCAGGGCTAGGAATAGGAGCGGGCGTGAACCTGGGATATGAAATGGGCCCTCACCGCGTATGGAAAATCAGCGTAGGAGCCGGAGCTGGCCTTGATGCCTCTTCCATGGCAACCGCCTTCGTACTCACGGTAGGGATTGATCGCAACATGAAGCAGGTTGTCGAGAGAAAGGCCGCTAAAATTGGCGAAAAACAAAAGGAAACGGTAGCGGACGCCCTCCGAACCTATGAATCCCTGCTCGTTCCAGGAACCATGACGGCAGAGGAGTTCAAAGCATTCCAGCAAAATATGCTCGTGGGTCTTCATCAACAATTTGGAGATCAAGCCATTGAAGATTTAAAGCACGTCCAGTTCTTGGGTCTCGGTCTCGCCTACATCCCAGGGATGGCATTCCCTATTCCTTATATAAAGATGGGATGGAGAGGTAAAAAATTCTTGGCCTACAGCCGACCCAAAGAAGCCGTAAACCTCGACTACGTGGCGGCAGTACGCATCCAAAGAGCCCTGGCCACACAAGCAGCGGTGGCTCCGGGAGAAATACAAGCCGTTCACGTTTACGAATCGGGACTTTTACAACGTGAAGCCAAGAATGGCTCCACCACCATCACCCAATCTCAAGATTTATCCATCCGAGGTGCCGCAAGCCAAGCAGAAATGGATGCACGCTTACACGGAGTGGAAGAACAAGGCCTGCACCTGGAAGGGACTCGCGACGGAGAAATCAAACTGGACGTCTTCAAAGTGGACGGCAGCGTAGACCTTTACGTGGATCCCAAGTCAGGTATTCAAAGTTACATCGGTCCCGAAGGCTCCATCTACTTGAACCTCGATAAATCTGACAAACTCTTCATTCGCCGTGTGGACGAATACTTCCCTTTCGAAAGTTTCGGCCAAACCCACCGCGTCAAACTCTACATCACCAACAATCCTCACGTTGAAAGCAGGGTCATGGAAGGAGAAAGTTCGTCTCACCTCCACTACACCGAAGCCATGGGGGGCACGCGAACCCAAGCTGAAATTGTCGCCGATCGAGAAGGCGGAGAATCGAGCATCTATGCGAGCAAAGAAGCCATGGGAACGGAGGGAGGAATTGCTGAAGGAAACGCGCTGACCGAAATCATCGATGACCAAGCCAACCGTGAGGCCATCCGACTACAAATGCGTGGACTCCTCGACCAAGAACACACGGGGCCTGCACTCGATGAAACCACTCGTGGTGAAATTGAAGCGATGGCAAGCACCTTGCTCGCTTGGGATCCTGCAACAACTTTCGTAAAAGATGGCGTAAGACAAAACAGACCCTATGCCGATCTCGACGAAAAACAACAGGCTGATTTCACTCGAAGACGTAAATACAAAAATCTTTCTTTGGGCGTCAATGAAGACGGCACCCCAGCCGACTATGGCGCACTCGTGAAAGATATAACTGAACAAGCTGCAGCCATGGCGGTACCTCCCGGCAAACCAATAGAATGGTGGGACAACACCAAAATGACCTATATGCTTCAAGCTTGCACGGTTGAAGCCGCCGGTGAACTTTACAGCCGAGAACCGGGTCCCTTTGAAGCCGCTCGAGAACACAACATTGAGTGGAACACGAAACAAACCACTAAATACCTCATTGAAGGAGGAATGAAGCCTCCGGAGTACCCTGAAGGGATGGCCGCTTCCGTCGCCGAAAAAATGGTTAAACAGTTCTTCGATCCCGCAAGCAAACACAGCGTAGCTCCCATTGGTGGAGAAGGAGGAGACTACACAGCCTCTGAAATCACCGCAGGGAGCATCGTTCACATCATGGTGGGTACCGAAGGAATTGAAGGATACCGAGAAAACTTCTGGGATCCCGAAGGGAAGGGCCGAATGCTGGACGCTACCAATATTACACCAGAGGCTTTGCGCGCGGCCTTCCCCACCCTCACCGGCCCAGAAATCGCAGCATTCATAGAAGTGGCCACAGGAGTACTTTCCCCCCTCGGCTATGAAGGCAGCGACAAAATAGCGGAGAGCAACCCCGACAAGCTCATGCACAGCCAAATCGGACTCGAAGTATTGGACGCCGCCGACATTATTTTCTCTCCAGCAGAAGGAGCTCAACTGGTACAGCTTTTCCAACTTGCACAAACGAAAACACCAACTGGAAGCTTCCTCTCCACTTACGACAAAATTCCAGAAGGATCAAGAGCCATTTACAAAAAATACGCCGATATCGTAAAACAACTCCGCGACACTCAACGCTACGAGGACGCGCGAGTCATCCTGACCACCAAGCAAGTGAAAACCGTGGGTCTCTACGAAAAATGTGTGAACTTCACGGTCACTATGAACGAACCTCTCAATGTGGAAGTGAAAGTCACAGGGGGCGGAAACCAAGCCGCCCAAGCCGAAGTCCGCGACTACCTCAGCGCCCGCAAAGGTACCCATGTTATTGGTGCCGGAGTTGCAGTGGCTTATTCCGAGGAAACGACGCCTGAATTGGTAGGTGAAAAGGAACCTGATCCTAGCGACCAAGGTACAGGGCCTAGACCTGAACTGGGTTCTGGACGCCCCGAGGTGCATCCCTTACAAGACGGCACAGGTGGAGAATCAGGAGCTGCTGATTTACAAGATGAATAAAGTTAATTAACAATATGAAGAAAATATTTAAAATCATCCTCTTAAGTTCTCTCTTCTTAAGTGCCTGCGGCCAAACAGAGAAAAGACCCGAAAATTCTCAGGCACCTGAGCAAGGTTCATCCGAAATTACAACTCCTGAAGAAGCACCTACTTTTCTAGCTGAATAACATGTTAAACCTGTTTACAAAATCAAATAGAACCACTTTTGGGATTTCCAGTCTCATTTTTGGCTTGCTGATTGGCGTGCAACTTTCCTCAGCCGCGACCTTTGGCGGGGGACATTTCTCCGGTCCAACTTCAAGCACTATTGAGGGTGAATTGAGCGGCACCTCCGCAGATTCAGACTATGAACAGACCGTCTACTGTCCGGATACCGATGCTTGGCACCAGCATGGATATACTAATACCTCAGGTTATACGGAGGGGTATGAATACTACATGTATGTTAAGTACCTGCGTTTCTATCTTCACGATGATTTTGTTGATTCAATAGATTTATCCACCATGGAGTGTAGCACTCCATCGGGTTATGTTTCCTGTGACGGTGGAACCGCAACCGACGACGGAGGACTCGAAGTCACTATAGTGAGAGGAGACACGAGTAGTGATGCGGTATACCCGGACTACATTCAGTGGGAGTACGGAATTACAGATCGAGGAGATCGACCTTTTATTCCCGGATACAATGATTACGATGCAGATGGCGATGTAGATACGAGCGATCAAGAGTACCGTTGGTTTTATGAAACACTAGATTTTGATTTTGATGAGGATGTAGTGACTGGAGATAGCGCTACCACCGACTCAGCCCTTTATGTAAGCTTTTATGCTTACGATCAATCCTGTGGTGACTGGAGTGATTCCGATTGTTGGCAAGAAGTGGAAGAAGATGGCGAAACAGGATACCATTGGAACAATCACACCACGACCCTAGTCACCAACTACGAATGTGAAGAAGTGGCTTGTGACTCCCTCGCCATCACCCCCAGCTCTCTTTCCGTAGCCGACGTTTTCAATGACACCGACCTCGAAGTCACCGCCACGGGAACCGATGGAAGCGATATCACCGGTGATTCCACCTTCCACTACCAAGCCTATGAATACGACAGCTCTCGAGCCTCACCCGATGCAAGTGGATCTTTCAAAAGACAGGGCAATGACCTGGAAGGCGGAGACAGTACCGTGCGTTACAACAATTCCTTACCCGGCGACGCCATCACCGTTTGTGTGTCCGACTACAACGGCGTCGACTACTGTGGAAGCGGCGTGTGTGAAGTGGAACTCGAATTTCCTTACTGTACCGACCTCGACATCACCAGCCCCGGAATCAGCTTGCCTGCGGAAGGCCCTTATGAAGCCAATATCAGAATTGATGCGGATGCTGATTTCGACGAAGGAACCGATTGGCCATACAGCGTGACCTACGAATCCACGGATTTGAATGCGACGTTTGATGGCACTACCACTCCTTACACCACCACCGATTGGACGGTAGCTTACTACAGCGAGGAAGTGGGCTCTAACACCGTAAGCGTGGGCCTCGACGACGAAAACGGAGACGGCGTCAGTGACGATGTGGCCAATCTTTGTAACGACAGCTTTGATTACACCATCACAGAAAACGACTGTATTGAACTCCATATTGTATCTCCTCTTGTCATCACCGCAGACGACATGGCGGGAACCGTGACCGTGACTTGGACGGGAAACACAACAACCGGAATCCTCACTCCTCCTTTCACCGTAAGCACCAGTGACGGTGTAGGAAGTATTTACGACCCGGCAACAGGAGTCACTATGACCGGTACTCATACTTTGGTGATGGGTTACTCCGTTGAAATCACAGGAGGAACTCCGGGAGCCGACATCACCGTCACCAGCAACCTCTACCCCACCGACCCCACTTGTAGAGATGTCATTCCTAGCGAAACTCCCGAAGAAATCGCTCCCGTATGTGAAGACCTCACTCTCGGCACTCCTTACATTATTGATTCCACCGGAACCGAAGTCCCCATCGATCTTACGGATGCAGCGGACCTCGCCACTCTCTACGGCACCAATGTAGTATGTTGGGATTACACCCTCAATGTTTCCGACACCACTTACCTGGGAACTTTAGAAGCGGCCGGCTATACCGATAACACGGCTACCGCCTACACGGGAACCACTCTCACTCTCGATGCCTACGACTCCACAGGAACAACCTTGGTGGATAGCGACAGCAATACCAACACGGCCGACGTCAGCATTACCGGTTACACAAGCTACACAGGAACCCTATGTTTTGAAAACTACGAGGAAGGGAATTATATCACTCTTGGCATACTCACCGAAGAAGCCGCCTGTTTCGCTGATGAAGAACTTCCTCCCCTCGAAGAAGAAGAATCCTACGTTTGTGTGGACCTCGAAATGGATCCGGACTCGTACACCATGTCCGCCACGGATGCCGACGCAGGAACAATCACCGTCACCATTGACGTGACCGGCAGCGACGCCCTCTGGACGGGAAATTTGATTGTGGAATATACGGGTTCAGGAGACCTCTACTACACGGATGGCAGCGCTTCAGCCTATGGAGACGGACACTTGGAAATCCCGGTTTCCGGCACCGCTACAACGGTGACCGTGACCTACGTCGGCGGAGTTGCCGGAGACATTGTGACGTCTTACATTGAAGATGAAGACACTCTTTGTAACGACGTCTTCACTATCACTCAAGAAGGAACTTCAGGTGGAAACTACTGTATTGACGTGGAAATGAGTCCTGACTCTTACGTCATGTCCGCTTCGGACGCCACCGCGGGAACCATCGCTATCAGCACCATGGTAACGGCAAGCGACGCCGCTTGGTCCGGAAATCTCATTATTGCAAACACAGGTTCCGGCGATCTTTATTACAGCTCCGGAAGCGCCTCAACCGAAAGCGACGGCCACTTGGAAGTTGCCGTGAGCGGCACCAGCACCACCGTCACCGCGACCTACGTGGGTGGCGTGGCCGGCGACACCGTGACCTCTTATATTGAGGGCGAAGCTCTCATTTGTACCGACGCCTTCAGCATCACCCAAGGAACAACAACCGTCACGCCAGGCGACGATGACAGTTCGGGCGATGATGACGACGACGACACCAGCGGAGGAGGAGGCGGCGGAAGCAATGTCTGTCTTGACGTAAGCTTCGGCGAAGACTCCATCGACACCGTAGAAGGCGCCGACGAAAGCACCGAAATTTGTGTGGATACCGAAGACTCCAGCGAAGACCTCGATGTGAGTTACTACTGTGGAGACACCGCCGGAACCATTCTCTACGATGACGATAACAACGGAACCTACGATACCGCCACCGGCGATGTGACCATTGAAGATGTCGGCAACGGAGATTGCGTGGATATTATCTTCGAAGACATTTGTGAAGACGCCGAAATCAGCGTCGATACGCAAGGTGAAGGGAAATCCTGTTCCGACACCCTCCCTGTTGAAATTCAAGAACTCGGAACCTTCAGCAAATTCATCTTCACCTTCAACTTCTCACTCGAAAAGAATTCCCACTCCGATGAAAACGTGTTCTTCGCCCACGATGAAGACCGCGCATTCTACACCTTGCAATACGACCCCGCCGGCGGCGAAGAGGACATCACCTTCACCGACAGTATGTGGGACGGAACTTTGGAAGGAAAAAATGGAGACGGCACCAGCTCCGGAGGAGACGTGGAATTGGCCACCAATTACAGCGAACTCACCAGCGCCACGGCCTACAGCCGTTACTCCACGCTCGTGAACATGGGTTTCGGCTGTCCCGACATCACCAATGAAGCAACCTGTCATGAACTTCACAACGAAGAGTACATTGTTCCTTACGTGGAAAGTTTCGACACCTACTTCTACAAAACCTTCATTCCTTACCTTGCCTACGACGACAACACATCGGAATCCACCCTCATTGATGTCTGCGAATACGATCCCCTTTCCGGCGACCTCACTTCCACCGAAGTTTGTTACGACCCCGATTATTCCCCCGAAAATCCTTCCCCTTACAACAAGGTCGTGATTGAAAACGCCGGCACGGTAGTCGACATAGCCGTCATCCGCATCCGTTACGTGGGAATCATCAACTCCGGTCTGGAATGTTCCGACGGGGCCGACGAATGTCTCACCGAAGAATTCCAAAATGATGCTGAACTCCAAGTCTACGACGGAATTGATTCACTCACTGCCAGCGCTCGACTCGTAGTGCTGTGTTCCTACTTGCTCACCGAAAACGCTGGAGATGTGTACTTGGAAGTCGCCCTTGAAGGCGGCTCCGACATCTCTTGTATCTTCGTCGATGAAGACGAGGCCACCAGCAATTATGCCAACACCGATGCGCTTATAATTCTGGAAGGCAGCAGTGAAGAAACAACCAGCTCAAGCACCTATTTGAGCGACCCGACAGGAACCACAATCTCTCTCTGTGACAGTGATTCTTCCTCGACCGGCCTCATTGGAAACCTAAGTTCCTACGTCTGTGAAATTGTGAACACCGTAACCGACCTGTGGAGAAAAACAACAGTGGAAACCACGACGGAAAGCCATGTGAGCCAAGCCACGCGTAACACGGTGACACTGCAATCCAGCAACGTCGACAGCACTTCCGGAAACGGCAGCACCGCCTCCGACAACTGGAGCAGTTTAGCCGGCGCTCTCTCCAACTCCAACAATCCGGACAGCAATATTCTTTACTTCAACGGATGTCTCGGAGTCAGCACTTGCACCACGTCCGCAGGAAAATTGACCCTCGGAAGCTTGGAAGTGCCTGCAGGAGCCTGGACCATTATTGTTGAAAATGCCGACCTCGTAATCGCCGGCGACATCAGCTATGCGACTTCGACTGACCTGAGCGATTACAAAAATCTTCCTTCCGTCGCCTTCGTGGTTCAGGGAGGAGACATTTACTTTAAAAACACTTCGTACCATAACGTGGGAGTCTATTACACCGACCAGAACTTCTATGGAAATTCCAAGGACACCGATACGAATGGCGATTGGCGCAGCCCCGTGGACGGAGTCCTCACGGTGGACGGTTCCCTCTATGGAAACATCCAACACTTGATGGATGCCGCCCGCTTCGTGGCCCCTCCAACCCTTGAAGGAGGAGGTCTCGTGATTCGTTACGACAGCCGCATCCTCTTGAACACACCCCCGTCTCTCTCCGAATATGTGGACGTTTCCACAGAGAAAGCGATAAACTAAGGGCATGAACAAGCCCAATCTCTTCCTCATGTCCGGTGAAGACAGCTTTTCCCTTCTCCAAGAGGTGAAACGTTGGAAAGAAGCTTTTGTGGAAAAACACGGCGATACCGATTTGGAAGAACTGGATGGAGAAAGCTGTGATATTGAACAAATTATTGGTTCAATATCCACGGCCCCATTTCTCTCTGAAAAACGGCTCGTTATCCTTAAAAATTTCCTCAGCGGACGAAAGGCGGAAGAAGCCAACTTGCTGCTCCCCGCTCTCGAAAAACTTTCGGAAACCACCATCCTGGTGATGACGGAATTAAAAGACCCGGACAAACGCACCAGCATTTTTAAAAAATTGTCTTCCCTAGCGACCAATCGCCTCTTCCTCAAACCCAAAGGAGCCTTGCTCAACACGTGGATTCAACGCCGCACCCAAGGCCAAGGCGCCCTCATGTCCACCGATGCCGCCAGCTATTTGACCAGCCTTCTCGGAGATGATCTCTTCAACCTGGAAAGCGAAATCCAAAAACTCAGCCTCTTCGCGCAAGGCAAAAACATCACGGCGGAAATGATTGATGAAGTCGTGACTCACAACGTTCAGAAATCCATTTTCACGATGACGGACCAGCTCGCCCGCAAAGACTTCCCGGGCGTACTCAAAACAATTCGCCAACTTCAAGACCAAGGCGAAGAAGCTCCATATATTTTCTCAATGATTGTGCGTCAGTTCCGCCTCATGCTCGAAATGCGCGCGCTGGCCGAGGAAAATTTGCCTCCCACAATGATCGCAAAAAAAATGGGCGTTCACCCTTTTGTAGTTCAAAACACTTTGCGCTTTGCGAAAAACTTCACGGCCGGTGAAATGAAAACGGCTTTGGAGAAATTCCTTGATATCGACCGACGACTCAAAACGGGCCTCCTCCCCCTGAAACCAAGGGAAGAAGACCCGTATTATTTGGCCCTGGAACGTGTCCTCTTAGCAATCTAAGTAACGGTCGGTTTCCCAAGGAGAAACGTAAGTGCGATAGGCCTCCCATTCGGCCATTTTAGCGGCATAAAATTTCTGAAAGGTTTCTTCTCCCAACGCGCCACGAATCACTTCATCTTTTTCAAGTTCGTCGAGCGCTTCTTTCAAGTTGCTCGCCACGGTCTTAATTCCCATCTTCTTCATTTCCTTCGGCGTGAGCTCCCAAATATTTTGTTCCACAGGAGCAGGAGCCACGAGACCTTTTTTGATTCCATCGAGACCGGCGGCAAGCAAAACGGCAAACGCAAGGTAAGGATTACAAGCAGGATCGGGGCAGCGAATTTCTACACGCGAACCCTTTTCCAAAACCGCAGGACTGATGCGAGGCACGCGAATGAGCGCGCTGCGATTGCGTTGTCCCCATGCGGCATTCACCGGAGCCTCATAACCCACCACGAGACGTTTGTAGGAATTAATAATAGGATTCAAAACAGCGTTCATGGCACGAATATGCAGAAGCTGTCCGGCCACGAAACTTTGAGCCATGGCAGAGAGCGAGTAGGTCCCGTCTTTATCGTAGAACTTGTTGGATCCGTCAGCAATTGAAGCCAGCGATTCATGTACGTGCATTCCGCTTCCGTTCACTCCAAACATCGGCTTGGGCATAAAGCTGGCATGAAGCCCTAAATCTTTTGCCAAAGCTTTCAGCGTAAGTTTGAAGGAAACGGCATTGTCCGCCATGTGGAGAGCGTTTCCATAACGGAAGTTGATTTCACTCTGTCCGGCAGCCACCTCGTGATGCATACGTTCCACTTCAATGCCCATCATATCGAGGGCAAAAGCCATGTGCCGGCGAATTTGCAGCGCATCGTCCGTAGTCTGATCAAAATAACCGGCCTTGTCGTGAGGGACGAGGGTAGGATTTCCATTTTCATCCGCCTGGAAGAGGAAAAATTCAAGCTCGGGTCCCACATTGAACGTGAGTCCCAATTTTTTTGCCTCCTCAAGTTGGCGAATTAAAATATTGCGAGGATCTCCCATAAAAGGAGTTCCATCCGGGAGCATCACGTTACAAATAAGTCGAGCGGTAACGTCTTCGCCCTCAAGCGTCCAAGGCAAAATCGCAAAGGTATTGAGGTCGGGACGCAAAATCATGTCGGACTCGGTGATCGTCGTGAATCCATCAATAGAAGACCCGTCGAACCACATGTCGTTGTCGATGGCGTCTTCAAGCTTGTGAACAGGCAGCGTGATGGCCTTGAGGACCCCATTGATATCGGTGAATTGGAAATCAACGAATTGAACGCCGTGTTCCTGAGCCATGTCCAAAATCATTTTTTTAGTGACATTGGTGCGAGGATACTTGGCGTACATATGTTCGCGAGGAATAGCACGAAGAGAATTTTGAGCGGTCATGGTTTCCAGAGCTGCAAACGTGTCCATGCGTGGAGGGGGTTAAGGGTGAACGTCCTTTAGATAACGGAAAACCCGCCTCCCTTTCAAGCCGGAATTTTGAGCCTGATTTTGGCTGTTGCTAAACGTTAACACAAATTCTTGACCTGAGTTTTCAAAACGAATATGCTGGAAATTCACGGGCCTGTCGGAATTTTCTACAACATAAATGGCATTTACAATGAACCTCCAAAATGTTCTAAGCAACATTGGGCTCAGCGCAAAAGAATCAAAAGTCTACCTCGCCTCATTGGAACTCGGCCCATCACCCGCCTCCGACATTGCCCTGCGCGCCAAACTCAACCGCGTCAGCACTTACGACATCCTGGAGAAACTCATCAAACGCGGCTTTCTCAGCACTTACACCCAGAAACGTGTGAAATATTTTGTGGCCACCGAGCCCGACATCCTCCGCCAAGACGTCCGCCAAAAATACCTCGACTTCAAAGAAGCCCTCCCCGACCTCCGCCGCCTTCACGGCAGCACCTATGTTCCGCGCATCCGTTATTACGAAGGAATCGACGGTGTGAAAAAAGTCTACGCAGACACGCTCACGGCAAAAACCGAAATCTTCAACTACGCCGACTCCAAATCCATCCGTGAATTCTGGCCCGACTACGACGAAGAGTACGTGAACCAGCGCGTGAAGCGCCGCATCTACCTCCGCGGAATTGCCCCATTCGACGAACTCGGCCAAAAAATTGCCGCCGACAATGAACGAAAGCACCGCGATATCCGTCTCGTAAAAGTGGGCTCCTTCGCCTTCGCCAACGAAATCAACATCTACGACGACAAAGTTTCCATCGTCTCCTTCGGCAAAAACGAAGTGGTGGGCATGATCATCGAAAGCCCCGAAATCGCCAACACTCAACGCGCCATCTTCATGATGGCCTGGGAGTTTGCGGGGGGACAATCCGAACGAAGTGAGGAAGAGTAAAAAAACGGAGGAGGATTAGGCGAGGACGGGTTCGAGGAGATGATGCTTTTTAAGCGCATCCTCATGCTTATTAACCTTACGATCGAGCCTTCTATCGAACCGAGTCGAATCTTTCACGGCTTCTTCAATATCCTCTAATTTCTTGGTCGCCTTGTGTTTAAAAAGAATGTCTTCTTTTCTAAAACGATCAAATTCTTCTCGCGTCACTAAAGTTTTGAGCGTGTGGTCATGCTGAGCAATACCCATCTCGAGTTTATCGAGTCTTTCATCAATTACTGCAAGTCTCGCATCAACTTTCTCGAGTCTCTGATCAACTTGGTCAAATCGCTCATCAATTTTTTTAAACCCTTGCTTCATGGTTTTAAGAATTTCTTTTGCTTGTGTGTCAGGAATCATAATTTGATTTTTTAGAAGTAAAACTAATAGGTACGACGGACAGCCATCTTCCCATCAAGATAAGCCATTCTCTGCTCATGAGTAAATTTCTTCAAAAGTTTTTCTTCCTCTTTCTTCGTTTTTTCATCAAAGTACGTTCTGAGCAACTTACCAACTTCATCCAATTTTTTGGACAGATCGAGTAACATTTTTGAGTTCATTTCTTTCATGGCGTGAAAAGTTCAAAGGACTTCCAAATATACTCGCCAAAAACCGACCGTCAATAATTCACTGTTGCCAGCATTGGATGACATAACATAAAGCGCGATCCTAACCTGCAAAATCCTCCATCACCACCTCCCCATCCCTCACCGTTCGATAAGGAATTTTATGGTCGGTACAGTAAATCACCTCTTTATCAATGGCTTCCGATTCAGGATGATCGGAATCATAGTGAGGAAGGAACAAATACTCGAGAACGCCTAAGCCATTCCAAATCGGTTCTTTAAGAGAGTAAGGAAAATTGTTTGGATCATCAACAATTTGCAAGCCCTTCAAGTTTGGAGAAAGCACACAACAACCAGCGCTGTACCCACCATAAATAAAATCCTCCAATTCAGCCAATTCGCCTACAAGTTCATCAAAACCGGAAAGTTTCATTGCTTGACGCAAAACAAAAGTGTTACCACCACTCACCCAAACCATATCGAGCTGAGCCAGCTTTTCTCGAAGAGCATCTTTCTTTCCAAAGTAATCCCGCAAGTCCAGCACCTCCACTGCAAAGCCCAAAACCTTGAGTTCATTCATGTCAAAATCCATATGCTTCGTCCGGTTCTCCGAAGGCATTCCAATGAAATCAAGAGCATTCGGAATATATCCCACCCGCTTTTTACTCGAAGCCAGCCACTGTTTCAGTGTCTCAGTTTTTTCACCCAGTTTGTAGGAAGACAGGTATAGCTTCATAATCACCCAATAACCGGCCTCTTCTCCCCGATCCCACTCACCTTCTCAAACGCCGCCGCAGTCTGTAAAATCAAACTCTCGCTCCACATCGGACCAATAATCTGAAGACCAACCGGCAAACCGCCCTTAGTAAATCCGCAAGGAAGAGAAATGGCGGGAACTCCCGCAGCCGACGGAGGAATGGCCAAAGCATCTGCCAAGTACATGGCTAAAGGATTGCTGGCTTTCTCGCCGACCTTAAATGCGGCCGTAGGTGAAACAGGCGCCATCAAAACATCCACCTCCTCGAACGCGGCCGTAAAATCCTTAATAATCAAAGTTCGGGCACGCTGAGCCTGCTTGTAGTAAGCATCGGCATAACCGGCGGAAGACACAAAAGTTCCCACCATAATGCGGCGTTTGATTTCGGCACCAAAACCTTCTCCGCGACTGGCCTTATAAGATTCGACCAAGTCTTCGCTGCCTTCCGCATGATGACCGAAACGCAAGCCGTCGAAACGCGCCAAGTTCGTGGAAAGTTCAGTGGGCATAGTGACGTAGTAAACCGCCACACCGTACTTGGTCATGGGCAAACTCACCTCCTTCACCACGGCACCCAACTCTTCATATTTTTTTACCGCCGCCATCACAATTTCGCGCACTTCTTCATCCACCCCTTCTCCAAAATATTCCTTAGGCACTCCGATTCGAAGTCCTTTCACCCCTTTGCCAAGGTCCGCCGTGTAATCAGGAACGGCAACTTGCGGCGTAGTGGAATCATAAACGTCGGGACCCGCAATGGTATTCATCAGCAACGCAACATCTTCAACCGTTCGCGCAAAGGGCCCAACGGTGTCCCAACTCGAAGCCATGGCCGTCACCCCAAAACGACTCACACGTCCGTAAGTCACCTTGAGCCCCACGCAACCGCACAGCGAAGCGGGCTGACGAATGGAACCTCCGGTATCCGTTCCAAGGGAGAAAAAGCTCATGCCCGCAGCCACCGCCGAAGCGCTACCACCGGAAGAACCTCCCGCCACATACTCTTTATTCCAAGGATTCAAACTCGGACCAAAATAGGAATTTTCCGTAGACGCTCCACACGCGAACTCGTCCAAATTCATTTTTCCAAACAGCACGTAGCCCGCCTCTTTCAAAAGTCGCGTGGCCGTGGACTCGTAAGGCGGCACAAAATTTTCCAACATTTTAGAAGAACACGTGGTGCGAACTCCTCGGGTGTTAAAAAGATCTTTAATCCCGGCCGGAATCCCTTCCAAAACGCCGATTTTCTCGCCGCGCGCAATTTTAGCATCCACTTCCTTAGCACGAGCCCGCGCCTGATCTTCCACCAAGGTTACAAAATTATTCAAATACTCGCCTTTCTTGACCTGAGCCAAACACGCATCCAACAAATCTTCCGCAGAAAATTTCTTTTCCTGCAGACCTCGGTGCGCTTCGGCGATAGAGAGCCAGTTTAAATCCATTTTAGATATGTTGTGGCTTACGCCACGTTATTGCTTAGCAAACCCTTCGGGTTCGCCTGTTACATTATGCGTTTAATGCGAATTTGATGATCCACTTTCGGAAGCGGACTGCAGTCCAAAAGTTCGTCGGGAGTGCATAAGAGCGGCCGCGCTTCATCGCTACGTGTGACATTCGAAAGTCCCGTAACCTGAGAAGTTTCCGGCACGCCCGTGGTGTCGAGCTCCTTAAGCACATCCATATAAGACAAAATATCCGTGAGCTGGTTCGCCAAACGTTCCACCTCTTCCTCGGTGAGCTTCAGCTTGGCCAGCTGCGCAATATGCTCGACTTGTTCCTTCGTGAGTTTCATGCTGAGACTTTATAGTGTTTAGGTTTGATCTTCAAGATGAAACACGGCCACTAACTCAATCGCTTTCTTAATTCTTTCGCATTTTTGGAACTTATGAGCGATTCGCCTGTGGTCTTTTCGATTTCCTTTCGAGCAACTCCGGCTACTCCACCACCCTTTCTGGCCACTTGTCGATTTTCTCCAAGACCGACCGGCTTTTTCTTTTTGGAAAATTCCGTAGTAGTGGCTTCCGCGAGCATATTCAAAACCAATTCCAAATTACTCATATTATCCCGAAGATTTTCCTTTTTCAGATCTTTAAAGGCTTTATACTCTTTCACGTTTTTCCCCGACCAAGCCTGTGTAATCTCATTGGTCAAAATAGCGTACTCCGCGCCTTCTTTCATCCCTCGTTCTTGCCATTCATCCGTGAGTTCCTTACGAACTTCAATCGTTTTAAGCCTCTGGTTGATCCATTCCTTAGAATACCCCTTTTGAAGATAGGTTTTCATTGCCCGATCAATACCACGCTCAGGATCTTCCATTTCTTCAATTCGTTCATACCCCACTTTGGCCAGCCAGAGTTTAAAAGGCTCAGCTTTGGGCGATGGGATGGACTGAACGAGGCGGAGAACATCTTCCGTGTTACCAGCCAAGGTCTTTCTCTTTTTACCTGTTTCTGTAATCATTTCTACCTGGGGACAAATTGTCCCCAGGTAGGTCCCGAGTTCATTGTCTCGTTTCCTAAGTTTTTTAAGATAGTCGGTAGGATTAGTGGAATCAGCCAAAACTCCAACTATATCCACCACTGAATAAAACCATTCATCCTTGTGCCAGACCCGACGAATCTGTTTTGACTCGAATAGCACCAGCTTATTGTTTGCGGAATCGTTCATAACTCAAGTTAAGAGTTCCCATTATAGACGATGCCCAGCACCCTTGTCCTGAAAAATTCCTGAATTTTTACAAACCCGCTTGACTTACATTTTTAGCAGGTTTGGCTTGCTGAGGGGGGGGGGGGGTTATGCTATAATAACAAGAACTCACCTAACAAAAAAAAACATGTCCCCAGAAAAAAAAAATACTCAGGAAAAACAAGACACTTCAGGAGTTAAAAAGACCCCGGTTCCAAAAGGGTCAAAATCAAAGGTTCCAATGAAAGCCAAAATGGTGGGGATGGGAGATGTAAAACAAGTTGAGGGTGAAGAAGAAAAATTAATAGAAAAGACAACGCTTGCTAAGTTGATGAAAGGCATGGACTACATTGCACGTAGAGACTATGTAAAGGCTCGGATTGACACTTTGCAAGATAGCGTCAAACATGCAGGAAGCGGGAAAGAAATGCGCAAAGCCAGCCAAACTGCTGAAAGGGAAGCATTGCTTGATTATGTGCAGTCAGAGCTTAATACCCTTCCAAAAGATCCAAAAGACGACACTTATAATACTGGTGAACAGGTACCATGGTTTGTTGGGTCAGGCGACTATAGGGCAATGTTAGAACCCTTGAAGGCTTCCCTAGAGAGATAGTCAACATTACAACTCACCTCAAATCCACCAAATAAAGTAAAGTGGGGTCCTCCATGACATCCTGGAATTCCAGGAGCATCCATGTTTGATCGGGAGAAAAAACTGCATTTTTAAGAATAAACCAACCCTCGTCCTCTCTACTGAAAATCAACTCGTCCTTAAAATACAACGCCTTACAATCCGTTTCTCCACCCAAAGTAGGTGGCTCCAAACCTTCATAAGATTGAGCAGCCATTTCAGTGAGTTCACAACGAAGATCTTCATGAAGAATTGAATTGGTCTGTGGATAAACTTCAGTAGGATCCGTATCCAAGCTCTCAAAACCAAGTGCATCAACAGAAGTAGGTACCAACTGGTAATCCGCTAAATCCTGCATATGAATAAAGAAACCCGCACCTCGGTAAGAGATGGAGTACTGAATATTAGGACCGTCATCGCGACGGAACTTTTTGGACCAAAGGTAAAAAGGACCCATTTCCTCTTTCTCAAGCAAAGAAACAAATTCCACGGCGGGTTTGTTCCAATTCAAGTCCACCGCTTCATAAGCTTCACTCCCAAGCCTGGGAAGAAAAAGAGCATAAATCACCGTCGCAAGAAGACAGGTTTTAAAAAGCGGGAAAGGCTTGGAACGCTCACCAAACCAACGAACGACGCCATACAAACTAAAGAGACCCAATGCCAAGACCAAAAGCCCGGAAGTCCAAACAGCCTGGGTGAGTTGGCCGGAAAATCCGTAAAAAAGAATCACCCAAATCACTTTCGAAAAATAAAGTACCACCTCACCCACTTCCGTAAAAAGAAGTACGACAAATAGAGCCAATGTGAAAAAGTACATAAGCTTTGCCTCATGTATAATCCATGATTTCTTAAAACTGTGGGCATAGGCCTTCCAAGCAAAGAAACCCACCACCACAACATAAGCCAGCAAGACGAGAGGAAACAAATAGTCTTGCGCCTCATCGTTATCCCCCATATAGAAAGAGGTCGTGAACAAGGAAACGCTAAGCCAAGCAGGGATGAGATTCAGAAAAAACGAACCGATCTTGCCCTGCGGACTCAAGAGTTCATTCAGAGGTCTTAATTTGGAGAACACAAAACGATAAAAAAGATAGAAAGCACCTCCAAGAACGGAGGCGGTCAAAAACCAAAGGACCACTTTAAGAAAAAGCACCTCTGTCGATTCCGTAACCGAGTTTCCAACAAACAAGGAAAGGTAAAGAGGAGTGGAAAGAATCCCCCAAAATAAAGACTCCAAGTACGTGTAAAAAGCAGAGTGTTTAGTCATAAATCGTTTGTAATAAAATACAGTTTGCTCAGGGGCTCCCAGACGAGCTAAGACGCGGCTTTCAGACCCCTCTTTTTGGAAAGCTTCAAGATACAAGGCATCCTCAAAATGCTCCTCCAGTTCTTCTAAAAACCGTTCTTTATACTTGTCTTTGGGTAAATTTTTCTTCAAAAAAGTAAAGTATTCCTTCTTATTCATGATTGAACTTTAAAATTTTATTCATACCTTTTATGAAATGACCCAGTTCAATGCGTTTCTCAGCAAGAATCTTGCTGCCCTTAGGCGTCAAACGGTAGTAACGTCGTTCCTTGCCGCTCGGAGCTTTCTTTCGATCACTGCTCAGCAAGCCCTTCTCCTCAAGTCGATAAAGCAAAGGATAAAGCGTGCTTTCCTGGAAATCAAAAGTACCCTCGCTCATTTCTTGTATAGACGTGAGCAATTGATAACCGTAAGCCTCGCTCGACTCCTTGAGAGCCTGAAGGACAATGATTTCAATACTTCCTTTCAAAATTTCTTTGGAAAAATGCATAAATTAAGCTTAAAGTGAACTTACTGTATAGTACATAGTATCTAGCCGCAAGAGAATTTCAATATCAATCTAGCAAAGTCATTCCCGCATCGCTATGCTGAGTTCGGTCCAATAAACCTAGGCCATGAAAGACACACCGCGCCTCCTGAATTACCTTTTGAGCCTAGCCGCCTTGTCTTTATTTGGATGCACTCCGGCAAACATTGAAGAAACGGCTCTGGAAAATACAATAGTCATTGAAAGTCTCATCCTTGGGCCAATCGACTGGGATGACGACCTTGTGAGATCGGAAGCTTATATTCTTGAAGCGCCGGAACTACTACAAGGAACCCTTGAAGATGAGGGCTTAGTCATACTGCCTATTGGAAGCTTGGATTTACAAGTAAATGAAGAAGGCTACGAACAAGCTTACGTTCGTATCATTTTAGACCCCATCAGCATTGAAGATTTTCTGCTGACTCTAGAGTTTTTAAAACCTGGAACCGAAACAATCGAGGAAAACTACATCGACGATGGAGGGTCTTATTTTTTCACTTCAGACGATGAGTCCTATGGCATCAGAGATATCCAAATCATTGAGATGACAACGAAAGACCAAGAACTGGGCGAAATCTCAGCAAATTTCCAAGAAGGTCCGGTGGAGAGCAGCGAATTTACAGTCGATTTTGAAGAAGACGACGCCTGCACATGGGATTTTGAAGCCTCCGTGGAGAAATGCAGGAGTTTTAAAGAAAGTTCCTTTTTCGGGGAGGTCATGGAATTCCCAACAGTTTTAGGCCCGCTCGATGAAGAACACGTGCTCTGGGAATACGAAGACGATTTTATTATGGGTTGGTTCGTGGAAAACGAAGGCAACTGGTTTCACACAGAAATTGAAGGGGAACCACGAAACCTCTTCACAGTGGAATCCAGAGAGAAAGTGGAAGTTTACAGTTTCGAGGATGAAACAGCCACTCTGCTCTTCGAGGCCGACGCCGAAGAATTCCTTATGAATTACAATCAGTTCTATGGAGAGGGGGAATCGCGCACAGGCTACCTCCATACCGAAGTTATAGATTGGTACGACGCAGAAACCGGTTTAATCACACAAGTCTTTCAATCTCTTTTGGATCTCACCGAACAAGTTTGGATCGCCCAAACGGGCGGAGACGGTGGAAACACCGACGGTTGTAAGTGGGAAAAAATAATCACAAGAGAAGATCGCCTTTACCACTTCAAAGTGTATGAAGAGGCCAACTGTGATGGAGACCATTTGGCGGGGATTTACTTAAACGACGAACACATCCCCAATGAAAGTTTTGATCAAGGTTTCTCGAAAGATTCGTGGGGCAGTCCGAGTCCTTTGGGCGTTCATCAATTTTTATCTCCCGATCTGAAACAGATTGTAGTTCGAATCGAGGACCCCGAAGCCAAAGAGTACTGGCTCCTGTGGGATTTAGAAAATGGAGCCCCCACTTTGTATCGTTTTGAAAGCCCAACCGGAGGCGACCCTCTTATACTGAAAGACCAAATCGACTGGGAAAAAACCGAAAACGGCTGGGAACTCGTTAAAGAGTACGAGTCCTTTTCACTCGTAGATACGAACTGACTCTAGCGCAACAACTCATTCCTTCGCTATACTTCACCCATGCAAAAAACACTGCAAAGTCTGGCGTCCGTTTCCTTCCTGTTTTTCGTTGTCCTCGGAGGGCTGCACGTCAGCAGTTCCCTGCTGATTGCTCAAGGAGTCATAAACCCTGCCGACACCTTGCTTTTCAATGCACTCGACCTGCCCTTTCTGCTTTCCGCTCTTCTCTATGGAAGCGCTCAACTTTCGCTCACTCTCGAAGACATCGTTGGAAACTTGAAAGTTCCGTTCGTAATCTGCAGCGCACTGTCCGTCGCGGTTTTTGCCGGCGCGCTTTACCTTAACTTTGGCTTCCCCGATGCAAACCTCTTCTGACAAAACCGGGCCCAAAACCGTCATGGCCTTTGGAACCTTCGATTTTTTTCATGCCGGTCATGAAGATTATTTAAAGCAGGCCAAAGCCCTCGGCACCGAACTCATTGTGGTGGTGGCCCGTGACGAAACCGTGAAAAAAGTAAAAGGTCACGCCGCCAAATACAACGAACGCAAACGACTTCGCGATGTGGCCGCCTGCGCCCACGTGAGCAAAGCCGTACTCGGTTATGCCGACGACAAATACCGCGTCATAAAAAAGTACGCCCCGGACCTCCTCGCTCTCGGTTACGATCAATATGTTTTCACCTACGGCCTCAAGAACTACTTCATCAAAGAAAAACTCGACATCGAGGTGATTCGCCTCGATGCCTTCGAACCCCAGACCTTCAAAAGTTCGCTTATCCGCCGCTCCATCGAAACCGCCACTCCATGCGACCAAGACTCGCTTACAATTTCCGCCGCCTAGCTCACATCTCGCTGCAAAACGTGGGTCGCAACCTCCTGCTTTCCGTTGCCACCACGGTGATGATGGGGCTCATCCTCTTCATTTTCAACGTGATTATGGTGCTGAACGTCCTCACGCAAAGCAGCCTTGACCAGCTCGCCCAAAAAATCGACCTCATCATTTACCTTAAGGAAGGAACTTCCGCCTACGAAATCAACGACCTGGTTGCCGAAGTGGAATCCCTTCCCGTGGTCACAGAAGTGGAATTCACCAGCAGCGACCAAGCCCTCGAACAATTCATAGACCTCTACCCGGACAAGGCGGACCCTTTCACCGTCTATGGTATTGAAAATCCGCTGCCTTCCAGCCTGAGGATTGTCACCGAAAGCCCCGACCAACATCAAATGGTTTTAGATTATCTCGATCAATCCGCCTACACCGGCTTACTCCTCAGCACGGAAAGTTCCTCGGAAAACGAAGCCATTGCCGCAAAACTCATTGGCGTAACGCAGTTCACCAAAAAACTCATCGTGGGTGTAGTGATTACTTTCCTCTTCGGCTCCTTGTTGATGATTATGAATGCCATCCACCTCAGCATTTTCACCCGCAAAACCGAAATCCAAATCATGCAGCTGGTGGGCGCAAAACCCGGAATGATTCGCTTCCCCTTTTTGTTTGAAGGCGGCGTCTACAGCCTGGTGGCGGTATTCTTCAGCTTTTTTCTTTTGATGTTTTTCCTAGAAGGCACGTCACTTTCCGACTACGTAAACTTTTCCGAAAACTTCAGCCCCGTTTGGCTTTTCCTCGGTGAACTCGTGGTGAGCGTGGGCGTGGGCGTCATCGCCAGCACCTTGGCCACCAATTTCTATTTGAATCGCACCCTCGTTTTAGACCCTTCTTAATTTTAGGCTTCACTTCGTTCCGCCTGATGATTACAAACCTCACCGGCATCATTCTCCGCACCCGCGAATGGGGCGAAAAAGATTTGCTCGTCACCGTGCTTTCGAGTGACGGCGAACGTCTGGATCTTGTCGCGAAAGGCGCGGCCGTTCCGGGTTCCCGCCGCCGTGGTCACTTAGAGGGAATGAACCTTATTCGCGGGACCATTTACCACTCCGCACATCACCCTTACCTTCAAAGCCCGCAAGCCGAATGCAGTTTTTCCGAACTCAAAAACAATATCGATCGCATTCTCCGTGTGTCTGTATTTTTGGAAATTCTCGAAAAATCGATGCAAGAGGAAAACCACCAGCCCGAAGTTTACGATTTACTTTTGGAAACTCTGCAAGACCTGAATCAAAAAGACGCCCATGCCTTCATTCCCGAAGTGGCGCTCATCAAACTCGCTCATTTACTCGGCTTTCTCCCCAGCTTCAAACAATGCGGCCACTGCCATCGCACTTTGGAAGAAGACGCTCACTGGGACCACGACGCCGGCACTCTCGCTTGCGCCGATTGCAGCAACAATCATCACCCATCCTTCCCTCTCAAATACTGCAAAGCCTTCGAGTTTTTCCGCCGCGCTCCCTCCAGCGAATGCCAAAAAGTCACGCTGCTTCCAGAAGAGCACGAAACGCTCAAAGAATGGATCCCCGGCTTTTTTAGCCCGCATTTGGAGAAACCGCTGAAAACTTTACGAGTGCAAGCCTGATTTTTGACGCTTTCTCTTTTCTTCCCTATACTGAAGCCATCCTAACCCACGCCCCATGAAAAACTTCAACAAGTATCTTGCGGAGTTCATCGGCACTTTTGCTTTGGCCTTCGTGGTTGCGCTCTCGCTTGCAGGAACTTTTCCCGTTCCAACTCCAGTACTTGCCGGTCTGACCTTGGGCCTTTTCGTTTATACCATCGGACACATTTCCGGAACTCATCTCAACCCAGCCATCACTGCAGGAGCTCTTTCCATCGGGAAAATCACTTGGCAAGACGCCATTGGCTACTGGATTGCGCAATTCCTTGGAGCTTGGGCCGCTCTCGCCGTCACCGCACAAATGGTTGACCCGGCCGTACTCGCCATGAGCACTTCTCCTTGGATTGCCGTTGCTGAAGGCTTCGGTGCTTTCTTCTTCGCCTTCGGAGTTGCCGCTGTAATGTACGGTCGCGTTCCCAAAGATCTTCTCGGGATCGTAGTAGGTGGCTCTCTTCTCCTTGGAATTTCCATCGCCGCTTCCGTTTCCAACGGAGTCCTCAATCCTGCCGTCGCTCTCTCCATCGGTTCCTTCAACCTCATGTACGTCCTGGGTCCTGTGATTGGCGCTATTCTTGGGATGTGGACTTACAAGCTGCTTTCCGGCGAAAAAAAGTAAGGGATCTTAATGATGAAAGTCTTTAAAAACGGTTTAATAACAGGACTAATCCTTCAGCTGGCAATTGGACCGGTTTTCTTTTTCATCATTAATTTAGCCTTACAAAAATCACTGCTCGACGGTCTTATTGCTGTGACGGCAGTGACAATAGTCGATTACCTTTATATTACACTTGCCATATTGGGCATCGGGAAACTACTCGAAAAAAAGAAAATTAAAAAAGCTTTCGGTATCATCAGTTCGATTGTCTTGATTATATTTGGTCTTTTCATCATTAAAAGTATAGCCGGTGGAAATATTGCAACAACTTCAAACCTTCAATCTGCAAGCCTCCTTACAAGCTTTTCCTCGACTTTTCTTCTCACAATTTCCAGCCCAATGACCATTGTCTTTTTTACGAGCCTATTCGCTACAAAAGCAGTCGAATATAATTATACAAAAAGAGAGTTATATCTCTTTGGATTCGCGACAGGATTAGCAACATTATTATTTATGGGGACGTCGGTAGTTATACTTTCTTTACTAAAAGAAACCGTGCCAACAATGCTCATCCAAACACTAAACTTAATAGTTGGCTTTTTGCTGATTGGATATGGTGGAATGAGGCTCATAGCCGCTCCTTCCACACCGCGCTAACGAATCTTTCCTTTTCAAGGCCACTCAATTCCTTGCAACTCTGTTTGTGGATGCGAATGAATTGGCCGCGGGTAACGTAGCCCATAATGGCATGAGGCGGTTTTGGTTTGCAGCAGGCGCTCAGAACCACCGGTAAATTTTCCTCACCGGTGACGAGAACCTTATCGGTGTAAGAGGCGACCGCGCTGATGACACTCTTTTTACGCGCCTGGGCCGTTTCATCGGGGTAAACCGTCTTCACAATTTGGAAAGCAGAAACCGTACCGAGTCCAACATTTTCCAAAAGCAGTTCACGGGCAGCGGGAGTGCGCGCCAAACCGGCGTAGTCTTTTAATAAGGCGATTTTGTCATCCAAAACAGGCTTCCCCAAAAGCTGTAATTCGCGGTTCACCATGTCCCTTCCGGCCGCCACATTCAGAGATTTATCCTGCTTATTGAACCAATTCTTAATTTTGCTTCGCGCCTCCGAGGTTCGCGCCAAAGAAAGCCAGTAACGATTCGGCTTCGCGTTGCTGCGCGTCACCACTTCCACCACTTCCCCATTCTTAAGCTCATATTCGAAAGGCACAATGCGCCCGTTCACTTTGGCACTCACCATTTTGGTGCCCACCTCGGTGTGTACGGCAAAAGCAAAATCAATGGGATTCGCTCCAAGAGGAAGCTCAATGACTTTCTCCTTCGGCGTAAGCACAAAAATGCGGTCCGGATACAAATCGATTTCCGACTTAATGTTTTGCTCTTTAGTGAGTCCGCGAAGCCACGCCATTTGTTCCTCAACATTGCCATGCAAACTGGGAGCTTCCTGACTGCGTCCTTTTTTAACGGCGAGTAAATCTTCCGCAGTTACTCCGGCGTCCTTTAAATTTTTCTCGATTTTTTTCCGTTCGTCCGGCGTTAAAAATTGGTAACGTTCCACCCACGCCCTCACGTCCGATTCCAGCTCCGGATTGCTCTTCACCAAAACCTTAAGCTTTTGCAGCGCATTTTGCAGGGCGAAATGTACTTTTCTATCCAAAACCTTGCTCGTTTTTTTACCCAACTTATAAGTCCAATGCGAGGCAATTCCAATTTCGGATTCCTTGTGCATAGTCAAAGTTCGAATCTGAACTTCGGTGGGTTCGTCGTACAAATCCCCACCCAAACCGAGAACCGTGGTGTGTATGCTGCGGTAACCGTTGGATTTTGGAACGGCAATATAATCTTTAAAGCGATCCTGCAAAGGAATGTACTCATTGTGAAGGAGTCCAAGAACCGAATAGACATGAGAGACCTGTTCTTTCTCGCCGCGAAAAAGATCGGGCAAAATAATACGCACCGCAAAAAGATCATAAATATCATCCAAACTATCCGCCTCTTTTTTCTGCAATTTTTGATAAATACTCCACAGGTGTTTCATGCGACCCTGAACTTCCACAAATTTCACTCCCTCACGTTTCAGCAGTTCTTCCAGTTGTGAAGTGGCAAACGCCATGCACTCCTCACTTCGCTCTTGCTGCGTGCGAAGTTTTTCCGAAAGCTCCTTGTACTCCTCCGGGTAAAGGTACTGAAAACACAAATCCTCCAGTTCGCTTTTGATTTGATAAATACCGAGTCGCGACGCAATGGCGGCGTGAACTCCCAAAGTCTCTCGCGCAATGCGTTCCTGCTTGTGCGGCGGCACGTGTTGCAAGGTTCGCATATTATGAAGTCGGTCGGCCAGTTTGATGAACACAATGCGCACATCCTTCGCCATGGCTAAAAACATCTTCTTCCACTTTTCCACCTGCGGATCTTCCTTGCGCACTTTCACCACGGCCAACTTTTCAAGACCTTCCACCAAATCGGCCACTTCTTTTCCGAAAATTTCTTCAATGGCCTCTTTTTTCACAGGAGTATCTTCCGTCACATCGTGTAGCAAAGCCGCTTGCATCGCGGGCAAGTCGGGATTCAAAGTCAGCAAAATGCGCGCCACCTCCACCGGATGCACAATGTAGGCCTCGCCCGAATAACGCTTTTGAGTTCCATGGGATTTTCTCGCAAACTCATACGCCAAATCAATGGCCTTAATAGGAAGATCCGGCCGTCGTTCAAGAATCTGTTTGCGTAGGGAGGGATACGACATACAGTCCATTGTACAAGCTACAGTTCGCTTTCGTCTATAATCAAATTCAGATCAGAGTCTTCAATTTGAACCACCTGAATGCCCTTTACCAAAGCTTCTTCGTTGAGCTCGATGTCTTTTAGACGCGCATCCACACTGTCTAAAATTTGCTCGTAATAAGAAATGATTTTTTGACGGGCATTGTATTCGGCACGCAATTCAACAATGGACTGCCCCTTTTCCACAAAGCTTTGCAAAGCGGCGACGGCCCCATACGCATCCAGGTCGCGAAGTTTATCGAAATAACGTTGTTCTTCCTCGTCCTTTTCAGTTTCAAGAACGGTGTATTGATCCACCAAATTCTCACTTTCCGTGTTCAAAGTTTCAATGTTTTGTCCGGCGGTATAGACCAGGAACTTAAGTTCATTCACATAATCCTCAAGAGTGCCGCGTCGGTCGGAGCTGGAGGCCAAGAGCTGATTGATGTCCACGCTCATGGATTCATACAGTTTCGCAAAATCCACAATTCCTTGCGTGAGCGTATCGGAGGCAGTTTCATTCGTTCCCAAAGTTTCACCGGCATCCGTTGCCGCATCTTCTTCAGGAGTCTCCTCTCCCACAAGAATTCCACTCAAAAGAGAGGGATCCAAGAAATCATAATTCTGAGTTTCGTCGGGAGGCGTTTCCACATCCTCTTCGACTACTTCATCCGGGCTTCGATTTTGCCAATAAGTCCACAAACTTTTCCCTCCAAAGTAGAGTCCTACCAAAAGTGCGACCAAGACCACTCCACTGCAACAAAACTTAAGATGGCGCGTAGAAAGATTCGCTTCACGCAGCAAGTCCATAAGTCCTCCTTCTTCTTGATCATCAAACACATCATCGGAAGCCGCAGGTTCCTCAGATTCGGTCATTTCTCTCAGACGATTTTTTGTTTTGCGACGACGTTCCTGAAGTTCATTGCTTTCAGGCATATCTTCCACAAGCAAACCACCCGGTTCTTTGAGCTGGTCCAAAGCACTGTGCGGTTCATCCATGGTTTCATCAAGCTCCGCATCTTCTTCAAGCTTTTTTTCAGGTTCGCGAGGAGTTTCGATGTTGGGATTCAGGAAGTCGCTATTGGGATCAGCCATAAAAATTCAAAAACGTCCTTATATTATAGCACAAGGAAGCGCTCTTGAACAGATTGGCTTGGAGCGATCTACCAGTCGTAGCCACTCATCATTCCCATCGCATAGCCTCCACCCAAAAGGGCAGCCACAACGCCCATCACCACGAAGTAAAGTAGAACAAACAAAACAATGGAGCCCGCGTTGAGTTTTCCCAATTTATTAAGGACGAAACAGAGAATAACCAACGACCAAATGCCGGAAATGGCACTGAGCGGTGGGTAAATACCAAGAGCATTCACAATCGAAGCGTAACCCATCACTCGAAGGTACCCCGCCATATTCAGCTTGGAGTTAAAAACCTTTTCAGCTAAGAATCCACCCAAGTAAAGCCCTCCAATCCCAACAACGGAGGCGATGAGAATTTGTGCAATAAGACCGGCGGTATCCAAACGGTAAGTGACCATCCCGTAAGAAACCGGGAAAAGATAAGAGCCCAAAGCTCCAAGCACCGCTGCAGCAACCACAATAATCAAGGCGGGCTGAAGGGCACCGGCGTCTTTCGCGACGGCATTCATAACAGGTTCTTTCAGTTTCGCAATTTCGAAAGCTTCTTGGGCAGATTTTTGGAGATCCATATTATAAGGTTGTGGAGTAAGAAATGTCTTTCCTAGTATATCAAGCTTCAAGTAAGATAAAAGGCGAATTACCTAACCTCCCACAATGCAACAAAATTCTACCGACTTTATTGCGAAAACCGCCTGGAACACCACCCTCGAACGATGGAAAGAATTTATGCTTTTACCCGCCGTGGTAAGCATTGTTTTTTTCGCCATAGTCGCTTTAGCGGTGAACTTCACATATGCCTATGGCTCCGAAGGACCGGTCGGCCTGGTTCTCCTCATTGTATATATTGCCTACCTGGTATTCGTAAGCTGTTTCTATACAGCGGTCACCAAATGGTGCAGTGACCTCTACGCCGGCAAGACCATAATTGATATTGAAGAAGGTCTTCGTTACGGGCTCTCTCGCTTCTGGGCGCAACTGGGGACACAAATCCTTACCGCCATCAAAATTGCACTATGGTCCATGCTTCTTCTTTTCCCGGGACTCTACAAGGCATTGATGTATTCTCAGTCCGTAAAAATCAGCCAGTTGGAAGGAATTGCCGGAGGGGATGCCAATCGCTTGAGTTCAAAGTTGGTTGAAAATGCAGGAATCTTAAGAACCTTAGGGAATTTTTTGGCCATACAAACGGTAAGTATGCTTGCGCTATACCTCTATATAGCTTTGGTTTTTGCCGTTGCCGTACCCTTAATGGCCTCCGGGTTAGAGAGCTTTGGAGGAGTCCTTGGAGGAATTGTAGCAGGAGTCCTTTTCACTGTAGGAATGGTTTTCATGATGACCTTCTTAATGGTTTTCATGAATTACCAGTACCTCATCTACCGTGATGAGAACAAAACGGAAATGGCAAAAATGGTGAAGACCTTGAAAAGCTTAAGCTAAGCCCTTAGAATTCGCCTACCTTATCAATCCTTAACACAAGTTTTATGAGTATACCTGTTCTGGCCTCAGCTGCGAGCATTCTGGCTCTAGCCTGGGCTATTGGCCTTATTGTGAGTGTTCTCTCGAAGAGTGACGGAAACGTCAAAATGCAGGAAATCGCAAAATCCATTCAGGAAGGGGCCATGGCCTACCTCAACCGTCAGTACAAAACTTTGGCTGTTTTCACGATTTTGGTGTTCTTGCTACTCGGTCTCGGACTTCCTGAAAACGGATTCCTCATCGCCATGGGATTCTTGGTGGGCGCTGTTTTCTCGGCTCTCGCCGGTTACATTGGAATGGGCGTTTCCGTCCGCGCCAATGTTCGCACCGCCGCCGCTGCCAAAGAAGGCTTGGCTCCCGCATTCATGATCGCTTTCCGTGGAGGAGCCGTCACCGGTCTTTCCGTGGTGAGCCTTGCTCTGCTCGGAGTGTCCGGATTCTACTGGATGTTCACGAACTACTTTGGAATCGCTGTCGATAAAGCTCCGGGCCTCTTGATTGGATTCGCATTTGGCGCTTCCCTCATTTCTCTCTTCGCTCGTGTGGGAGGAGGAATTTTCACCAAGGCCGCCGACGTGGGTGGTGACATGGTGGGAAAGATTGAAAAAGGAATCCCTGAAGACGATCCAAGAAACCCGGCCACCATTGCCGACAACGTAGGCGACAACGTAGGAGACTGCGCCGGAATGGGTGCGGATCTCTTCGAAACCTATGCCGTGACTTTAATTGCCGCCATGATTTTGGCCGGCTCTACGCTAACGACAAAAATAGGAGCAGTGGGAGTGGAGTACCCCTTGGCTCTGGGTGCTATTGCCGTGCTCGCCACCATTTTTGGAATCTATTTTGTTCGCTTGGGTGAAGATAAAAAAAATATCATGGGCGCGCTCTACCGTGGAACTTTTGTCACCGGAGTTATTTCAGCCATTGGTTTCTACTTCGTGACCATGAACATGCTCAACGACGTAAAGATTTTCTTTGCCGCTGTTGTGGGACTCATCCTCACTCTTTTCATCAACATCGCGACCGAATACTACACTTCAAAAGATTACGACCCCGTGAAGCGCATCGCTAAAGCTTCTGAAACCGGAGCAGGAACCAACCTCATTGCAGGTCTTGCCGTGGGTATGTTCTCCACCTTCCCTATGGTGATTTTAATTGTAATCTCCATCTTCTCCGCCTACTGGCTTGGAGATCATTCCACTCTTGAAAGCGGAATTTATGGAATCGCCGTTGCCGCGGTTGCCATGCTTTCCACCACCGGAATGGTGATTGCCATGGACTCTTATGGCCCTATTACGGACAACGCCGGAGGAATTGCAGAAATGGCCGATCTCCCTAAAGAAGTTCGCGTCCACACCGACGCCCTCGATGCCGTAGGAAACACCACTAAAGCCGTGACTAAAGGTTACGCCATTGCATCAGCGGCCCTCGCAGCCTTGGTTCTTTTCCAGGCTTACGGCGAATCTCTCCTTGCCAGCAGCGGTGAAGAATTCGTCTTCGACCTCGCCGACTACCGTGTAATGATCGGTCTCTTCATTGGAGGAGCCCTTCCATTCTTATTCTCAGGATTCCTCATGCAAGCCGTGGGAAAAGCCGCCTTCAGCGTGGTGGAAGAAGTACGCCGCCAGTTCCGTGAAATTCCGGGAATCATGGAAGGCAAAGCTCGCCCCGAATACGGAACTTGCGTAGACATTGTGACCAAGTCCGCTCTCAAAGAAATGATCCTTCCCGGCATCATCGCCATCGTGGCTCCGCTCGCCGTCGGATTCATTCTCGGCCCTCTGGCTCTTGGAGGCTTGCTCGGTGGAGTGATTGTAACCGGACTCCTCATGGCCATTAACATGAGCAACGCCGGTGGTGCTTGGGACAACGCCAAGAAATATGTGGAAGATGGAAACGGAGGAGGCAAAGGCTCCGACACTCACAAAGCCGCCGTGGTGGGAGACACTGTTGGTGATCCTTACAAGGACACCGCCGGACCTGCCTTGAACGCGCTGATCAAAGTGATCAACACCATCGCCTTGATTATTGCGCCCGTGATTGTGCTTCATTCCGTGCTGTAATAGCTTAAAAAACCAAGCTCAGAAAGCTTTAGAAAAAGTGTCAATTGGGAAAGACCCATTGGCACTTTTTTTATACGTACCTTTTGCTAAGCTAAACACTTAACTTACACGCCATGCACTGGAATCCTTTTCAATATCAATACAACGCCACCTACCTTTCCGATGAAGGAGAAATGGCGCTACTGGAAGTTCGCAAAGGCACCGACGTTGAACGGGTACCCTTTCCCAAGATTATGCTGCCTCCCAGCCTTACACTCGGTGCTAGCTTCAACATTAAATTGGAGGACACCGAAACCGCGCGCACTTCAGAGGCACAGACATTACGTAGACTCCTAAACGATCTGATCCAGTAAAAACTATAATACAAAAAAAGGCGGCCGACGGGCCCGCCTTTTTTAAGTTTTAAACAATTACTCTTCCTTCTTTTCCTCTGGAGCAGCGCCTGCTTCTCCTTCTTTAGCTGTAGTGATTTCAACTTCACCCACCGCAGGAGCTTCAACAGCGGCCACTTCCTCTTCTTGAGGAGCAGAGACCATGGCAACAGAAGCTTCAGGGTCACTGAGGATTTTGATTTTATCAGAAAGTTTGATGTCAGAAACGTGCAAACCGGAATTGAGTTCAGTAAGACCTTCAACACTAAGAACGATTTCGTGAATCAAGTCACCTGGTAAACAAGTGATTTCAATTTCATCCATGCTTTGAATAAGCACTCCACCAAAATCACGAACAGCAGGAGCTGAACCTTCCAAACGAACAGGAATCGTAGTGGTTACCTCTTCATCCATACGTACGTTAATAAGCTCCACATGGCTGAACAAGTCCGTCACCGGGTGGCGATCTACTTCATGAATCAACACTTTTTTAGTTCCTCCTCCTTCAATTTCGAGAGTGATCACGGTATTAAAACCGGCCTTTCGGTACATTTTTCGGAAAGACTGGTAGTCAAGTTGTAAGCTGATATTCTGAATTCCACGGCCATAGTATTCGGCCGGAATCAAATTCATCTTGCGAAGATTCTTAGTCTTAACAGATTTGTCTCGGAGTTGTGCAGGGAAAACGGTTTGTTCCATAAAATGAGTTAGCGGAGGGATTTTAGCGATCTCCTGCGGATAAGGCAAGAGGAATTACTTTGGATCAGCAAGTGACCCTTCTGATAGAAGGGTATGTACACGATCTCTAAGGAGATCTGACTCACCAGGAATTACACCAGGTGGAGTATACCCCACGGCAGAACGTGGCTGCATTCTTTCAGGTTCTCCATGAATAAACCTAGAGAGCACAGGCAATTCCCCTAGATCCGGAGCCTCTATAGTTTTCCTGGGCCTTGCGTCTACTCCTCCAGATCTTAGGTGGTCACGATCAGACTGACCAGCTCGTACAAATTGCATAAATACAAATTTAAAGCAAAGACAGCCTTAACTGTACGGTTTTTCTACATTTAGGCAAGTTATGTTAAACCGTTACACCCCTATGTATGGTAAATAAAAACTTAAAAACAAGACGGCATTCTTGTCCAGTTAATTGGTGAGCGTATACTCACCTTTTGTGCTATTGTGAGGCTTCATTAACCTTATAATATGAACCTCGAAAAAATGTCCGACAGCCAGCTTTACCAACTCTGCAAAAAGTACGGCCTTGCCGCTCGAGTATGGCGCCGCCGTTTCGCTGGCCTCCTCCCCGAAGTCCTCCGCCGCCGCCTATATAAGAAGAGGGGCTACACCAGCATTCATGAGTTCGCCGGGAAAATGGCGGGGATGAGCAAGGAGGCGGTGGACAAGGTCCTAAGGCTGGCCATCAAACTTGAAGATAAGCCAATCCTAAAAGAACAGCTCACCTCGGGTGAACAAGGGTGGAGCAAATTGGAACGAGTGGCGTACATTGCAACCCCTGAAACAGATAAGTATTGGGCAGAGCGAGTAGAAACAATGCCAAAGTTAGCACTTGAGACTTTCGTTCACGAACTAAGGATCGCCGGAAAATTTGAACAAAATTACAGGTTAGACTTAGCGCCCGGGCGCAGAACCCAACCTGAAAAAACGTCCGTCATCACCTTTCACCTCCGCCCCGAACTTGAGAGGAAATTCCGTATGTACAAACATGAACTCGAAAAAGAGCGCAAAGAACCCGTCACCTGTGAAAACGCCCTTGATGCCCTGCTCACCTCATCAAAAGTCACTATCCAAATCTGTTTGGAGTGTGCGGAACGAAAAGCGGCGCAAGCCTCCCTCCAAAATCTTTGAGAAAAATCAAAAACACGATATAATCCAGCCGCTTACTATTAAAAAACACATTTATGGGACTCTTCGGACAAGCGAAAGATATGTACAAACTTCAGAAACAGGCTAAAAAGATCAAGGAAGAGCTGAAAAACCTTCACATTGAGGCTGAAGGCGAAGGTGTGGTGGTGGTCATCAACGGCGAGCAGGAAGTGGTGGAAGTACGCATTTCAGAAGAAATGCTGAAACCTGAGAATCAGGCTAAACTGCAAAATGTGCTCATTTCCGTCTTTAATAAGGCCATTAAGAAGTCTCAAGAAGTTGCCGCCGAGAGAATGCGCGGTATGATGAGCGATTTAGGAATGGACATCCCCGGACTTGCCGGTGGTGCTGACCAACCCCAAGCTTAAATGGAGAAACGCATCTTCCAGCTTGTCCTTCTTATATTGGCGATTGTTTTCGTCTGGGATTTTTGGCGTCCGTTCTGGCGCTACGATTTAAATGAAGCCGTGGACAGCAGCAGCGACGAAAAAATAGTTTTCGAGGTTGAAAAAGGCTCCAGCGCCAAGACCATCGCCAACGATTTGGATGACGCCGGACTCATCAGCACCAACGTGAGCTTCGTGCGCACCGTGGAAGAAGAAGGTCTGGACGGCTC
>CAYHGP010000005.1:56095-74910 GCA_964356195.1 uncultured Candidatus Peribacteria bacterium | reverse complement strand
AAACATCTATCGATTGATGATTCAACTCTATTAGGTACAATGGGCGCATGAATAAAATATTCACTCTCCTCTTTCTCGCATTTGCTCTCACCGCTTGCTCCAGCAATGACTCGAAAAAGATCGACATTGAGAATGAAATGATCACGCGTCCCGGTCTCACACTCTCCCTTGAAGACGGAACGAAAATCCCGGGTTTCGAAGGGAACTATTGCACGGACGTACTTTGCATGGAAAGTCCCAATCCCGATTTTTCCACACTCACTTATACTGCTGTCCCAAGAGACTCTCAGTTTCTCGTATTTATAGACACCACCTACGAAATTCAATCCATCAGCGGAAGTCTCTACAAGAAAGACGGAAGCAGCTTCAACAGAAATATGGAATTCACCGAAGTCGAGCTAAACACATATACACCGACCGAAGCCCTAGATATTGAGGAAAGCGAAGTCGCCTTCCACATTTCTGTAAACTTTACGGATGAAGGCCGAACCAACTACTACTTCCCTGTTCAACTGCAATAACGCCTAAACAAAAACTCCGCCCATTGAGAGCGGAGTCTTTAAAAGTCAGAGCAAAACTACTTTATCGTTTTGACTTTTTTGCGACCTTTTTCTTGGCCACTTTCTTAACTACCTTTTTCTTAGCCACTTTCTTAACTGGCTTTTTCTTTGCTACCATTTTCTTGGCAGGCTTCTTAGCTTTTTTTACTGGCATGGAACGTGGGGTTATAAAGTAAAAAAAGTGCTATAAAAAATTTCCTCTTTTTCAAACAAACGCACAAGAACGAATGAACAGAATGAATGTCGGAAAGAAAAAAATATTTTATAGTTAAGATGAAGATTTAAAAAAATCACATTTTGTGCTAAGACGAAAAAAATATTTTATTTTTTCTCACCAATGCATAAAATTTATGATAAGGATTACAGCAAAAATTTGCAATTCTGAAATAAGCTTTACTAGTAGCCAAAAAGACGAGCAACTGTTTGCAAATCATTTAACTTGAGCAATAATTCATTTATGAAAATAGTAAAAACATTTCTCTCTCTCGCACTTTCGATTATTTTTCTTTTATTAATTGCGCTAATAATTCTACTTTCACCATTTTTCTTTCTCTCCGGAACCGACTCACAAATTTACGCGACGCTCGAAGATGTCCAGCCCACGGAAGTCGCCATTGTCTTCGGCGCCGGGGTAAAAGATGATGGCACACCGTCCGATGCACTCAAAGATCGGCTCATTGTCGCGGCTGAACTCTACAACGCAGGGAAAATTGAAAAAATTCTAGTGTCCGGGGACAACACTTCAGAAGATTACAACGAACCGGACGCCATGAGTGCTTACTTAATACAGCTGGGTGTTCCCGCAGAAAATATTTCGGCAGATTATGCGGGCCGCCGCACCTACGACACGTGTATGCGCGCAAAGAATATTTGGAGCATTAATGAGGCTTTGCTCATCACTCAGGACTTTCATTTACCTCGCGCTTTATTCACCTGCAACGCGGTGGGAATAGAGAGTTTCGGCATCTCCGCAAGCCTGCAACCCTACGTTTTGGAAGACTACTATCGCTTCCGTGAATGGTTCGCCACAATAGAGGCAATACTTGACGTTTACCTTATAAAGCCTGATTATGTCAGCGGTGAACCAGAAAAACTCTAACTGTCGATTAACTTTAAAGCCCAAAAAAGAAGCCACTGTGGTGTTCCGACACCCTTGGATTTTTTCCGGAGCCCTTGGACACGTGCCAGATGAAGTGACCCATGGAAGCATTGTTTTTGTGAAAGATTCTTCAGGTCAAATTGTGGGGACAGGAACCTATTCAAAAACTTCCTCCATTTCCGTACGTATTCTGGAATTTGGAACCGAAGCCGTCATTGATGAAGAATGGTTCGAGAAAAAATTCAAAGAAGCGGAAGAACAAAGAAAGCTTCTGGGTTACGGCCTTAAAACACCCACCACCGGTTACCGTCTTATCTTTGGTGAAGCCGATGGCATTCCGGGACTTGTGGTGGATCGTTATGGAACGACTCTCGTCTATCAAATTTCCACGGCCGGGATGGAAAACTTAAAACCTGAAATTCTTGCCGCTCTAAAAAAAATCTACAAACCAAAAACCATTGTGGAACGCGGCGATGTTTCCATTCGCGCTGAAGAGAAATTATACGAACACAAAGAAGTCGTTGAAGGAAAATTGGATGGACCTGTTGAATTCAAAGAAAACGGACTCACCTTCTTCGCAGACACTCTCGAAGGACAAAAAACCGGATTCTTCTGTGATCAGAAAGATTTACGCCTCGCCCTTTCAAAAGTAGCGGATGGACGTGAAGTCCTCGACCTTTTCTCTTACAGCGGCGCCGCAGGAGTTTACGCCTTAAGCGGAGGGGCTAAAAAAGTAACTTTTGTGGATGGTTCGGAAAAAGCACTCGAACTCTGTGGAAAAAATGTGGAAGCTAATTTTAAGAAAGGAAAGTTCGAAACCGTCTGCGAAGATCTTTTCCAATACTTAGGGAAAGCAAATCCGGAGGCTTACGACATGGTGCTTCTCGACCCTCCCGCACTCATCGCCACTCGCCATCAACAAGAGAACGGGAAAAAAGCTTATCACTTTTTGAACCGAGCAGCCTTGCGACTCATAAAAGATGGAGGTATTTTTGTAACGTCCAGTTGTTCACACTTCCTTTCCGAAGACGATTTTATTTTCCTTTTGCGACGGGCCTCGGTGCAAGCCGGAGTAACACTTCATATGTTGGCTCACATCGGCCAAAGCGCTGACCATCCTCTTTCCGTCACATTCCCGGAATCGAAGTACTTGAAAAGTTTTATTTTCTCCGTAAGCCGTAATGCTTAAAAAACTTTTTTATCTGCTCCTAGGCCTCGCTACGCTCGGCCTCATTTTCACGAACCTTCTTCCCGAAAATCTCGTCGTGCAATACTACGACGAAATGGAAGGTGAAGTCCTCACAACAAACCCCGACTCCGTAACTCTGCTCATCACCAAAGGAAGAGAGGCAGGACAAGAAATCGAAGTGCCCAAAGAGTCCACACTATTCGCAGGAGGCTATGAAGTCGGAGATCAACTCGTGGTTCAGGATTGGGGTATTCTCTCGGGAATCGGCGACGCGCAGTACGCCCTCGCAGACTATGTTCGAAGACCTATTATTTACGAACTCTTTGCTCTCTTTATTATAGTCGTGCTGCTTGTTACCGGTTGGCAAGGCATCCGTGCCTTGCTCGGGCTCCTCTTCTCTTTCCTTGTTCTATTCAAACTTATTTTTCCGCTCATGATCATGGGCTACGATCCACTCTGGACCGCTATTTTCGGATGCATCCTCATGGTTCCGGCCATGTTCTACCTCACCCACGGCCTCAATCGAAAAACCTCCGCCGCCGTGGTAGGAACTTTTTTTGCACTGGTCATCAGCGGTTTATTAGCGACGTGGTTCGCCAACGCCGGACACCTCAGCGGACTCACCGACGAAGCCGCCGGTTACCTTAAATCGGGATACGGAGACCTTTTAAATTTCCAAAGACTTTTACTCGCCGGAATTTTGATCAGTATGCTCGGAGTGATGGATGACGTGAGCATTTCACAAGCCTCCGTCGTACAAGAAATTAAAAATCATAAAAAATCTTTGGGCTTTTTTGAACTTTATAGGAGTGCAATGAAAGTCGGGAAAGATCACATCGGTTCCATGGTGAACACTTTGGTTTTGGTTTACGCCGGTGCCTCCCTTCCCGTGCTGATGATTTTTTTAATGGACGGTTATGGCATACAAAGCGTTCTCAATTATGAATTCGTAGCGTCACAAATAATTCAAACCTTCGCCGCAAGCATCGGACTTATTCTCACCGTTCCCCTCACCACCGCCGTTGCCGCTCTCGCCGTGAATCATGAAATTCCAAACCAGAGAGCTTAAGGCCCTAGGTTTTTGCTCAGCTTGGAGCGCTTAGGAAAAGTTCATGAACTTTTCCTCGCTTCCTTTAGGTTTATGCTGAGCAAAAACCTAGGGCCTTCTCTCCAGTCTGGGATTTCTGGAATTCCCCTTATGAACGTTCTTATACGCTCTTCTTTTGAACCGTAAATTAAAGGAAGAAGGAACGAGGATCATGCATCCGAGTTCCTTCGCTCCCAGGTAAAAAAGAAGAGAGTATAAGAATCAAAGATCGAAAGTGGAATTTCAGTATCCAGGCAAAAAAGACTTGAAAATGCAACTCAGTTGCGGTATTAAGAAGTTATGAAAAAAGAACTTCTGGAAAAAATTCGCGCTCAAGGCCTTCATCAAACACCGCTCAAGGAAAAAATCTTGATCCTTTTTGAAAAAGCGAATGAGCCTCTCACCGTGGCGGAACTTTTAAAAAAACTTAAGCGTTTCAAGCTTACTCCCCACAAAACTACGCTCTACCGCGAACTCGACGGACTTGTGGAAGCCGAGATTCTACAAGAAGCTAAGCTCCATGAAGGTGTGCAAAGCTACGAACTTTTGCATGAAGATCATCATCATCATTTTATTTGTGAAAGCTGCAAGGAAGTGGTGGATTTTGAAAATGACGAGCTCGAAGAAACCATAGTGAAAGCCATTCGCAATTTAAAGCGTCGCGGCCACGTCACCAACGATCATCGTTTAAACTTTTACGGACTTTGTTCTTCATGCCAGTAACTCCTCTCATTGAAGCCTTGAACGTCAGCCTCACTCTAGGAAAACACAAAATCCTGGAGAATGTTTCGTTTGAAATAGAAGCCGGAGAATATGTAGGCATCGTGGGCCCCAACGGTGGAGGCAAAAGCACTTTACTCCGCGCAATGCTGGGACTCCTCACCCTGGATGAAGGAGAGATTTTAATTCGTGGCAAAAAAAGCGGCAAAGCGGCTTCCCGAAAAAAAGTGGCCTACGTCCCTCAGTACTTCACCAATATGTCTTTCACCTTCCCTATTAGTGTGGAAGAAGTAGTGGCCACAGGACGCGTTGCCCATAAAAGGATGGGGAGACTGGGCAAAGAAGATCATAAAGCCATCGACGAAGCCCTGGAAATGGTTTCCGCGCAAAGCCTCAAATACCGCCCCTTCTACGACCTTTCCGGAGGTCAGCGGCAACGCATCGCCATCGCCAGAGCCATGGCCAGCCATCCGCAAATCCTGATTTTGGATGAACCACTCAGCGCCGTGGACCTTCCTTCCCAAAAAAACTTTTACGAAATTTTGTCGCGCCTCAATAAAAAAGAAAAACTCACCGTGATTATGGCCACGCACGATTTGGAAATGGTGGCCGTTGAAGCTTCGCGAGTCCTGTGTTTAAACCGAAAACTTCACGCGAGCTGCCACCCCACCGATGTAATACCGGAGCAATGGCTCGAAACTTTCGGAGAAAATTTTAAACCCATTCACCACAAGAAGCACAATGCTTGATTTCTTTGATTACAGCTTCATGACGCGAGCCCTTCTGGCCGGAATGCTGATCGCCGTATCCGCACCGGTGCTGGGTGCATTTTTGGTGGCTCGACGCTCCAGCCTCCTCACCGACACCCTTTCTCACACCGCTCTCGCGGGAGTCGGACTCGCCACACTTTTAGGCTTTTCCCCCATTTTGGGCGCCTTGCTCGTCAGTATTTTGGCATCCAACAGCATCGAAAAAATAATCACAAAAGGGAAACTGGGGACGGAGGCCGTACACGCCCTCTTTTTATCCGGAGGTCTCGCATTGGCCGTCATTCTCATGAGTTTTTCCAGCTCACCCGTCTCCTTTGAAAGTTACTTGTTTGGAAGCATAGCCACCGTAAGTTCCACCGACCTCTGGCTTTTAGCCGGAACCACGCTGCTCATTGCAACTACGGTCAGTTTGTTCTGGTGGCCGCTTGTTTCACTCGCACTCAACGAAGAACTCGCGGAAGCTTCGGGAGTAAAAGTGGCCAGCGTTAAAGTGGGTCTCGCCGCTCTCGCCGCCCTCACCGTTTCCCTTTCCCTGAAAATAGTGGGAGGACTTTTGATTGGCGCGCTCATGGTGGTGCCGGTGCTTTCCGCCATGCAACTGTGTAGAAACTTCCGCTCCACTGTATTCGTGGGCATCGCCTTCGCGGAGGGGGCCGTACTTTTAGGACTCTTCCTTTCCTACACATTCAATATTCCCAGCGGACCCGCCATTGTCTTGCTCTCCGTTGCAGGCTTTCTCATGGCCTTGCTCCAAAAAAGCATCCGTACTTGACTTTTTGAGGAATTATAATATAATGGGTACTTCTTTGTCATTTTAACCCATCTTATGAAGCGTTTCATCTCCTCTCTTACCATCGCTCTATTCTTAGCAGCGAACCTTATGCCACTCGGTGCATCCGCCGCTGCAACTTACGCGGGGCCCAATGAATCCAACAGCTTCGCCGATAAAACCATCAGCGCTTATGCGAGCGGAACCACAACAGAAGAAACCACCGACGCCATCGATACCGGGGCCAACGATTTCTCCATAGGACAAACCGCCGGAGATGGCCTTTATATAGGGTCAAACGACACTTTTGATGGAATTTCTCTCGACATCGACACCACCGCAACCGGAGGAAAATATATTCTCGACTATTGGGACGGAACGACCTGGGACACTTTAATTTCAGAAACCACCGCCGACCTTAAGAACGACAGCACTTCCGGAGTTTTCTCCCTCAACTGGGATCGTCCTTCCGATTGGACTCAGACCGCGGTAACAATGTCTTTCGATGAAAGCGGAGCGGCGAGTGTTTCCAGCGGAAGTCTTTACTTCGTTCGTCTGCGAGTAAGTTCGAGCTACACAAGCCGTGCCAAAGGTTCTCAAGTGGGAATCCTCAACTACAACGCAAAGTTTAATCTTCAAAATGAACTCGGTTCCACAGTGACCGGCCAACTCAGCTCTATTTCATTCAGCAGCTCAACCGGTGACGCTACCGTTTATGCTGAAAAAGAATTGGGAAACGGCGCTTACGAATACGCGCTCTACACCCCTTCCAGCACCAGCTACACCTACACGATAGATGTTTCCGGATACGTTGAAAAAACCAACAGCGTCACGCTCAGTGAAACCAGCAGCACCGTGAACGAAACGCTTCAATTCACTCAAGTCCTCGTGGCCAAAGACCCAGCTACCAGTTCCGAAGTTTCTATCGCTTTAGCAGTAGCCGGAACCGCCAACGAGACCTGTTCTATTTCAAGCAAACGTGGATATTGTTCTCTCACCACCGCCGAAGACAATGCAAACTTCACGGTTTATGCGGATGGTTATTCTCCTATTAGCACCGCTCTTTACAACCGCACGGCCGACGCTGAAAGCCAAGCCATCAACAACGTAACTATGGGTTACGCTTACCTTGCCACCGTGAAAGACGAGAACGGAAATTTGCTCAACAGCGTAACGGTAAAAGCCGGTGATAATTTAGACATCACGTGTATAAGCCTCGGAAGCGGACAGTACGGATGCATTGTTCCCATCAGCCAAATTCAAGGGGACATCCAAGTCACCGACAGCGATTACGATACTGAGGAAAGCACTTTCTCCACTATTCGAAACAGCAACGATGATGCACAAGTGACTCAAACGTTCACCGTTCAATCCAACGGAAACAGCGGCAACGACGGCGTTGACCTTCGCGTGAGCGACCTCCAACTCGAAGACAACGGCGACCTCAAATTCACCGTTGAAAACCAAGGGGATGAAGACACCGATAACGGCGAAGACGTATTTATTTACGTCAACGTGGAAGGCGACAAAGTCTGGTCTGAAAGCTATGAAAATGATTCCGATGATGACAGTTTCCTCGATGCCGGAGAAGAAGATACGATCAATGCCGGAGACAATCTTTTCGATGACTACGACGATGGAGACCGCGTGGATGTAGAAGTGTGCGTGGATGCCAAAGACACCATCGATGAAGACGACGAGGATGACAACTGCCGTGAAGAAACCGTTGAAATCGGCGGGAACAATAGCAATGACGAAGTCGACCTTGAAATTACCGACCTCTACACCGACGACGATGGTGACCTCAAGTTCGTAGCGGAAAATACCGGCGACGAAGACGTGGCTTCCGGCAAGTCCGTCACCATTTATGTTTACGTGGACGGAGACTTGGAATGGAGCGAAAGCGTGAGCCAAAGTTCCGGCGACGACAATGAATACTTAGACGCCGATGACAGCACAACCTTCAACGTAGGAGACAATGTTTTCGACAATCACGGCGACACTTACGACGTGGAAGTCTGTGTGGATGCCAAAGACACCGTCGACGAAAGCAGCGAGAACAACAACTGCATGGAAGAAGACGAGAGCGAACTCGACAATGGAGAAAACGACTCCAACGACTGCAGCACTTTCATTGATATCGACAACACATTCGCTACCGATTACATCTGTAATCTTTACGACCGTGGCAGCGTGAATGGAAAAACTTCCCGTACTTTCGACCCCGAAGAAGACATCACTCGCGCCGAGTTCCTCAAGATTGTTTTACTTGATGCCGGCATGGATCCTTACGCCACTTCCAATGTTTTTTACGACGATGTTTCCAGCAATGATTGGTACTACTCTTACATCACCTACGCCACCACTCGTGGTTACGTGGAAGGTTTCAGCGATGGAACATTCAGACCTAACGATGACCTCTCTCGTGCAGAAGCCGTTGTCATTCTCCTGAATGTTTATGGTGAAGACGACCAAGACTTCAGCGCAGGCGATATTGATTTCTGGGATGTGGGCACCAGCGACTGGTTTGCTTACGCCGTAGTGATCGCCGACGAAAACAACATCGTTGAAGGTTACACCGACAACAGCTTCCGCCCTTACGAAGACATCTCCCGTGCCGAAGCCGCCAAGATTGTGGATGTGGCTTACAACGAGTTCAATTAACAGACCCGCAGCAAAAAGGCCTCCGGATACGGGGGTCTTTTTTTATAATGGAGATTTGCCCAGATTGGTCCATAAGGTATAAACACGTCACTTTTTCGTTCTCGTCCAGTTAAAAGGTGAGCGCCCACTCACCTTTTGTGGTACTGTGGACTTACTCGCTGCCAGGGGGAAATGCCACGTCTTAACCCTTACTTTATGGCAGTCATGAACGACCTGGAAAGAAAAATTCATCAGCAATTTTCTGATTATGGACGGAATGCGCGCGAGTGGATGAGAAAGTGTGAACTCCTTCTTCCCGAAATTGAACGAAGGCAGATTTGGCGGAAAAAACGTTTCGCGAGCATTTACGAGTATGCGGCTAAAATCGCCGGGATGAGCAAAGTCCGCGTAGACGATTCATTGAGAATTTATAAAAAGATTGAAGATAAGCCTTCGCTACTGGAGCTTGCACAACGTAAGGGCCTTCAAAGTGTGAGGCCTGTTGCGGTTATTGCGACCGATGAGACAGATGAATTTTGGGCGGAAAAGGCGGGCAGCATGAGCAAACTGGCATTACAAACCTATGTGCATGATTACAGGTTAGAATCTTGTTCTGGAACAGAGTTTAAACCTGTGAAAGTGCAAATGGACTTAGAGCCTGAAGTAGCGCTTAAGTTGGAAAAATGAAGGGGCTTGGGACGTGGGATGAACTTATGAAGAGATTCTTGGCTGGCGAAGTGCAGGAAAAGCAGGCGCCAGAGGCGGTTCATACCAAATCCAGACATATTCCCGTGGCAATTCAGAGCTATGTTACCGAAAGAGCAAAAGGACTTTGTGCTGCACCAAACTGCACCCGCCCAGCAACCTCGCTTCACCACACTCAACGCTGGGCGCTCGAAAAAGTCCACGATCCGGCCCGGCTACAACCGGTTTGTACCGGGCACGAACGAATTGCTCATTTAGGTTTGATTGACCATGAGGAGGCTGATCCGCGAACGTGGAAACTTAGAACAGCACCGGACAAAAATCATCCAAAATTCTTCATCGATTCTTTGGTTGCGCTGTATAGGCCGACTTAAAGCCGGGGCTTGAGATCCGGACGAATTCGAGAAATATAAATTTCCTTCGAACAAGGTATCTGACGCGCGTAGTAGGCTTTGCGCTCCACTTCTGGCATACGCACTATTTCCAGACAAGGCCCAGAACAGGCCACCTCCCACTTCACAGCACACCCGGGACACTGCAAAAATAACAAATTGCACGTGGCATTCGCACAGTTGGTGTAAAGGTCGCACGCTGCTTCACACTGGTCACAAATGCTGAGAATGTCCGGCGTAATTTGCTCACTGATGCGCTCGTCAAAAACATAGTTGCGGCCCTTGAACTTCGAAGGAAGCCCCTTCTGACGCACTTCTTCCGCGTACGAAATAATGCCGCCACGAAGCTGGTTCACATCCTTAAATCCGTGATGGATAAAATAAGCACTCGCCTTTTCGCAACGGATTCCACCCGTGCAGTAAAGCAGCAGTTTCTTATCCTCCTTTCCTTTCATTGCCTCCAGGGCCATGGGCAGTTCATCTTTAAAAGTGTTGCTGTCCGGGCACACGGCCGTCTCAAAACGCCCGATGCGGCTTTCGTAGAAATTTCGCATATCCACCACCACGGTATCGGCCTCCTCCAAAGCCTGATTAAATTCCTCGGCCGTCAAATGGTTCCCCACCTGAGCCAAGTCATAACTGTCTTCAGGCAAACCATCCGTCACAATTTGTTTTTTCACCTTAATCATGAGCTTGTAGAACGATTCCGCCTGTTCAACGGCGATATTCAAATACATTCCCTTAAACTCTTCATGAGTCTCTAAATTGGCTTTAAAAGCCTCAAATTGAGGCTCCGGCACACTCAATTGAGCGTTAATTCCTTCATGGGCCAGATAGATGCGCCCAAACACGCTCAGCTCGCTCCACTCCTGAAACAACCGATCTCGAAGCTCCAAAGGCTCCTGAATCTTCACATACCTGTAAAACGACAAAGTCACGCGCTTAAACGGCTCCCGCGCGAGCAATTTCAAACAATCCTGTTTATTGAGCTTATTTTTGAGTTTAAACACAACGGGATTGTAAGGAAACTAGCGTGATCTGTAAAGTCCCCTAACTACGCCTTAGTTTGTTCGTCACTCCTAGGTTCGGGATGTTTTTTACCAGCCACACAAATACGATTTCGCCCCTTAGGATCATCGGGAAATCCCTTACGAGTACCTTTAGCTGCATAAAGAGCCGCATCCGCCCTACCCACCAAAGAATCGGACGCTTCCAAAGAAAGTTCCTCTCCCTTCCCAAAAGCTACACCCATGGAAGCAGTGACATTAAAAGGCTGTCCATCAGGAGTCCTAAACTCATGAGCCTGAATGGCCAAACGAAGAGGTTCCGCCAGTCCGTGAATGGCTCTATTTTCATTATCCCCGGCAAACATGATTACAATTTCCTCTCCTCCAAAACGGAAAGCACATTCATCACGAGTGAACTTTTCAATAATACGAGCCACAGTCTTTAAGACTTCGTCCCCTTTATCATGACCTCCCCTCTCGTCGTTAACTTTCTTGAAGTGGTCTAAGTCTAAAAAGAGTACGGTATAAGGTTCATTGGGCTGAGTCTCTCGAATGGATTGCATTTTAAGCTCAAAAGCATGTCGGCTTCCCAATTCGGTGAGCTTGTCCTTCATCGCTACTTTAGCCGCCTGGCGAAGGGCTTCCGAAATTCGAGCAATGTGTTCTTCCAAAACTACCCGACTTGCATCAACAGACGCCAAGGCAGCATCTCTTTCAGCTTCGAGAGCGCAAGAATCAAACAATTCACACAACCGAGCCTTCAAAAAACCGACGATCCACTTTTTGTTGGGTAAAAAAATCTGACCCATAAAGTCCTCAATAGTCATGTCTGAACCTACTTCCTTTCCTTCACAGCTGAGTTCAAGTACAGTACGAATTCCCTTTCGAACTTTGGGATACGAACGTTCACCAAACGGCTCAAGGAGGCCCTGATCCTCGAGAGAGGAAAAGAGAGCCCGTCCAAAAATCGACAAAAGTGGCAACTTTGTAGCAGACTGTTCCACATCTACCCAACCTGCAAAACGATCGGAAAAATCCATGGTCTCCACTTGGGCGATATAGACCTCTCGATTGACTTTGGGACCCTCTACTGTCATCGTATAGTTAGTAAATCTCTTCGAATTATAACATATTGTGCTTAGAATGCAAGGCTCCCCCCACAAGATTAAAAAATTGCTGCTGAGCGTTGCTCTTCTGCTTTTACTTGCGGGAGGAGCTTACGCTGCCCGCTCCACTTTTGTCCAAAAAAATCTCGAAGGCCCCGACGCCCCCGAAAGCACAAGCGTGGAAGAAGTCCAAAAAGGCTCGCCGGTCGATTCCGAAACCACCTTCCTCAACATTGAGATGCCTTTTTACAGCCAAGCGCCCCTGGGAAATTGGGATTTTCCCTGGCAAGAAGCCTGTGAGGAAGCCAGCGTGCTTTTGGTGGCCAACCTCTACAATCACATGAGTTTAAACGTTCAAGATTTCAACACCGAACTACTTCGCCTCGTGGATTGGGAAACCGAGTATTTTGGGACCTACTTGGACACGAACGTCGATCAAGTCTCGGAAATGCTGGACCTGCAATACGGCCTCAAAACCATCATTCACGAAAACCCCACTTACGAAGACATTCAGGCCATTCTGGATCAAGGTCACCTGATTATTGCCCCTTTCGCGGGGAAACTGCTGGGGAATCCAAACTTCACGAACGGCGGCCCCAAGTACCATATGCTCGTGATTAAAGGATACAACGCGGAAAAAAATCAAATTGTCACCCACGATGTGGGAACCCGAAACGGAGCGGACTACGTCTACGACTGGGCCGTGCTTGAAAATGCCTTACACAATTGGAACGAAGAAGATATTCTTCTGGGTGAAAAGAAAATCATCGAAGTTCTACCCTCCTCAATCTAATGCTCAGTCGTCATCTAAAAAATGAAATCGTCTGGTCCACTCTGGTCCAGATTTTGGGGAAAGGCGCACAAATCGCCTTGGGCATCGTGGCCATTCGCTTGGTGACTCACGCCTTGGGCGCGGAGGAATATGGCCTTTACGGGAAAATTTCGGAGTTTGCTTTGTTTCTTTCCTCAGCCGCTAACTTGGGGATTTTTGGAAACACCATCAGAAAGATGTCCGAACGCCCCACGGACGGACAACTCTTCATCAACGCGTTGCTGCTACGCATGGGAACGGCCTTTTTGTTTTTCCTGGCGGGCGGATTTTGGGCTTGGCTCTTTGTAGATAGCGGAAATTTCTTCCTGGGTTCCTTGTTTTTCATGGGCTCTTTATTTCTGGATTACGTCACCTCCGTGTGCAGCGGAATGCTCCAAGCCAATTACCGCATGGGCCGCGCCACCATCGCCTTGTTGGCCGGAAGAGCTTTAAACCTAGCGATCATCGCGCTCCTTGTTTCAAGCGCAATCACCAGCGCGCCGCTATACTTTATTGCTCCACTCCTAAGCGCCTTCTTAACCACGGTTCTCAGTCTTTATTTCGTAGCCCAAAAACTTCGCTTTGTTTGGAAACTCGACTCCGCCTTGCTCAAAATGCTTTTTCTCAGCTCCCTCCCTTTTGGGATCATCAGCATCGTGAACTCGCTCTACTTTCGTTTTCTCCCCAGCTACTTTGCCGCCCAAGTCCTCACCAATGAGCAATACGGCGCTTACACCATCAGCCTTCATATTGCCGCCACGGCAAGCTTGCTCTCCACCTTCGTGATGTTCTCCACGCTTCCAGCTCTGAAACGTGCACTCAAAGATCGCAAAACGGACACCGTGAAACAACTCCTGAAGAACACGCAAAAAATCTTCTTCTTTCTGGGAACCGCCTTAGTACTGGGAGGCTCCCTACTCGGCCCATGGGCCATTGAACTCCTTAGCGGAAAAGAGTTCATCAAGCCAGAACTGTGGTTCGTGTTCCCGCTCATGCTTTTGGTCGCCGCCATTTCCTACTTCTACGACCTCGTCCTCATCGTAATCTTCGCCTTCGAACAAGAAATCTGGTTTTTAAAAAGGGAGGGTCTGGCCCTAAGCCTCGCCCTCCTCATTTTAAGTTTCACTTATTTCAGCAGCTCTTCAATGATCAATCTTTCCCTCATCCTCGCCTCCTCCATCCTTGCAGAGAGCCTCATCGTCATCCTGGGTCTCAGGAAGATCAAGGAGCTAGTGTGATAGAGAATGCGTCGTAGTGAGGAGAGGTAAACAACGGAGTAGGTGCCGGACGGTACCAAGACCAATCCGCGAAGGTGTAGTAAGTAGAAAGATAGCTCCAAGCCTCAAGCTCAGAATCACTACTCACATGAGTGGTTTCGGCATCAGGATTCGAAGAGGATGCGAACTCGGTAATGGAACTACAGGAAGCCCCGAGAGGACTGAAAGAAGAATAGGCTCCACCACAGTTATTAACTGTAATTGATCCCAAATATTCCTCTTCATTCCAGGAAACTCCGAAGGCACCATCCGTCCAGAAGTAAACCTCCACATAAGTCGTATCGCTGAGACCCGCTTCAAGAGACAAACTGCTTTCATAGGTCACCGTAGAAGCTGTCCAAGTGGAACTGTCGCCGTACCCATAAATACCATCGTAGCCGACAAAGCTGAGCGTGAGGTTGGGCACACTACTGACATCCAAAGCATCCGTTACCTCAGAAACTTCATATCCATCAGAGAACAAATCATCATCACTATCGTTGTCATTTGCATCAGTAAGGTACGTGATCACTTCGTCATAGTCGGTCAAACCATCATCATCACTATCAGTATCCGCAGGGTCCGTTCCATAAACGCCGGTTTCATCGGAATCCAGAAGTCCATCCCCATCCGTATCTACAGACGTAGTGGGGTCGTCAGCGGCATTCAAAGGATTGCTGCCGGCGGCAACTTCCACAAAGTCGCTATAAGTATCTCCGTCGGAATCAGCCACTAAAGGATCGGTTCCATAAGTATCCACTTCTTCCCCATCGGAAAGACCGTCGCCATCCGTGTCAGCATCGGCAGGGTCCGTTCCCAAAACAGTTTCTTCAGAGTCGAATAAACCATCGCCATCCGTGTCCGTTACGTCCGTAGGATCTTCACCGGCGTCCAGAGGATTGCTACCTGCAGCCACCTCATCAAAATCGGAGTAGGTATCTCCATCGGAATCGGCCGCTAAAGGGTCGGTGCCATAAGTTACCGCTTCGGCATAGTCCGAAAGACCATCGCCATCGCTATCCGCAACAGTGGCATCCGTGCCATAAGTAATCACCTCGTCGTAATCCGAAAGACCATCCCCGTCGGTATCGGTATCATTGGCATCCGTTCCATAGGTGGAAATTTCATCGCCATCGCTGAGTCCATCGCCATCTGTGTCGCTGTCATTCGGGTCGGTGTTGTAGGTGAGTATTTCGTCATAATCGCTAAGACCGTCGGCATCGCTATCCGCAAGATTCGGGTCCGTTCCATAAGTATCAATCTCAAGCAAGTCGCTGAGTCCGTCGGCATCCGTATCAGCGAGCAAAGGATCCGTTCCATACGTGATCACCTCGGCATAGTCCGAAAGTCCGTCTCCATCTGAATCGGTAGCACTAGCATCGGTTCCGTAAGTCACGGCTTCTTCGTAATCGCTGAGACCATCCCCATCGGTGTCAGTCTCGAGAGGATCACTGCCGTAAGTATAAACTTCCTCACCATCCGTGAGACCATCGTTATCGGAATCACTGTCGCCGGCATCCGTTCCCAAAGTCGCTTCAACCACGTCAGTCACACCATCGCCATCGGTATCTGTGGTATCGGGAGTGCTGGCCGCGTCCAAAGGATTGCTGCCTCCCAAAATTTCCTCGTAATCAGTGAAAGTATCCGCATCCGTATCACTAAGATTTGGATCCGTACCATAAGTGCTCACCTCTTCCCCGTCAGAAAGTCCATCGCTATCGGAATCACTATCGCCGGCATCCGTTCCGTAGGTGACTAACTCTTCGTAGTCGCTAAGACCATCGGAATCTGTGTCGCTAAGAGTCGCATCCGTTCCATAAGTAATCACTTCCTCGTAGTCGGTCAAACCGTCTCCGTCCGTGTCGGAATCATTCGGATCCGTTCCGTACACGGAAGTTTCCGCATAGTCCGAAAGTCCGTCGCCGTCGGTGTCCAAAGTCAGAGGCGTACTGGCCGCATCCACGGGGTCAGAACCGTAAGAAACTTCTTCACCATCCAGGTAAGAATCTCCATCGGTATCCGTGTCCAAAGGATCGGTTCCATAGGTGCTCACTTCGTCTCCATCGGAGAGGGAGTCGTCGTCAGAATCTGTATCGTTGGGGTCCGTACCTGCACGGTATTCTTCCAAATTGCTCAGACCGTCGGCATCCGCATCTTCAGCGGCGTCAGCAGCATCGCTAGAATCCAAACCGTTCGCAAGTTCCCAATCATCATCCATACCATCGTGATCCCCGTCATTCGGATAGTCGCTCGCATCCAAAGGATCGGTTCCAAAAGTCACTTCGTCATAGTCGTTGAACGAATCACCATCGGTATCCGTATCGCTAGGATCGGTACCGGCGGCGTATTCCTCACCGTTACTCAAACCGTCCCCGTCCAAGTCGCTGCCGGTATCATCGGTGGTAGGATCGAGACCGTAAGTGGTTTCCCAAGTGTCATCCATGCCATCGCCGTCGCTGTCATTGGAACAAGGATCCATTCCCGCGCCGTACTCGATTCCATTCGTCACTCCGTCTCCATCGTCGTCCGCCGCGGCATCGTTCGCCAAAATATCCAAACAAGTGGAGCTGTATTCATAACCGTCATCCATACCATCGGCATCAGTATCCGTGCTTACAGGATTACTGCGCAAAACATAAATTTCATCGTAGTCGCCAATCGTGTCACCATCGGTGTCGACACTGGCATCGGACGTGGTCCATGCATTTTCTTGGAAGTTACATAAACCGTCACCATCATTGTCTGCAACAAATCCAAAACCGGAAGCAGCTTCGTAAGCTCCACGGTCAGGACCACTACACGCCGGACGTGCGCGATTATTGGCATCGGTGCCAACGCCGTAAGCGGCATCCGCGCTGTTGATTCCCACGGAAATAAGATTCAAACTGAAATCTCCCGCTCCGGTATTACGGAGTGAAGTTCCGGTTTCTTCGTAAGCCGTGGCCTCAAGACCAATGCCCTGAAGACCGGCAACGGTGTAAGCAACGCCGCCCAACTGAGCGACCGTTCCTCCGGAAACCGCAGCGTTATAAAGGTTCGAATTAAGTACTCCAAGGTCTGCAGTCCTATCCGCAAAAACAGCCACACTTGCAGGGTAAGAGAACACGTTGTTCGCAAGAGTCATGCTGCCGCTTAAAAGCGTTCCCACATGAACCGCCTCCGCGGTCTGTCCAAAGAACGTGGAGAAAAGAACCGTGAACCCATTCACCGTGCCGTTCGCAATATAAATTGCAGTCTGGTCATTGGTGAACACTTCGTTCACCACCGGAGTCCCAAACTGAGCCCCGTCGATGTAAATTCCATAGTTCCCGCCCGTGAAAATATTCCCATCCATTTTGGCGGAAACAACGGAAAGGTCGGTCATTTCAAGACCCTTGTAAAAGGCAGATATATTGTTGCGAACCATCTCCGCAATGGACGATCCATACAAATCCACAGCAATGTTTCCGGCCGCTTGGGAAGAAGTAAACCCATTCTCCTGAACTTTGTTCATGGAAGAGAAATAGGCCACAACTCCGTCGTCCACTTCAGTAAAAATATTACTACGAACATTGTTGATTTGAGTACAAGCCAGACCGATTCCCAAATTCGTTCCGTTGAAAGTATTGTTACGAATATTTGCCCCCACATTCATAGGTTCTGCACAGGCTCCTTGAGCAGGAGCACCCTCTTGATTCCAGTCATCAAAATCACGATAATCCGATTCCATCACAATGCCCGCGTTGCCGGCGGCAAAACTGTTTTTCTCAATAGTATCGATGGTCGAATCCTTCACCACATAAATTCCCTTTCCGGTCGCGGTGAAACTGTTGTTGGAAATACGACTCACATCACTTTGATAGACGAAGAAATCCACAGAACTTGAAGAGAAACTGTTCGTGTCCACCAAAGAAACTGCGGAATCAGCCGTGTAAAGCGCCCAATCTCCACCGGAAACGGTGTTGCTATTGATTCCATTCACATTCACTCCCGTTAAATTGATTCCGGTGCTTTGCGTCGTATTGGTGTTTACCAAGGTAATTTTATTTTTATCCACATTGTTCACATTCGGAGTGGTCGCCCATCCGTAAGCGGAAAGACCCGTTCCTACCGAACTGATGGTGTTTCCGGTAAAAGAGGCTGCACTCGTATCGAAAAGGTAAAAGGCAATATCCGTAGGCACGCCACTTCCCACCACCGTATTGGACATAATGATGGCGCCGGAAGAACTGCGCATTTGCAAAGCCTGTCCGCCGCTCACGTTGTTTCCAACAAAGTCAAAACCGCCGCTTGTTTGATATTCCGCAAACACAAACACATTTCCATAGTTCACACTGTAGGTTCCATAATTAATAGTGATGTTCGGAGCGGCCCCGGTGAAGCTGTTCCCCCACACACTGACTCGGCCGGTATTGCTATGATCGTAAATGTACGCACTCTTAAAAGTATTTCCGGAAATATAAACTTCGCTATTGCTCGTAATATCGAGTTTAGATCCGGCGTTGAAAGTATTGGAACTCACATCGATGTTCGTCGAAGTTCCCTTCACCTTGATCCCTCCCGCCGTAAAACTAAAAGACTTAAATTCCAGATTTTGCCCCTGAACACTAAAGGTAGTACTCACCGAAGCGTATCCACTATAAGGCTGAATAATAAAAGGAATTCCCGTCGCATTATTCACAGATTCCGTCGCAGTTCCATAAGCCTTGTACTCAATCGTTG
>CAYHGP010000005.1:53975-55995 GCA_964356195.1 uncultured Candidatus Peribacteria bacterium | reverse complement strand
GTCGCATTATTCACAGATTCCGTCGCAGTTCCATAAGCCTTGTACTCAATCGTTGGGAAGCTTGTTTCCGTTCCCGTATAAAGGGAATTCTTGTAATCCACCGCTGCTTGAAGAGTTCGGTAAGGATGAGTTTTGTCGTATCCCCAACATCCGGCTCGGTCCACTCCCACCGCAGGATCTTCATTCACATAAACCTTATCGGCAAGCGCACAGGTCACGGCACTTGCGGACGGCGCAGCCACTCCAAAGGAAGCAAAAGACGCCGAAAATCCCAAGACCAAGACAAGAAGACCGCGGGATAAAGTTTGAAAGAAGGCAGGTTTAGACATGACTTTTAAGGGTAAATAGATAGAAGAATATTCTAAGTAAGAGATTATCCAACAACACATGGCAACCTGTCAAGAGAGAAGATGTTGTGGACACAAAAACATTTCACAAAACACCAAAATCTGCTAAAAGTGAGACACGTCGGGGTGTAGCGCAGTTGGCTAGCGCGCTTGCATGGGGTGCAAGAGGTCGTGGGTTCAAGTCCCGCCACTCCGACCATACTCGTCGGAGACGAGCGTCCTCTTTCCTATGGGCTTCTCGACGAGGACGTTAAGATTCAAACACTCCTTCTTCCATCCCGTGTAAGATTTCTGCTATTCTAGCGTCATAACACACGGAACCTTTATGGAACCCCAGGACAAATTCACAGCGGTGTACGACCAGTACGCCGATGCCATTTTCCGCCATTGCCTACTCCGCATTTACGATCGGGAGCTGGCCATGGACCTCATGCAGGAAACTTTCCTTAAAGCCTGGAAGTACCTGAGTGAAGGTAATAAAGTGGATAACGTGAGGGCGCTGCTGTACAAAATAGCAACGAACCTCATCATCGATCACGTGCGCAAACCGGGTCACAAAAAAGTCGACTCGCTGGAAGACCTCTTGGAAAGTGGATTTGAACCGGGCGAGGACCGCACCGAAGACACGAAAAGTGCAATCGATGCCAAAGACGCACTCAAGATTCTCACTCTCACCAGCGACACCTACCGGGAAGTCCTACTGCTCCGTTACCTCGATGACCTCTCCGTGAAACAGATCGCCGAGACCCTGGGAATCAGCGAAAATCTGGTTTCCGTCCGCATCAATCGCGCTCTGGAAGATCTCCGTAACAGAGCGCAAAGCGCTCCATCTAAAAAAAGCAAAAAATGAAAGACCTCAAACACCTTACCGCCGCGCTCAAAAGCATCCACCTCTCCGAAGAAGAGAAAAAGGCGGGCCGCAATGCCTTGCTCCAGTTCATGGATCGCAACCCTATGGTGAAAAAGCCCGGTGTGTTTGAGCGATTTTTTGCCCGCACACGTCGAACCCTCATGGCCACCAGTGCGGCCTTTATGGTGCTGCTCATTTCCACCGGCGGAGTGACCTACGCCTCCGAATCCTCCCTTCCAGGCGACTTGCTCTATGATTTTAAAGTGGAAGTGGTGGAAGAAGTTCAAGGAGTTTTCAAACTCACTCCCGAAGCAAAGGCTGAGTGGGACGCTAAGCGTATGCAACGCCGTTTTGATGAAGCCGAAGAACTCGAAAATCAAGGGAAATTGAATCCGGAATTTAAGTTCAAAATCAAAGAACAGATGAAAGAACACAAGCAAGAGTTCAGAGATCACCTGGAAGAGCTGAAGAACAAGGGCAAGCCCGACCGTGCCGACGAGATGGAAAACGAATTCAAACTCCTTCTTGATCAGGAAGAAAAACTCCGCGAAGAATGGAAACCCGACTTCCAATTCCGCCCCCTCCCTGTAAAAGAATCCAGTGAAGAAACTGTGGAAGTGGAACTCCCCGTGGAACAAGAGCCAAGCACGGAAGAACCGACCAAAGAGGAGTTCGAACCAAAAATTGAAGAGGGGCTTATTCTCGAACTTGAGGAAACAGAATTTCTTAAGTAATCTAAATCCCATCGGGGTGTAGCGCAGTTGGCTAGCGCGCGGCGTTCGGGACGCCGAGGTCGTGGGTTCGAGTCCCGCCACTCCGACCA
>CAYHGP010000005.1:52054-53875 GCA_964356195.1 uncultured Candidatus Peribacteria bacterium | reverse complement strand
CCATGCAACCCACAAACTGCCATCTTTGGAGTAAAAATCCTCCCAATCGCGACGAACTCAACACCGTTTTCGACACGGTGGAAACTTTTGACGAAGACAGCCACCTGCGGCGCTCTCTCCTCCGCTGCAAAAAATGCCAACAACTTTATTTTTACGCCTTCGATGAAGAAGTGGATTGGAAAGGCGGTGAAGATGCCCAATTTCGCAGCTGGATTCCAATAGCTTCCGCCACAGAAGCGGAAGAGCTGAAAGACCAAAGCCGCATGCAATTTGCCAAATTTTCACCGCGTCTCGAATACGCCTGGCCTTCTGACGCAGAATCCCCCACCTTAAATTGGATTGGGAAACAGGCCTAAACTTCGCATCCTTTCTTGTTTGACAAATTTGCTTTCTATATTAAAGTAAAGGTCATCATGAATACCTCTGGCAAACCAAGCGGCTGTCCTTTTCACAGAGAAGCCAATAAAATCACTCAACACGGTGGTGGAGGCCTGCCCTACAGAAAACTAAGAGATCGCGTAGACCGAGAAGGCTGGGATGCTGTTTTAAGTGAACTCAGTCCCACCGCTCGACGAGCGCTTCTGTCCGGCTACTCTTCTGAAATTTTCTGGGATCAATTTGAGAACGATCATGACCTTGACCACCAGCAGGCTCAACAGCGCTTAGAAGAGACCTCCAACCGTTATGAAGTGCTTCTAACTGCAGCAGTGGAGAAAATTGAGGCAGTTTTAGTCAAAATGTTCCTACTGGGTGAGGACGATGCCATTACAGGCGTACAGGGTGAAGCCTATAGGCGCTTGTCAGAGATCGTGAAACAAGAATCCGTCAAAACCGCTGAATATGGGAATCAAGAAAATCATCTCTTAAGTGAAATAACCGGGGCACTCATTCTAACCGCTAATTTTTGTGAACTTATCGAGCGACTGCATCGTGAACAAACAGGGCAAGAGATTCCTCCTGAACTGTTCCAAAAAATCCTGCGTTCCGAAGAATTTAGCATCACATTTACAAGACTTGCGAACGGTTCAGAAGATTTAGTCTCCGACTTTGGGAAACACGCAAAAGAAGCACCTGAACCAGGCGAAGAGAACAAACGAATCAATTTGTTTGGGCCTATGTCCTTGGATCGTTTTTCCTTAAACACCGCGCCAGGCAAAGACTACCCCCTACTCCACATGAAAGCGGGTGCCATGAATGAATTTATTGCCGGCTTCGACACAACAAACATTCCCCATCCTCCGAAAGTTCGTTGCCCCGCTTCCGATTTGAAAGTAAAAAGCTTCTACTCAACAGAAAAAATCAGTATGGTACAAGCCCTCTTGGAGTGGTACTTGGAAGAAGTGGTGATACCACACCTAAAATAGCCTTTGAGCCCCCGTGTAAGCTATAATTTTCTCATGAAGCACACCATTCACACACTCTTCCGTCTTGCCCTTTTGAGCTTCGTCTTCCACCTCACGTGGGAACTCGCCCAATCACCGCTCTACACCTGCAGCATCGACATGGAAAAATGCTTCTGGATTTGCGTACGCGCCACTTTTGGCGACGTCGGAATTATGCTGGCGCTCTACGCCATTCACCAAAAAATTCCTTCTCTCTGGAAAATGGCACTCGTTGGCGCAACCCTCGCACTTATCATCGAAAAAATTTCCATCGAAATGGAGCGCTGGTCTTACCTTCCCACCATGCCTCTCATTCCCGGCATTGAAGTGGGCATCACCCCTGTTTTACAGATGGCACTCCTTCCTCCGCTCATTTTCTATATCCTAAAGAGACACCGATGAAGTCTTACACCTTAACCCGTCCCTTACTCTGGCTTGG
>CAYHGP010000005.1:39463-51954 GCA_964356195.1 uncultured Candidatus Peribacteria bacterium | reverse complement strand
TTTGCCACTTTTGCACATTTATGGTTGAATACTTATTCATATGAATAAGTTCCAACCTGTAATCTCTGTTCTAGAACAGACACTTCCGCTACACTATCCTCATGCAAAGTCCAATGAAAACCCGCTTCGAACAATTCACCGAGCTCTTTCCCACCGAAAAGCCTTTCCGTTGGAAACAGATTGAGGAGAACCTCTACAAACCCGGTAAAAAAGGCTGGCTGGACATCAGCAATCTGCCCAAAACCACCCGTGAAACGCTGGCCGCAGAGGTTCCCTGGGTTTCTTACACCAAGTCACTCCTCATGAGCAGCAACAAAGGCGACACCTTTAAAGCCCTGCTCACCCTGGAAGACGGACCCCAAGTGGAAACCGTACTCATGGAAAACCGCCGCGACCAGTGGACCATTTGCGTGTCTTCCCAGGTTGGATGCGCCATGGGCTGCACCTTTTGCGCCACCGGAAAAATGGGTCTCACCCGCAGCCTCACTGCGGACGAAATCGCCGACCAGTACCGTTTTTGGCAGACCTTCCTCCAAGAGAATCCGAACCTTCCCCAGCGCATCAGCAATGTGGTGTTCATGGGCATGGGCGAACCCATGGCCAATTACGAAAATGTAAAAAAGGCCATTCATAGCTGGCTCAAAAACACCGATCTCGGTCCAACACACGTCACCGTTTCCACCGTGGGCGTACTTCCCGTTCTCGAGCAAATCCTCACCGATCCCGATTGGCCAGGCACACGCATCGCCCTTTCCCTCCACAGCGCCGACCCAATCACCCGCAAACAAATCGTCCCCAGTTCTTACGACCTTTTCATTCCCAAACTTAAAGATTGGATTCAGCGCTACCAAAAAGTCCACGGCAACCGCCGCCACCACCTGACGTTTGAGTATGTGATGCTTCAAGACATCAACGACACCGACCACCACGCCGAAGTCCTCGCAGACCTGGTGAAAGAACTCGGCCATCTGAAAGTGAACCTCATTCCCTACAATTTCACCGACATGGACCTCCAGTGCAGCACCGTGGCACAACAGGAGCGTTTCAAACAGATCCTCGAACGCGCCGAAGTCGACGTCACCATCCGCAAAACCATGGGCGACGACATCGCCGCCGCGTGTGGACAGTTGATAGTGCTGGGTGGGAAGAAAAAGACCTAAGCAGCACGCTTTATCATGGAAGCGGCTCTATCCAAAGGAATCGGCGCATAAATAGCCGATTTTTCATCTTGGTGGAAAGCCCATTCACGATCCACAAGACCTCGCTGCAGCAGGTGAACGACTGGGAGTGAATATTCCGAAAAATGGAGTCAGCGGTTACACCGTAGACTACCCCACTTTTGATATGCCACCTTACATGGATCACCTCATCCAATACTTCAAAGGACTCGGAGGAAGAATTCTCACCCGAACGGTAAGTGAGGGTCTCGTTGAAGCTTTTGATGCCGCGGATACCGTCGTCAACTGTACCGGTTTGGCCTCCCGTGAACTGGTTTATGATACCAATGTGAAGGCCATGCGTGGCCAGTTGGTAAAAGTCACAAAGCCGGCAGGTGTAGACGCCGTAGTCATCGACGATGAATGCCAGGACGGAATGCGTAACGTTATGCCTCACGCCGACCACGTGATGCTTGGAGGAACCGCCGAAGATACTTCTGAAGAGACACCGAACGAAGAAGTTTGCGCCGACATTATTAAACGCTGCACCAACTTGGTCCCCGCACTAAAAGGCGCCCGAAAAATTGAGGACATCGTAGGTCTGCGTCCTTATCGTTCCAAAGGTATTCGCCTTGAGCCGGAAGACACAGGCATTGCACGAACAGACGGCAAAGGAACCAAACAAGTCATCCATAATTACGGCCACGGAGGTTCAGGAGTCACTTTTTCTTGGGGCTGTGCAAATGAGATCGTAAGACTCATGAATAAACAAAAATAAGGATCCATTTACACTCGGCGAGCTTTGTTGTAAGATTCTGGAAACCCTATGCCGCAGACCGACGACAAATCCATATTTGAAGCCTTAAGGAAAGAAGTGCTGGCCAAAAGGCCTGTTCTTGAAACCATCCTCGAGAAAAGAGGACAAAAGACGCTTTTGGATTACGCGAACCAATACGTCGATGTGAACCTGAGCCCAACCATTCCACGAAGGCAGAATGAGTTTTTGAGTGTGATCAGTGAAGTCGTGGAAGAACGTCTTGGGAAAAGCACCGCAGAATCCGTGGTCAGACAGTTAGAAAAATACTACTTCGTCTCCACCGCCGACCACACGGGCCCCATCACTCATCCTTTCCCTTTAAACTCCAACCTGCTCACGGGAGCCGCCATAGCCACTCATACGGATCCGAACCTGGAGAACGTCATTGTTTTATCGTGTGCCAACATTTCTGTGGATAATTCGGACTTCACTCGAGGAATTTTCTTCCATAACTACAAAGACGGGAAACTTCAAACTCACAAGTTGGGTTTTTACACGAGCAACTACAGACCTCCTTCCGTCTACACTCTCCCCGCCTACACAAAAGTCGAAGTGGACAAGATTTACCATCTTATTGATGTAAAACGGGACAAAAAGGAAATCGACGAGGGCCTTCACGAAAAAGTCACCAAACTGGTAAAAGACGTTTATGACAAAGAAGAAGTGTATCACTCTTCAGACTATGGAGAGCAGATGACCAAAACGAACTTTACACTTTGGCAGAAGCTTTTTGAGGCGAGCGAAATTAAGCTTCCCAATTTGATTTCCTTGGGCCTGGAAGACATCGTGGTGCGCTTGCTGACCAAGTACCATTTGAACCAAGACACCATCCTCCACCATATGCTCTTCGACCCCGATTACGAGCCTTATATTAATCAATATTTCGAGGGCATTCACGGAGCTTATTCCACAAAAGAATCCACAGGAACCTACCTCTTCTGGGCTCTTCCAAAAGGCAGTCGCTACAATTTGCAACTCTGGCGCAAAGGAAATTACCTCGTCTCCAAAGACGAATCTTATAAGATTGAACTCAAGCCCGAACTCATCCAAAAGGCACTGGAATCCAAAGAACTCATCCCCAGCCTTCTCCTCGACTTTGCAACCGTATCTTTCTACTACGGAGTAAAATGTTTAGGAGGTTTTGACCAAGTGAACTACCTCACGAACATGAAAAACAGCTACATCAAAATGAACGTGGATTTGGAAAACTACAGAAGTATTGAGGTGTGTGCCCGCGCACAAACCAAAGAAATCTGTGTGGGACTCAGTTTTGCCTTCATGGAGTACGGAAACCACGAAGTCGCCTTGGCCAGCGGACCCGACTTGTACCTCTATGGAGAAAAAGACAGTTGGTCCCGCCTCATGGAAACCGTTAAGGATCTGACCTTGGACGATGCCATCAGTCCTCTGATGCCGGAAATGTACAAAGCTTCTTTTGATCAAAAAGAATGGGACCCTGATATTATTTCCGTCAGCGAAAAAGGAATCAACGAATTGCTCGGCCTTCACGACAAGATCAATCCCTGCATACAAATTCAATAGCCTTTCTATGAACACTATCCCCTTCGTCAAACTCTGGCCCGGTGGCAACACAACGGCCATCGTCAAAGAAACCGTAGCACGCGCGCGACATGCGGAAGTGGCGCAAGAAATCATGAAAGAAGACAAAGAAGTGGAACAAGTGGGCTACATTGAAGAACCGAACGACAAGAATGCCGCTTTTCGACTCCAAATGATGGGAGGAGAATTTTGCGTCAACGCCACGCGTTCCGCAGCCTTTTTGTGGGCGAAAGAACACCAACTTTCCGACGTCACCATGGAAGTTTCAGGTTCAGACACCTTGCTGAATGTTCAAATTTCAGAAGACACCACCGTAGTGAGTCTCCCCGGTGCCTTCTACCTGCAATCCCAGCTGGAAAGGGACTACACCGTTATTGATCTAGCAGGGATCCGTCATATTATTTTGGAAGGAAACTTCGATGAAGCTCAAGCCCTCGGCCTCATTGAAAAGTACAAAGAAAACTACGAAGCCGTGGGAGTTATTTACATTGAGAAAACACCGGAATATGTAAAAATTGACCCGCTCATTTGGGTCCGCGAAACCGCCAGCTTTGTGCGCGAAACAGGTTGTGGATCGGGAAGTATTGCCACCGCCATAGCCTTACATCAACTCACTTCTTCACAAGTGAAATTCTCCATCCTACAACCCAGCGGTGAAGCTTACGAAATCAGCCTGGAACCTGAAAAAGAAGGATTCAAAAGCATCCAACTGAAAGGCATTGTGAAACTTAAAACGCAGTAAACACCGAAGCCGTAAACGCCTCCACCACCGGTTGCACCTCCAAAACCGCCTGCCAACCGAAGTAAAGGCCATAGCCCAGCAAAACCAGAGAGCCGGCCAGCATGAGCTTTTTGAGCATCCATTGGTGGAAAACGTGGCGTACCACCAAGGTTAAAGCCACAAGAAGCAAGGCGCTCATCAATCCGCCCAAGTTCACATTCAAAGCAAATGCCGTGGGAGAAACGGCAACGGCATAACTCACATACAAACTTCCCACCACCATGAGGGAGTAAGTAATCGCCATGGGGCTCGCCAAACACATGAGGAAACCTTTAAAAAAGTCGTTGTCGTAAAAGTGCAATTTATGAGCATGAACTTTCTCAAATTTCTTTTTACTTTTTTCACCTCGCAACGCATCAATCCCCATGGACAGGAGCATATAAGAAGCAGTGGTCCACATTAAAAGACGAATCCATTCGTAATCCATAAAATGGATGACTCCGTGTGTGGCCAAAAGCAAGTAAACGGCCTCCACAAGAGTAGCCCCAAAAATCACCTGAAGTTGAAACCAAATTCCTCGCTTGGGGTTGAGTCCCTCGCGAATTCCATATAGCGTGATGGGCCCAATAACGAACCCTTGCAGGAAACCGAACATAAACGCTTCCGGACTGAACATATTTGTTTTTATTTAATCCGCTCATTATACCCTATTTCAGGTTTGTTTGGAAGCACAGAGATAGAGAATCTTCTTTCCCGTCGCCAAATATTTTTTTTCGTACAAAGTTTGCACTCCCTGAAGCAGCTCATCTTTTTCAACGGAGTACACATCCGGGACCACTCGTTCCAGAGTAAATCCTTCTTTCGGCAAAGTCTCCACCGTGTACTCAAACAAGAGAGCGCTGTCTGTTTTTAGATGCAAAAGGCCACCCGCTTTCAAAACCCTCCTATAGATCTCCAAAAAGCGCGGCGACGTTAGCCGACGCTTGGCATTTCCCTCCGCAGGATGCGGTTCAGGGAAAGTGATCCAAATTTCGTCCACTTCACCTTCGTTAAAAAAATCCGCCAAATTTTCAATGCGAGTGCGCAAAAATTGCACATTTTGCAGATCAAGTTCCAAGGCCTGACCCCCTCCCCACCACATTCGCGCACCCTTGATGTCCACCCCTACCACAGTTTTCTCGGGGAAATGCTGCGCCAAACCCAGCGTATAATTTCCGCCACCGCAACCGAGTTCCAAAATCAGCGGCTTCCCCCAGGTGCCTTTCGTTTGAGGCTTGGTCCCCCAAGGAAATTCCAAAACGTGGGACCATTTTTTCATCTCTGCGAAATGTTTGAGTTTGCGTCGGGCCATGAGTTCCACTATAAATCAGGCATGAACAAAAACAACCTATTCACGCTTTTCTTCATTGTTTTTCTCGATCTCGTTGGAATCGGGATTATGATCCCAGTACTGGCCCCGCTCATGCTCGACCCGGCAAGCGCTTTGGTTCCCACCGTCTGGACCGAATCCACCCGCAACATTGCCCTGGGAATATTGATTGCAGCCTACCCTTTGGCTCAATTCTTAGGTTCCCCAATCCTTGGCACCCTTTCCGACAACTACGGGCGCAAAAAGCTCCTCATCTTTTCGCTCGTGGGAACACTCCTGGGCTACCTGCTCTTCGCTTACGGACTTTTCACCAATCAACTCTGGCTGCTTTACGTCAGCCGCATCCTTGACGGATTCACCGGCGGAAACATCGGTGTTGCCAACTCGTCCATCGCAGACATGAGCACTCCAAAAAACCGTGCGCAAAACTTCGGACTCATTGGAATGGCGTTCGGGTTTGGCTTCATTGTAGGCCCTTTCCTGGGAGGCCAGCTCGCCAACCCGGAACTGGTTTCCTGGTTCAACGCCTCCACTCCCTTCCTCTTTGCTGCCTGTCTCTCTGCAGTGAATCTTTTCCTTCTCACCTTCAAATATAAAGAAACTCTAAAAGAACGATTCGTACGAAAAGTTCACCCATTCCTGGCCTTTGAACACATAGGGAAAGCCTTCCGTATGAAAAATCTGCGCACCATGTTTTTAGTGGTTTTCCTCCACACCCTGGGCTTCTGTTTTTTCACCCAATTTTTTCCGGTATTCCTCGTCCATAAATTCGACATGAATCCCGCTCAAATCGGAACCCTATTCGGATTTACGGGCATTTGGATCGCCCTCAGCCAAGGCCTCTTCACGCGCATTGCAGCCCGCTTTTTCATCCCCGAAAAAATTCTAAAATTTTCGCTCTTTTTACTCGCGCTTTCCCTCCTGGCCGTCACGATTCCAAACGCCACCTGGATGCTTTTTGTCACGCAACCCTTTCTTGCCATTTTCGAAGGTCTCACCTACCCCAACGCCACCGCCGTAGTTTCCAAACTCAGTCCGGTGAACGAACAAGGTGAAGCCATGGGCGTTACTCAATCCCTACGAGCTTTAGGCCAGGCGCTGCCCCCACTTCTCGCCGGTTTTCTCGTCAGCATTAATCAAAATCTAGCCATTTTAACAGGTTCGGCAATAATTCTCTTGGCAGGCGCTATCTTTGTGATATGCTTCCGTCCGCAAGCCCAAAAAAGTTAACCACACTCACTATGAATCGCACAGAAACCATGGAAGCCATCAAAGATAAGCTCGAAGAATGGTCCGAAGAAGTCGATGAACTTCAAGAACAGTTTGATAACCTTTCCGACAGCGACGAAGACTGGAGCGATGATGACGGAGACGGAGATACTCTCCACGAACTTCGCATGAGCCTGGAAAACTTGCGTCTCACTTACGATGAAGCGGAACAGTCCGACGATGAAGGCTTCGACGAATTACTTTCCACCTTGGAAAGTGAAATTGATGAATTCGAAGAAAGTCTCACCGAAGCACGCACCGCGCTCAAGGCTGCATAAATGGATCCGCTTTATTACTACGAACTCCCGGAAGCTTCCATCGCACAAAAACCCGCCTCCCCTCGGGACGCTTCAAAGCTCCTGATTTACGATACCCGCACGAACACCCTTCAGTTCGACCTTTTTCACAATCTTCCCAAATACCTTCCAGCGACTTCTTTTTTGGTGATGAATGAAACCAAGGTTGTCCCGGCACGCATCTTTACGCGAGTACCTACGGGCGAACCCCTGGAGCTGCTCGTCCTGCCCACCGAAGTAAACTACAAGCTCGGAACCCTCAAGGCCATTGCCAACCGCCGCTTGCGCAACGGCGAAAAAATTACGCTCAATTCTAAACACATCCTGGAAGTCATCGAAGACACGGAAAAAGCGTTCACTTTTCATGCAAACTTCGATCTGCACAAACTTCCTCAGCTACTCGCGCGCCTCGGCAAAACACCCATTCCGAATTACATCCAAAATTCGCCGCTCACGGAAACACAGCTTCGGAAAAAATACCAAACCATCTTCGCCAAAAATCCCGGCTCCGTGGCCGCGCCCACCGCTTCGCTGCACTTCACAGACCGAGTTTTTCATCAACTGGACCAAGCCGGCATCCCTCATCTTTTTGTGAACCTTCATGTGGGCCTCGGCACCTTTGCCCCGGTGCTTCCGGAACATCTCGCCAGCAAAACTTTGTATGAAGAACATTATGAAATTGCCAATGAAGTCGCCCAAAAAATCCTCGCTCTTAAAAAACAAGGTCACCTCTGCACCGCCGTGGGAACCACCACCACGCGAACATTGGAAACTTTCACCAAAGGCCCAAAAACCAATCTTTTTATATTCCCGCCTTTCCAGTTCAAAGTCGTCGATCAACTCCTCACCAACTTTCACATTCCCGGTTCCTCCCTCATGATGCTCGTGGAGGCCTTCCTCCAGCATAAAGGCGCCAAACTCCATCTCAAAGAAATCTACGAAATCGCCCTCCGCGAAGGCTTCCGCTTCTATTCATTTGGAGACAGTATGTTGGTGCTTTGACTAATACAGTCAAAACTGTTAAAATCATCTCTTGGCTGTTCCTCAAACCTGAAAATACATGAACGAAAATCCTGAAAATTCTCGCACAAAAGTCGCTGCAGGTCTTGGTCTGACTGTCCTGTTAGGGCTCGCGCTCACCCAGTGCCCGGAAAAAAACGGAATAGCCTCCCCAATTAGCCGCGCTCCAAAAACTCATCAACCCGATCCAGATTTAGAAAGACTCCGCCGCCAAATCAGCGGTCTAGTCGAAGGCTCCGAAGAGGACACCGCCCGGGAAACAGCTAATCCCGAAGCTCAGGTGAAAATCACAGAACCCATTCAAAGAGGTTTCGAAGCCTTCAGACCTCTGTACGATTGTATGCGAAGTAATCCTGACGTTGTGTGCACCCAACGATCAAACCTTTTCACGAGCGTGATGTCCTGTTACCCGCAAAGCAATCCGGAAGCGGTCCCGGTGGAGTTCACGGACTTCAGTATGTTTTCCGACGAAGAAACCCCCGATTACCTGGAATTATCTGAACGCAACGATGCAATGTATTCAGAACAAGTAGCACGCATCAATGCAAACCACGAAGAACATCCTGAGCTCACCGATGCGGCCTTCGAAGAATTAGAGGAGCTCGACGCCGCGAATTACAACGAAAATGATTCGACCTTTAGAATGTCCGTAGCGCCCGCAAGCAATATTCTCGCTTTCCATACCGTGCCCGAACAATGGGTGAAGGACTACTCCTACAATGCCGATCCCGAAAACGCGTCGGCAATCCTCACGGAAGTCTGCAATCACGCCTTGGACTCCTTCATCAAACAAGCGCCCAGCGTCGAAACTATTTGTGAAGGTTCAGACGAGTGCGAAGAAGCTCTCGATCGAAGTGTCGAAGAAAGAGACGATTTAGAGGAAGATTTGGAGAAAATAAATTTTTTAGCCAATCAACTGAGCATTGAAGGAATTGAATGGACGGAAGGTTTTGATAGTTTTCACCTCGGTGTGGAGAAAATGACCTTTGGAAACAAAGACACCCTCGACATTGGCTACATTAACGACTGGAAGCCGTATTACACGGTAAGCGCTCACCATCCAGATGTGGAGGATTTATTCACGATGACCGACATGCACTCCCCCGACGACGTCCTTGAAATTTTGGATGCACTTGAAGATCCGGAAGAATAGAGCTTTAATAAAGCCACTTCACCAACGCCATATGACCCTCACCCTTCTCGCCCTCTTCATGCTTCCTGTGCTTTTCAAAATGGTACTCGACCCCAGCGGAATGTACCGCGTTTTAAAAGACTGGTCCAACTCCGCAGCCCTTCAATTCGTAAGCGCGATTGCGCCAATGATGATGGCTATGCTCATCCTCACCACTTCCCCCCGCAGCTTTGGCTGGGACTGGGAAAGTTTGCTTTCCTGGATTGCCGTCATCATCGCAATCGGAGGAATTTCCCACCTTTCTCCTTCAGTCGTGAAATGGAAAATGCGATTCGTAAGCGAAGAACGACTGCCAATCTTTGGTTTCCTCGGATTGATTTTTGCTCTCGGATTGGTTTATGTAGACACTCAACTTTTATAAATGCAGAAGACTATTTTTCGCATTGTCGCCGCCTTAATGGTACTCGGACTCCTGCTTGGCGCCATTGGACCGGCTATGGTACTATTGGGTTCTCAACAAGAAACTAATGTCGAAGACCAAAGTGAAATCCAAGTCGAAACCGTCACCCAGGAAGTCAGCACAGAAACCGCTGATTAATGGGGATATGCTCATTGGCGACGTACTCAACCGTCTGCCCGACTCCGCGCAAATCATGCAAGATTTTGGCTTACACTGCACCAGTTGCAGCGTGAACGTTTTCGAACCTCTGAAAATGGGCGCCATGAGTCACGGAATTTCCGAAGAAACCGTGGATGAGATGATAGCCAGAATCAACGACTTGGCCCTCGCTCGCCGACGCGCTCCGGACGACGGCATTTACATGACCGAAAACGCCGCGACCAAAGTGAAAGAATTTGCAAAAGCCGAAGGCAAGGAAGGCTTCGGACTCAAAATCACCGCCGCCGATAACGATGGGCGCGAACCCACTTACGGCATGGATTTTCAAGAAAAAGCCGGCGACGATGAAAAGACTTTTGAATTCCATGGCGTTTCCATTTACCTCGACCCCGAGTCTTTAAAAAACCTCGCCGGCGCAGAAGTGGACTTCATTGAAAGCGCCTACGGCTCCGGCTTCAAAATCACAAATCCAAACTTTACCGGAGTCAAAAAATCCGGCTGCGCCTGCGGTTCCGGCGGAGACGCTTGCGGATGTGGTTCGCATTAAATTAATGCCCGCTGTGCCCAGCTCCGCCACCACTTACAACCGCTCTCACCAAAGCACCTAAGCGCTCATTGTTGTGTGAATTTTCAGGCCCCTCAATCAAGTCTTGAATTTTATGAACATCGGGGCTTGCGGCAAAACGGCCTATAAGATTCCTTGCGTCTTCACTACGAACAGTTCCACCCAATTGACGACGCAGTTCCCAACCGAACCGTTCATTCACCACATGAGGCAAAAAATGCTCATCGACAAGAGGTGCTTTCGTACCTGCCGGAGCATCCACACTATCAACATGATGCTGCGCATGGGCAAGTGCCCAATTGAACCAAGAAGTACTTTCACTACGAGGATCAGGAACCAAACCGGCCCTCTCCATAAGAGTATTAAAGTGAGCACGCGCCGCTCGGGAAGCCTTGTCCACAGCAGGCTTGGAGTCATGCATTACCTCATGCAAAGCATGCCCGGCCTGACGTTCTCCTGCATTCAAATTTGAATGCCCTTTATTCACCCTTTTGATCTCCGCGTCTAAAGTCGCCCACAAAGTAGGATCAGCCCTTTTAAGTTCCTCAGTCGTAACATCTTTATACATCAAATGCGCGGCAACCATTTGCACAAGAGCCTTCTTTGCTGCTTCCGGCGACTGAGGACCGTGAGTACCGGCATCCGTCCCATGACCGTCTCCTCCGCCATGAGCTTCTTTGCCCTTCTTCTCAGCTTTTTTCTTCCATTTTTCTTTGATTGTAGCATCTTCCTTAAGCGCTTCCTCAATCTCACCCTCCGTGAGACCTGCATCCCTCGCCCTCTCAATCGCAACTTCTAAAGCAGGTTCAAAGAGTTTTGCTGATTTCTCATAAGCACGATATTCGGGAAGAACATTTTCTTTGAGGAAAGTTCCGGCAAGTGGAATCTTGCCAACGAGTCCTCGACCAATCCCGTAAAAAACATTCCCGGTCTGGTACCCGGCAATTTTAAGATAATCTGCAAAGCCAATCCCCGCTCTTGCTCCATGTGCAGACAAGTGCATAAAAGCAGCGAAAGAAACGGCAACATTCAAGCTACCCAATGTAAAAGTACCAAGACTGTCAAAAATCTTATCCACACCCAATCGATCCATAATCACACCGGCCCTATACGCAGACATTTCAGCGTCGGAAACACGTTTAAGTTGACCAATGCTTCCCGGTTCAGTACGAATCATATTGAGAGCCCCTCCCCCCACTCTCGCCCAAAACCCTCGCTGTACAGCGAGCGGCGCTCCCGCCGGGGTTTCTGCCGAATCTGTGATCAACCACTTCCAGGTCGAAGCCAAAACAGATCTTGATTCCGTCTCCTCTGCATCAGGGTCAGGAGCTACTGCAGGTTTATCAGGATCAGTGATCAGCCACTTCCAGGTCGAAGCCAAAACAGATCTTGATTCCGTCTCCTCTGCATCAGGGTCAGGAGCTACTGCAGGTTTATCAGGATCAGTGATCAGCCACTTCCAGGTCGAAGCCAAAACAGATGGAGCACGGGCAGAGGAAGGCAAATCATCTACGGGTTCCTCGTCAAAAGACTCCCCGGAACCCCTATTTAACCTAAAAACCAACCGATCTCCCTCCAACTCAACACCGCCTTCCAAACCTGACTCTCTAAATCGTTGGTTGATAGCGGTTTGAACGAGAAGCCTCGCCCACGGAGCAGGAGCCCAATTATAATCATCCCCCATAACATGCACTATTCCGTCATTTAAAACTCTAAACCCATACGAACGGTCTTTAAGAACAATTTCACCTCTCACATATATTTCACGCTCATTAACTTCAAATGCACCTTCGTCGAAACGTACCACGGAAGAGATGCCACTCGGCACGGAATCGGGATCATTTGCATCATCAGCACGTGGCGAAAAGGCTGACTCATCATCCACCCAGACGGCAGAGCGAGAACCTCGAGGAGTGGGACTAGGAGTGCTTGGCACAGGAACTCTAGGCGCAGCAGGCTCGTCATC
>CAYHGP010000005.1:29590-39363 GCA_964356195.1 uncultured Candidatus Peribacteria bacterium | reverse complement strand
TGCCATAGTTCAGATTAAATCGGATTACAACATAATAAACCTGAAGCCAATTTCTGTCAAGGCCCCTAAGAGGCTCCCCTCCTACCCCACAACACAGGCTTTCGGATTCAAATTTCAACCACAACTTCAAGCAGGTCCGACGTCAAACGAATATGGAAAACTTTGCTTTGACCATCCCGAGGTTTTTCGATATCTTGTGGTACACCAGACATAAATCCCCTATATCTTGTGTCTAATCGCTCTTTCCAGCCCCAACGGGCTGTGATTCTTTTTCTTAATTCCCCACGCCATGGCTCAATCCATCACCCTTCCCGACCTTACGGCCCAAACACCCGCTTCCCTCAAACGCCCTCAAGAGGCGAAATCCGCTGGGAAAGCCCTCAGCGTCAAACGACGTTACACCAAGGCCGGAATGGATGCCTTCGAAATGGTGGATTTTGAACTCCGCGAATCCCGCATCACCGAACCGGACGGAACCGTGGTTTTTGAAATGAGAAATGTGGAAGTGCCAAAAACATGGTCTCAACTCGCCACCGACATCATCGCTCAAAAATATTTCCGCAAGCGGGGCGCTAGCCCGGATTCCAATGGAGTGGATAGCGAAACCAGCGCCAAACAAGTGGTTCACCGCGTGTCACACACAATCCGCACTTTTGGAGAGGCCAAGGGTTATTTTGCCAGCAGCGAAGATGCGGACAATTTCGAACAAGAACTCAAATTCATGTGCATCACCCAACACGGCGCCTTCAACTCCCCCGTGTGGTTCAATTGCGGACTCTTCCACGAATACGGCGTCACCGGCGACAAAGGAAATTACGCTTGGGACTATGACCAGGCCGCCATTGTCGAAATTGACAACGCTTACGCTCGCCCTCAGTGCAGCGCCTGCTTCATTCAAAAAGTGGACGACTCACTCATGGGGATTTTTGAACTCGCCAAAAACGAAGCCAAACTCTTCAAGTACGGATCCGGAACCGGCTCCAATTTCTCCAACATTCGTTCCCGCTTTGAAAATCTTTCCGGTGGCGGAATTTCTTCAGGATTGATGTCCTTTCTCGAAGTCCTCGACCGTGGGGCCGGAGCCATTAAGTCCGGAGGAACCACACGCCGTGCCGCCAAAATGGTGGTTCTCAACATCGACCATCCTGAAATTCTCGACTTTGTGAACTGGAAAGTGGAATCCGAAAAGAAAGCCAAGGCCTTGATTGATGCCGGCTACGAAGGCGACTGGCGCGGTGAAGCCTACCACACCGTTTCCGGACAAAACTCCAACAACTCCGTACGTGTCACCGACGAATTCATGAGCGCCGTGGAAAACGGTGAAAAATTCTGGACTCGCTTCCGCACCAACGGAGAAAAATACGAAGAACACGATGCCGGCGAACTCTTCGATACCATCTGCAGCGCCGCTTGGAGCTGTGCCGACCCGGGCCTTCAATTCGACACCACCATCAACGACTGGCACACCAGCCCCGCAAGCGGCCGCATCAACGGCTCGAACCCTTGCAGCGAATATATGTTCCTCGATGACACGGCCTGCAACCTCGCTTCCCTCAACCTTGTAAAATTCTTGAACGACGACGGCACTTTCGACATCGAAGCGTACCGTCACGCCGTAGAAATTTTCTTCATCGCTCAAGAAATCCTCGTGGATCTTTCGTCCTACCCAACTCCAGCCATCGCACAAAACAGTCACGATTTTCGTCCTCTCGGACTCGGTTACGCCAACCTCGGAACCCTGCTCATGATGATGGGAATTCCTTACGACAGCGACCAAGGCCGCAGCATTGCCGCCGCCCTCACCGCCATTCTTCACTGCCGAGCCTTCGCCGTTTCCGCTGAAATGGCCCGCGCCGTCGGAACTTTTGCCGCTCACGAAAAAAACAAGAAAGGAATGCTCCGCGTCATGGGTAAGCACCAAGCCGCCGCCCACGCCATCGACAAAAAACTTTCCGGAGCCGCTTTGTACGAAGCCGCTTGTGAAGACGCCGACCTCGCTGTAACACTCGGAGAAAAATACGGCTACCGCAACGCACAAGCCACCGTACTCGCACCCACCGGAACCATCGGTCTGCTCATGGATTGCGACACCACCGGAGTCGAGCCCGAATTCTCCCTCGTGAAATGGAAGAAACTCGCCGGAGGCGGATACTTCAAAATCATCAACAAATCCATCCCTCTCGTCCTTGAAAGACTCGGCTACACCACCGATCAAATCACAGAAATTATTGATTACGTTCTTGGTAAAAACGGAGGCGAAGGCGCGCAAACTTTAGAAGGCGCTCCTCATCTCAAAGAAGAACATTTTGCGATCTTCGATTGCGCCAACAAATGTGGAAAAGGCACGCGTTACATCGCGCCTCTCGGCCACGTGAAAATGATGGCCGCCGTACAACCTTTCATGTCCGGAGCCATTTCCAAAACCGTGAACCTTCCACATGAAGCCACCGTCGCCGACATCCGAAGCATTTACATGCAATCCTGGAAACTCGGCATCAAGGCCATTGCCCTTTACCGTGACGGAAGCAAGCACTCTCAACCTCTCTCCAACAAAAAAGATAAAAACACCGATGCCGGTATGGCCGCTGCCATTGCTAATGCAACCCTTCCGGAAGGCGCCATTCTCCGAGGCAGCAAAGTGAATCTCTCCGCAAAGCGCAACGGAATCACCGTGGAAGCCGCCGTGGCCGGTCAAAAAATGTACCTTCGCACCGGCGAATACGACGACGGCAAGCTCGGCGAAATCTTCATCGACACCTTCAAAGAAGGAGCTTCCTACCGAAGCCTCTTGAACTGTTTCGCGGTGGCCGTGTCCATCGGCCTACAATACGGCGTACCTCTCGAAAAATACGTCGATTCCTTCACCTTCACACGCTTCGATCCCAGTGGATTCACCACTCACCCAAACATTCGAACCTGTACTTCCATTGTGGATTTCATCTTCCGAGTCCTAGGCATGGAATACCTCGGCCGCACCGACTTCGTCCACGTGGAGCCCAAAACGACCCAGCTCATGGAAAACACGGCCAAAGGCAAAATCACCGAAGCCATCATGAATGAGGCCACCGACACAAACCAAATCGAGACCATGCCCGCAAGCGCAAATTCTCTCAACGACCAGCTGAAAAGCATGATGGGCGATGCCCCCCTCTGCGGCACCTGTGGTCACGTTACCGTTCGCAACGCCACCTGTTACAAATGTCTGAACTGCGGAAATAGCATGGGGTGCAGCTAGGCGAAGCCCTCAATTCAACTCCGAATAGAGACCCTCCGCTCCACGGTTGGGTCTCTTGATTCTACAAAACTTGACTTAACGCTCACGCTACCTTAGAATCCACTCACTTTTTTAACTCAGGAGCCCCGGCTCCGCCGAGTATATGGTAAACGCAAACAGTCACAAACACGGAATGACCACGGCGGACAAGAACCGCCCGAAGTCTAAACAGGCTAAGCGAAAGAACAAGGCCAAGGCTCGTCCACGCAGCATTGCGCGTCAGGATGCCATGCAAGCCGCTCTCGCAAAAGGGAACTAGACCATTTATCTCACGCCTCAATATGGGTCTCTTTTCGTTTTTTCGGCGAAAACACCGCACAAAACAGGCAAGCTACACCAGTTATAAGAGCCCGCGTGCTTCGTATAGGAAACCATTCACGCCCAAAATCACTCCTCTAGCGCCGGACAGAACTCAACGCCGCCGCAGCGAAAAGACGGGACGCTTTTTAGCCTATGTGAAACTTTTTGCAATTTTTTTTACTCTGGGTGTAGCCATTTACGGAATTTTCTTCACGCCACTTTTAGAAATTCAAAGCATCGACATCAAAGGAGAAGCCGATACTTTGCAAGAACAAGCCGCACTCAACACCTATCTTCAGGATTACCTCGGCGAAAACTTGCTCCTTTTTAACACAGCGGCCCATGAGCAAGCCCTGTTGGAACAATATGGTTACCTCAAAACGCTGGATATTCGCCGCAGCTTATTCCACACCATCTCCGTGACTCTGGAAACTTACCCTCCAGTCGCCAACGTGCGAGTGGATTTTGTAGATGGCAGCAGTCAGTACTATCTCATCAATGAACTCGGTCTCGTCTCCGGCGTGGGCGAAGTCCCCGGGGGGGGAACGACAGTGGAAAACATTCCTCTTATTGTGATGGACGTCACCGGAACCGACATGGATTTGCCTGTCGCCACGGAAACACCCGTCGAGGAAACCACCGAAGAAACTACTCAGAAGACCACCTTGCCCACAGAAATCAATCAGCAGTTGATCTCCATAGAAACCCTCACCCAAATTCTGGATACCACCAAAGACTTTGAAGGGAAATTCAATATGCAAGTGCTGGAAATCCATTATTTGAAACGGGCGCGGGAATTGCACCTGTACACCGAACGTTATTTCTACGTGTGGATCGACCTCGGCCAAGATGTGAGCGTGCAACTGGCCAAGCTTAAAAAAGCGCTGACCGAACTGAATATTTACGAAGCACCCCTCGAGTACATTGACCTGCGAGTTTCTGGACAAAACGGCGAAAAAGTAATATATAAGTTGAGCACTTCCTTGTAAAAACCTAAACACCAACAAATATGAGCAACGAACAAATGTCAAAAATTCTCCGCATGATTGAAGCCGCGGAATCTTCACTGAGATCCGCAAAAGAACTCTTGGAAGAAATCGCTCCGGGATCCGGCACACGAAGTACCAGTCATTTTGTGAAAATGGAAGAACCAAAAGCCTATGAACAAGGTGAAAGCCAGATTGTAGAAGGAACTTTTGACGGACAAAACATGATCGGCCCGAACGGGAAAATGTTCCCCGTGGCCGCCAATTACGCCAGCAAATCCAAACTCGTGGAGGGCGACCGTCTGAAGCTCACCATCATGCCCAACGGCACCTTCATGTTCAAACAAATCTCTCCCGTTGAACGTGAGTTCGTGAAAGGAGTCATCGTGAAAGAAGACGGCCAGTTTCGAGTAGTGGCCAACGGAAAATCTTACAAAGTCATCTTGGCTTCCGTCACTTATTACAAAGGCGACGCCGGAGACGAAGTGACCCTCATCGTCCCCAAAGATCGTGAAGCCGTGTGGGGAACCATTGAAGCCGTCATCCCTCAAGTGGGAAGCGCCTCGGTTAATGAAGACCAGGTGTTTTAACCCTCGAGCGGAGCGAGAGTGTGAGCTATGAGTTCGACTTTCACTTAGAACGTGAATCTGCTAGTATTTTCACATGGAAAACAGCGAAATCAGTGTTATAGAGGCCCTCAATCACGTGCAATCCTGGTTAAACGCCGGCGAATTCGACAAAGTGGTACAAGGTTGCCAGGAAATTTTAATGATTGAACCCGGAAATCAACGAGCGCTTTCTTTGTTGAAACAAGCGGAAGAGAAACGTCATCTCAAACACTCTCCAAACAAACCTGCAGACCCCGCCCCTTACGACCCGCTCGCGACTCTTCAGGTAGAAAAGACACCGGAAGAAGCTCTTAAAACCCAAAGTGCCTCCGAAAATCGCTACGAAAAACGCAAACTATTCTTAGCCATGCTCATTCCGGCCGTGGTAGTTGTATTTGTAGGAGGAGCTACCATTTGGTGGGTTGCCAACAGAGACCGTGCGCAAGATATTCAAGCCAATATCACCAGTAATTTGCCAGACGATCGCAGCTATTTGGAGGAAAACGAAGAACGTCTGAATGATCTCACCGTCATCGCCACGGCCCTGGATCAATATAAATCAGCAAATGGCGCCTATCCTTCCGTGGACCAACTCCAGGCCGCTTTAGTGAAAAGCGAAAACATCAGCGAAGTTCCCTCCGATCCTCGCCAAGGTGAAATCGACAAAGCCGGCAAACCTTTTGGTTATGTCTACGCTGTATACAGCGGCATCGGTGGAGCCAACTCCGTCTACATCCTTTCCGGATTGTTTGAAGACAGCAAAGGCTTCGGCTACGCCTGGACCAAAGGCGCGCCAGTGAAAAACTATTCCGATTACCGTAACTACGAACAGGCCAATGTGACCTTTATTGGAGGCGATGAAGATGCCGTCACCGAAGCTATTGAAAATGCAGGAAAAAATCCGGAGCCGGCCCCAGATACTGACGGAACAGAAGGCGGGCCCAAAGTGAACCCCAACTACTAATATGCCGTTTTCTTGGACCGGCGCAAAGCGCCCGATTCTTGCGCTTGCCCCAATGGCCGGCTACACCGACACCGCTTACCGCCAACTCGTGAAGGGCATCGAGCCACGCACCATTTGTTTTACCGAATTCACCAGCGCCGACGGTCTTGCCTACGACAGCAAAATGACGCTCAAGCAGCTGGATTTTAACCCGGATGAAGAACGCCCCTTAGTCGCCCAAATTTTCGGAAAAAAGCCGGAGCATTTTGCCGAAGCGGCGAGGCGCATTGAAGCCATGGGCATCGACGCCATCGACATCAACATGGGCTGTCCCGCCAAAAAAGTTGTTTCGAGCGACCACGGCAGCGCTCTTTTGAAAAACCCCTGCCACGCTGTGAAACTTGTGGAAGCCACAGTGAAAGCCACCAAACTTCCCGTGTCCGTAAAAACCCGCATCGGTTCCGACCAACTCGACCTTCCGTGGTTCATTCAATTTTGTAAAGATTTAGAAAGTGCGGGCATCAGCCTGCTCAGCATCCACGGACGCACCGCCAAACAAATGTACCTGGGAAAAGCCGACTGGGAACCCATTTACGAGGTAAAGAGAAACGTCGGTATTGCCGTTATTGGAAATGGTGACATTCGCAGCGCGGAAGATGCGGTTCAAAAACTAGGCAACCTCGACGGCGTCATGGTGGGCCGTGGTACCATGGGAAATCCGTGGGTCATGGCGGAAATCGCAGCAGCCTTGTATGGAGAAACCTACATCTCTCCAAAAACCTTTGCCGAAAAACTTCCCACCTACCTCCGTCACGCCGAACTCTGCGTGGAATCCAAGGGTGAAGAACGCGGCATGAAGGAAATGCGCAAACACTTTGTGAACCTCATCCGCGGCTTCGACGGCGCCAGCGAATACCGCGCCAAAGTGGTGAACCTTTCTACCCTTGCGGAAGCCAAGGCCGTTTTATACGAAGTCCTCGAAAAAATTGGCGACACAGAAGGCGTCATCGTACTACCGATGGTGAAAAATGAATTTTAAGACCTGTTGTCACTCCTCCGACAACGCCATTTGCAGATAAGGAAAATCCCTCTGAGCTGACAAATCCAGAGGAGTCGAGTTAGAGTTCTTTTATGCATCTCCTCAAACTCTGCGAAACGCGTGAGTACTCTCCGCAACTTCTCGAACACTGGCTGCACACCATCCAGAAACTCCGCCGTCCGGTAAGTTTTGTCCTACAAGAGAACGACCAAAAAATCGCACTCCTCTGCAGCGAAGATCTCAGTTCTCATCTTCCCGGCTCACGCTGCGTTCCTGCTTCACAAGCAAGCCCCTCCGAAACCACCGCCACACAATATTTTCTCCACCAGCCCAAAGGACCGCTGCTTCCCATCAAGCGTTATTCGCAATTTGAAGACCGCACTCAAAAAACCCACATCGCTCCACTCGACCAGCTGCTCCCGCTCATGGCCAAAACACCCGGTGCCCGCATTACTTTTGAGTGGACCACCATTTCCGAACGCCGCCGCGAACGCGCCCTCAAAAAAGCCAAGAAACTCCACTTCGAGCCCGAACGTCGCTTCGACCAGTGGGAAAGTCGCGGGTGGTTCCGCATAACTTTGAGACGTTTTCTCGGGCCTTTAATTCGCCGCACTTTCCTCCACCCTTCCACGCAAAAAGAAGCCCAAGAGCAGACGGAGTCCCTTCATGAACGTGAAGACCCGCGCCGCGCCGTCCTCGACAAACTTTCTCGCCCACTATTCAAGGTCACAATAACCCTCACCCACCCGTTCAAAGAATTTTGGAACGGCTTCACACTGCCATACCTGGGCGAGCTTCACGTTCGCAAAAAACCCGGCACTCTAATCCTCAGTGCCGAAGAACTCGCCACGCTGCTCAGCCCACCCACGGCCAAAACTCACGCCGCCGAGCTTCACACCGAAGCCACCGCCTACCTTCCACCGCCAACCGGCAATCCACTCCTCATCGATGAAGAAGATCGCAAGCGTCATCTCTACCTCGTGGGGAAAACCGGCATGGGAAAATCGACCGCGCTGCTCCATTTGTTTGCTGAAGATGCACGCCAAAACCGCGCCATCGTTCTGCTCGACCCGCACGGCGACCTCATTACAGACGCCCTCAAAATCCTTCCACCGGAAAAACACAAAGACGTGATTCTACTCGACCCCAGCGTCGCCGAATTTCCACTGGCCTTGAACCCGCTCGAATGTCGCGCGGGCGAAAATGCAAACCTCAAAACCTCCGCTCTTGTGGAAATGTTCGAAGCCCTTTCCAAAGGCTCTTGGGGCCCGCGGCTCGAATACATCCTCAGAAACGCGCTGCTCCTCCTCATCCACGCCCCCAACACCACGCTGCTCGACCTTCCACGACTCCTCACCAACGAAAAAACTTGCCGCGAGCTGCTTCGCCACACCGACAACCTGGAACTCCACCGCTTTTTTGAGGAAGAATTTCTCATGCTGGATTCCAAAACCCGTCAAGAACACATCGCTCCCATTCTCAACAAAGTCGGGCCACTACTCACTACGCCGCTGCTGCGTAATATTTTCGGCCAGCCCCGCAGCAAATTCAGTTTCGAAACCGCTTTCGCCGAGAAAAAAATTGTCCTCATCAGTCTGTCGAAAGGAAAACTTGGGGAAGATGCCAGCCGCCTCCTCGGCATGATTTTCATTTCCATGATTCAAAGCACCCTTCTCAAACGCGCCGACCGCACCCTCGAAAACCGCGAAACCGTGTGTATCACCCTCGACGAGTTCCAAAATTTCAGCACCAAAACTTTGCTCGGTATGCTCTCCGAATCTAGAAAATACGGACTCGCCCTCACCCTGGCCCATCAGTATCTAACTCAAGTGGCGGAGGAAATTCAGGATGCGGTGCTGGGAAACGTTGGGTCGCTGCTCTGTTTCCGTACCAGTTTCCAAGATGCCGAAATTCTCGCACCTTCTCTCGGTCTCGTGGAAGAAGACCTCACGGCGCTGGCCCCGTTCCAAGCCTATGCAAAGCTCTTGCGCCACCAAGCACCTCTTCCTCTTTTCCGCCTGGACCTTCCAAAACCAGCCTTGCAAAACGACGCGCCACTCGACCAACTCCAAAAATGCTCGCTCCAGCGCTACGGTCGCCGGGTTTCCCTGGTTGAAGAAAAGATCAAAAACAGGTATAATAAACACATGAGAAAATTCCTCGCCGTCCTTGCTCTCATCTTCTGTTTAAATAGTATCCCCCTAACTCTAGCGTCCAACTACGACAGCTTTCCTGTTTTCGAAGTCTTGGAGGTAACCGACACCACCTCTGACAATGTAGATAACAGCACCGACCTCAGGGAAAACCTCGAAGAAGAAGCCAATACGAAAAACACTTCCATTGCCGGAGCCATTATTCTCCGCGCCATCAACATTTTGACTCTGCTCATAGGAACTTTTGCCTTTGTGATGATTATGTACGGCGGTTTCATGATGGTGACAGCAGGCGGAGAAGAGAGCCAAGTGGAGAAAGCAAAAGGGATTCTAACCCAATCTATTTTCGGAGTTGTCCTGGCCTTTTTAGCCTATTTTATAGTAGCCTTCGTTCAGTCATTTTTCTACTAAGCGCCACCATGAAAAGACTCCTCGCCGTATTCCTCCTCGCCCCCTTCTTTGCCTTCCTG
>CAYHGP010000005.1:18064-29490 GCA_964356195.1 uncultured Candidatus Peribacteria bacterium | reverse complement strand
TATGAAATAATCGCCCCGGACACTTCCATCGATGCAGACAACCAAATCATTTCACTCTATGCGGGGAATTGCTGCTTGGCTTCTAACAACGATGATACTTGCGAAGACGAAGTGACGATTTATACAGATACCTATACCAATTGTGATACCTACGCAGAAGGTTGCGAACGCCGCCAATGGATTATTGGAGATTCCGGAGCGGGAATCATTCAAGTGGTGGTGAAGCAAGTTTATATGTGGGGCGCCTTCGCCGTGGGAGGCATTGCCGTTATGACCATGGTCCTGCAAGGAGTAAAGATTTCCATGTCCGGAGTGAGCGGAGACATCACGGAATCAAAAAATAAAATCCTTCAGGCCATTGCAGGAATTGTACTGCTCTTTCTCTCCTCCCTGATCCTTTACACCGTCAACCCTCAATTTTTCAGCTGATGAAAAACCTCTTGCTCAAATTAACACTCGGACTCGTACTCATGCTCAGCCTGGCTTCGCCGCTTTTAGCTTTAACCGACTATGACGCTGTGCCACTGACTCTGGCCGCAGATGATGACGAGGAAGAAGAGACAAACCCCGTGGTACAGCCCAGCATTCCCGTACCGGATTTTCTCCCAGCCCCCGATGTAGGCACCACCGGTTCTGGAACGCAAGATTACATCCTAAACACCACCATCCCTCGCGCCATTAACATCGGAATCGCCATTCTTTCCATTACGGCCTTCATTGCAATTCTTGTCTCCGCCATTCAAATGCTCACCGCGTATGGAAATGATGAAAAGCTCACTAAGGCAAAAGACAATCTCCGCTATTCCCTACTCGGACTTCTTGTGGTGATTTTGTCCTACGCAATTGTTTCCATTGTGGTTTCGGTTGCCCTGCCAAACGAAGAAGACGGAAACAGCTTCACGTGGATTCCCAAGGCCTATGCCGTGGACGTGGAAGACGACGTGAACATTCTGCTCCCCAGCCAACAAGACATCATTCAAGATGACCAAGGACGCGTGTCCCTTCCCGGCGGAAATTTGCTGGATGAAATCGTCCCGGCCGTCATCACCAACATCATCTACATGGTGGGCTTTTTGATCTTTATCGCCTTCATGTATGGAGGCACACTCATGGTGATTGGACGTGGAAATGAGGAGTACATCACCAAGGCAAAAAACATTATGATTTATTCCGCCATCGCCTTGGCTCTCGTGTCCCTGGGTTACGCCCTGGTCTACGGAATCGCCACCTTGAATCTCACCCAAGACACCGAAAGTACGGGTGACAATGTCTTTAATAACACCGACGAGCCATGATTAAAAAACTTTTTCTCACCGTTCTCGCCGGCGCCTGCTTCTTCTGGCTCATGCAAGGAGCCATGGCCGCCATTCAGTTGGATGAAGGCCTTAGACCCAGCAATTTACCAAGCTTCGAGGTAGCACCGGAAGGCACCACGGATGACAATCCCGAAACACGCGCGACTCAAACTCTGATTTTATTTATTGGGAACCTGGTCAGCCAAGTGCTGCTTTTTGTGGGAGCCATTACCATTATTTTCGTCATCATCGCCGGGGCAAATTACATCTTTTCATTTGGAAAATCCGAACGCATCGAAAAGGGGAAACGAGGAATGTTTTGGTCCATTGCGGGGCTGCTTATCATCTTGCTTTCTTATGCCATCGTGCAAGGGATTATCCAAATTATTTTACAGGTGGACGAATCAGCCCGATGACGGTAAACTCGCTCCATCGCCCTTATTTCTAACCTTTTATCCATGTCAAAGCTATTCACCGCCAGCCTCCTTCTATCAACAATAATTCTCGCCTCTTGCGGCGGAGCTTCTTCAGGCAACCAAGCTGAAAACGCCGGAAAGGCAATGGCCGAAACCGCTTGTCTTCTTTTCGATCAATCTGTAACGATGACCGACATTGAAAGCCTGACCGGAGACATCATGACAAAGTACGGCTTCAATTCTCCTGATGAAATCGATACCTATCTTGCTGAAGTTCAGGGTACAGAAGAACTCAACTTGGTTTCTGCAGCCGCTCGAGATCAACTCGAAGCCACCTGTGGCGACGCTCTCACTTCCAACGGAGTGACTGCAGCCGACCTTGCAGAAGCAATGGTCAGCCAATAATTAGGATTTAGCAGGGAACAACGCGTCTCCCAAAACAATTTGATCCTGGGCCACTTGGTCCAGGATTTTTTGTGCGCTTTCAGGAATCACAGGCACCAGCATTTCTCCAAGGGCCTTACACAGCGTAATGAGATTCCCAAGCACCACCTCCAAACGCAGTTTATCCGTTTTCGCAAGTTCCCAAGGTTTTTGTTCATCAGTGTATTTATTCGCGAAACGAGCCAATTCTACGGTAGCTTCCAGCGCGCCTTTAATGTCGAAATCGAGGAAACATTCATGGTAACGGCTCCAGGCGGCCTTAAGTTCAGTTGCCACCTCCCCTGCTTGAATCTCCAACTTGCCTTCAAAATTCTTCATACACAAAGTGACCACACGACGAACCAGGTTGCCAATAGTGTTTTGGAGCTCATCACGATACAGCACCGCAAACCTTTCACGTGAGAAATCGCCATCGTCATCACTGGGAATTTCACGAAGAAGATAATAACGAACAGGATCCTTTCCCCACTCTTTAATGAGCTCAAGAGGATCAACCACATTGCCTAGAGACTTGCTCATCTTCTGTCCTTCGCTGGTGATGAACCCATGCACATAAACCGCTTTCGGCAGAGCAAGACCGGCCGCCATAAGCATCCCTATCCAAATACCGCAGTGAAAACGAATAATATCTTTTCCAATGAGATGGACATTCGCCGGCCACCATTTTTTAAACATCTCGCTTTCTTCTTCATAACCAATCGCAGAAATATAATTAGTCAGCGCATCGCACCAAACATACATAACTTGGTCATCGTGATCAGGAACTTCAATGCCCCACGCTAAAGTTTTCTTGGGCCGCGAAAAACTCACATCCTGCAAGCCATCTTCCAAGAAAGATAAAAACTCATTCTTTCGAGACTCGGGCTTAATCACCAACTCCCCGGACTTCACTTTTTCTTTGATCGCCTCTGAATAGTCCGAGAGTTTGAAGAAAATGTTTTTCTCTTTCAAAATCTGCGGCTCGCGCAAATGAATGCTGCATTTCCCTTCCACTAAATCTTTATCCAAAATAAACGCCTCGCAGCCCGTGCAGTATTTTCCTTCGTATTCTTTGTCATAAAACTTTCCGGCCTCATCAATTTTCTTCCACATTTTCTGAGCCGCTCGCACATGACGTTCATCCGTCGTTCGAATAAAGTCATCATTCGCGCATCCGAACATTTCATGCATTTCCCGAAACAAACCACTGTTGGCATCCGCCAATTCCTGCGGGGTAACGCCTTTTTCTTTCGCCACTTGCTCCACCTTCGACCCATGCTCGTCCGTTCCCACCAAAAAACGCACCTCTTCGCCAATCATGCGATGGTAGCGCGTAAGGGCATCCCCCTGAACCGCCTCAAGCGCGTGCCCCATATGCGGCCCCGCATTCACGTAAGCAATGGCATTGCTAAGATAAAATTTAGCCACGTCGTTTCAAAATAAAAGTATAAAAGTAGATGGGCATGGTAATCGGATGTAAAAAAATCAGCAACAAAACCCAGAACGTTTTCTGTGTCTTCGGGATTTTCTTGTTTTTGAGTGAATCACAAATGTAAAAAATCAAAAGGAGAATCTGCACAATCATCGTGACCGTCCAGAGTCTTTCAATCACCACTAACTCAGAGAGAGTAGATGTTTGGAAAAAGAAAGATTGCCAGATCATAAGTCCGATGAAGCTCATGATCGGCCAGAAGCTAAGAATGCCCAGTAGTATTTTTTGGATCTGACTCATAAAATTCACGAAAAAGTAGCCACACTATAGATTAAGCCGTGATTTTGCACAACTTCAGGTTAAACTCCTGTTCCAGAACAGACTTTACAGAGTAGAGTTGACGTATATCCAGATTTATGTTTAAATCTACGGTATGCTAAAGCCGGGTTTAAGTTTCGGAGAGGGGTTGGAAGCCATATGGCCCGTAAGAAGTTGGGATCAGTGGGATTTAAGACCCGACGATCCTTTTGTCCTAAGCCTTGAACAAGCCACCACTCGATTCAACGATCTCATCGGAAAAGGTGCGCTTGAACAGCACGAAGGCCAGTCACGTCCTGGTCCTCATTTTCAGCGTCACAAAGATGAAGTCGATGCATTCACAAGATTCAAATGGGCCACTTTTGACACCATGGATAAAAGAATTGACCCGCGAAAACTTCGTCACTCCGTTCGCGATGGAGATCAAGCGAATAAAACCGATAAAGTAAGATTATTGATTCGAGAGATTTTAATGAATGCAATCGAACATGGCACTCAAAATTTAAGAAACGGCAGCGCACAAGCACGTTGGGCCTTTGGAGATGAAGGCTTTGTATTCGGACTTGAACAAACTCCGCCCTTCCGCGACTTCGAAAGAGCTTTAAAACTGGGAACTTATTCTGTAGGGAGGGGTGAGCATACGAAAAAAAGAGGAGAAGGTTTGACTATGGCGGCCGATGCAATCTATCCCTGGTTTTGGGTTCGTCAGAAGCCACATTCCAGTGAAGTTTTAATCTTGGAAACAGCAGGAAGGTAAGGCACTAGCGAACCGTCAAAGTTCCCTTCATCCCTGCATCCGCATGACTACCGACTGAACAATAGAAGGTATAAGTTCCCGCAGCAGGAGCGGTGAATTCCAAAACGTCCGTTTCTCCGGAGGAAATGGTCTTTGTCGCAAAGTCGAGGTCGTCAAAAACAATATTATGCTCGTAGGAACCTTCGTTTTTAAAAGTGATCTTCACAGTTTCACCCTCGGTAACCATGAGACCGGAAGGACTAAAACCAAACTCCGTTCCAACTATCGTGAATTCTTTCACCGCTTGAGTGGTTTCGCTAGAAGAGTCAGATTCTGGAGTTTCGCCAGAATCCGAAGTCGTCTCTTCAGCCGCAGGGGTCTGAGAAGGCTCTGCCTCCTGCTGCGTACAAGCCGTAGCAAAAAGTCCAAGAATCAAAAGTGCAAAAATAACTTTTTTCATTTTTTCAGGGTTAAAGTTTTAGGCCAAGAGGAAACAAGCAAAGCAAAACACGCGGCAAGCAAGCCAATATCACGCACCGTAACCGCATTGATTCCGGAAACCGTGAGGACAATCACTAAGTGCGTCAAACCCAAAAATGCCGCGACATAAGTCAAAACATCCACGAGTAAAAATACGCCAATCGCAATATCTAAAATCGACGTTCCAATCATCGCGCTCTTCAGCGACATCGGCAAAAGATCCGCCGCCCAAGGTTGAAGGTAGGAACCCCACGCTTCCGGTTCCTTGAAAATCAAAATTCCAATCCACAAAAAAGTGATGGCAATTCCGACGCGTAAAATATGATAGGAAGGAGTTTTCATAACGCCTGTTAGCTTATCACAAGAGTGCTAACCAAAACAATAATCGTCATCAAAAAAATCGTCATTGCGGACATCACACACCAAAAGCACCAGGCCTTCAGCACTTGCCACTGAAGAAAAATGAAATAACAGGACATTGCTGCCCCCGAAAAAATCATAACGCGCACCAAGTTCTCCCAAATATTCAGCGGCTCCACACCAATCACCAAAAATGCCGTAATCACCGAAACAGCGACATAGAAGAACAATCCCAAATACTCATTCGGAATCCCCAAAGTTTTGCTGTACTTACTATTGAGAACCGTCAAACAAGTTTCACCCAAAACACAAAACGGTTTTTCATCGGCCATTTTTTTACGGATGAGGTAAACCACCTCACTGATGCCAATACAAGCGAGCGTAAAAAGAAGTGCGTGTGGAGTCATAAGGTGGATTTTGCCCAAGTTTTAAGAGCTTCATAATCCGTTTCCCCACAAATAAATTTCTTGGTATCGGTATTAAAAAAGAACGGAACCCCTCCACATAGTTCGTTGTCATACTCCGCTTGTTTCACTGAATTTTTTTCATCGTGCCACACTTCGTAACGCTCCACTTTCACCCCTTCTTCCTTTTCCAAACGCAGCACCAAAGGCAACATGGTTTGGCAGTGCGGACATTCTTCACCGTAGAATTCGAGTAACATAGTTTGATTGTATTAGATGAGGACTACCAAGGCAAATTAACGGAACTGACCTCGAAGATGGGAATGGAGGACTCCTCCTCTTCCGCCTCATCATCCTCCGTGTGGTACAGCACAAAATCAAAGACGGGAAGATTTTCGCCCTCTTTCACCAGCGTCACCAATTCCCGCCGCGCACTTCCCAAATCGGTGTCCGCGTCAGAAGCCATTTGGGTGTATTCACACACGGCCTCCACCGCATCAGAATGCAACTGGAAGTAGATGATTTCATCCGAACCACTTTGTACAACGTTGGTCAAAACCAGATAGTTATATGAATTATCAGCAAGAAATCTTGAGATGGACCAATAAGAGTGAAAAACAGCCGGATACCCACCCTCAAAAAATTTGCCATAGCTATAACCGGTTGGCACAGAAAGCCCCAAGGAAGAGACAAGATCCGCAGTTCCAAAAATCGAAGGATCCTCCCTCATAAAGTGGCCATCATCGAGAGGGATATATTCTGAAAGTGCTACCGTCGAGGCATCATAAAGTCCCAAAATTTTCCACCGCAACACATCGAGCTCCGGCGTGGGAAAAACAGGCTCACCCGCTTCGTCACCCACATAGAACTCAACGTAAAACTGAGTTACTTTTTCAGTGAGTCCTTCCTCATTGGTCTGCGCAAACAACGGCAACTGCACCGATTCGTTAAGCCCTAAAGCGCGCCAGCCTTCATCGCTTTGATATTCGCACGGCACCGTGGCTTCGCGAGCATTCATAATCATGGAAGCCGTGGAAGTGCTGGTGAAATTATAGTCATCGAAAACGGGCTCATAACCCGGCAAATTATTTTTCACCGTTTCCAAACCAAGCTCGCTCATCCCTTCCGCCGCATAATAAGACTGCGTTCCCGCCACCACGGTTTGCACAGTTCGCACGTCGTGAATCACAAGCACGCTCACCGAAATCGCCACCAAAATGAGCATCGTCATCATGAAGAAAGAAAGAAGCAGCGCACTGGCCCGAGGGCTTCGCCCTCTATTTTTTCGATTATTTTTCATTGATAGAATCGACTGGTTATGGAAGTTTGCAGCTCCAAGTCCACAGTGGGACGCACACGACCCGGAACGCTGAAGGTTAAATTGATTTGAACCGTAGGCTGGTACTGCACATCATCATCGGAAGCATTGTCGGAATCATAAGGATCGACGTCCGGAAAAATCCGGAAATTAGCATAAGTGACTTTTGTATTTTCACCGTGGAGCAAGACCGGACCCTCAGTATAACCATCCGCCGCAACCCAAGCACCCTCATCCAAATCAAAGACCTGCAAACTAAGGGTTTGTACTTCTTCATCGTCATCCCAAGTATAAACATATTTAGTTGCACCATCCGGACTCACCAAACTGAGCACCTTTTCATTCAGCACATGACTCGCACCAAAAAGGCTAACGGACAAACTGTCGGACAAACTCCCGAGAATATCGCGGCCGGATCCCGTTTCTTCTTCGCTGTAAGCACCGCTGTAATCAATTTTATTGCTGCGCACCGCCTCGGAAATTTGGTCCATTGTGCCTTGAATTTCGAGCATCAAACTGCGCTGTTCCAAAGCCTCTTGGTCGGCACGATGAAAAGACAAATAGGTAGAAATGGAAAACCCAATAAAAATAGTGAACACCGTGATGGCGATGATCATTTCGAGCAACGTAAACGCCGGATTTTTGCCAAGATTTTTCATTTCCAATCAGTAAGGTAAGTCGATAAATTTACGGACCGGTCGACCCCTTTATCGATCCAGCTCACGGTGGCGGTAACTTCCAGGGCCTCCGAATCAACAACGGGAACAAAGGCAACACTGCGAATGAATTCGAAACCATTTTCCGCAGTGAATACTCCATCATCCTCATCATTGGAAAGACTGAAACAAACCGTAGTCGGAGGCGCACACGTTTCCTCTTTGATGTAAAAAGGCGTCCCGCTGGAATCAAAATCACTTCCCCATAAGGTCGCACCGCCATTCCACGAATAGTTCTGCAACCAGTTCGAATCACGCATAAAACGCACAGCTTCCAAATTTTCTTGTGCCAAGTACATAGCCTGCAAAGAATGCAGATTGCGTTGATTAGCGAGCAGCGTCGTCAAAATAAGCCCGGTCACGGCCGTAATCACCACGGTAATCAGCGTGATGGCAATGATGGTTTCAATGAGGGTAAAAGCCTTATTCTTCATTAGTTCCGATGGATAAAGAAACAAGACCGGTCAATGCCGAGAGCTGAAGTGAAATGTCCAAATCAGGCACTGAAGAATGCGCAAAATGAATCTCTCCACTTCCAGTATACGGTTCTCCGGTCACGGAATAAAAGACCAATGCCCCTTCCGGAGGACTGAAAAAGGCCCAAACGGGATCCGCGGGAGAATCCCCAACACTAATCGTAGCTATAGCGGCATCGCCGGTGGCCAATCCATAAAGTTCCGTGGCAAAAGTATCGAAGTCACAAAGTCCGGTGGCAGGATCATAATCCGCAAGAGCAAACTGGGGCGGGTTCCCTATTTCGAAATAAGCGCCCTCACAAAGAAAAATCTTTTCCTCCGTCAAACCATCAGTTGAAACTTCCGTGCGCACTTTTCCTCCGCGAACATCGCCACGGGCTTGCTGCATCATGGCGAGGGCCTGATCCGCCATAAGGCTCAACTGTTGACGATGACGAATGTCGTTAAAATTCAAAACAAGGATAGAGGTGAGAATGCCAATAATGGTAATCACCAAAATGAGTTCAATGAGTGTAAACGCCGCGTGTTTCTTCAAGAGACGAGGGTTGAGAGAGAGAAAATAGGACCGAGCAAAGCGAGGGCCAAAACGCCCACGGCAATTCCAACGATCACAATGACAATCGGTTCCAAAATCGTGGTGAAATTATCGAGAGAGCTTTCCACTTCCTGTTCATAATGTGTGGCCAATTTTTCCGCAATCATTCCAAGTTGTCCGGAACCCTCTCCCACGGAAACCATGGCCACCACCGTTTCAGGAAACAAAAAGGTCGCCTTCGCCAAATTATCAGCAATTTTTTCGCCACGCTCCACGGCCTGACGCAAGCTGTTCAAAAAGTCTTTATAAAGAACATTGCTCATAGCTTGACCCGCAATACGAATGGCCTCATGAATGGGAACTCCGGCCTCCACAAGCAAACTCAAAATTTGAACGAATTTGGACACGTTGAGCTTACGAATAATATCTCCCGCGAAAGGGACGGAAAGAACCCAAATATCGAGGCGACGACGCCCCCCTTCGGTGCCCGAGTAAAACGAACCCACTAATCCCAAGAAAACCACAACCACCACAAACAACCACATAAACTCGATAAAGAATGTCCCCGATTTCAAAACCAATTCCGTCAAAAACGGCAGTTCAAAATTCGCCTGAGTAAAGAAATCATTTATTTTGGGAATCACCGTAGTCACCACAATGGCGCCGGAAATAAGCAAAGCAACCAAGACTGTGATTGGGTAAATCATAGCCCCTCGTACTTTCACAAAAAGTGCGTGCGTGCGTTCGGTTTGCTTGGCGAGCTTGAACAGCAAAGCCGACAAATTTCCAATGGCTTCCCCGCTTCGAATCACACCCACTTCCGCATCTTTAAAAACGTCCGGAAACTTATTCATGGACTGGGTCATGAGTCGCCCACGTTCCACGTCGTACGCAAGGGTATTAATAATTCGAGCGAAACGCGCATTCTCGGTTTTTTTGGACAAAACTTTCAGAGCACGTGTAATAGGAATTCCGGCATCGAGCATCACAGCGAGCAAGTGGAAGAAATAAGATTTTTCTTTCACACTCACGCGCTTTCGATCAATAAAAAAATCGTTCATGCGCACAGAAAACGGCTGACCGGCCGAACTGTAAACACCGTAGACAACCGAAGTTTCCTTCTCGGAGGGGCGTTGCATGAGCGAGGAGGGAAGTTCCATGACTCGGGGTTATTGATAGTAGGCCTCTATGCTCATATTAAAAGCAATATCGGTGCTACTCGTGCGCTGAACGTTGAGAGAAACCACGCGCATCAAACGATCGGAAGTTTCCATTTTTTGAAGAAGAGCAATGAGCTGATCATAACTGCCGGAAAAATTAGCGGTCAAAGTAACCGTAGGCCCAAACTCTTCAGACGTTGTATCAGAAAAGTTCAAGGCATTGAGTTTGAAACTAAGATCCGTGGCCATTGCGGAAAGATCCAAAAGAAGTTGATCTTGTGCGTACCCGGATGGAACCGCCGCCATAAGACTCTGTTTGGTGGTTTCACTGGTGGCCACTTCCTCAGACAAATCCGACAAGCTTTGGTACTGAGCCTGCAAAGTCTGAAGCTCGGTGGAGGCTGCATCTCTTGTCGTCTCAAGAACGGCAATTTCATCTCGCATGGGAAGTACAAAAACCGTTGCGCCCAAAATAATCAGGAACAAAAGCAGGATTGAAAAAAGTTGTGAGAATTGTCCGGTTTTCATTGAAGAGCGTAAAGAAGTTTAAGACTGAAGCTGACCACGGGCTGTCCGTCGCTCGTAGTGCCTGAAGTGACCGAAGGAACAAAAACATCCGTGAAATCGGAGGATTTTTGCATCGCTGAAATAATATCCGCTACGGAGCCGTAGCTATCACCAAGTCCGCTCACTTGAATAGACCCATCTTCCGAGGTGCCATAAGAACTGAGGAACACGGCCACCGGCGTTAAATCTTGCAAACTGCGAATAACTTTAGACCATTGGATGGAACTGGCCTCCACTTTATCCTTCAACTGCTGCGCCACAAAAAGTTCTTCAATTTGTTGATCCTGAAGCTCGGCGATTTTATTTTCGACGTCCAATTCCTCAGCCTGAAGAGTCTCAATGTCCCCATTCAAACTGAAACGGTCAAACACCAAGAAAAGCGTGTAGAGCAGCCCAACGACAAAAACGAAAACCACGAGGGTTGGCAGAAGACGACTGCGGGGAACTTCATAGGGCTTGTCCATGGTGGCGTGGGAGGATACGATTGGGCTAGATGAACTTTACCGTTATCAATGAAGGTTTTCAATGCGGAAACTGTGGCACAGAGGTCGCACCGCATAAAGGCAGCTGTCGCAATCATTGCACCCAGTGTCTCTATTCGCTGCATCTAGACAAGGAATTCCCTGGCGACCGAGCCTCGAATTGTCACGGACTTATGAAGCCCATAGGAGTCACACAAACCGGCAAAAAAGGATGGATTCTCTTGCATGAATGTACGAAATGTGGCGTAGTTATTCGCAATAAAATGGCAGACGATGATAACATGGTCCTCGCTGCAGAAATCAGTAAA
>CAYHGP010000005.1:0-17964 GCA_964356195.1 uncultured Candidatus Peribacteria bacterium | reverse complement strand
CATGAAACTTAAACTCGACCTCAAGTCCATCCCTAAAGGCGCAACAGTAATCGTAGGAGTTTCGGGAGGTCGGGATTCCATGGCTTTGGTACACGCGCTTTTGCATCAACGCTCCGATTTACAGCTCATTGCCGCCCACGTAAACCACGGCCTTCGCGCAGACTCCGACGAAGATGCGGCTTTCACCGAAGGAATGATGCAACGCTGGGAAGTTCCCTGCCAAATTTTCAAACCTCGCCCTCCAACGGAAGGCAACACTGAGGAATGGGGCCGCGAAAAACGCTACGAGTTCTTTGAAAAACTTCTCAAAAAGCACAAGGCTGATTTTATTTTGACAGCGCACCACCAAGACGACGATTTTGAATCCATGATGCTGCATTTTTTACGCGGCACTCGAGTAAAAGGTCTCAGCGGTATGCACCAAAGCAGAGGCGACTTGTTCCGCCCGATGCTCTTCACTTCACGAATGGAAGTGAACGCTTATGTGGACGACCAGCAAATTCCCTTCCGCAACGACCCCACCAATGAAGATGACCGTTTCGCCCGAAACTTTCTACGTCACAAAATTATTCCTGTTCTGAATCACGTGTACCCCGGTCTCGCCGAGCGCTGGCAGAAACAAAAAAACTACTGGTCCGACTTGCAGGAAATTTTGGAGACCTCCGCCCGCAGCTTCATGGAAGAATACCTGAGCGAAAAAGACGGCCTCCATCGCAAAGCCTACCTCCAACTTCCCTACCCTCACCGCGCCACCGTTCTTGAACTCTGGTACAAAGACACCACGGGTGAACGCGTCCCCGACAACGCCACCTTAGAACGCTGGGACGACGCCATCCGCACCTTCGAACCACGCAAAAAAACCGAGTGGAACCCGACGAAGCCGAGTCTTTCCTCCTCCAAAAAAGGCAAATTCCTGGTGATGACAAAGGAAAGGGCGAAATTACAATGAATTTATGAAAACCCCTGGAAAGTGCATATTTTGTGGTGGTGGAAATTTATCGAAACAACATGTTATACCTGACTGGATTAAGGGAATTATACCAAGGAATGCCACAGAATCGACTAAACATCAAAACTTTAAACCTAGATTTCAATATGTCGACGATATGCTAGTTGTGAAGCCAGAATTAGAAGTTCACAACGGTCATATCGGAACTCGAAAGATAAGGAATGTCTGCACAAGATGTAATAATGGCTGGATGAGCAAGTTGGAAGGAGAGGCTAAACCACTTCTAACTTCACTGATGCTGGGTCAAAATGTTGAATTGGACGATAATGCACAAAAAACTCTATCCCGATGGATTGTCATGACCAGCATCATGGTTGAATTCACCGATCTGCAAAGTATAGCCATTCCTCCAGAAGATCGCGTGACTTTGATGAAAGGACAAGTCCCCTCAGAAAAATGGAAAATACGAATAGGCAGATGCCAAGAGAATCAATGGCTCGGGATGGGATACAGGCACCATTGTGCCACCTGTCTCAGACGTTCATCACCACTACTTATAGGAGAAGAAATGGACACACCACGTAATATGCAATCTTCAACATTCGTGATTGGCCGATTATTAATTTTTGCGACTAGCACTCCACTGCCAGAATCAGAAATAAATTTCGTGCCCAGCATAGAGAAAAAGCTAATTCTTATTTCACCATCTATCGATCAAAAGGCTATAAAAAAATCCCAAACGGAGTCAGTTTCAGATAGCGAGTTAGAACAAATAGCCAATGCACTGTTCAGCCTAGGTATGGGCTCAAGGCATCACCAAAGCTGGCCAGGAGTAGTCGCCAGTTTAGTAACGGATCACCTCAGGAAGAAAACCACACTCGAGTGTTAGAATCTGTGCGCGCGCACAGATTTTGCTACATTTTTTGGCTCAAATAAGCCATTTTGCATTTAGTCCACCTCACCCTTGACTACATCAAAAATTTGTAGTGGCAATCTTTGCCCGGGCAAAGATTTGGAGTACTCGCCAAAATCCTAGACTTCACCCTCATTCACCGCTAGAATTTCCCCGCTCTTTAATCTTCGCTATGCCCCCCATTTCCCTGAGAAAAGGTCCGAGCCCTTTAGTGACGGTGCTCCTCCTCGCACTCGTACTCTCTATTGTCTATTCATTCTGGAATCCGCTCAGCGAGGTAGCTCCAACCGAAGCTCCCCTCAGCGTCTTCGTTTCAGATGTCTCCTCCGGCGAGGTGGAAAGCATCCAAGTCCAAGACACCCGCATCGACTACATCCTTCGCGACAAAACCGAAAAATTCTCCATTAAAGAATATGGGGAAAGCGTGAATGACGTTTTGGGAGATGTGGAGAAATCCGTCCTCGATCACGTCGAAATCAACGTGGTAGACACCTCCACCGATGGAGTTTGGCTCAACGTCGCACTCGCCATCATTCCCTTCCTTCTTATTATAGGGTTCCTCTATTTTATGATGCGGGGCGCTCAAAGCAGCAACAACCAGGCAATGTCCTTTGGAAAATCCACCGCGCGTCTTCACGATAAAGAAAAAGAACGCACCACCTTCGCCGATGTGGCCGGAGTGCGCGAAGCCAAAGAAGAACTTGAGGAGATTGTGGACTTCTTGAAAAACCCCAGCAAATACACCTCCATGGGCGCTAAAATTCCAAAGGGAGTGATGCTGGTGGGAGGTCCTGGAACAGGAAAAACATTGCTCGCCAGAGCAGTTGCCGGCGAAGCCAATGTGCCTTTCTTCAACATCAGCGGTTCCGAATTCGTGGAAATGTTCGTGGGAGTTGGAGCCAGCCGCGTGCGTGACCTTTTCAAGAAAGCAAAACGCAACGCTCCTTGTATTATCTTCATCGATGAAATTGACGCCGTCGGCCGCCAACGCGGAACCGGAATGGGAGGAGGACACGATGAACGCGAACAAACGCTGAACCAAATTCTCACGGAAATGGATGGTTTCGAGACCAACACCAACGTGATTGTAATGGCCGCCACTAACCGTCCTGACGTACTCGACCCCGCCCTTCTTCGCCCAGGCCGTTTCGACCGCCGCGTGGTGGTGGACAGCCCGAACATGGAAGACCGCGAAGCCATCCTCAAAGTACACGGCAAAAACAAGCCTCTCGCCAAAGCCGTGAACCTCGGCCAGATTGCCAAACAAACTCCGGGTTTTTCCGGCGCCGACCTTGAAAACCTCATGAATGAAGCCGCCATTCTTGCCGCTAAAAAGAATGAAAAAGAACTCACCCAACTGGACATTGAAATGTCCGTAGAAAAAGTACAACTCGGCCCTGAGCGAAAATCTCACGTGCTTTCTCCTCAAGAAAAAGAGGTCACCGCCTACCACGAAACCGGTCACGCCATTGTTGGCCACCTATTAAAGGACTGCGACCCTCTCCGAAAAATCACCATCATCTCGCGTGGAATGTCTTTGGGTTCCACTTGGTTCGTTCCCGACGACGACGAGCATCTCCGCACCCGCCAAAAGTTTGAGCATGAAATGGCTTCCCTGCTCGGGGGCTATGTGGCCGAAGAAATGATCTACGGTCAAGTGTCCACCGGCCCTTCCAACGACCTGGAGCGCGCCACAGGCATGGCCCGCCGCATGGTCACGGAATATGGAATGAGCAAGGTCATTGGTCCCACCGTCTTCGGTGAAAAAAACCACGAGGTCTTCCTGGGCCGCGACTTCGGCCACGTGAAGAATTACTCTGAAGAAAAATCAGCCCTCATCGACAAAGAAATCGAAAACTTCGTCGACAAAGCCTACGCTCTCGCCAAGAAAATCCTCGGAGAAAACAAGAAGTCCCTCGAACACGTCGCCAAAACTCTCATAGACCGCGAAACTCTTTCCCGTGAAGAGTTCATCGACCTGCTCGCAGGAAAGAAATTGAAGACGAAGACTGCTTAAGCTATACTCACATCATGAACCAAGTTGGCATCGGACAACTCAAACACGCCAAACCGGCCCAGCAAGCCGGAACTTCCTCGAAAGGCCCTATCAGCAAGCTTCGTCGTCCTCTTTCCCAAGCTCAAAAACCGGGTGAACCGGAACAAGAAGGCCAACTCTCCGTGGATATTGTTCAACGCGAGGACCTCATGATTGTGGTTTGCCCCATTGCCGGTGTGGAAAGTTCAGACATTAAAGTAGCTATTCAAGATGACGTCCTTACCATCCGCGGCGAACGCAAACGCATCGAAGGCGTTCAGCTCAACGAAGCTCTGGTTCGCGAACTCTTTTGGGGAACCTTTTCCCGTTCCATAGTGCTTCCCGATTATATCGACCGCAAAAACATCAACGCACGAGTTCATGAGCATATGCTCATCATCACCATTCCAAAAACCGAAGACTTCAAATCTCGCATTATTCACATTGAACCTGACAGCGACTAACCCGGTCCCATGAAACCCGTTCAAAAAGTTGTGATTTTAGCCGCGGGACTCGGAACTCGTTTTTTCCCGATGACCAAGGTGGTCCCCAAGGCCATGCTTCCCATTCTAAACAAGCCCGTGATTCAGTACCTGGTGGAAGAAGCCATTGCCTCAGGCATTAGAGAAATCATCATTGTCACCGGCAGCGGGAAACGCACCATTGAAGAACACTTCGACCCCAACTACGAACTCGAGCGCGATCTGGTGGCCCGCGGCAAACAAGACTTGCTCAGTGAGCTTCAAAAGATCGAGAGAGTGGCGAAATTCGTCTACGTGCCTCAAATTGACGCCCTCGGCGACGGCCACGCCCTGCTCTGCGCCAAAGAACTCCTGGAAGGTGAACCTTTTGCCGTACTCTTCGGCGACGACATCATAGACGGCCACAAACCCGCACTCGCTCAACTCCTGGAAGTCTACGAAAAAACCGGCACCTCGGTACTCTGCACCCAGCGTGTACCCAAAGAAAACATCTCCAACTACGGCGTCATCGGTATTGCGGCCCAAGAAGGAAGCCGACTTCAAGTCGCTTCTTTAATAGAAAAACCAACCCCAAAAGAAGCCCCCTCCGATTACGGTATTATAGGAAAGTATATTTGCACCCCGGACGTACTGGAGGCTCTCGATCGAAGTCTTTCCAGCAAACCTGACGGTGAAATCCGCCTCATTGACGGTTTCCGCACCCTCCTCTCGGAAGGAAAGCAGATTTTTGCCCTGGAAGTGGAAGGTCAACGTTACGATACCGGCACAGCTTGGGGCCTCCTGGAAGCCAATCTCGCTTTCGCCAAAAAAGACCAGGAACTGAGCCTTAAACTGAAGGCATTTCTCGAGAGACCCTAGATCAACACAATTCCATCTATTTGCCAAGCCCTCCCTCCTTGTCCGGAAGGCTATTTTTTGGTATAATAACTAGATCGCTTGAAAAAGACCGCAAGCTGAAAAATAAACAAAAACAAAATGACTATAGATGATTTACTGAAGCAGGCCGATAGTCTCAAGCTCGCAGGTCGTCATGACGAAGCCATTGGGCTCGCCAACAAAATGCTGATCATGGACTTGGATTACGTCGATGCCTACGAAGAAATCGGTGATAATTATCTAAGTCTTCGAGAGTACGACAAAGCGATGAAAGCCCTCAAACACGCCTTGAAACTAAAACCAAACAGCCCCAATGCCCTTTATTTATTGGGTTTTCTCTATTCTTCTTTGGGAAGTTTCGACAAGTCTGTGGAAACGCTGGAACTCGCGAACCGAGTTCAGCCCCATCATCCTGAAATTTTACGATGCTTGGGTTGGTCCATCTTTCACAACGGAGACCGACGACGCGGCCTCGTGATCCTGGAACGTGCCAAAGCCATGGCCCCCAGCGACACACTTATTATGTGTGACCTTGCCGTGTGTTACCTCAACGATCGTCAATTTGAACAAACCATTTTCCTCCTGGAAACCGCCCTTCGCTTGGAACCCAACAACGAGAAGGCCAAGGACTGCCTAGAAACCGCCCGCTTCTTTCAACGCGAGTTCAAGAAACTCCGTGAAGAGAAGTAAATGTGAGTCCTGAAATTCCAAACCAGAGAGATTACTAGCGTTCTTACTCTCCTGTTTTTCACCTAGGCTCCCTTTACGGTTCAAAACAGGAGAGTAAGAACCAGAGTTCGTAAGGGAATTTCAGGATTCACATAAAACTTGACTAAAACAAACCTGGCTTTTAAGCTAAGGCTAGTTTTTACAAAACTATGCATTTAAACGTCTGGACACTCCGCTCCATCTGCACAGCAAAGATTATCTTTGCTGCTTCAGTCGTGCGAGAGGCCTAAACGTTGAAACTCATCAACAAACACCTCCTCGCCGAAAAGCGGGGATTTTTTATTTTTAACCCCTTAAACCATGGGAGCAGAAGCAAGCAAAGATTTGTTCGTAGACCTGACCGATGATGGGGAAAAGATACCAGGTGACCTGGATGAAAAACCTTGGCTGACCTGTAAGGACGCCGAAGGCCACCTTATGGTTTTTGCAAATACACCCTTAGGGAGAACTCTGCAGGAAAGAGACAAAGTCGTTCCCGGCAAGGAAGTTCCCAGAGAAATTTATACAGGAGCAGGTCACCTGTCAGATGTACCTGGTGAAGCAAGACCGCAAGTCATCGCAGCAGTCTACGCCCGCCTTGGAGCACTTTTGATGTAATAAAGATCAAACTCCGTCATTAACTCTATGAAACTTTAATTTTTAAACCCTTGTACTATGGTAGCTCGACAAGAAGACTTTAATACTCAGGAAGCAATTTTACCTCCCAGCGTGACCATGGCGGACGCCTACACATTGGTTCAAAAACAGCTTGGAGCGGAAACCCAAGTCACTTTCGAAAAGGTCCTCGCGGCAATCTTGGACAGCGGCAGCAGCCTACGATAGACCCAAGAAAGCACAGCCCATTGCCAGTTTTAAAGAAGTATTGTACAATCCTCGAGCTTCTAGGTGATCGCACTGTGCTTCGGCGCAGTGAGGAAAGTCCGAGCAACACAAGGCAGGAAAGTCGCTAACGGCGACCGCCCTGCGACCTAAAAAACGCAGAGTAGGGACAGTGCCACAGAGACGAACAAAGTGAAACGCCCCTTCTTGGCCGCCTTAAAATGGCCACAGGGGCGCCCCCTCGTGAGAGGGATGGCGCGGTAAACCCTTTCTGTTGCAAGGTGGGAATGGAGATGAAGATAAGGCTGCCTTGAGCCCTTTGTCGCCCACCGCATGAGCCGTCCAGCAATGGCCGGCCCAGAGAGATGATCACCATGCGTAGCGAAGCGGAGCAATCTTCTTCCTTACGTAACAGAACTCGGCTTATAAGGAGCATAAAGCGGCACCCGCAAGGGTGCTTCTTTAGTAAAAAGCGGGTTTTGATGAAAAAACCTTCTTTGTCTGCTAGGATACATCCATGAAACGTTCCGAAATCGCCTTTGGACTGCTCCGAATCCCCATCGACTTCGCTATGGTGGTGCTGGGATTTCTGCTCGCTTACAAGCTCCGTCTCGAAGGCGATTTTATTCCAGGCAAGCAATTTGAGGTTATTCCCGCTAATTTTCTCCCCGTGGGCGATTACCTCAACTTTGGCCTGCTCTTCGGTCTCATGCTCGTGGCCGTTTTTATTTTCTTCGGACTCTATCAACTCAAAAACACCGAAAGCGGCTTTCATGAATCCCGCAACGTGGTCAAACATTCGCTCGTGTGGGTCATGCTGGTAATGTCTTATTTTTTCATCACCCGTGAAGTGTTTTTCTCACGTCTAGTCCTTATTTTTGGAGCGATTCTTTCTATTCTCTTCATCGTCATCGCCCGTTTCGCACTCCGTGCCATTGAACGTCTATTACTAAATGCCAATATTGGACGACGCCGAGTGCTTTTGATCGGCGCCAATAAAATCAGTCAAAAAATTGCCGCCAGCTTGAAAAAAGATCCGCACTTCACGGTGGTGGGCTACCTCGCCGAAGGCAGCGCCCGCATCCCCGACCTGAAATTCTTAGGATCGCTGAAAGAGCTACAACGCATGGTGCGAAAAAATGACGTGGAAAGCATCATCCAAACCAATCAAGAACTCAGCGCCCTCGAAGACCGTGAGATTTTGGAATTTTGCCAAGAGTCACATTTAGAATACCGTTTTATACCGGACATTTTGGAAGTGGAACGCAGCAACATTGAAGTCGAAACGCTGGGCGGATTTCCCCTCATTCACCTCAAACCCACTCCACTGGACGGCTGGGGTCGCATCTATAAACGCACGGCAGACATTGTTCTCAGCGGTCTCGGACTCACACTTCTCTCTCCCCTTTTCCTCCTCATCGCCATCGGAATCAAAGTTGATTCCAAGGGCCCCATCTTTTTCTCAAAACTCGAAGACGGAACACCCGCCTACCGTATTGGCCAAACGGGGAAAAAATTCAAGTTTTATAAGTTCCGCAGCATGAAGCACAACACCCATCATCTTCGTGCCGGCATGGCCACCCAAAGTCACCGCAAAGGCCCGCTCATGAAGATTAAAAACGACCCGCGCATCACGCGCTTCGGCCAACTCCTCCGCAAAACCAGTTTCGACGAACTCCCCAACCTGTGGAACGTATTCAAAGGCGATATGAGCCTGGTCGGCCCCCGCCCTCACCTACCCGAAGAAGTGGAAAATTACGAACGTCGCCACCACTTTTTACTCACCATCAAACCCGGCGTCACGGGCCTCAGCCAAATCAGCGGCCGCAGCGATCTCGATTTTGAAGAGGAAGCCCGCCTCGACACAACCTACATCAAACACTGGTCCCCTTGGCTCGATCTCAAAATTCTCATCAAAACTTTCCTGGTGGTACTCAAGGGGAAAGCGGCGGATTGACGAAATAGAGAAAAGCGCTTACCCTACACCCTAAGCTTAGCTTACTAATGAAAAATTTACTCGCACCAGCTCTTCTTGGTTTGGCTCTAAACGCCTGCACAAAACCAGTTCCACCACCTGCTTACTCAAGTGGAGAAATAGCTGTTGCCACCGGTTCAGTGACTGAAAATCTAGAGGACTGTATGAGAGTAGAGGCTCCAGAGGTGCAGGCAATCTGTGGACCGGAATTGACAGATATTACAAGCCGTAAGGTTGTGACAAGAATTACACGCACGCCTGATGCCAAGTCTACAGGTGAATCAGCACAAAGTGATACTATTCACGTCACTAGGAGAACTGATTTCGGTGAACCCAGATGCGTCGTCAAAACAAGCACTAAACATCAAGAAGGCGACTCTACCCGCACCACAATGTGCCGTTACGTGCTCCAGTAAGTTAATCTCGCCCTTTCATAAAAGCTATGCTATCCTCCGTGCGCACTGTTTTTTGACTAATTTCAAAGAAAAATGTCTGTAATTTCCTTCCTCAACAAGCTCCTCGGAGACGACCAGAAGAAAGACCTCAAACGCATCGGGTGGATTGTCGAAGAAATCAATAAAATTGAAGAGGGCTACAAAAGCCTGAGCGATGAAGACATTCCCAAAAAAACGGCAGAATTTAAGGAGCGAATAGCCGGTGGGGAAGCTCTCGATAAAATCCTCCCGGAAGCCTACGCCCTTTTGAAAAATGCCTGCCGCCGCTTGGTTGGAAAAACCTGGCAAGTTCGCGGCTTTGACTACACCTGGGACATGATCCCTTTTGACGTCCAAATGGTGGGAGGCATTGTACTGCACGAAGGGAAAATCTCGGAAATGAAAACCGGAGAAGGGAAAACCTTGGTGTGTACCTTCCCTGTTTACCTCAACGCGCTCGCCGGAAAAGGCGTCCATGTGGTGACCGTGAATGACTACCTTGCTCAACGTGACGCCGAATGGATGGGTGGGCTCTACAAATTCATGGGTCTCAGCGTGGGAACTGTAGTTCATGGCCAGAGTCGTGACGAAAAAAAAGCCGCTTACGGCGCGGACATTACCTACGGAACCAACAACGAATTCGGCTTCGACTACTTGCGTGACAACATGGCTCCCAACCTCGAATCCCTCGTGATGCGCGATCTTTACTTCGCCATTGTGGATGAAGTGGATTCCATTTTGATTGATGAAGCCCGCACGCCTTTGATTATTTCCGCCGCCGCCGAAGAATCAACGGAAAAGTATAAGCAATACACCTCCCTCGTTCGTATGCTCGACGAGAACACGCACTACAACGTGGATGAAAAAGAACGCATTGTTTCGCTCAGCGAAGACGGAATTAAAAAGATGGAAGAGCTCATGGGCGTGGAAAATATTTACACGGAAAAAGGCTTCGAAGAAGTGCATCACATTGAACAAGCCCTGCGTGCCCGCGCCGTCTACAAACGCGATGTGGATTACGTCATCAAAGACAACGAAGTTCTTATTGTGGATGAGTTCACAGGGCGCATCATGCCGGGACGCCGTTTCGGCCAAGGTCTGCATCAAGCCATTGAAGCGAAAGAAGGCGTGCCCATTAAACGGGAAAGCCGAACGCTCGCCACCATTACTTTTCAAAACTATTTCCGCCTCTACGAAAAACTTGCGGGGATGACGGGAACCGCTAAAACCGAGGAAGAAGAATTCCGCACCATTTACGGTTTGGAAGTGTACGAAATCCCCACGCACCGCCCCGTGACTCGCGCCGACAAGTCGGACACCATCTACAAAAATATGCTCGGGAAATTCCGGGCCATCACGGCAACCGTGAAAGAGTTGCACGCAAAGGGCCAGCCCGTTTTGGTGGGAACCATTTCCGTGGAAAAGTCTGAATTGCTTTCAAAAATGTTCAACGCCGCGGGGATTCCGCACCATGTTTTGAATGCAAAATTTCATGAGCAAGAAGCGGAAATTATTTCGAAGGCGGGGCAACGCGGCGCCGTGACTATTGCCACCAACATGGCCGGACGCGGAACCGACATCAAGCTCGGCGAAGGTGTTCAAGACCTCGGCGGTCTTTATGTGATGGGCAGCGAACGCCACGAAGCACGCCGCATAGACAACCAGCTCCGCGGACGCAGCGGACGTCAAGGCGACAGCGGAACCACGCAATTCTACGTTTCCATGGAAGATGACCTCATGCGCATTTTCGGCGGCGGACGAATGCAAGGGCTCATGGAAAAACTCGGTCTCCCTGACGATATGCCCATTGAAAACGGCTTCATCAGTAAGAGCATCGAAAGCGCCCAAAACAAAGTGGAAGGTCACAACTTCGACATCCGCAAACACCTCGTGGAATACGACTCCGTCATGAACACCCACCGCGAAATTATTTACAAACGCCGTCGGAAAATCCTCGAGACCGAAAACTTGAAGAATGATGTGCTTGTCCTCATCGAACAAGAAGCGGAAAAAATTGTGCTTCAGCATTACGTTGAAGGGAAAACCGATATCAAAGAAATTTTCGAAACCGTTTCCGCCCTACACCGCGACCCTGTAGCTCCACTGGCCCGAGAATCCATCGAAGGCCTTAATCAAGAACCACTCATGGATGCCATTAAGAAATATCTCGAGAACGAATACGCCGAAAAAGAAAAATCTCTCCCTTCTCCGGACATTCTTCGCCGCGCCGAACGCGCCATCACACTCCGCACCGTGGATATGCTCTGGATGCGCCACATCGACGAACTCAAAGACCTCCGGGAAGCGGTTTCCCTCAGCGGTTACGGCCAGCGCAATCCGCTCGTTGAATACCAAAACAAGGCTTATGAATTATTCGAAAGTCTTCTGAATCGCATCGATCAAGAAATTGTCCGGGCCCTCTTTCACGTGAAAATCAACGTGCGCTTGGTCCAACCCTCAACGCAAGTTGCCGGTAGCCCGATGATCAGCGGTACCTCTACCGAAAGTCCCTCAATTTCACGCACCATGACCAACGCCGCAGCCAGTGTTCCCGACGTCCCCGTAACCGTTCGCGTCCGCACCAACGAAGAACAAATCGAACAAAACCTTGAAGGACCCGGTCTCAACGCCGTCGAAAAAAACGGAGTCAAAATCGCCGAAATCGGCCGCAACGACCCCTGTCCTTGTGGCAGCGGAAAAAAATTCAAAAAATGTCATGGAGCCTGAGAAAAAATACATATTTAGTCAACAAGAATTAGAGGAAGAACTTGGCACGCAATTGCATTTACTCCAAAAAGCTGTGAGTGCTTTTGACGAAGGTGATTCCACAGAAGTTAGAAATATAGCAGGTAGACTAAGACTTCTTTTAAAGGACAAAGGAAGTTCAATATCATTACTAGGACAACTTAAAAGAAAAACGGCTTTTTTAAATACAGCCTTTGAGAGTAAAAAACCTGCAAATTTAAATACTGCACATTATGGATTAGTAGGGATACCGGTGGGGTTGCCTTACAACACACCGATTCCGCACTTTAATACCTCACCCAGTCAAAGCTTAGATTTTGAAAGGTGGTGGAACATGCCTGTAATCATAGATATGAAAGGTAATTCTTTCAGCCGCGGTGATCTAATACATCATTTAGCTGAACAAGCAGGGGGCGTTCATGCAGACCCCGGCTTAGATATGCCATATGCAGAGCTAACAAAATTTAACTCTCTAGGTTTAAGCCAAAAAAAAGACGGCGGGGAATGGGAAGTTTTAAAGGGAGCAGAGACTGCATCCTTAAGACAAATAGCTTATGAGGTACTAAGCACATTAGGAGTCAACTCTCCCATACCTAAAATTAAGGGTGATGGCTATATAATTGGAGGGATTGTTAGTGCAAATTTTGAACCGTCATATAAGGCTAGCCGCAACGACCCCTGCCCTTGTGGCAGTGGCAAGAAGTTCAAGAAGTGCCACGGGGCTTAAGAGTGCTGTAAAACTTTAATTTCCTCCAAACGCCCCTCCAGCAGATCTTTTTCAAGTTCCAAATCGTAGTGAGCCTGAGCGTTCATCCAAAATTTAGCGGTCATACCAAAGTAACGACCAAGGCGCAGAGCGGTATTGGCTGAAATGCTCCTGAGGCCATGAACAATCTCATTAATCCTTCGCGGTGGAACTCCAATATCTTTGGCTAAACGATACTGGCTGATGCCCATAGGTTCCAGAAACTCTTCCAGAAGAATTTCACCGGGATGAATAGGAGGAAGTTTTTTTTTCATAAATTTAGTGGTAATCAATAATTTCGACATTATAAGCATTTCCCTCTTTCCAAATGATAACGCATCGCGTTAATAGTGTCAATAATTGGTCATCCTCAAAAATACCAAAACGCCCTCCCAAAAGTCCTGAAGGAAACCTGAATTCTCAGAAGACTCCTTGCACATTCCTCCTCTTCTGTCATAATCTCCTCCTTTTATGAATGCAATAAAGCCAGATCTCGGTCGGGAAGCGCTGGAGGAAGCGGAAGTCCTCGTCTTAAAAATCGGCGGAGAAAATGCCGTTCGGTTTAAAGAAAATGCTGCGCGCGCCGCAGAAAAATCAGGAGAGGGCAAACAACAAATCCTGGTTTTTTCTGCCTTAAGAAGTAGCACGTTCAATACAACAACAAAACTTATAAAAGCAGCGGAAGCACTCCAAAATGGAAAGCCCGAAGAAGCACTTCCCTACTTCGAAGAAATCCGCCGGTTTCACAGAGAAACCATCGCAAGAGAAGTTGAACCTGAATTTTGTGAGGAGCTAACCATGACTTGTGATAAAAAAATCGATGGCCTAATCGAGAAGATTCAGAGTAAAGAGGCCTTTGAACTCAAGCAAGAAGGAGAAGATTGGGTCCTCAAAAGCCCCTCTGCCGAATTTTCACTCACCGGTTTTGGTGAGGAAATCGCAGAAACTTTGTACAAAAAATATTTCGACCTCAAGCAAATTCGCGCAGAAACGCTAGAAAACACCGGCCCGGCTCCACGAGAGCTTCACGCGCTTCGAAGACGTTTCAACAAACAGTTAAAAGAAGTACTCAAGCAACCCGCGGTAACCGTAATAACCGGCGGACATAAACCTGTCTTGGCTCGCCGTCGCGGCTACAGTGACTTAAGTGCAGCGGAACTTGCTCGTAGTGCGGACGGGCTTGGTAAAAAAGTAGTTCTTGGAATTGAAAAAACGACTCCCATTTTAAGTGGCGATCCACGAAAACTAAAAAATCCAAGCACCGCTCAACTCATCAGTGAACTCTCTCGAAACCGAGGTGGAGAATTATTTGGAATTAAAGGAGGACAGGCGGGTGCCATTCACCCGGATGTGATTGAAACTTTGGAAGGCAGCAAGGTTAAAGTGGTGGTGTACAACCCTGACAATGTTTCGCAAGGTTCAACGCTCATCGGCCCAGACACGGAGGACCTTCCCAATCGGCCTATTGTGGCGTCAAAAGACATTCCCTCCACCCTCATCATCAAAGGCCCCATGAGCCGCGCAAGTGGAGTTCTTTACGAAATCACCAAAGCATTGCGCCATACCGTCATCGATCAAACCTTCAGCTCTGAGAACACCTGGGTACTCACCCTGAACGATGAAATTACCGAAGCCGATCGCGAAAAATTGGAAAGGAAATTACAAAAAAAATTCGGAACCAACTTTACCGTTGCACATCAAAACGACTACTCCCTTGTCCTCACTTTGGGTGGAGAAGGCATTAACGGACAAACTCAAATTCTTCACGAAGAAGGAGTAAACATCGCTTACACCAACGGAATTCAAGAGAACAGTTTCGCGGCCTTCGTGGTTCCAAGGAATGAAGTAGGACAAGCCATTAACGCCTTACACACGGCATTTTATGGATCCCCCGAACTCGAAGTTTCCAAACCCTTCTTCCTCACCGAAGAACAAGTTCACCAAGTGCGTGCGGAGTTTGGAAGTCCGGCCTATGTGTACAGCGAAGCGGTACTTGAAAAGCGCGCCAATGAAGTCCTGAACTTTCCTGCCCCTTATGGACTCACGGCTCGTTACGCCATGAAGGCCAACCCACATCCTGAAATTTTGGACCAACTCCATGGTCAAGGAATCCATATTGATGCAAGCTCCTGCTATGAAGCATGGCAAGCCTTAGAACAAGGAATTCCGGGCGACCACATCCTCCTCACAAGCCAAGAACTCCCGAGTGAAGACCAACTCAGGATACTCATCGAAGCAGGAGTCCAATTCAATGCTTGTTCGCTCCATCAACTTGAAGAGTATGGAAGACTTTTCCCAGGAACAGAAGTGAGTCTTCGCATTAATCCAGGTGAGGGTTCGGGCCATCATAAAAAAACAACCGTAGCCGGTCGCGATTCGAGTTTTGGGATTTGGCACGAGCAGCTTCCAGAAGCAAAAGAGCTACTTGAAAAAAACAATCTTCGTGTGAAACGTGTACACACTCACATCGGCTCCGGAACCGATCCGGAAACCTGGGCACGAGTCGCCGAGCACAGTCTTGGCTTTATGGATGAATTCTCGGAAGCCACTATTTTCAATCTGGGAGGAGGCTTTAAAGTAGCTCGAGTTCCCGGAGAAAAAACCGCCGATCTTCAAGAAATTGGTGCTCACGTCACACAAGCTCTTGAAGCTTTTTACACAAGAACAGGAAGAAAAATACATTTGGAGATTGAACCGGGAACTTACTTAGTGGCTCAAGCGGGAACTATCGTAAGCACTATTAACGACATTAGGGACACCGGGCCTGATGGTTACAAATTTTTAGTCCTCGACACTGGAATGGACGGAATAGTTCGTCCCTCCTACTACGGGGCACAGCACTCCATGGTGGTAGTGCCCGATCCAAGCCGAGCCTCAACTGTAGACGATTCCGAAGAATCTTACGCCGTGGTGGGTCATTGTTGTGAGAGTGGCGACCTTCTCACCCCAAGGCCGGGAGATGGAGACCAAATCATGCCACGCCGTTTCACTCACGCCGAAATTGGCGATGCCTTCCTCATCGAAGGAGCCGGGGCCTACTGTGCAAGTATGGCGATGAGAGGAACGTCGGAGAAAGGCTACAATGGATTCCCTATTGCACCGGAAGTCATGGTGAAAAAAGACGGAAGCTTGATGAGAATTTAAAAAGGCCACACCTCTTTCTTCAACCGATCGCCCAGTTTTTCATTTACCTGTTTAAGTTCATACCGACTTTGCAGTTCCATCCAGAAAGAAGCTGCATTTCCAAAGTAATACGCCAAGCGCAAAGCAGTGTCCGCACTAATTCCCCGCTTCCCCAGAACAATTTCATTGATTCGCCTGGGAGGAACATTGAGAGCCTCAGCCAAGGCAGTTTGATTAAGACCCAAGTACTGAATGAAGTCCTTTTGGAGAATTTTACCCGGGTGAATTGGAGGATATTTACACTTTCTGGCCATAACGGACTCCGTTATACGATTTTCACTTTTTAACCTGAAGAAACTGATTTTGAGAGTGGAGTTGCAGGTTACTAAAGTACCCACCAACTCTAAGTTCCAGCTCATCAAGAATCAAACCCGACCCTCCACGCACACCTGTTAAAATGCGTTGTCACCCCTCCGACAACAGGACTCACCCTTTCAAGTAGTCTTTCACCACCGTCTCCACAAAATCTTTCACTCCAAAAGTGTCCACCTCTTCGCTGCCAAGGTGTTCTTGACCCTCTTCACTCAGCCACATCTCTTCGTCCTTTTGCAAACCAAGACCAAGCACCGGAATCCCTTTTTCGGGATACCTCACAAAAATCGCGACCTCGCACAACTCAGAGTCATCCCCAACCATAGCCAAAAAGAAAACCCATTCCTCCGGAAAATCAAAATAAGGAATACGAAGCAGCTCGATTTCGGGATCGGGATGAAGCAAAGCCTCGCGGATTTCCTTAAAAACATGGCGCGCCTCTTTCAAATGCTGCGCCGTAAAAACCGCGCCCTTCGCGCCATGAAGCAACTGATACTGAAAAGGTTTATTCATCATCCCCAAAGAAAACATTCCGTGGCTTGCTGCCTTGCGCGGCGCTTACGACTCCGGCTTGCTCCAGCAAATCAATAATACGCGCAGCCCTGGAGTAACCAATGCGTAAGTAACGCTGCATGGAAGAGGTGGAAGCCGCCTTACGATTCTTGCGCAGACATTCCATGGCGAGTTGCACCAACTCTTCGTCAGACTTGGATTCGGAATGAACATCAGGCACTCCTTGCACACGAGCTTGAGCGGTTTCCTTCGACGTGATGTCCTGGGTGTAATTGGGTTCGTGCGTGAGCTTCAAGCGATTCGTGACCTTTTCAATTTCCTTGGACGAAACATAAATCCCCTGAATACGCACCGGCTTCCCCATGGTTCCCGACAAATACAGCATATCTCCATTTCCGAGCAAATCCTCAGCACCGTTGGTGTCCAGAATGGTGCGTGAATCCACGGAAGACGCCACCGTGAACGCAATACGCGTTGGAATATTGGCTTTAATAAGACCGGTAATAACATCCACGGAAGGACGCTGCGTCGCCACAATCAAGTGCATACCCACGGCTCGCGCCATTTGAGCGATGCGACAAATGGACGCTTCCACTTCCTTCTGTGCTTGCATCATCAAATCCGCCAACTCGTCGATAACAATAACGATTTTAGGCATTTTTTCAGCAGTCTTGCGGTCGGCATTGTAGTCGGCAATATTGCGGTGACCGGCCTCCGCACAAACCTTATAACGACGATTCATTTCCGCCACCGCCCAGCGCAGTGCCGTGGCTGCTTTTTCAGGATCCGTAATCACCGGAGTGAGCAAATGCGGAAGTCCATTGTAGGTAGAAAGTTCCACCTGCTTCGGGTCGATCATGATGAACTTCAGTTCCTTCGGAGAGTTGTTGTACAAAAATGAAATCAAAAAGCTGTTGAGCCCCACGGATTTTCCACTTCCCGTGGCTCCCGCAATCAGTAAGTGCGGCATCTTGGCCAAATCCGCAAACATGGATTTTCCGGAAACATCCCGCCCGAGCGAAATCTTGAGTTTGGAAGGTTCTTTCATATACACATCGGTCTCCATCATTTCGCGCATATGAACCGTGGACCGAGTCGCGCTTGGGATTTCAATCCCAACTAAAGACTTCCCGGGAATCGGCGCTTCAATACGCACGGCCGGAGCCGCCAAAGCGAGTGCGATATCATTCTTCAGTGAGGTGATTTTAGAAAGCTTCACCCCATCCGCAGGACGCAGCGTGTACTGCACCACCG
>CAYHGP010000004.1:69231-80315 GCA_964356195.1 uncultured Candidatus Peribacteria bacterium | reverse complement strand
AAAAACCAGCTGCAATCCACCATCATGGCGAGCAAACGATCTTTGTATTTCTTCAAAACCGCTAACTCACCTTCGGGGATGTAATCAAAGCCATAAACTTCTTGATGTCGTATGAGGTTTTTTCGGTAACGCTCTTCGAAACTGTCCCAACGCACCATGTCACAAAGTCGAAGGCCTTTTCGATTGATTTTATCCGAGTATGCGGGCCCGATTCCACGACGCGTGGTTCCCACTTTGTGCGTTCCTTTGGAGTCCTCTTGAGCCCCATCCATAAGTTTGTGATAGTCGAACAAAATTGCCACACGATCGGAAATTTTTAGTCGTGATTCCACGTCAAACCCTTCCTTCTTCAAAATTTCCAACTCTTCAAATAAAGTCTCCACATGAAGCACCACGCCGTTTCCAACCACGCACGTCACATGAGGGTACAAAATCCCGCTGGGCAAGAGGTGAAAAACAAACTTTTTCGTCGCATCGCCATCTTTAATATAAACCGTGTGGCCTGCATTCGCTCCGCCGGTTGCTCGCGCCACAATATCAAAATCCTTACTCATAATATCCACGAGCTTTCCTTTGCCTTCATCGCCCCATTGCGCTCCTAAAATAATTGAAAGATTTTTCATTTTTTGGGTTTAGGAATTTTGCCGGTGACCATGATGTAAATCCCTCCTAAAATACACGCAATACTCACTCCCACAAGAAAAACAGAAATCAAATCCGTGTTAATGAGCAAAAAATAGGAAGGAATCAAAGCGAGCAAACCGGTTATAAAAATAGCCAATCCGCGTGCCCGCGCCTCTTTTTTCGTGAAGACCCGTGTCTCATTCTCCTTCAGTTGACGCTCAAATTTTTCTTTCAAGTTTCCAAACATCAGCAATAGTTTTAGAATTCAACCGCCCTCACTATATGAAAAAACCGGCCCCGCGTCTATGAAAATTTCCAGCCCCGCCTTCAGCACCGAAATTCCCGCCGCTTACACCTGTGACGGCCAAAACGTGAACCCGCCTTTGACGATTTCGGAACTTCCCGCCGGCACCGTAAGCCTCGCGCTCATTGTGGACGACCCGGACGCTCCTCGCGGGGATTGGGTGCATTGGCTGGTTTGGAACATCGATCCCGCCACAACGGAAATCGCTGAAAATTCCGTTCCCTCCGGCGCCGTTCAAGGCACCACGGACTTTGGTGAAACGGCTTGGGGAGGGCCCTGTCCACCTTCCGGAGTCCATCGTTATGTTTTTAAACTTTACGCGCTCGACGCCAAGCTCGACCTTCCTCCCTCAGCAAAAAAATCAGACCTTGCAGCCGCCATGCAAACTCACATTCTGAACCAAACCGAACTCATTTCTACTTATTCACGCCGTTAGCCATGCCAAAATCCTTCAAGCAATCTCTCAAACCCGCTTTAATCGCCACTCTTTTAGCCGGAATTTTAGCTCCGTTATCAATGTCTTTAGACATACTTGGCTTCGGCTTCTCGGGAATCGTTGCACCTTTCTGGGTACTTCTTTATACGAAACTCGAAGACCTTCACGCGGATCTTCTTTCGTTAATGATCCCGTTCATTCCTTTGTTCCTCTATTACTGGATTCTAATCAGCCTCTATTTCTACTTGCGAGCGAAAAAGAAAATGTGGATCATGGTAATTTTTTGGATTATTTTGATTATTCTGCTTCTTTTATCCGGTCTTTTTAACCTGGCTCTTATTGCAGGGGCTTATTAAAAATGAAACACCTCACTATTCAGGTTTTCGGCAGAGTCCAAGGCGTATTTTTTCGCGCCGACACAAAAGCCGAAGCCCAGCGACTCGGCCTCAGCTGTTCCGCCGACAATAATCCCGACGGCAGCGTGACTGTGGAAGCCGACGGCGAGCCGGAAACTTTGCAGAAACTGCTGGATTGGGTTAAAAAGGGAACAGCCACGGCACGCGTGGACCGCACCGAATTTATCTTTCGCGACTAATCACAACTCAAATGAAACGACTTTTTCTGGCCATTCCACTCCCCGACGAAGAAATAAAGCGTCTCGCCGCTTACCTCGAACCCTATAAGAGCGAACCTATTTTGGCAGATTTAAAATGGGTGGAACCGAAGAACTTTCACATCACCACTTTGTTTCTCGGAGACATCCCGGATTCCGTAGTTCCGGAAATGCTCGAAATCCTCCGGGGAACCTGCGCCCGAATCCATCCTTTCGATTTCCACTACGAAGGCATTCTCTTCTTCCCCTTCAAACTGCCAAAAATGATTTGGGCCCGTTTTCACAAAAGTTTTGAGTTCACCGAACTTGCAAAGGAACTGCGTCGTTTTCTCGCTCCTTACATGGAAGAATCCGAAGAAGAAAAAGATCCAGTTCCGCACATCACGCTGGCAAAACTCAGGAACCCCATCGACGCCCGCAAGTTCGCCTTCAAGCCTTACAAAATGGACGCCCTTCGCGTTCACGAACTCCATCTTTATGAATCTGATGTAAGCCAAGACGGCGCCGCTTACACCCTCATCGAAAAACTTCCCTTAAGCAGCCATGGCCTTTAAAGACGACGTCTTCAAGGTGGTCCGCCAAATCCCCCGCGGCCAAACCCGCACTTATAAAGAGGTGGCCCTCCTCGCCGGCAGCCCTCGCGCTTACCGCGCCGTCGGAAATATTTTAAACACCAATTACAATCCTGAAATTCCTTGCCACCGCGTGGTAAGAAGTGATGGAAGCGTGGGTGGGTATAATCGGGGAGCGGCTCAGAAGGAAGAAAAACTGAAACTCGAAAGCTTGCAAGAGCTCGATTAGCCATTTAAGCTCAAATCATGGAGAAGATTTCTGAATTGGCCATTCTGCTTATAGGCTATATCCTTATTTCGGGATTAATGATTTTCGGAACCATAAGGATGGTAAGAATGTGGCATGCAAGCAAGTACTGGCCCACCACCCCCGGTAAAATCATTAGGTCAGAAATGAGAAGAAAACATGGATACGACGCTCGAATCTTTTATGAATATTATGTAAACGGGAAAAGGTATATAAGAACTACGGTGATCCTTGGGGGAAGAGCGGGGGGCGCTTTTACTGTGAATAAAGCAAGGGCAGAAAAGTATCTTTCAAAATACCCCTCAGGAGCAGCTGTAAACGTTTTATATAACCCCAATAGGCCAGCCTTCGGTTATTTAGAAAGAAACGAAAACCTCACTTATCTTTTTACCAGATTGATATTTCCTATTTTCCTAATAGCTCTCTCTCTTTTTGCCGCTTACTATTTGATTTTTTAATCAGCTTATTGCCCACCTTCTCTCCACAATCCACAAAACCCTACCGCCTCAGTCGTTCCAAGATTGAGAATTTTATTAAATGTCCGCGCTGTTTTTACCTCGACCGTCGCCTCGGAGTGGCTCAGCCCCCGAGTTTTCCGTTTAACCTGAACTCCGCCGTCGACACACTGCTTAAAAAAGAGTTCGATGTTTACCGTGCTTCCGGCACGCCGCACCCGCTTATGAAAGCCAACAGAGTGGATGCCGTTCCTTTCCCGCACGACAAACTCGATGAATGGCGCGAAGCCCTGCGCGGGGGAGTGCGCTACATTGACCCCGAAACCAATTTTGAAATCACGGGCGCTCCGGACGACATCTGGATCAATTCCCAAAGCGAACTCATAGTGGTGGACTACAAAGCCACCTCCAAAATCGGACAAGTGAACCTCGATGCCGATTGGCAAAAAAGCTACAAACGCCAAGTGGAAGTTTACCAGTGGCTGCTCCGAAAAAATCGCTTCACCGTTTCAAACACCGCGTACTTCGTTTATGCCAATGGCGACTCCGGTGCCGACGCCTTCAATCACTGCCTCCGCTTCGACCTCACACTGATTCCTTACGAGGGGAGCGACGAATGGATTGAGCCAGTGATTCGCGCCGCCCACGCCTGCCTCCTAAGCGACGAAATCCCCGCTGCCCCGGCCCCCAGAGGGGCCAAACCCGACTGCGAGTGGTGCGCCTACCGAGAAAAAGCCACTGCGTCCGAGAACGCAAAGAAGCAGGGGAATCTGTTTTAACGTGAGGAAGAACCTCTCGAAGCAGCCGTTTGGAGAAGTCTAGAAATTTTTAAGATCGCGGTGTGGTCAGAATATCCGGTTCCATCATCAGCATGAGCCGCTTGCGCCAAAGGACATCGGTCATGAAAGCCTCTACAGAATCCTTCGATAACATATTCGTGGGCAATACCCACGCCATCTTCTACTCGAGGAATACCTACGCCAGGCACCGCAGTGCAACGATGGTGGTCAACTCCTACTTGAACGTTGGGAGCTTTACCTTCTTTAAGGGTCGGAACCTCGTTCTCCAAAGTGATATGGGCATCCCCATACATATCTTCAGCAACATCCGGGTCTAAGTAACGACATTGTTCGGCGATAGGCATAAGCAGAAGTAAAGATTAGAGTAGATTATAAGTCGAATTCGTCGTTTAGTCAAAGGAGCATGCCACCACCCCTGAGGATAGGACACTGCGCGTGAATATTGTCGCAAAAACGAGCCACTGCCTCCTCCACCACGGGTATCCCTTCAATCGTGCGATTAGCCATGGCCCCAGTGCAACGTCTGTGAGGTCCTTCGAGCGGGGTATATTTCCCCATTCTTACAACCGGATTATTAGCTTCCATATCAACGTAACCGTGCGTATTTGCAGGAGCTTCGGTAAAAGTTTTTGACTCGGAGCAGCGATCGGGTCTTGTCATTAAAGAGGGGATTTATAGAGAAGAACTATAGACTGATATTATCTTATAGCAAGCAAAGCGCCGGCCGAGGAAACCAGCTTAGTCACATTAGGAGATGCGGGTTCGATTCCCGTCGTCTCCACCACTCACCAGGCATTTTGTTAAACAAAAAACCCCGCGATTGCGGAGCTTCTGTAGTCACCTTAGGAGTTTGTAGCTTTCGCTAGAACCCAGGCTAACTTAATTATACCCAGATGAAATATTCAATGCAATTAATAAAAACTCCTTCCTAATGGAGGAGCCTTCTGCGTCATCCGAAGGAATTATAGCTAGGCTATCCACCAGGCGCTTTTTTACATAAAGCCCTGACACAAAATGCCTGGCGAACTTACATAGGGCCGTAGCGGGATAATCCCGTCAGTTCCACCACCGCCAGGCAATTTTGTACATGAATAATAGTTCGCTTTTAGGGCACGGTCTATTTTTGACTGTTGTCAGGGTTGGATGACAGCCAATGGAGTGGGGGGGGTGTTGTCAGTACTTCGACAACACCAAATGACATCTGTTAAACGGCAAAATCACACACCCAAATTTTTACGAATTTAACTTTAAACAATAAACTTTCAATGCCTGGCCTGTGAGGGGTTGTAGCTTAATTGGCTAAAGCGCTCGGCTCGTCATCCGCAGAGATGCGGGTTCGAGTCCCGTCAACTCCACCATCGCCAGGCATTTTTAGCGAAAACAAAAAACTCCTTCCCAAGGGAGGAGCCTTCTGCGTCATCCGAGAGATCTGTAGGTTAGTACAGCGCTCGACTCGCCCACATCATACCAGCCCCCATGCTAAAATGCAAGTATGCACCCCGTCCTCCCACCTTCTTTCTTCGACCGCCCCACCCTGGAAGTCGCCCGTGACCTCCTCGGTAAAACCCTCGTGCGCCGTTTCCCGGACGGCACCACCCGAGCCCTCCGCATCACCGAAGTGGAAGCCTACGACGGCCCCGACGACAAAGCCTCCCACACCTCCAAAGGCCGCACCCCTCGCACCGAAGTCATGTTCGGCGAAAGCGGCCACTTCTACATCTACTTATGCTACGGCCTCCACTGGATGCTCAATATCGTCACCGGTCCCGCTCCGGCGAGTGGACTCTGGTTTGAAGATAGAGACGAAGCAGTAGGGAAGATCAAATTCACCACACGGATTGGAGTGGACTACGCCGGCAAGTGGGTTAAGAAGAAGTGGAGGTTTATAGCGGAAGGAAAAGAGTGTGAATACTGTTGAATAAAGTTGAATACTGTTGAATGCTGTGAAAAAATACAGAGTAAAAAGGCATAAAACAGAATTCTATTGACCTAAGCAGGTACAGTGCTAAGATAGAGGCAGATCTTTATCCAAAAATTTATGGAAAACAGTATGAATGAAACCGCAAGCGCCAAAGCTCCACGAGACAGAAGTGCCGCATACCCTTCAGTGTCTCTTCCCGAAGCTATAGAGTTGAGCAAGAAGGTAGTAGAAACCTATCCTAAATCTCAATTCGATCGAGAATCTGCGGCGAAAGCTCTTGGCTATGAAAAAGTTACAGGTACATCCGCTCCGAAGATTGCGGCTCTAGTGCACTTTGGATTAATAGAGAGGACGGGGAGTTCCTACAAAAATTCTCAGCTTGCAGAGCGGATCTTGCATTTTGTAACAGAAGAGGAGAGGAAAGAAGCGATCGTAGAGGCAGTAAAAAATCCTAAGCTTTTTGACGCTTTGATTTCCGAATATGCCGGTAGGGCGGTACCCCCAACACTCAATAGCGTATTAGTGAGGCAACACGGGATCAGTAGTAAGGTCTCAGACCGTGTGGTTGAAATTTTCAAAGACTCTGTCGAGTTCGCCGGACTCTGTAAGAACGGCGTGTTCCAGGGTAAAGGAGAAATCGATAGTGGCACACGCGAACCTTTGAGCAGTCTAGAGAACGATAATCATCAAGAAAGGCTAGATGAAAAACCGAAAACAGCTAAGATCTTAGGTCTCAGAGAAGAGGTATTCTCGATCGTATTGCCAAGTGGAGCCGCTATCTCTTATCCGATGAATATTGCATTCCATCTTCAAACTACTGAGAAATATCAATCCGCCCTTAAGTCTTTGGAAGAGGCTATGGAAGAGGCTACGAAGGAAGCTCAAAAAAAGGAAGCTCAAAAAGAAGTGAGCGATCAATCATGAGGGGAATGTTTTCGCAGGCAAGGCGCAGTCGGTTATCCGTTAAGTCGCCCAGGCTTACACCAGATGCATAAGGTAGTCAGCCCTTCCTAACGCACCGACCCACGGCGTCTCAGTGATCAGGAGAATAACCAGCTGCGTCTTGTCTACGAAATAACTCAACTTGCTCCATACCCCATCCTTCCCTAGAATAGTACTACCTTAACCCATCCTCGGAAATGATCCCACGCGACGTCATTGCCTCTCAAATCCCTCATGTTTTGAAAGGCACCAATTTTACGAACCTTGGAAGCTATTATGAAGGCAAGGTGCGAGATAATTATACTCAGGGCGCTAGACGTATCCTCATCACGTCGGATCGGCTTTCGGCCTTCGACCGAGTCATTGCGCTTATTCCGTTCAAAGGCCAGGTTCTCAACGCACTGACGCAATTTTGGTTTGAAAATACTAAGGATATTTGCCCGAACTACATCGAGTCGTACCCCGACCCTCAAGTGATTGTGGGGAAGGAGTGCAAGCCCATCATGGTGGAAATGATTGTGCGTGGCTACATCACCGGTTCCACCAGCACTTCCGCGTGGACGGTTTACGCGAATGGCGGACGCAATATTGGAGGCAACGTTTTGCCCGAAGGTCTCAAGAAGAATCAACGACTCCCGATGCCGATTATTACGCCCACCAGCAAAGCGGCACACGGAGATCACGATGCCAACCTCACTCCTACACAAATTCTCGAACAAGGTCTGCTCACCGCCGAGCAATGGGAGAAACTTTCCAACTACGCCCTGATGCTCTACGCCCGTGGCGTGGAAGTGGCCGCCCGCCAAGGAGTGATTCTGGTGGACACCAAGTACGAATTTGGTTTCACGCCGGAAGGAGAAATAGTGGTGATTGATGAAATCCACACGCCCGACTCGTCTCGTTTCTGGATTGCCGGGACTTACGAAGAACGTTTGGCCGCTGGACAGGAACCCGAAAACATCAATAAAGAATTTTTGCGACTCTGGCTCGCTAACAAAGGCTACACCGGGGAAGGGGAGATTCCGGAAATTCCTCAGGACGTGATTTGTGAAACCGCCGAAAAGTATATTCAAGCTTACGAAATGATCACCGGCTTGGAATTCAAAGCCGCGCCGGGAGATGTACTGTCACGCATTGAAGAAAATCTTAAACCCTTTTTTATAACCTCAGCCGTATGATTGTCCCTTTTATTCTCGGTTCCAAAGCGGATCTCGACCATGCGAAGCTCATTGCAAAAGTTCTGGAAGACTACGGCGTGAAATGCGAAATTTACGTGTCCTCCGCGCACAAAGTTCCCGAAAAAACCCTCGAGCTCATCCAAAAATTCAACGAAAAAAAAGAATCCGTGGTTTTTGTGACCATTGCCGGTCGCTCCAACGCCCTCAGCGGTCTGGTTTCCGCCAACTCACACTTTCCGGTCATCGCGTGTCCTCCCTTTAAAGATTACGCGGACTACCTCGCCAACATCCATTCCACTCTCCAAATGCCAAGCGAAACACCGGCCATCACCGTGGTGGATCCCAAAAACGCGGCTCAGGCCGTGGTAAGAATTTTGGCACTCACCGACAAAGACCTCGCCAAAAAAGTGAAAAACCACATCAAAGTGGTGCAAAATTTATTTGATACCAAACCCATAAAATTCGAATAAATGAATAAAGCCCTTTCCCCACTCGACGGCCGTTACGTTGAAAAAGTAGGCGAGCTTGCCCGCTTCTTTTCTGAATCCGCTCTCATTCGCACCCGCATCGCCGTGGAAGTGGAGTGGCTCATTTACCTCGCAAACACACTCAAACTTAAAGGCACCGAACGTCTGCAAGAAAAAGAAGTGGCGGCCCTACGAAAACTCTACATCGACTTTCAAGACGCCTTCGCCGACGAAGTAAAAGCCATTGAAAAAACCACAAACCATGACGTAAAAGCCGTGGAATATTTTCTACAAAAAGCCCTCGAAGTTTTAAAGCGCGGCGACCTCATTTCTTTCGTTCATTTCGGATGCACTTCCGAAGACATCAACAACCTCGCTTACGCCCAAATGCTAAAAGGGGGAGTGGTGACTATTTTGACTCCAAACCTGGAAAAACTCCTCGATGACCTCAAGGAACTCGCGGAAAAATATCGCAAAATCCCGATGCTTGCGCACACCCACGGCCAGCCGGCCACGCCCACAACTGTAGGCAAGGAATTGAAGAATGTCGGTGCTCGTTTGTTCCGCCAGTTTGAACAACTCAAGAAAGCCGAATACCTCGGAAAAATGAACGGCGCCACCGGTAATTTCAACGCGCACATCGCCGCTTACCCCGACGTGGATTGGCCCGCCGCTTCCCGTCAATTCGTGGAAAGTCTCGAGCTCCAATGGCAACGCTACACCACCCAAATTGAACCGCACGATTACATGGCGGAAATTTTCGACAACCTTCGCCGCATCAACATTATCCTCATGGATTTCAGTCGCGACTGCTGGTCTTACATTTCTATGGGCTACTTCACTCAAAAAATCGTGAAAGGAGAAGTGGGATCTTCCACCATGCCTCACAAAGTGAACCCAATCGATTTTGAAAACGCCGAAGGAAACCTCGGCCTCGCCAACGCTCTGCTCACTCACTTCAGCGAAAAACTTCCCGTGTCTCGAATGCAACGCGACCTTACCGACAGCACCGTGCTCCGCAATATTGGCACCGCGCTCGGCTACTCGCTGCTCGCGTACAAAAGTCTGCAAAAAGGAATGAGCAAACTCGAAGTAAACGAAGAAAAACTCCGCGCCGACCTCGCAAACAGTTGGGCGCTCCTCGCGGAACCCATCCAAATGATGATGCGCCGTTACGGCATCCAAAACGCTTACGAGCAACTCAAGGAACTCACGCGCGGCGAAGAAGTGAATCAAGAAAAAATCGCCGAGTTCGTGAACGGCCTCGACATCCCTGAAGAGGCAAAAAACCGCTTGCTCAAGCTCACGCCCGAAGGGTACATTGGCCTCGCATCCAGCCTTTAATATTTCACGCTCCGCGTAATGATTCTCTCCGACCGCGACATCAAGAAAGCTATTAAAGAAGGACGCATCGCCGTGACTTCGCCTGAAAACGATCATGAGAAAAACATCCACGCATCCAGCATGGATCTTCGCTTGGGAAAGTGGTTCAAGGTTTACGAACACAGTAAATTCCCCGTACTCGATCCTCTAAAAATGGACAGTTTCGCCGGTCTCACAAAATTAGTGGAAATCACGAACCCGGAGGAGCCTTTTATTGTTCACCCCGGAGATTTTGTACTCGGTGTGACTTTGGAATCCGTTAAACTCGGGGACGACATTGTTGCCCGTGTGGAAGGCCGCAGCTCCATAGGTCGCCTCGGAATCATCATTCATTCCACTGCCGGTTTTATTGACGCCGGATTCGAAGGCACCGTCACGCTCGAAATCACCAACATCAACCGTATGCCCGTGGCACTTTACCCCGGAATGCGGGTTTGCCAACTTGCTTTTGAGGAAATGAGCAGCCCAGCCGAAGTGCCTTACAACAAAAAAGCCTCCTCTAAATACCAAGGTCAAACTCTACCGGAAGAAAGCCGCCTCACTATTGATCCGGAGTTCGATAAGCTGATTAAAGCGCCGGTGAAACTATAATCTATCGCCATGTTCAATCCTCACATCGAGCGCAGCATTCCCAAGCTCATGGCCACGCAGCATCCGGATAATGCCTGCACACCCTTTTGGTCGGACAAGCCTTTCATTAGCACCAACGGGGAAGTGGAGGAAATTTATCAGAGTTTTTTCACGCTTGGCTGTGATGAGTATATGTGGGACTGGGAAGGGAAGTTCGCCGATGAAGGAATGCTCGAGCGCTTGCTCTCGAATTTTTACGAAGCTTTTAACAAAGAACAGATTGGACGGGATCGATTTATCACCATGCGCATCCCAAATATTTGGGAAGAAAAAACCTTCAAGCTCGCCCGCGCCTACATGAGCGTGCTTTCCGCCGGAGAATTTATGAAGTCTCACGACCTTGTTGCACCGCCGGTTTTCGAGCTTATTTTGCCGATGACCAAAAGCGCCGAGCAGCTTATTCACATTCAAAAAACCTTTCAAAAAACAGCCCAACTTCACCAAAGCATTTTTGCCGACAATGAATTCGGAGAAGGCTACATCCACATGATTCCGCTCTTCGAAAGTGTGGA
>CAYHGP010000004.1:65120-69131 GCA_964356195.1 uncultured Candidatus Peribacteria bacterium | reverse complement strand
CAGTACCAAGGCACCCGCACGGTCACCATCCAATCCGCTTTCCGTTATGACTACCCAATTGAAGATGTGAAGAAGGCGCTGCAATTCATTAAGGATGGCCTGGAACACGTGGAACCGGTACGCTACGCCGATGATGAATTCCAAAAACTCCTTCAATTGGTCGATATTTTTAAAGCATACTACCAGCCCACTTTGGAAGCCTTTGCTCCGCACATCAACGAGATGGCCGCGCACATTCCCAGCCGACGCGAGCGCGTGCAACATATCGGACTTTTTGGTTATAACAGGGGAGTGGGAAGCGTGAAACTTCCGCGTGCCATTAGTTTTACAGGGGCTTGTTACACCTTGGGAATTCCGCCGGAGTTTATTGGAACCGGACGAGGACTTAAAAAAGCTAAAGAGCTCGGCCTTCTCGAACTTCTTGAAAAACATTTTTTCACGATGCGCTCGGAACTCAAGCACGCGGGAAAATTTCTCAACATGGAAAACCTGGAAAAATTTGCTTCTACGGAAACCTGGGCCAAAGAAATTTTGGAAGACGTCCATCTCACTCAGGAAATTTTAGGCATCGAACTCGGTCCCCAAAAAGATAGTCACCTTCTTCACCGCAACCTCACATCGAGCATCCTCCTCAAAAAGAAGCTCGGCCTCGATTTCGCAGAAGACCTGGTAGAAGCGGCACGAATGCGAAAGAGTTTAGGTTGATCCTCACCAACCCTATATGGAAAAACTCAAACAATATTTTAGTAAGAAATTCATTTTACTGAGCCTGGCCCCGACTTTTGTTCTAGGCATTGTGTCAGGAATTCTAATGTCTTATTACGGTCCTCAATATAATTTAAACTCAACCGATCTCAAAAGCATTTGGACGCTCTCGCGGAATTTCACAAATGTCATAATGGTGGGGATTTTTCTTATGGCTCAAGTCGTATTTTTAGTGCAACACCTACGTAAGAAGCAAAATCTTGGCTACCTCAAGTTCCTCATAGGTTTTATGATCGCCATGGTCTTGATCAATTACTCCTATCCGCTCGCTTACATCGTGTATAACTTCAGAGGAGCTGTTGTCGGAGCAGTGACAACACATTTTTAATCTGTCACAGACGGCGAGCTTCTTGGAGTCCCGATGATTCTACTGGGGGCTGTAGCTCAATTGGCTAGAGCAACCGGTTGTCATCTGGAAGGCTGCGGGTTCGAATCCCGTCAGCTCCACCAACCGCCAGGCATTTTTGAGTACAAAACAAAAACTCCTTCCAATTGGAGGAGTTCCTGCCGTCATCCGGAAGATTACTGTAATTCAATACAGCAACCGGGTATCCAAATCATACCATGTGCCCCATGCCATTGCAATATTAAGAAGCTAAATAAGCCTCAATCGCCACATTCAAGTTACCAAAAATTTCTTTAAGCTTTTCCGGATGAAAATCCAGCGTCGTGATTCGGAATCCCAGGTGAGGACTAAAGAATCCGGACGCGGGAACCACGCAAATTCCGGTGGCCGCCAAGAGGTAGTACACAAAGCGTTTGTCATTCGGCATTCCGGGTTTGGCCACAGTTTCTTCCACAAAAGCTTTCACGGCCGCGTTCTCAATCGGCAAAGTCTGAGTTCCATTCAGTCGGCCTTCTTCAAAAATCGGCATCATGTAAAACGCGCCATTGGTGCGATTTACTTTGAGTCCTGAAATCCCCTCCAAAATCCCCATAATCTCAACACTATTTTTCTCCAAATGCGCCTTGTACGATGCGAGCCACGCCTCAAACTCCGGATGCTCGTAAATACCCGGCAATAAAAACTGCGGCAAAGTCACGGAGCAAACCTCCATCAAAATTCGTTTCTTCACGGCGTCCGTGTAAGCCTTATAATCCGCATCCAAATTCGTTCCGTGAAACTCCAGCCATCCGCAACGGCCACCAGGCCAAGGTACGTCTTTAGACAGCCCGCGCATCACCACCAAGGGCACGCGCCCCAAAGCAAGTTCCGTGAGCTGACTAAACTCTTCGCCGTTGTAAACAAGGCGGAAATAAATTTCATCGGCAATAATCATGAGCTTATACTTCTCGGCCAGCGCCACGAGTTTTTCCAAAGTCTCCTTGCTGTACACGGCTCCGGTCGGGTTGTTCGGATTAATAATCAAAATCCCAATCACCTCAGGATGCGCCACAAGCTGCGCCTCCAAATCCGCCAAGTCCGGCTGCCACCCGTTGTAAGGATCGAGCTTATATAAAACCGGGGCCGCTCCCGCCGCAAACGATTCCATGGAAGCATGAGTGGGGTAAGAGGGGCTCGGTTGAATAATACGAAGTCCTTTCGGAAGCATATGATAGAGCGCGGAAATTCCGGCTCCGAGTCCGCTCGTAATGAGGACATTTTCGTAATCCAAATCGGAGTTCGGAGAAAACCGCTTGGAATACTTCGTAATCCATTTTCGAGTTTCAATGTTTCCGCGGGAATGCGTATAGCCAAAAACTTTATCGCCGGCTTTATCCACCTCCTCTTTAATCAAAGTCTTCAAAAACGGCGGAATAGGCCAACCCTTTGCCACCGGATCCCCAATATTTTCATTTTCAATAACCAAGGCAGGATTCAGCTCCTGCAGCTTCTGTACAAAATCCACAATTTCACGGATTTCATATTTCATGAGGGCCGCACTGGGATTGGCAAGGCTTTGGCGCATGGCAGTAAAAAATTATGGCTCCACGCTAACATAAGAGCCCGAAATCAATCCACAAGCATTCCACGCAAACCTACGCCCGGGCGTGAGTTTATGACCAATTAATGGCTCAAACAAGCCATTTCCACTTTGGAATTGACCAAAAGTTCCATTCATGGTTTAATCAAAACATGAAAGCACAACGAGTTTCATTGGCGGCACTCCTAGGCACGTCTCCAGCGTCTCGTTCTTTCGTGAGCGAAATTATTATTTCCTTCGCTTAGCGAGAGAGGCTTTCATAAGCTTTTTCCCTCGCTAACAGCGTGGGATTTTTTTATTTTTAATCCTTTATTTATGTCCAACGAAAATGACAGAGACAACGATGGTGAACTTGCTTCAGAAGACTCCGACCTGTTCGTTCGAGTCGCTGAAATAAACGACCGGCACGCACGCAGTGGTGCGGTGCTTCCCGACGGAACTCTAGATGTCGCGCTCTATGAGCGAAGACTCGAAGAAGCACTAAAATGCTGAACACCGTGGGAGGTGATGCTTCACTCGCTTGCCTCCCACTTCCATCTTGCTCGCGCTGCATTTAGTATCTAAAATGACACCACCAAGCAGCAGCAAAGCGAATGCTAAACAATAACGTGGCGTAAGCCACAACCTTAAATATGTATCGACCCGTCGACTCCAAAACACTACTTCCTAAAATCGAACACAAGCAAATCGAGTATTGGAAGCGTAAGGATATTTTCAAACGTTCTGTAGAACAGCGTCTTGGTAAAACCAAGTTCGTATTTTTCGACGGGCCTCCTTTTGCCAACGGACTTCCTCACTATGGACACATTCTTGGCCAATCATTGAAAGACGCTGTGACGCGTTACGCCACTATGCGTGGTTATTACGTTCCCCGTACGAACGGTTGGGATTGTCACGGGCTACCGGTGGAGTACGAAATTGAAAAAGAACTTGGACTCGGAGGCCGTAAAGACATTGAAGTGATGGGGGTGGAAGCCTTCAACACCAAGTGCCGAGAAAGTGTTTTCCGGTACACGGCTCAGTGGGAAGAACAGTTGACGCGGCTTGGACGCTGGGTGGACTTCGAAGATTCTTACGCAACTCTGGATGCAAATTACATGGAATCCATTTGGTGGGTTTTCAAAGAAATATGGAAAAAGGGAATGATGTACCAGGGCCATAAAGCCATGCAGGTGTGCCCGCGTTGTGTCACGCCTCTCTCCAATTTTGAAGTGAGTCAGGGCTACAAAGACGTGACCGACCTTTCCATCACCATGATGTTCGAACTCGAAGAAGAACCCGGCACTTACTTCCTGGCCTGGACAACGACGCCATGGAGCTC
>CAYHGP010000004.1:59217-65020 GCA_964356195.1 uncultured Candidatus Peribacteria bacterium | reverse complement strand
GGAACCGGAATTGTGACCATCAACGGAGCCTTTGGAGAGGTGGACATGGAGTCGGCAAAGCGCCATGGTCTGCCCATCATCGTCAACGTAAGCATGGACGGTCATTTTGATGATAAAGTTCCCGAGTTCGCCGGAAAATACGTAAAAACCCAGGAGCAAAATATTGCGAAATACCTGGAGGACAAGGGGCTTCTCTTTAAAAAGGAAAACTTCCGTCACAGCTACCCGCACTGTTGGCGTTGTGACACACCTTTGCTCAACTACGCCACCCAGGCTTGGTTCATTCGCGTGACAGATATTAAAGATAAACTCATCGCGAACAATAAAAAAATCCACTGGCAGCCCGACCATATTCAAGAAGGCCGCTTCGGAAAATGGCTCGAAAATGTGCGCGACTGGAATATTTCCCGCAACCGTTTTTGGGGTTGTCCCATGCCGGTGTGGGAGTGTGAATCCTGTAAAGTACAAGAATGTATTGGCTCCATGGAAGAAATCAAAACGCTCGGTGGAGAACTCCCGATGCGCGATGGGGAAGTCGATCTGCACAAACCCTACATCGACGACGTTCATCTCACGTGTCCCAAATGCCAGGGAAGCATGAACCGCATCCCGGAAGTGCTCGATTGTTGGTTTGAATCCGGCGCCATGCCTTATGCACAGCTCCATTATCCCTTTGAGAACAAAGAGGAGTTTGAGAAAAATTTCCCGGCCAACTTCATTGCGGAGGGAATCGATCAAACTCGCGGTTGGTTCTACACTCTTCACGTGCTTGCCACTATTCTCTTCGACAAACCCGCCTTCCAAAATGTGATTGTGAATGGAACTCTTCTTGCCGCGGACGGCGAAAAACTCTCCAAACGTAAGAAGAATTACCCCGACCCAAAACTTCTTTTTGAGGAGAAAGGAGTGGACACGACGCGTATGTTTCTTTACACCTCCAACGCTGCCGTCGCCGAAGACGTACGTTTCTCCGAACAGCATGTGGACGAGCTCGTAAAAAAATTCTCCCTCACACTCTGGAATACCTACAGTTTCTTCGTGACTTACGCCAATATCGACAATTTCCAGGCCTCCTCCGGCCCTTTCAAACCCAAGCATAAACTCGACCAGTGGATTCTTTCTTTGCTAAACACTCTCATTAAAGAAGTGACGGTGAATATGGAGGAATACAATCTCACCAAGGCCACGCGCCCCATGCTGGAATTCGTAGATTTGCTTTCAAACTGGTACGTACGCCGCAGCCGCCGCCGTTTCTGGAAGTCCGAAAATGATGACGACAAGTTAGAAGCTTACCAAACTCTGCACACCGTTCTCGTACAATTCTCAACAATTCTCGCACCCTTCATGCCATTCTTGGCCGATGAAATTTATAGGAATTTGACTGACGAAGAATCAGTTCATCTGACCGATTGGCCGGAAGCGGACGAAAGTCTTATTAGCGGAGCGCTTAACGAAGAAGTTTTAATCGCGCGTCGCATTGTGAATCTCGGCCACGCCATTCGCGGAAAGAAAAAAATCCGTGTTCGTCAGCCTTTGCAAAAAGTGATCATCGGACTTCCGAAGGCAATAAATCCGGAGGTAGTCTTGCTCCAAAAAGACGTCATTATGGAAGAACTCAATGTGAAAGAACTTGAACTCCTCAAAGACGCGGGCGAACTCGCTACCTGGACCGCACTCCCGAAAGCGAAACTCCTGGGTCCCAAATTCGGGAAAGACGTTCAAAGAATCATCACGGAAGCAAAGGCCGGCAATTTCAAAGTTCTCGAAAGCGGACAAGTGGAAGTGGCGGACGTCACTCTCGAGCCTGAAGAAGTCGAACTGGCTTATAAAGGGAAGGAAGGTGTCGATATTGAATCCGAAGAAGGAGTGGTGGTTTCTCTCGACCTCGTTCTCACCGATGAGCTTATTCTGGAAGGACTGATGCGTGAAGTGGTTCGAGCCGTTCAAGATATGCGAAAAGAAGCCGGCTACCAGGTGAGCGACCATATCCAACTTTTAGTGAAAAGCGAAGGTAAACTTCAAGAAGCAGTGACCTTTTTTGCCGACGATATTAAGGCTGAAACCCTGGCGGACGAGCTTCAGCAAACCGGTGACTTGGAATGGGACTTGGAAAAAGACTTCGAATTGGAAGGATTTTCTGCTAAACTCGCAATAAGGAAACTAAATTCCTAAACACGCCCTTATGCGAATGCTCGCCACCATCCTCGCCAACGCTTTAGCTCTTTTCCTGGTCAGCCAAGTCCTCGACGACTTTGTTTTCACCGGGGGTTGGGTGGCTCCACTCATCGTGGCCCTCATCTTGTCCGTGCTTAATCTTATCCTCAAGCCAATCCTGAAACTGCTCTCATTTCCTTTGGTTTTCCTTACTGGAGGACTCTTTTTGATCATTCTCAACGCTTTTATTTTATACCTGGCTCAGTACCTTCTCACTGTTATGGACATTGAAGGTGTTGCGCTTCAGGTGGACGGGCTCTTGACCTATCTCATTGCAGCCGTTATCTTTGGTGTCGCCAACTGGCTTATTCATTGGTTCTTAAAAGAAGATTAATATGCATACCGCACTACTCGTCACACAAATGGTTCTCGCTCTGATCCTGGTTATCCTGATTACGATTCAAGAAAAAGCAGGGGGACTCGGGGAAGCAATCTCCGGAATTGGAGGAGCACCTATTCAAACCAAGAAGCGTGGAGCTGAGAAAATACTTTCCCAGGCCACTATTCTGAGCGTTGTACTCTTTCTAGGTCTTTCTCTAGCTCTCAATTTTGTTCAATGAATCTATTCTTACGAACCCTAAAGTCCTTTAATCGAAAGGAAAAAATAGTGGGTTTGCTTTTGAGTGGGGTCTTTCTCTTCAGTCTAGTCTCCCTTATTTTTCCAAGTCTTGGCTTTTTCCCGGGCTCAACGGAGTCTGTGTATAGTGAAGGTTTGGTGGGGGAAATTGCCCATTTAAACCCGGTGTTCACGGAATTTAGCGAAGCCGACGGTGATATCTCCAGTCTTCTTTTTTCAGGTTTAGCGAAATACAACGCCGAAACGGGCGGTTTTGAGGAAGATATGGCGACCCACACCTTAAGTGATGACCAGCTCACCTACACCTTTACCTTAAAGAATGAACTCTTCTGGCACGATGGAGAACCAGTGACTGCGGACGACATCTATTATACCTTCGCAACCGTAATCCAATCTCCCGATTTCACCAACCCTATCCTGAAATCCAACTTTGACGGAGTGAAAATCGAGCAAGTGGATTCTCGAACGGTGAGTTTCACCCTCAATTCACCCAATTCCTTCTTCTTTACCGCGCTTACGGTAGGAATTTTACCCGCTCACCTATTGGAGGAAGTTCCTGTCTCTGAACTCGACACCAACGAATTCAACCAAGTTCCCGTGGGAACGGGGCCTTACCAAGTCACAGGAGCCTACGAAAGAGGAGGAGACGGTTCCACTTCCGTTGTTCTGACAGTATTCCCTCAATACTATGGCGAAAAACCTTCCATCGAAAAAATACGTTTTGTAGCCTATCCTTCAATAACCGATCTCGTGGAGCACCGGTCCGAATGGAATGGAGCGGCGCGAATTCAACAGAATATGCTCGACGAAATGGACCTCACGGATCTCGTCACTCATCAATATGAACTTCCTCAGTACAGCGCCCTGTTCTTCAACACCGACTCTCCATTTTTAGATCAAAATAAGGAACGTCTTGGATTGTCCAAAGCCATCGACAAAGATGAAATCTTGGAGACCATCGGATATAAGGTCCGCATCGACACCCCTCTTTTAGAGCTGAGTCAGCAAGAATGGATTTACAGTCAGGATCTTACCGAAGCAGGAGGCGCCCTCTTTGACTCCGGCTGGAGCTTGGAAGAAGGGGCTAACGTACGAACAAATGAAGAAGGAGAGATGTTTTCTCTTCGCTTGGTACGCCGTGACTTTTCAAATGAGAATCAGCTCCAAGAAGAATCCAATCAAATCACCGCAGATCTCATTAAGGAACACTTAGCTGCAGTGGGGGTAGAAGTGACCATTGAAAAATATCCTCTCGAGGAACTCGGAGAAATCATAAAAAACCGTGACTACGATATGCTCCTTTACGGACAAAGCTTGGGGTACAACCTGGATACTTTTGCTTACTGGCATTCCAGCCAGGTGGGAGACGCCGGCCTTAATCTCTCAAACTATCAAAACCCTAACGCCGACATTCTTATTGAAAAAATCCGAACCACTTTTGATGAGACGGAAAGACAAACTCTTCTTGAAAGCCTCGGAGAAACCTTGGCTGAAGATGTGCCGGCCGTTTTCCTCTACACTCCCAGTTATTACTATGTGGTGGACACCAAACTGACCGGAGTAGATTTCAAGAAGCTCTTGCTTCCTAAGGACCGATTCTCCACAATATTCTCGTGGAATTTTAACTAAAAAAACATGAAAGTTATCTTACTGGGTCACGTAAAAAATGTCGGACAGAAAGGAGAAATTAAAGAAGTACCCAATGGTTACTATCAGAATTTTCTTGCACCCAGAAAGTTGGCGGCACCCGCGACAGAAACTCAAGTGGGTCACGTTCACGCTCAACAAGCCAAGGCCGTTGAAAAACTGGAGATGATCAAAGAAAGCGCAGAAGCGGTAAAAGCAAAACTTGAGGGTAAAATCGTGGAAATCGCCATCAAGGCAAGCGAAGCCGGCAAACTCTATGCGTCCGTCCATTGCAAAGATATTGCCGCCGCTGTTCGAACACAGCTAAATGTCGAAATCCCGGAAAAAAACATTGAAATCCCGGAACTCATCAAAAGCACAGGAAACTTTCAGGTTAAAGTGAAACTTTTTAAAGGACTCGACGCTCAACTCAATGTTCATGTCGTTGCCGCCTAAAGGTAAAATCCTCGCACTGGACCTGGGAACTCGTCGAACGGGCGTTGCTGTTTCAGACGTCGATCAAAAAATCGCTTTTCTTCGGGATGAAATTGAACACCGGAACAACGAAGAATTGTACAAAGCACTCACAAAAATAACGGAGCAAGAAAAAATCGTTGGAATTTTAGCAGGCCTTCCTATTAATATGAACGGAGAAAGAACGGAACAAACGGAAAAAGTAGCGGAACAAATTAAAACTCTAAAGGAACGTTTGGAGCTTCCTATTCAAGAAATGGACGAACGACTCACTTCCAAACAGGCGGCAGAAGTTGGATTCAAAGTGGTAGACAGTCGAGCCGCTCAAATTTTATTAGAAACTTATTTTAACCTCATAAGCCATGAGAAATAAATTTTTAAAACAGTTCGACGAACCGCATGAAATTGCCGGTTGGATTGGAATGCTCTTCATTCTGACCGCCTATTTCCTCATCAGCTTCGCTTACATCACGCCTCAAGATTCCAGCTACCAAATCCTAAATATTTTAGGCTCGCTCGGAATTATTTATAACACTTTAAAGCAAAAAGCGTACCCATCCGTAGCTCTCAATGTCATTTGGATTTTGATTGCAATTACGGCGCTCCTCAGGGTCGCAACACTTTAATTCCCGGGAGTTCTTTGCCTTCTAAAAACTCCAACATCGCACCTCCACCCGTGGAGATGTGAGTGAATTTTTGAGTATCAATATTAAAGTGATGAATGGCGTCGATGGTATCACCACCGCCAATCACGGAAATGTTTCCAAGGCCGGCAATCACTTGGGCCATACGTCGAGTGCCCTCGGAGAAAGCTTCCTTCTCGTAAAGCCCCATCGGACCGTTCCAAATAACAGTCTGTACTCCCTTAAGAGCCTCGGAATAAAGATCTAAAGTCTGAGGACCAAGGTCCAG
>CAYHGP010000004.1:26414-59117 GCA_964356195.1 uncultured Candidatus Peribacteria bacterium | reverse complement strand
CCGGTCACTAAACAAACAGGATGCTTAGGACTTTCGATCAAAGAGCTTAAAACGGTGACCTCTTTTTCCATAAGCAGCCCGGCATAAGCGGGGAGGAGGTGTGCAACACCTTCAGTGCTGGTGTGCGCACGATGAGCCGTTCCAAAAGCATCATTCACATAAACTTCGCCTAAACGAGCCAAAGCTTTGGCGAACTCGGGGTCATTTTTTTCTTCTTCGGCATGAAAACGCATGTTCTCCAAAAGCACAAAATCCCCCGGCTTCATAGCCTGAATAGAGGCCTCCACTTCGGCTCCAACGCAGTCTTCAAGCTTGGCAACCGTTTGCCCTAAAAGTTTAGAAAGTTCCTGTGCCACCGGGTCGAGCTTCAATTCGGGAACCACTTGGCCGTCCGGTCTACCCAAATGCGTCATAATAACAGTCTTACAGCCCTGTTCTTTCAGAAAACGCAGGGTAGGGAGACTTTCTTCGAGTCGAGTCTTGTCCTGAACCTGTCCATTTTTAATGGGGACATTGAAGTCTGCGCGAAGAAGGATGCATTTCCCTTTCAAGTCAGCAGAAGCAAGGGTGCGTAGATTCATTACGTGGGGTAAGGCACGGACATTCTAGTGGTCTCCATTAAAAATTCCAGAACAGAACAAGGTGACAAACCTATGATTTTATGGTACAATATTAAGATTTCTATGACAAACAATTCTAAAAAAAAGCTGATTCACACCTGTTCCAAAGTACTTGGGACAACGCTAATCTTGAGTCTTGCCATCGTGATTTCATTCCAGCTCTACAAGAATGGCTATGAAGAGAAAGTTTTCACGAACAATTACACCACCTCTGTTCTGTACTCCGATTCTTTAGCGACCGCTTCCGGGGCGGCTCCTTGGGCGCTCATGAGTTTGAACTGGTTTCTCTGCCGATCAATGATCAAACGCTGGTTCCTATTTCTCAAGAAGCGCTTCGAATAAGTTTTCCCATGCGAGTCGCAGCAAACGCCGCTTCGTAGCCTTTTTTGAGCCGTTTTTTTGCCTTTTCCTCGTCATCCACCATTAAAACTTCAAAAATAACAGGAGTATTGGTCTTGAGCATCACTTGCATAATTCCTTGGCTGCACATGAAATTCACGGCTTCATAATGGTGAGTGTCCCCCTTAACAACACACCCTAGCGCCACCACAGCTTTAGGCTTTCTTAGAAGAATGTAATCTTGAATGGCGAGAGGGATTTCAACGGCACCGGGAACATGCATAACGTCCGGCTCAATCCCTTGTTCCTTAAACCCTTTTAAGCACTCGGCAAGCAACGCTTCACTGATCTCTGAATTGAACTCCGAAACGACGATTCCAAAACTCATACAGTGGGGTTGAGGGATTCAAGATAGCGTGCCAGCACGTCAATTTCAATATGCACGAAGTTTCCTCCTTTCAAATCGCCCAAATTGGTTTGCTTCAACGTCTCGGGGATGAGAGCCAAGCGAATGAAATCGGAACCCTTATCGGCGATGGTTAGGCTCACCCCATGAACGGTCACGGATCCCTTTTTAGGGAAGTAGCGAAGAAACTCAAAAGGGATTTTGAGTTTAAGTTCAGGGGCGGGGGTTAGAACCGACGCCTTGAAGTCCACATGACCCAAAACGAAGTGACCCGCCAAAGAATCCCCCGTACGCAGAGAAGCCTCCAAGTTGAGTTTGGATCCAATTTCAGACTCCTGAAATGTGGTTTTCGCCAAAGTCTCCGGAACGCAAGTAAGCTGAAAAATCTTCGTTTTTGCATCGTAAGCCTCCACGGTCAAACACGCTCCGTTCACAGCAATGCTTGTTCCTTTCTGCAGATCTTTTGCACTTAAAGTACTGTGAATTTCAAGAGCCAAACCTGCTTTTACAGGTTTCTTAGCCTTAAGAGTCCCCAAGTTTTGAACAATACCGGTGAACATAAGTCTTATTTTGTCAGAAAAAATTCAGAACTAATTAAGAAAAAATTCAGGATTTCATCAAGGTCGGCTTGATAAAACATAAGTGCTTTACATTTTTACCCCATTTATATGAAAAGCATCAATAGGGTTAGTATTCTTGGCCACGTGGTTGCGGACCCGGAACTCAAGGCCACGAAGACCGGCAAGTCCGTTCTTAGTTTCGCTGTCGCCACCAACAACGAGTGGTTTGACGCCGAAGGAGAGGTGAAGAAAAGCACCGACTTTCACCGCATTGTAGCTTGGGAAAAACTTGCGGAAGTCTGTTCCGACCATCTGCGAAAGGGAAGTCCCGTTTTCGTGGAAGGCCGTCTCACCAATCGTTCCTACGAAGGAAACGATAAAATGATGCACTACGTCACCGAAGTCATCCTCAACGATCTTCACTTACTTCGCTACGAAAAAGAAAAGCAGACCGTGGACACCAAGGACCTTGCGGCGGTTTAAAAACCAGATAAAGTGAAAGGGATGCACAGTCCCTACCTTTCCGTAATCATTCCCACTTTCAACCGAGCGACTCAGCTCGAGAACTGCCTTTGTGCTTTGGAAGGCCAGACTCTTTCCCCGGAAAGTTTTGAAATTATAGTCGTGGACGATGGAAGTACCGACTATACAGAAAAACTAATCAAAAAATGGAGAGTAGCCTGGCCTTCGCTCAAAGCTTTGCATCAAGAAAATGCAGGTCAGGGCAGGGCTCGAAATCTTGCTCTTCATGAAGCCCAGGGCCAAATCATCCTTTTTATTGGCGATGACATTTATGGCTCGCCAGAGTTTCTCCAAAACCACGTCCGCTTTCACCAAGATCATCCTGAAAAAGAGGCGGCGTGTTTGGGCCTCACGGAGTGGGATCAAAGCCAGCCCGTCACTCCTTTTATGAAGTGGCTCACGCACGGCGGCCCTCAATTCGCCTACAAAAATCTCACGCCACACGAAGAGGCGAGCTTTTGGTATTTTTACACCTCCAATCTTTCACTAAAAAAAGAACTCTTACTTGAAGACTCCTTCGACCCCGACTTCAGAGCTTACGGCTTCGAAGACATTGAACTGGGCTACCGTCTCACAAAAAAAGGTCTCAAGCTCATCTACGTTCCCGAAGCCCTCGCGGTTCACGACCATCCTATGGAAGAGTCCTCGCTCAAAAAACGTATGATGAACGTGGGGAAGAGTGCAATTCTTTTTCAAAAAAAACAGCCCGACTTAAAAGTGCTTCCGCAGGGCGCTAAAAAAATAATCCTTAGAATCCTCAGCGCTTGGCCCTTAATCGGCCTTTTGTGGCTCTTAAAAACTCTAGTCCCGCCGCTTTTCCAAAGACCTTACTGGTACCTTTTATCAAAGCGCTATTTCTTCCAAGGAATGGACCGTATATAATGCTCGCAGCCAACGACCTATCCATCCAAGCCATGAACAAAAAAATCCTCCCCACCTTCCTTGTCCTGTTTCTTATAAGCTCGCTGCTCTTGCCGGGCTGTAGATCAAAAAACGACACGGTCACAGTCGCGGCACCGGTAACCCTTACGTTCTACGGACTTTTTGACAATGAAGAAATTTTCGCACCAATGATTGAGTCTTACGAGAGCCAGCACTCCAACGTGACGATTGTTTATAAAAAATTCACCGACCCCGCCACTTACCTGGACCTCATTGTGAATGAACTTGCGGAAGGAGAAGGGCCGGACATCTTCATGATGCACAACACTTGGTTCCCCAAGAATTACAAGAAACTCACCCCCGCCACGGCCGACGTTATTACCCCCGACGTCTTCCGATCCCTTTTTGTGGAACTCGCAAGTGAAGAACTAATTATTCCCGATTCCAGCAACGTGGAACAGGTTTGGGGACTGCCGCTTTACATCGACACCCTGGCGCTCTATTACAATAAAGATCACATCGAAGACGCGCTCCCCACCCAAGGCCGCCCCTCAACAACATGGGAAGGAATTAAAAGCGACGTTGTGGCACTCAACCGCCAAGACCAAAGTTTTGAGCGTTTTGAACGAGCCGGAATTGCGCTTGGCCGTTCCGACAATATTCTCCGTGCCTTCGACATCCTCATGATGATGATGCTCCAATACAAAGTGGATTTTTATACGGACGATTTAAAAGAAACCACACTGGCCAACGACCCAAGCGCTTTATCTGCTCTGGAACTCTTCACAAGTTTTGCCCTCCCCAGCCAAAGGAATTACAGCTGGAATAAATACCTCGCGGAAGCGGACAGCGCTGACAAGGAACTAGCCACCTTTGCTCGAGGAAAATTATCGATGTTACTCGGCTACTCTTACGCCTACGAAGATATTATTAACGAAATCAATGCTTTGGCGGCGGAAGGGGAAGCAACCATTGATATTAACAACGTAAAAATTCAAGAAACTCCTCAAGTTTACGATCCGGAAACCTCTTCCGAAACGCGTGAAGCCTACGCCAGTTATTTCGTGCCGGTGGTGAGCCGAACCAGTACAAATTCCGACGTCGCTTGGGATTTCTTGGGCTCTCTGGTCAGCCAAGATAACCTAAAATACTACAACGAAGAAACACACCGTCCCAGTGCTTTACGAAGCCTCATTGACAGCCAAATGACCGACCCGATTTACGGAGTTTTTGCAGCACAAGTAGGTTACGCAAGCAGCGTTCCAATGGCCGACCCCACCGCTTACAAAGAAATTTTCTTGGACGGAGTGGACCAAATCCTGGATACTACGAAAGTGTCCGTGGTCCTTAAAGAAATCTCCGATGAAATTCAAGCCCTTATCCCCGCTGCCGGCATTAAGCCGATTTACGTCCCCGCTGAATAAAATAGGGAGGTGGGCCTTTGCACTGACTCTCGTCAGCCTCTCTTTCCAGCTCAACAGCTTTGTATACGGAGTGGAATGGGGCAGAGGCTTTTTAAACCCTTATACAAGTATTTTCTTTTCCATCACGGACTTACTGCTTTTGATTTCCGGCGTCCTTTTCTTCATCGACAGGAAAATTCAAAAAAGAAAAATCAAAGAAGGGCAGCCGGTCTATTTTCTCCTTCTTATTTTATCGCTCACTCTCGGTATTTACTCGGCCTACCTGAACTCGAGTGGAACGGAAAATTTACATTATTTCTTACTTATTAAACTTTTAGAGCTTTTTCTTTTCTACATTCTCATTGTAAACAAAGTATTGTCCATTCAGGAAGTACTTCGAGTCTTTATTTACACACTCAGCTTTGAAGCTGCTTTGGGCCTTTTCCAGGTGGTTTTTCAGACAGGAGTGGGGCTTCAAATTTTAGGGGAGCCGGTCCTTTCCACCCTAAACCCTCATTTGGCTCGATTCTCATTCCAGTCTCTGGAAATTATTCGAGCCTACGGAACCTTCCCTCATCCAAATATTTTAGGTGGATTCTTAGCCCTCAGTATTCTTTCCACCTTTCTGATCAGGCCTCTTTATAAGTACGAATGGCCGCTTCTTTTTTCAGTGCAATTTCTTGGACTATTTGCCACATTTTCCAGGTCCGCCATTTTAAGCCTCAGCCTCGCCCTCGCGTTGATGGGATTTTGGTATTTAAGAACTCTAAAAGAAAAGAAGAATAAGACTTTAACGATTATTCTCTCCGGTCTATTCCTCGTGGAACTCTTGAGCCTACTCTTTATGCGCGGAATTCATCTCTTAAGTGACCCCAATTTTATAGAACGATGGGAAGGTTATAAAATGGCGTTCAAATTATTTCTTGGACACCACTGGGGTCTTGGATTTTCGAACTTCACCTTGAGCATGGATGCTTTCTCCACGCAGGCTCTTATGCCTTGGGAATATCAGCCGGTTCATAATATATTCTTGCTCGCACTCGTTGAAATCGGAATTTTTGGTTTCCTTTTCGCACTTGGACTTCTGGTCTTTTGCCTGCACAATCTTTTTAAGCGAAGAAAAACTTTTCTAAATCAAAAAAAACAACTCCGAAGACAGGTCTTCCTTGCTATTCTTCTGGTGTTGATGATCCTAGGCTCCTTCGACCATTACTTACTGAGCCTCGATCAAGGACGTTACCTCATCTTATTATTCTTCGCCCTCAGTTCACTTTTCTCCAGCGAAGCACTTCCTGTTTATGCGATTAGGAAGGAAGGGACGCTGAGCAAAACTCCGCTTGTCCGATCATAAACTGATCCACATAAAGAACATTTTTCCCTTCGAGTTGAACTTGTTTGACGCGAAGAGCTCCATCGGAGGTTCCAATAAGAAGATTATGTTTATCACACCGAATTTTTCCGGGTTCCAAAACTTCATCACAAGGTTCTAATTCAGATAATTTCAAGCGTTTCCCCTGATAAGTAGTAAAAATTCCGGGCCAAGGGGTGTAAGCACGAAATTGTCTAAAAATTTCCTGAGCGGATTTTTTAAAGTCGATGCGACCGTCATCTTTTTCGATCTTTTTAGTCATTGTAATCTCGTTCGCATTTTGCTCAACCCAAAGGGAAGGATCTTCGGCAATTTTAGCGATGAGATCAGGAACGAACCCGGCAGTCTCCCGGCCCAAGTCATCGAATAAAGTGGAGGACGTAGAATGCTCGGGAATAGTATAGTGAACTTGTCCTGCAATGGGGCCAGCGTCCATTTCTTTCACCATTTTCATAAGAGTAACTCCGGTTTCTTTATCTCCATTTAGTAAAGCCGTTTGAATCGGAGAAGGACCACGGTAATGAGGCAAAAGGGAAGGGTGAACATTAAGAGGAGCAATACGAGGCAGCGCAAGCCAAGAAACGGGAATCAATTGGCCGTAGGCAAAAGTCAGAAAAAAATCAGGAAGGTCATCTTGAAACCGGGAAAAAAGCTCCGTATCGAGGGAAAGTTTCTCAGGTTGGTAAACGGGGATTTCAAGTTTCAAGGCCGCATGTTTCATTTCAGGCGGACGTAGTTCTCCACCTCTTCCGGCCGGCTTATCGGGCTGGCAAATCAAGCCCGATATTTTAAAACGAGAGTCGGAGTGAATAGCGTTGAGAAGGGGGAGCGCAATTTCACTACTGGAGAAAAAAACAACGGTGTACGGCATCAAAGGTTCTGCTAATATCAATCAGGATTATAATTAAGAATCTTCCATAAAGCCATGGTTCAAACGCTGACCCGAATTCTTTCCTTAATTTTATTTGCAACGCTCTTAACTTGGTCCGCCTGGTTTTTGGTGGTTTACAAATTAGACCCCTTCGAAAATCCGGACCTGGCCCTGCCATTCTTTTTCGCCAGCTCACTTTTCGCCTTCACAGGCACCTTTACGCTAGTGCTTTTCTTTTTGAAAAAATGGCGAATCAAAGAACATCTCACAGTAAAACACATTCTCATCTCTCTAAGGCAAGGAATCCTCCTTAGTCTTTGCACCTGCCTTTGTCTGGCACTATTAATGATAGGACTTCTTCGCGTATGGAATGGCTTACTGATCGTTGCCCTTATGATGCTTCTCGAATTTTATATGAGCGGCAAGGATGAATTAAATTGAATAGTCGTAAGCGGATACCCAACGGAAATGAGAGAAGGGGAAAATCACCATTTTCACTTCGCCCTCAATAGCGGATTCCTCAAGAAAGGGAGAGGAGTTTTCACTGCATCCGGCTTGCTGAAAACAGCGTCGGGCATCATTGCTCTTCGTGCGATTATCTCCAAAAACAAGGTACTCACCCTCAGGGACCTCGAAGATTTGCGAAGTAGTTCGATAGGGTTGAGTGTTCCCCTGATTCTCCTCGTTCAAATAAGTTTCGTCGAGTTCAATATACTCCCCGTCTTCGTTCATAAGGCTCACGACCCCATTCTCAACTTTAATCGTGTCTCCAGGTTCGCCAATCACACGTTTGATGTAAAATTCTTTATCCTCGGTATAAGGGGCCTGGAAAATAACCACATCCCCGCGGTCTATACTGGTGGGACTCCATCCCAAAAGATTCCATGTAGAAAGACGGGAAGTCAGAACATACTCACCATCCCCGGAGTAACATTCGTCGTTATACATGTTAAAGGTGTCACACATCGACTGCCCATGAACCTGAAAAGGAGCGAACAGGAAGAGACGGATCACTACAACAAGAACAACCACAATCACCACGTCAATCAAAATATCCAGAAGGAACTTGGGAAGAATGAAATCTTTAGTCGAGATTTTTTCCATAATCATGTAAAATAGTAATGAGAGAGTAGCAAGGAACCCCCTCGCCGACAATATGATCATAGACAAGATTTTATTCCGCCATCTCCTCGATAAAGGCGAGCGAATCATTAAAGTGGCTCACGTTCACCCTTTCATTGTTTATCCACAGCTTTTTAAGGTGATGTTTGTGGGGATATTAATTCCGTTGGGGGCTTACACCCTATTCCCTCCACTTTACGTTATTTGGCTCACTTGGGGGGGCTTAGGCGTACTTCTTTTCTTCTACCGTCTCCTCCAGTGGTACATGGACGCCTGGATTGTAACCAACCTTGCGGTAATCAACCATGAATGGAACTCCTTTTTTGACCAAACCACGAGCCGTATTGAATATGGAAATATCGATGGAATTACCAACGAAATTCGGGGATTCTGGGGAACCGTGATGCGTTACGGAAATATACAAATCACACACATTGCTGGAGCGCCACTCATTCTTTCAAACGTAGCCTCTCCTCGGAAAGTAGAGCGCTTCATCATGGAGCACCAGCAGGAGTTCGTTCGCCAGCAAGGTTTCGAAGACCACGGGAAATTAAAAGATATGCTCACAAAATTGTTGCGCGACAGCCGCAAATCGAGTTAAGCTTCAGGCTAAATCAAACACTATGGAACTCGAAGTCATCATCGGTCTCGAAATTCACGCTCAAATCTCCAGCAAGACAAAAATGTTTTGCTCCTGCTTGAACGATTCTTTCGGGAAGGAGCCTAATACGAACGTTTGCCCCATCTGCATGGGATTTCCGGGAATGCTGCCTGTGGTGAACAAAGAAAACGTAGAAAAAGGAGCCATTGCGGCACTCGCCTTACAATGCACACTTCCTTCACGATCTAAATTTGATAGAAAAAATTATTTTTACCCTGATCTTCCCGCAGGTTACCAAACGTCTCAATTCGACGAACCTATTTCAGTTGAAGGAAAAGTTGAGATTCTTTTCGAAGGACAGAAAAAAGTAATCCGTCTGGTTCGTCTTCATTTGGAGAACGACGCCGGAAAACTTACACACAGCGGAAACAACACCTTGCTCGATTACAACCGCTCCGGCTGTCCTCTCATGGAAATAGTATCTTACCCGGATATTCGCAGCCCCAAAGAAGCCCGTGCCTACGCCGAAACCATACAGCAAATTTTACGCTACAGCGGTAGTTCCAGCTGCGACATGGAAAAGGGAATGATGCGCTTCGACGCCAGTGTTTCTCTTCGTCCGAAAGGGGAGGATAAGCTCTATCCTCGTGCCGAAATCAAAAATCTGAACTCCTTCCGATCTTTAGAAGCCGCCATTGAATATGAAATCAAACGTCAAACCGTACTCTGGGAAGCAGGAACCCCTCAAATGGTAGAACAAACCGTAGGCTGGGATGATGACCGCGGAACCACAGTGATTATGCGAGAAAAAGAAAGCGCCGCCGATTACCGTTATTTCCCGGAACCGGATCTTCCGCCGATTGAAATTTCAGAAGAAGAATTAACGAGATGGAAGAAAGCGATCCCTGAACTTCCTATGCAAAAATACGAACGTTTTCTCAGCGAGTACGCACTTGGAGAAGCCGACGCGCGCTTTTACTGCGAAGATTTCGCTCTCGCTACTTATTTCGAAGAAGTCGCAAAAGCCAGCAAAAACCCTAAGGCTACGCATTCCTTCGTCAGCACAATCCTGATGAAACGTATCCGGGACGAAGCAAAAACTATTCAGGAAAGTCCAATCTCAGCGACACAACTCGCGGAACTCATTGCACTTATCGACCAAGGTGTTATTTCAAACAACACCGCGAAGTCCACCGTTTTTGAAGAGATGTTCCTCACAAACAAACCCGCTAAAGATATCGTAGAAGCGAATGGATTGGTCCAAAAAAGTGATTCCGGAGAGATTGAAAACTGGTGCAAGGCCGCTATTGAAGCGAATCCGCAGGCCGCCCTTGATGTGAAAGCCGGCACTCAGAAAGCACTCGGAACCCTCGTGGGCCACGTGATGAAACTCTCCAAAGGTCAGGCCAATCCAAAAATGGTGAATGACATTTTAGCTAAACTTCTGGTATAATAGAAACACGCTCAAGCATAACCCACACGCCTTATGCAATCCCTCGACATCCTCTACCTCACCCTTTCGATTTGTGTCGCACTTGGAACCATTTTTCTTTCAGTGACTCTTATTTACCTGCTCTTTATTTTACGGGACGTGGTTAAAATCGCCGACCAAGTGAAAAAGATTGTGGACAACGTAAATACCTACATCACAAAGCCAATCATGCTCACAAAAAGCATTATTGAATTCATTACGCCTTTTATAAAGACCGCCGAGGATCGTATCACTCGTCGAAGAAAAGACTAAGAAGAGGGAAGTAGACCGTCGCGTTCCATATCCGGCGTAGTCGAGCTTTAGGTTGTAAAACAAGCCTCCATAACCACTCCAAACCTAGTTTTCTTAAAAGTGCAGGCGCTCGTCGGACATCTCCGGAATAAAAATCAAAACTTCCACCCACGGCCATGATGTGGAAAACTTGGGGGAGTTGTTTATGGTATCTCACAATCCAAAGCTCTTGCTTTGGAGCTCCGTAGGCCACAAAAACCACTTTCGCTCCACTTGCCTTCACTTTCTCAAAAGCCGCCTCAGAAGGATCTAAGTTGGAATAACCGGCAACTTTCAAACGAGGGAATTGGCGTTCAAAATATTCTGCCGTTTTCCGAGCCACTTCCTTTTTTCCGCCCAGAAAAAACACCGACTTTCCATTCTTCTCCGCCCAAGTAACGACGTCCATCATGAAGTCTGAGCCATGAATCACTTCGGGTATCTCTCGTCGGAAAGGCCACTTCACGATCAAATACAAAAACAGAAAAGGGACATAAAGCAGAGCGCGAACAAATTTACTACGGAACTTTAAAAGAGTACTCACAAACTGAAGCCCGTGGCCATCAGGAAGCATTAAAGTCCCTTTCTTCAAAGCTCTGCTAAAATCCTTATTCTTCCGTGCCTCCAACAAAATCTCCGGATTCGGGGTGAAAATAATCTGCGGTTTATTTAAAGCCAAACGCGCTTCCTTTCGTGTAATCGCATCAATTTTAACATTAAGAATTTTCATAACGCGCAATGGTCACAATATTTTTACCGCTGAATAGCGTAGCAGTTTCTCCATCGCGAACATAGTCGTTGAAAAACACCGTGTACCCGGCCTGTTTCAAAAGTTTCTCCAGTTGTCGCTTCGTAAATGCAAAATAATAGCGATAAATTTTATTCTGCCACGGCACAAGCAAACCCCGCACGCCATAACTCGGCCACAGCAAAGAGCGAAACCAAAGCGGCCAGTAAGCAGGCTGATGAAGATTCCAATTGGTCATAAACAAATACCCACCCGGTTTCAACTGCCCTCTCCAGTTTTTCAAAGTCTGCAGTTGGTCACGCGGAGGAAGGTGGTGAAAGGAAGCGATGCTAAACAGCGCCTCCACCTTAACGCTAATCTTCAAAGGGGCACTCATGTCCTGGCACAAAAACTTCATTCCGGGATGTTCTTTCCTTGCCAAATCCAACAAGCCCTTCGACTGATCAACCCCTAAATAAGACCGAAATCCGTACTTTTCAAGAAATCTCAGCAACCGTCCATTCCCGCAACCCAAGTCCAAAACTGCAAAAGTTTTTTTGTAGTAGGGGAGGAATAAATCAAAATCCTTCCAGGGAAACTGGCGCGATTCGGAGAAATCCTTGGCGATTTCGTTATAGTCCTCCTTGACCTTTTTCTGGATTCTTTTAGAGTGCATAGGCAACTTCTGATAAATCTATGAAAATACTCACTGAAGAAGATATCCAAAAAGCGCTGATCCAACAAGCCTCGAACCTGAAGATTCGCAGCGAGGAGGACCTTCATAAGCTTAAAAAACGCTATGCTCACGATTACGGCACCGCCCTGGAGTCCAATTTTAGCCTGCAAAGTGCCTACGAAGCCCTTCTAAAAGAAGGCTGGAAAGGAGACAAAGAACTTCAGCGTCTTCTTCGAAAACGAAAAATCCGAACCCTTTCCGGAGTCACGGTCGTTACCGTGCTTACCAAGCCCTATGCCTGCCCAGGGAAGTGTGTCTTCTGTCCTACCGAGCCGGGAATGCCAAAGTCCTACCTTTCCAACGAACCCGGGGCCATGCGCGCCGTCCTCGACGACTTTCATCCTCGCGACCAAGTGAAAACCCGCTTGGAAAGCCTCACTAAGCAAGGCCACGAAACGGAAAAAATTGAGATGATTGTACTCGGCGGCACCTGGTCGGTTTACAATCCACGTTACCAAACCGACTTCATCCGCGCTCTCTACAACGCCTGTAATGACAAGCAAGGCCGCAGTTTAAAAGAAGCCCAACACATCAACGAAAGTTCCACGCACAAAGTGATTGGACTCAGCCTCGAAACACGTCCCGACCACATCACTGAAAAAGAAATTGCCCGGATGCGAATACTCGGCTGCACTAAAGTCCAAATTGGAGTTCAACACACGGACAACGCCATTCTCGCGTACAACAAACGCGGGGAAGTGATTGAGGATTCCATTCGTGCCATTCGTCTCATGAAGGATGCGGGTCTCAAAATCGCTACGCACCTTATGCCGAATCTTCCCGGCAGCACTCCGGAAAAGGATATTCAAATGGTCCGCGACTTTTTCACAAAACCCGAATTTAAACCGGACCAATTAAAACTTTACCCTTGTGTCGTAACCCCATATTCCGAACTGGAAATTTGGTGGAAGGAAGGAAATTTCCACGCTTACTCCGACGAAGTGCTGATGAATATTCTTCTCGAAATGAAAAAAGTAGTACCGGAATATGTACGCATCGAACGGCTTTTTCGCGACATTCCGGGGGAGTCTATTTTAGAGGGAAGCCAGAAAACAAATATGCGCCAGCTCTTACAAACACGAATGAAAAAAGAAGGAATTATTTGCCGTTGCATTCGTTGCCGCGAAATTAAGGACGAAATTTTCGATCTCGATTCCATGGAACTCAGCACAATGGAATACGACGCCTCCGAAGGGAAGGAGTTTTTCCTCAGCTTCAACGATACCAAAACCGACAAGCTTTGTTCTCTACTCCGTCTCCGTTTCCCCTCACTGTCTTTACAAGGAAAACCGCATTACCTCCGCGAGCTCGAAGGCGCCGCACTGGTCCGCGAAGTTCACGTATACGGCGCTCAAGTAAACGTCGGTAAAGAAGGCAACCCCGCCGCTCAACACGCAGGACTCGGCCGCCGCATGATCGAAAAAGCCGAAGAAATCGCCCGCACCGGCGGCTACTCCAAAATGGCCATCATCGCCGGAGTGGGCACCCGAAACTACTACCGCAAGTGGGGCTACGACTTAGAAGAAACGTACATGACGAAGAAACTTTAAGCCGCTTCCTGTAATACGGGTTCCTCTTCAACACCTCCTTCTTCTTCACCTTCGTCTCCCACCAACTGTTCCCACATATGTTGAGCCGTTTCAGCATCCTGTTTGTCGATACCCATGCTCGCTAAGAGTTTGTCTTCATCGGTCGCATTAACAATCTTTTTGTCCACTTCCAGTAATCGGTAAAATTCACCGTCATTTTGAATTTGACGTTTCGCCTGAACAAAGGTTTCAAGCTTATGCTGACGATCCTTACCCTCGAGGTATTTACTAACAATTTGGTACCTCTCCTCATTTTCAATTTTCATAAAACTTTCATCCATCCAAGATTCAGGATTGTCTGTTGTTAAAATACTTTCAATAAGAGCCCTCTCACGGACTGTTATTTTTTTATCATAAGTCTTAAAGATATCATCTTGGATTTCCTGTCCAAGTGCCATGATGTCTTGCTTCCGCCCTTCGAATTGAGCAAGTTCTCTTTGAATCCAGTGTCGATCAATCCTTTTCAATTCCAGCGCTGCAATTTCATCGCCGTGGTCCACTTCATCCACATCTTCGCCCGCCACTTTTCGTTTCTTGGATTCCTCTTCCTCCGCTCGCAAGGCTGCAATCTCTTCTCCTACTTTGTAATTCCACACTTCAATAGCTTCTTGCGGATTCAGGTCGTCAAAAACCCAACCTTTGACGTCTTCGGTATCGGCACCCAACGCTCCGTCCACAAAAGCGGGTCGATAATTCCCCATAAAAGGGAGATACATTTCTTTCATAAAGTAGTCACGCTCCGTGTTCCCTCCGGTGTGCATTTCAATGGAATCCAAAGGTCGTCCGGACTTCCATTTGGAAAAATCCAACTCGTAATGCTGCACGACGTCCGATGCTTGGCCGGCTCCAAAAGTATATAGAGCGGTTCCGCCAAAAGTTTTCCAAAACCATCCGTCTTTCGCATAATCGGTGAACATTTCTTCTCCCACCCAGCTTATCCCAATAGCAGCGGCTAAAGCCACGGCACCAATAATGTAGGGATGTTTCGAAAACCGACCGGCGGCCAGCGCTCCTTGAATAGCCCTAAGTTCCCATCCTTTTTGAAGCAAAGAGAAAATAAGCATTCCTGTCGCAAACCGAGCAATAGCCTGGCCCTTGTCTTCCATTTTTTGTGAATCTCTACAAGCCATATAAACTCCAAGGTAAGCAACTCCCACCGGAATCCCGTCTTTAACCAAGTCTTGAACAAGCTTCAAGCCTTTAAGCCTCTCCAAACCCGCGCCAACTTCAGCCTTCAAACCTGGACCTCCGTCATCAACAAGTTCTTCAAAAAGTTCCTTAGCCCAAGGAGGAACATTCACATCCCCGGCCTTTCGTGCAGCCCATTCCAGAAATTTACGAGGAGCGGACTTAATACTGGGACTCTCCATGATGATTTCACCAGTTGCTTCCAACTTAATTTTTTCCAATGCCTTCGCTAATCTTATTTCGATAGAAACAGCTGCATCATCAGTACCTTCAACCAGGACCTTCGCGATATCATCCATCCAAGATTCCTGAGCTGGAGTATAAGTTACCTCACCTGCTATTAGCTTTTTAAACCACTCTACACGAGCCGGACTCTCAAGTACCTTTTCGATCTGAGTGTAAGCTTTCATACGATCAGACCACTTGGCGCCAAGAAATCCTTTCTTAAGTAAATCAGCATGTTCAAGGGAGTATTGACACAATAGCTTTCCACGCGGGACACTCATCTTACCTTTCGCCACAGCATCAAGTATAGCTTCAGGGGAATGCCAGAAACCTTTATAGGCATCATAAGCATTAAACGGGACTGTAATTCCAGGCACCAAAATAGTACCAACTCCTTTCGCAATATTAAGAGCTCCACCGGACTTAATTAAAGCAAGACCGTAAGCGGCATTCGCAACCATTGTTCCCGTTACAACAAACCCTCCAATACCAAGCACAGTACGTTTCACTCCAGTGTTAGGTTCAGTAACAGACTCCCAACTCCATCTGAAAAGATAACCCACTCCCGAGTAAACATGAACGTAGAGATCCCATATATCCTTGGCGTCACCAAACGCAGCCTCTTTCCCTTCTGCTGCGGCGTCCTCCTTTGCGTCATCCCATCGAGATTTATGGGCCCTCATTAATGAATTTTGAATCTTGGTGTGAATCTCTTTCATTCGAGTGGTGTACTGAGTCACTAAGGTTCGTTGTTCCGCATTCAATGTTTCGCCCGGCTTCAAGGTCTTAAAGAAAGCCTGCATCCTCTCGAGTTCTTCAGCATCGGCGCCAACAGCCTCAAGCTCTTTAAGTTCAACTTGGCCACGAAAAGCTTGATACTGCTTTTGTGCACGGAGTAAATCCGTTTTCTCAGTATCGCCTTGGTTAATAGCAAGCCAAGGAAAAACACGGAGTACACGTTCATCCAAATTAGAGAAAAAGTCGGGGAGCACCAAGCGAAGTTCATCCAATTTCTTAGTGACGTGTTCCCCGGATTTATTTAAAAGTTCAATTTCACCGGCATTAAGAGTCTCTTTGGGTTTTTCAAAACCCTCGAGAGACTTATCAAAATCTTTGACATCAGTTTCACGTGCTACATAATAGTCCGTCAGCGCCTCAGGTGCGTCTTTCATGCCTTCACTTTCTTCAGGCTTGAAAAGATTTTTTTCGAAAGCAATCTTAAGAACTTCATCCATCGTCAGTTCGTCGGCGTTCGGAACAAGTTTATAAATTTCAGCTTTCTTGGCTACCAATAAATCCTGCAACTTTTCTTCCGCCAAAACTTGATGAGGAAGTTTGAAAAAGTCCTTTATAAAAGGAATGCTGGCAAAAACTCCCGTACCGAGAGGATGCTCACGACCTTTTTCCGCCTCGAGCACATCTTTAAATTTAAGTCCGGCGAGCGACCAAATCACCATATCCGGAACTCCAAATTGTTCGGCGTAAGTTTGGTGACGTGTTCTGGCATCACCGTCTCGTGCCCCAAAATGAAGGAAGGCGAGACCCTCTTCAACACGTCCGTTCAATATATGGATCACTCCACCAATGAATCGGTTATCATAAAGCCAATTGCCCAATTTATTTTGACGTAAATATTTTTCCACTTCTTCAATTCCCATCACACGTCCAAGCACCAGGGTAGCTCCGGTGAAAAGCGCACCTCTAAAGAGCCAACTTTTGAGCCAACTGAATCCCGAAGAGACACGTTGAACGACACCTTGTCCATCTGCAGTTTCCGCAGGCTGACCCTCCAAGTTTCCGCGCGCTTTATTCATCAGCCAGCGCCCAACCATGTATCCCACTCCAAGGGCTCCTAAACCAAGAAGAGCGGCCGTGGTTTTTGGATGTTCCTCAACCTTTTGACGCAACCAGCTTTTTTCACCCTCTTTGTCTTTACCATCCACAGCATCTTTGACTTGACGGGCTGCATCCGTGAGAGCCTTGGCTTCACCCACCACAAGAGGATACTGAGCGTTAAAAAAGTATTCAGCAGTAGTCAACTTTCTGTTTTCATTGAGGAACTGAAGCCCCTCTAAAAAAGCTAGATCAAGAGGATCCTTAGATTTATCTTTAATCGCAAGCACTTCTGAAATCGAACCTGGGTCCTTAAGGCCATACTCTAAAGCCCAAGAAGCATAGAGAAAAGGTAATGTGTCTCGCATCCAGTAGAGAGCCTCAACCTTAGCCTCATCAACTTTTTCAGGATCTTTTTGAAGCTCAGCCACATGAAGTTTAACCTGTTCTAACTCATGTTGTTCAGCAACATTATGGAGCAGCTCAGCCCGTTCTTTTTCCGACGTTTTACTTTGTTTAAGCTCATCAGAAAGCGATTTACTGAGTTCCAGTCGATCCCCCTTGGTTTTCTTTTCCATTAACTCTTCAAGCAAAGCCCGACGCTCTTTTTCCGCCGTTTCCGGGAGGGGAGTAGGGGCTCCGGAAAGTTTTTCAGGGCCCTCAGGATTTCCCTGAGTTCCCGTACCTGTTGTAACAGCCTTTACCATACGAAATATTAATCTAATTATTATACCAGATTTTACAGATTATTAAAAGAGTAGGAGAGGGCTCTCGCCTTCTCGGTATAGTCCCGCACAATATATCTTGTGCGAACCTAACTAGTCATATTTCCTCCAGGTCTCATTATAACGATCGAATAAAGCCCACATCACCGCCTCTTCAACACGCTCTCCTGATTTCCTTCGAATATTATCAAGTTCTTTGTCCGCCCTTATTTGGATATAATCCTCAAGCTCAATAAGTTCGCCAGGGTTATTAGCACCCTTGCCCTCAATAAGAGGTCTTTCTTTGAACCGAGTTTCTAATTCGGTCCACGGTATTAGCTTACGTTCGGGCATAAAACTTTCGTTTATAGACGTTATTTTTCTTAGAACGACTTACGCTGCGTCGCCCAATTCGGTCTGAGCCTCCAGTGCCTGGATTTTTTCACGCAAGCCGGCATAGTCCTTTAAATCCATATCTTCGTCAATGAGTCGCTGTGCGACGGCCCGAACCTTTGTCAACAACTCCAAGTTCGTATAGCTCGCAATTTTCAAGTCCGGAATACCACTTTGTTTAACGCCGTAAACTTCGCCTGGTCCGCGCATTTGCAAGTCCAACTCAGCCAAATCGAACCCTGAATTATATTTCACCATATATTTGAGACGCTGCAAGGCGTCGTCGCCCTTTGAATCTGAAAACAAGAAGCAATAGGACTGATGTTTACCCCTTCCGACCCTCCCCCTAAACTGATGGAGCTGGGCCAAGCCAAAACGATCCGCGCCTTCAATCATCATGATACTGGCGTTTGGGACGTCTATTCCTACTTCAATCACGGAAGTCGAAACCAAAATGTCCACTTCGCCGGCCGCAAATTGTTTCATTGTGGAATCTTTGTCCTCGGCCTTCATGCGGCCATGCAAGAGCGCCAATCGATGACCCGGGAAAACATCCGTCTTAAGCCGTTCATACTCCAAAGTCACCGCCTTCACTTGAATGGATTCCGACTCTTCAATGAGCGGACAAACAATGAAAACTTGGCGGCCCTTGGCCACTTGATCGGAAATCCACAAGTAAGCGTCTTTTCGTTTATTTTCCGGCACCAGTCGAGTCACAATTTCCTGACGTCCGGGCGGCAATTCATCCAAGGTCGACAAGTCCTGATCGCCGTAAGCCGTCAAAGCCATGGTGCGAGGAATGGGTGTCGCCGAAAGATTCAAAATATGCGGAGTCCCGTGGATTTTAAACACCGCGCGTTGTTTCACTCCAAAACGATGTTGCTCATCAATCACCGCTAAACCAAGTTTTGCAAACTTCACACCTTCTTGAATAAGTGCGTGCGTACCAATCACCAAATCGCAGGTTCCCGTGGCGAGCTGCGTCACCACATTCTGATGCTCAGACTCAGAAAGTGAACCTGTCAAAACCTGAATATTAAAATCAAAGGGTCGAAGCAAACTCAGTAAACTTTTATAATGCTGCCGTGCCAAAATTTCGGTGGGCGCCATGAGTACCGACTGAAAGCCCGCCTTCTTTAAGACGTAAATTCCGGCGGCCGCCACCACGGTTTTCCCGGCTCCCACGTCGCCCTGAACCAAACGGAGCATGGGCCACTTCTTCCCAAAATCCTCAAAAATTTCCGCAATCACCCGATACTGCGCCCCCGTCAGTTTATAAGGAAGCGCGTCTAAAAATGCCTCCAAATCCAAATCAGAAATAATTCGCGTCTCGCCGGAAAACCCTTTCCGCCACAGGGCCTTTCGTTTCAAGGCCAAAAACTGCAGCATGAAAAGTTCATCAAAAGCCAAACGTTCGCGTGCTTTGGTTAAATGCTCTTCGTCCTTCGCAAAATGAACGTGATAAATAGCATCCGAAAAACCCATGAGGGCAAATTCTTTCAAAATCCACTCCGGCATATACTCGTCAAAAAACTTCGCGTACGGCAAAAGCATGAAAATCTTCTCGCGCAGCCACTTCGACGTGACGTCATCCTTTTCAGGGTAAACCGGCACAATCCGACCCGTATGGAGTAAATGATTCGATGGTTTCTCGTACTTCGGACTCATAAGCATTGACCTTCCCTGCTCATACTTCAATTTTCCGGTCAAAATAATCTCGCTGCCCTTGAAGAACATTCGCTTTAAATGCGGCTGATTGAACCACATCACAGGCACTTCCCCTGTTTCATCCGCCACTACTGCCCGAGTCATCACCTTCCCTCCCCTCGTGTTCACATTCAAAATCGACTTCAAGGTCCCCTGCACCACGTTAATCTCATCCGTCCTCATCTCATTGATCTTCGTAAACTCCTGCTCATCCCGATACGCCCTCGGAAAATACAAAAGCAAATCACGAAGCGACCGGATTCCCAATTCTTTCAGAGTAGAAACATAGGAATCCCGCGTTTTTAGAAGCTGAGCGTCAAGTCGTTGATCGATCATAAGAAGATCACATTACCACACGAGCAAGTTCACCGAAAGTAGGGCTCCAACCCCAATGAACACCTGCTTGATGAAGCGATTTCCTTTGTACCGAGCCAGTTTAGAACCGAAGAAACTCCCAAGAATCGAGCCGGTGATTCCCGCCAACATGATTTTCCAATCGAAAAAGCCTTTCTCAATAAGAAGGAAAGACTCAAACACCACCCAGAAGAAAGCGATGGCGAAATAGTAGCCGAGTGCGTGGATCAAATCGAAACCGCGGGTGTAAAAAGTGAGCGCCGCAAACGCAATCCCGTTCCCCGATCCCAAAAGACCCTCGTAAAAACCCATCGGAAGCGCAAGTACATACGACAGTCGTCGCTTGAAAGTAGATGCAATTTTATGCTCCTTAAGTCCAAGATCTTTTTTAAAGGCTGTGTACAAGACAAAGGCCAGAATAATTCCTCCTATAATTCTAGAGAGAAGTTCTTCATTCACCGACGTCAGCATCTGCACTCCAAAGTAGATCCCAATCAGCCCAATAGCAGCGAAGAGAAGCAAAAACACCCAATCGATTTTCCGTCCTTTAAGATAATTATAGGCCGTAATCGGCGTCCAAAACACAGCCGCGACTCTATGCGTGGCAATCGCAAGGGGAAGGGGAATTCCCGCCCACAACAAAATCGGCAAACTGATGACCGTCGACCCTCCTCCCGACATCGCACTCAAAAACGACGAGAGCAACATAGACGCGAAGACGAGGAGAAAGAGGGACATGAAAACTTACAATTAGCTCGCCTATGAAAGGAAAATTTTCCTAAAATTCCGTTTTCCAACCTGCAGTAGCCCACCTTCCTTCGTTAGCTCCACCTCCATCTTCACGTCCTCCACCTTTTCGCTTTCCCATTTTACCGCTCCACCTTCAACAAGCTGGCGAGCCTTGCTTTTGCTTTCGGCTAAACCCAGTTCTGAAATTAAATCGACAATGTTCCATTTCGCCCCCTCTATCTTAACTTCCTCCACTTCATCCGGCACTTCGCGTTTCTGGTGAACAGTCACGAAATTTTCTTGAGCGGCTTGAGCCACTTTTTCGCCATGGTAAAGTTCCACAATCGCATGAGCCAAATCCATCTTCAAGTTGCGAGGGTTTTCTCCGTCCTTGAGGCGCTTAGCAAAGCCGGCCAAATCTTCGCCATCCATGCGGGCGGCCAGTTCGCAGTAAGTTAAAAGAGCGGAATCGGGAATCGACATTGTTTTTCCAAAAATATCTTCCGGTTTCTCATCGACACCAATGTAATTACCGGTGGTTTTTCCCATTTTCATTGCTCCATCCGTTCCCACAAGAATCGGCACCGTCATAATATTTTGAGGTTCTTGTCCGTAGGCTTTTTGTAAGGTTCGGCCCGCGAGCAAGTTAAAAGTCTGATCAGTCCCTCCCAATTCCACATCCGCTTTCAAAGCCACGGAATCATAACCTTGCATCAAGGGGTACATGAATTCGTGAACGTAAATCGGCGTATCTTTTTTCACACGTTCTTGGAACATATCGCGTTCCATCATTTGAGCCACTGTGAAATTCGAGGCCAGCTTCACCACATCCGAAAAAGAAAGAGGCGCGAGCCATTCCGCATTCCATCGAACCTCCACCTTACTCACGTCCAAAATGGAAGAAACTTGCTTTAAATAGTGCTGAGCGTTGGTTTCAAGATTTTCCTGACTGCGCATTTTTCGAGTTTCCGCCTTCCCGGAAGGGTCTCCAATTTGACCCGTAAAATTTCCGAACAACAAAATAATCTGGTGCCCGAGTTCTTGAAACTCACGAAGTTTATGAACCACCACCATGTGCCCCAGATGCAAATCGAAACCCGTAGGGTCAATTCCCAGCTTAATTCTCAGCACTTTTCCGCTCTGCATTTTCTTCCTCAAATCGTCTTTAATAATCACCTCAGCGGTGCCTAAATTGAGTACGAGATTGATCGCCGTATCGTCTGTAATAACCGCCATAGCTTTTTCAGGTAAAATCAGGTAAGCTCAAATTAACAAAGCTTCCTTAAAAATGCAATTTCAAAGCGCCATCGTCCCTGAAAGTGAGAATGGCAGTCGACTCGACAAATTTTTTGTGAGTAAACTGGGCCTTTCGCGTGCCACCATTCAGCGCATGGTCAAAACCCACAACATCCATGTAAACAAGAAGCCCTCTAAGGCGAGCCAAAAGGTAAAAACGGGAGATCAAGTGAGTTACCGAATACCAGACGCTGAAGATTCGACCATGAAAGCTGAAAAAATACCTCTCAATGTGATTTTTGAGGATGAGAATATATTGGTGATTAATAAACCTGCCGGCATCGTCGTCCACCCGGACAATACCGGCCACACTACAGGAACCTTGGTGAACGCCATTCTCGCGCACTGTAAAAATTTAAGTGGAATTGGAGGGGTAAGACGCCCTGGCGTGGTTCACCGCCTCGATAAAGACACTTCCGGAGTTCTGATTATCGCAAAAAACGACGTAACGCATCACAAACTCACTCAACTTTTCCACGATCGACAGGTTAAAAAAACCTACATCGCCCTGGTGAAAGGAGGGCTAAAATCCAAAAAAGGACGTATTGAGGCTCCCCTTTCGCGCGACACGGTGAATCGAAAACGTATTTCCGTGAACAAACAGGGGAAAAATGCCATCACCACGTTCGAAGTCGTTGCCAGCTACCCGCACGTGAGCTTACTCAAAGTGAACATTGAAACCGGACGTACACACCAAATTCGCGTTCACCTCGCCAGCATCGGCCACCCAGTAGTGGGCGACCAAACTTACGGAGACCGTCTCCTCAACCACGAATACAGAAAGAAATACGGCCTCGAAAGACAGTTCCTTCACGCTGAAAGACTGGAAATAGACGGGAAAGTGTTTGAAGCACCTCTCCCGGAAGATTTACTAAAAATAGAGTTGTAGTCCCGTTCACTCCCAGGAGTGAACTACGAAATACTTTTTAGCATAGGAAGAGCCTGCTTTTACTTATATGAATATCTTGGAAGTTCTTTCTTTAAACCTTCTTCCAATGCCAAGTCGGGCAAAACACGTTCAGGAAGCCAACCGGGGTTCCCATTAGTATGAACAAAATCAGCACACCAAGCTCGAACGGTGACATCGTCCAACTTTTTCCCATCCTGATATTCACAGAACTCCCAGCGTCCAAGGTTGTAGTTTCCATTAAAAGACCCGGGCGTTCTTAAAAGTTCATATCCAAGGCCATCCGGATTATCAGGGCAATCAGCAACGTACGAAGGATATGCCTCAAAAAGTGCATCACATTTCCCAAAGGACAGGTTCATTTGAGCTTTGAGCTCAGCCTCGATTTGTTCATCCCTTTCTTCCACGGAAGTATCTTTACCATCGGATGCCAAAAGGTATCCCGGTACCGTAGAGACTTCAATGCCATCCACCTCTAAATCAGAGCAGGCACTCATTAGAAGTAATGGAACAGTTGCTCGAAGATTCATAAATCACTACTTTGCCTCTTTCTTAGTAGCGGTCTTTTTTACAGCAGGCTTCTTTGCAGCAACCGGTTTTTCAGCCTTAGGTTCAGTGTCCTCAATTTCTTCATCCATATCCTCCGCTTCCATCTTCACGGTGGACGCCTTTCCTCCAACAGCCGAGATCTTTAAGATCTTGATTGAGGTGAATTTCTGGCGGTGACCCTGAGTGCGGTGGTAGTGTTTTTTAGCCTTAAATTTGAAAACTCGAATTTTGTCTCCCTTTCCATGTTCGAGAACCTGGCATTCAACGTGAGCGCCGGTAACGAAAGGTGTTCCAATCTTAACCTGGCTACCGTCTTCTTCGCCCATCAAGAGGACTTCGTTGATTTTGAAGTTTTTTCCGGCTTCCGTGTCGAGCAATTCAACTTCAAGTTGATCCTTCTCATGAACGCGGTATTGTTTCCCTCCGAAATAGACGATTGCAAACATAGGTTTTTTAGTTCAAAGCGTGGTCACTTTACGGAATAATTGACTCTTCTGCAAGGGATTTTTCTAAAAGCTTCAAAGCTTCTGCAATCGCTTCTTTGAGCAAAGGAAGCTCATCAGGTAAGAAAGGGGCTAAAACGTAGTCATGCAGATTCATTTCTTTAGGAGCAATTTCTCCTCGAGATTCAATTCCAATGCGCAAACGAGGAAACTCCATCGTCGCGAGAAGCTGAACAATAGATTTCATCCCGTTATGAGTTCCGGCGGACCCTTGTTCTCGGAAACGGATTTTTCCCAGGGGTAAATCCACATCGTCGTAGACCACAAAAAAATCCTTTAACTCCACTTTGTAGTAACTCAAAATCTCCTGAACCGCTTCTCCGGAAAGATTCATGAACGTCAGAGGCTTCATAAGGAGAATCTTTTCTTCTCCCGTGCCTTTTTCACTCACCAAGGATTTTCCATTCTCCTCAAATTTCGGAAAATCATGAGCTTTCGCGAAAGCATCCACAAACATGAATCCAACATTGTGGCGTGACTTACTGTAACCCTTCCCCGGATTGCCGAGTCCGCAGATCACTTTCATAGAAGTTCGTGAAATTCAATGACGTGGGGCCCTATTTTAAGGTAATCCCCGTTCCGAGCGCCAGCCCGAATGAGAGCATTTTGTATTCCCATCTTTTGGAGTACATCGTAAAGACGAGAAAGGCCTCCTTCAAAATTAACGTTGGTCATACGGGCAATTTGCTCGACACGTTTCCCCGTAATCTTGAAAAGCATACGCTTCGGCTTCAGCTCGGGTTCAATCATCTGACCGTAAACTTCGCTCTCGAACTGAGGAGCGTGAACTTCCTTGAGTTTTTCAACTTCGTAGGAGTTTTCATCCACCAAGACATTGGGAACATATTCCATCACGGCATTTTCATCGGAAACGTCCAATTCCGGCACCTTTTCCTTTTGGCTATGAACCAATTCCCACAGTTCGAACATAAGAGGATCAAGACCTTCCCCGCTCACCGCAGACACCATACGGAACTTCGTTTTCAACTTAGGATGATCTTTTAAAAACTCTTTTTTCATCTTTTTCCGGTCTTCCTCGGGAATGGAATCAATTTTATTGACCGCCACAAAGAACTCTTTCTCAAGAAGTTTTTCATCATACTTACGAATTTCCTCGACCAAAGTGGCGTATTGATCGCTCAAACCTCGCCCGTCATACGAAAAAGGATCCAAAAGGAAAACAAGAATGGCGGTACGAGAAATATGTTTCAAGAAAGCTCCCCCAAGCCCCTTACCTTCCGAAGCGCCTTCAATAATTCCGGGCATATCGGCAATCACAAAGCTCTGGGCCGGAGTTCCTCCAAAATCTGAAAGGTAGACCACTCCCAGGTTAGGAACCAAAGTAGTAAATGGATACGCTCCAATTTTAGGTCGCGCAGCGGAAACATGAGAGATTAAAGTGGATTTACCCGCAGACGGGAAACCCACCAATCCAACATCCGCAACAAGACGGAGTTCAAAACGAACTTTCACTTCAACTCCAATATCCCCAAGCTCGGCAAAGTCCGGAGCTTGCCGTGTGCTGGACTTAAAATGCCCGTTTCCAAACCCTCCTCGGCCTCCAGGGGCGACCAAGAGCCGCTGCCCTTGCTTCTTTAAATCCACAATCACCTCACCCGTCTTTTGGTCATGAACAATCGTGCCGACAGGAACCCTTAGAATAAGATCTTCCCCGGCGTGACCCGCCATATCATTCTTATAACCGGCTTCTCCATTAGGCGCTTTAAAGTGTTTTAAACCCATGAAGTGCTGAAGCGTGTTGTAGTTTTCATCCGCCTCTAAAATCACATTTCCGCCATTTCCGCCGTTTCCTCCATCGGGCCCACCAAAATCAACGAATTTTTCACGGTGGAAACAAACCGCGCCATTTCCACCTTTTCCTCCTTCCAGTTCCAGCTTAACCTCATCAAAAAACATATAATTAGTGCTGTGGTTTACACCACGTTATTACTTAGAGCCTCTCTGATTAGAGTTGAGACTCTATCACAGATTCAAACACTTCGTAAGGCCAAGCGCCCACGAGCTTCTTTCCATTGATGAAGAAAGTAGGAGTTCCGGAAATTCCGTAGCTCTTCCCTGCAGTGTAATCTTGATTGATTTCATCGAGCATTTCGTCGTTGTTCAAACAAGTGGCAATATCCACATTCATTTCGGACATCGCGAGATCAATAAGAATAGGCTTCACATCTGCCTGACCGGCCCACTTTGCAGAATTCAAGAAAAGGATATCGTGCATTTGGTAGTACAATTCGTCGTTAGGAGTTCCTTCTGAAGCGCGAACACATTCGGCAGCCTGCGCGGCATCATCAGCTTGCTCATGGCTGGGGAGTGGAAAGTCACGGTAGACAAGCTTCACTTTTCCGGTGTCAATGTAGTTTTCCATCAGGAGAGGAAGAGTTTCATTCACGAAGCTACGGCAATAAGGACATTCAAAATCACTGAATTCAACGATAGTAATAGGAGCATTCACATCTCCGAGTATGGCATCGTCATCAGCACTCACCGTAACGGTCTCAAGAGTATCAACATCCACTTGAGGAGGAGGAGTTTTTCCTTCGTCTCCCGTTCCACTCGCATCTAAAAGATTCGCGAGTCCCAATCCACCATTGGCAAAAAGAAGACCGAGCATCAAGCCCACAGCAAGGAAGCTGAGACCGATCCAGACTGTTTGAGAGTTATTATTTTTCGAGAACATATTTTGTGGAATTAAATAGTGAAGCGAGCATACCATATTGTTTCCTGCGAACAAATAGTGTAATTTCTCCGCGTGCCGAAATGGCGGAACTGGCAGACGCGCGGGACTCAAAATCCCGTTCCCTTCACCGGGAGTGTGGGTTCGACCCCCACTTTCGGCACCACATAGAGATTCAAAATACCAATGAATGCCTAACGATCAGGTTCTATTTGAATTTAAACTCAAGCCAGGCGAACGCCACTATTTTGAATATAAAGAAGTTCATTACACCATAGGCGTTGATTTGTTTGCCAAGCACGACCATGAAAAACGTCCTCTCTACTATTACCCGATTCCCATCTCAGAAGAAGATCCCGATTTATTTGTAGTTTGGATTGAAGATGATGCAAAGGATGAATACGCCTACCATTCCCCTGACGCCGGAAGTATAAAAGGAAGCTTATTTATTTGCCGCTTTAACGTCGATGTAGCCTGCACGAAGCAGGAAGAGGCCGTTTACACTTCAGTTTATGAAGCAAATAAACAAACCCGAAAAGACTTCTCTGAACGAATGAAGAGTGATTCACACTTTGGCCACTCTTAAGCGCTCAGCTCCTCCTCCACAATCTTCTTGATCATTCCTCCGTCCGCCTTGCCTTTGAGTTTGCCCATCAACGTGCCCATTAGTTTTCCGACGCCACTTTTGTCCGTGATTCCAAGCGCCTCTTTGGTGGTGCGAACTTCGGCACGAACCGCCTCCTCGCTCATTTGTTCGGGCAAGTAAGCTTGAAGTAACGCGATTTCCTTCTCTTCCTTTGCAGCGAGTTCAGCACGTCCGCCTTTGGTGAATTGCTCGAAAGAATCCTTCCGTTGTTTGATCATTTTCCCGATCAGCGTCTGGATCAAATCCTCGGTGATTTCCGTCCCCGTTCCATCCGTTTGAATTTTCATGACTTCCGCTTTAAGCATTCGCAAAACAGAGACTTTCAGTTCTTCTTTCGCGAGCATGGCCTGTTTCAGATTTTCGTTTAAAGTTGGATAATCCATAATAAGTAAAAAAGTGCTTCCATTGTCCTTGTTGGCGGGTTTTTAGTCAATTTTTGGCAATGCCTTCTTCACACCTTCAATTACTGTACCAACTAAAGCATCTTCAAAAGCCTTCACAGCTGCTTCATCGCCAACATTCGTCCGCGTTCGATTAACAGCTTCAGCAATACCACCGGTCAACTTATCAAGTGCTCGCTTAAGCTCAGGATCGTCGAGCAATGTTTTAGCAACACCCTTCCCATCGCGGGCAATTCCTGTAATTCCTGCAATACCCTTTTCATCAGGTTCATCTATCATATTGACATACTACTACGACATTAAGACAGGTGGAATAGAAACGGCTCACATAAAGCATAAAACCAAACAAAAAGTGTGCCCGGGCACAGATTTACGCAACATTCTTGGGCTTCAAGTACTTTTTTCTCGTCCCCCGTTGGAAAGTAATCGCGAAACGATGAGCTTCGTCACGGATTCTGCGCAAAAGGTACAGGGCCTGCGAATCTTTCGGGATCAATAAAGGGAACGATTTCCCTTCCACAAAAACATCCTCTTCCCTTTTGGCGAGTCCGATCATCGGGATAGTGACGCCCAAGGCATCCCGGCTTTTTAAGGCGGCGCTGAGCTGCCCCTTTCCACCGTCGATCACAATCAAGTCGGGTTTAGCTCTAAAAGAAGGATCAAAATATTTGCTGGGGTCGTAGGCCATGAGCAAAGGTTTCAAATCTTCGGAAAACTCTTCGGGGAATTTTTTTACGACCTCAAATCCAAAATGTTCGTAGAAAGTTTTCATTTCCGGGATGCACGAAACGTAAACACGCTTCGCTTTATTCTTTTCGAGAGCGTAACGCAAAAGGGCATTCGCCAAACCCAGTTTTCTGGACTTGGGCGTGACGTAAAGCGACTTCAAAAGAAAGGAAGTCTCTTTGCCTTTTAGGAGACGAACAAGTCCCAGTGCCTTTTTATTTTTCGAGGCCACAAAGTATTCTTCCAAAGAGCCATGAATTTCCGCATCACCTCTCCACTCTTTTAATAAGCGCTTCAATTCCGGCTGATGAGTTTTTGCAGCCTTTCTTAGTTCAATTCCCTTCGGCCCGCGACTCAAATAACGTAAACGTCGGAGAAGAATTTCACTCATCGACTTGAAGTCATCAATTTCACCATCTTCAATCGTCCGCAAATGAAATTTTCGATAATCCGATTTTTTTGCAACTCCATTTTCGAAGACCACCATGGAAGCCACCGTGTCACTGCCTCCCAAGTGAGAAATGTCATAACATTCCATGCGTTTTGGAATTTTCGGAAGACTTAAATGTTGGGCAAGTTCGTTCAGAACCTCCTCCGCATTCGGCTCCATATGCTCCCAACGCGCCTTATTTTGTTTTTGGAAGCTCCGCGCATTTTTTTCAGCGAGTTCAAGAAGTTTGTGCTTCTTTCCCCGTTGAGGAACAATCAATTTCACCGCCCTACTCGATTGATTGCTCAGCCAATTTTCAAAAAAATCAGCCTCCTCAATTTCGAGAGGGAGTAAAATTTGAGCGGGAATTTCCATGGCTTTTTCATAATATTGAGTGAGGAAACTTTCAACAATTTCCTGAGCCTGCGCTTCCTCCCCCGGCTCAAAACCTCCCGCATCCGCAATGAAATTTTCTTGATTAATGAGCTTTCCATCGCGCAACATAAATAAGTTGAAGAAGGCCTTGCCTCCTTCAAGAACAAAACCGAAAACATCACTATTTTGATGATCCGGCGACGTGACAATTTGTTCGTGGAAAAGACCCTGCAAAGCCAGTAATTTATCCCGCACGAAGCCGGCTTTTTCATATTCTTTTTTCGCAACGGCTTCGGCCATTTGCGCCTTTAAAGAGTCCTCAATTTCCGTCGTTTTCCCATCTAGAAAATACTCAATACGCTGAATAGATTTCGCATATTCCTCCGGCGATATTTTCCCAATACACGGCGCGGCACAACGCTTAATATGGTAGTCCAAACAAGGGTAAGCAATGGTCTTGTGAGTGATTTTGGTTTCGCCGCCGTTCCATTGAATCCCCAAGTCACAACTGCGATACATAAACAATTTCTGCAAAAGCATCAGCGTTTTCTTCACCGTGTGCGCCGCGGTTTTGGGCCCGAAATAACGTGCGCCGTCCTTTTCCACGCGTCGCACGATTTCAATACGAGGATAGTCCTCATTTTTTGTAATTTTTATGTAGACGAAATTTTTGTCGTCTTTCATGAGGACGTTGTATTTTGGACGAAGCTCCTTAATTAAATTGGTTTCTAAAAACAAAGCTTCAAGGTCACTCCCCACTTCAATCCATTCTAAATCCACAACATTCTCCACCATTTTTTGCGTACGAATGGGGTGTTTCTTCTGATCCTGGAAATAAGACCGAACACGTTTACTCAAATCCTTGGCCTTCCCCACGTAAATAATTCGTCCGTCTTTATCCTTCATTTTATAAACCCCCGGCACGTGCGGAAGTTTTTTGAGCAAGGAAGAAACGGATTTCGTTGCCATACTGACAAGGATATGAAGTCATGTTAAGATATTTCCCTTAGCTTCGCAAATGAGCACTGATTTTCCAAAAAACATGACCGTGAAACAGGCTGTATTGGCAACATTGGCTTATTTTGATCTGTTCGGAGTGCCTTTAACACGCAGCGAAATCACGGAATACCTCTTTTTTATTGAGCCGGATGCGGAGAAAATCAATATGTATCTTCGAGAAAGCCCTCTTATTCGGCTGAAAGACGGCTATTATTCGATCGAAGGCGACGAGAATTTCTATAAACGTTTCTTCGAAAAACAAGACAGAGCCCTCAAGTATTGGAAGAAAGTACGTCGCTACCATTGGCTGTTCTCCCTCTGTCCTTTTGTTCGCCTGATTTGTGTGTGCAACAGCCTCCCCCTCTATGCCGTAGACGAAGACAGCGATATTGACCTTTTTATTGTCGCTAAACCCAATCGACTTTTCTTGGCTCGACTTTGGCTCACTTTTTTCACAAGCATCCTCGGAATCCGGCGTCATGGAGACAAAGTGCGAGAACGATTTTGCCTCAGTTTTTACGTGACGGAAGAAAATTTGGATTTGAAGCCCATCGCCCTGGAACCTTACGATATTTACCTAGCCTACTGGCTTAAAACACTCGAGCCGATTGCGGGTGATTACAGTATCTACGAAAAATTGATGAATTTGAATCGGCCCTGGCTCAACGACTATTTTAAACAAATAGATGACCACAAACGTTATTTCAGAAAACCTAAGGCATGGACGTCGAAGTGGAAAGAACGGCTACAAAACTGGCTAAACAAGGACAAATGGGAAGAAAAAACAAAAACCACGCAACTGCATCGCGCGAAAGAAAAATACCTTCTCCTCTCTGACAAATCCGGCACCGTCCTTTCCGACACCATGCTCAAATTTCACAATCACGATGAACGTTCGGAACTTCGAAAAAAATGGACCATTCGTCTCAACGAACTGCTATAAGACTACTCTTCCAAGAAATCCTCATCGAACTTCTTTTCTTTTTTCCCCGCCTTTCCTTCTTTCTCTTCCTTCTTCCATACTTTTCCACCTCGGTCTTCTGGTTTTCGGAAAATTAAACGCAGGCTTGTCCCTCCAAAACCAAATTGGGTTCGAAGTTCATTTTCCAAATAGCGTCCATAGGAAAAGTGCATAATATCCGGCCAAGCACAGCCAAACACAAAGGTAGGAGGAAGAATGTCCACCTGCTTCACATTGAGTACGTTAAAGCGCTGCTTCCCACGAGAACCTCGTGGCGGATGTTTTTTGAGAGCCATATGAAGCCAAACATCGAGCTGATCTTGAGGAATTTCACGTTTTCGTTCATTTGAGATTTCAATGGCAAGCTCCAAAATCTGAAAAATATTCTTACGTTCCAGTGCGGAAGTGAAAACCAAAGGCGCCCAGGGCACATAATCCATGGCTTTTTGAAGAGCATGAATTGCCATATGTTCCTTTTCCTCTCGCTCCTCCCCTTTAAACTGATCCACTTTATTCATCACTAGAATAAGTCCTTTCTTTTGATCAAGAACATATTCGCTCACGTGGCAGTCTTGCTTCGTCACCCCTTCGTCAAAATCTAGCATAAGCACACAGATGTCGGTCTCATCAATGGATTGCATGGCTCGAAGGATGCTGTATTTCTCAATTCCCTTCTCAATCTTCCCGCGCTTTCGAATTCCGGCGGTATCCACGAGCGTAAAAGCCGTTTCTTTGTACTCGAAAGGAATGTCTGTTGAATCACGCGTGGTCCCCGGAGTCGCTGAAGTCACCACCATCTTTTTTCCGAACAAAGCATTCACCATGGTCGATTTCCCCACATTGGGACGGCCCAAAAAGGTGATTCGAATGCGGCCTTCATGCATTCGGTACCCCTCTTGTTTTTCAAATTTCAAATTCTTAAGTTCTTCACCAATACGTTCTTCCAAATCATCAATTCCAAAAGAATGGAGCGCTGTTACAGGAATCGGCTCCCCGAATCCAAGTTCATACAAATTAAAACGTTGATCCTCAAATTTAGGATTATCACACTTATTGGCGACCAAAATCACCGGTTTCTTGGAACGGCGCAGTAAATTCGCCGCATGAAAGTCCTCGGAGGTCAGTTCCTCACGAACATCTACCACAAATATAATCACATCCGCCCCTTCAATGGCGGTTTTTGACTGTTCCTGCACATTGGCCTCAATGTCGGTTCCCATCTCTCCCACTTCGATTCCTCCCGTATCCACGAGCATGGTATGGTAACCATCAATCTCCACGGAATCATAAATGCGATCACGCGTGGTCCCCGGAATTTGGGACTCAATAGCCTTTCGTTTGCCAATAAGTCGATTGAAAAGTGTCGATTTTCCAACGTTTGGACGTCCTACAATAGCGAGTACAGCTTGCATAAGAAGAGAGGGTTGCGTTGCAGAATACCAAATAAACCTTGCCGAGTCACGCAGAATTTGAGTTAATGCAGAGGACACAGTCCTCCGAATCAAAAAACACGCGTCATGAAAAAACTCATTCTCAGCTTCGGGCTTCTGCTTTCAGTCTTTATAATGCCCTTAAA
>CAYHGP010000004.1:8658-26314 GCA_964356195.1 uncultured Candidatus Peribacteria bacterium | reverse complement strand
AACAACGTACTGGAATTCGTCATCGGACTCGCGGGGCTCATTGCGGTACTGATGATTCTGGTGGGCGCTTACTATTACATCGCCGGTGGAATTTCAGAGGATAAGGAAAAAGGAAAAACCATCATCAAATACGCCATTGGAGGCTTCGTCCTCGTGTTAGCCTCCTGGACACTTGTGAACGTTCTTCTACTCTTTCTCACCACTTAAGTATGGCGGACCGTCTATCAAAATTCATCCACCTGACCACCGAAAATTTAAAACATTTTCGAGATACCTTGAGAGACATTAAAGAACAGGCAAAAAAAGAAAAACAGAAAAGTGTAGAGCCACTTGCAGAAAAACCTCGGAAAGAAAAACGGCAGGAAATCGTATTTCAATTTTCTCTCATCAATGTGGCCAAGGCTACTTTGGTGGTACTGGCCCTCATTGCACTCAGCAATTTCTTGGGCGAAATTGGAAGAATTCTTCTTATTTTCTTTATTTCAATTTTATTCTCGGCCGCACTCAACCCCACGGTACGCAGCCTGGAAAAATTCCACATTCCTCGGGCCGTCAGCGTACTCTTTATTTTTCTGCTCCTCCTTCTAATCCTCGGTTTCTTCGTTTCTCAGCTCATTCCTCTTATTGCGATTCAGCTTTTTGAATTGGCCAAAAGTTTATCAACTTTAATCACGAAAGTAAGTTCGGGGGAAATCAATCTTCCACTCCCCGAAACCATGCAAGTTGCCGTGAGAGAGTTCCTCAGCCACATTGACCGTGAAGTGATTGTGAACCAGGTCAAAGGAAGCTTGGAAGGCTTCGCCAGCGGACTGCAGTTCTTCGCAAGTGACACCCTTGGAGCAATCGTCGCCATTTTCGATGGAATCCTTAATTTCTTCCTGGTTTTGATTTTGACCTTCTTTATGGTGGTGAGCGAAAAAGACGTGAACGAATTCTTCATCTCCCTCTTCCCCACCAAGCATGGGGAGTACATCGTTCAAAAAATTCACATTATTCAAGAAAAAATTGGATACTGGCTCCGCGGACAAGTGGTACTCATGTGTTTGATGTTCGCTCTGAGCCTTATCGGTCTTTTGATTCTGGGTATTGATAACGCTTTAACCTTAGCCATGATGGCTGGAATTGCAGAACTTCTTCCGGTGGTAGGACCCGTTCTTGCCGGAGTTCCTGCTATTCTCGTGGGATTCAATGAATCGCCTTGGCTCGCGCTCTGGGTCATTGGCCTCATCATTTTACTCCAACAAATTGAAGGGAATGTTATGGTTCCTCTGGTTATGCGCAAAGCCGTAGGCCTCAGCCCCATTGTCATTATTCCAGCCATGTTGATTGGACTTGAAAGCCTGGGTATTGTGGGAATGATTCTCGCCATTCCCGTGGCCACCGCCCTATCGATTTTTGTTCAAGAGTACGCGGCGAAAGAAAAGTAAAGCTCGCTCAGCCGCTTTCTCCCAAGTGTAAAGGCCACGAAGCTCGGGGACCTTGCCGTACCCTTCAAGACTTCGGTAAAGAGCGGCTTCCAGTTCAGGCAGGTCGCGCACGAAACATTCGGGCGTCTTGTAGAGTTCTTGATGTACGGGAATGGCGCTCATAATGACCGGACATTTCGCCTTCACTGCTTCGAGTACCGGCAAATCAAAGCCTTCGTAAGCACTCAGAGCCAAGAGAGCCTTTGCATGGTGCAAAAACCAAGCTTTCTCCTCTTCACTGACCTCGGAGAAAAGAAAAACATTGGGAGTCTTCTTTAGGTCGATGCGAGCAAAACGTCGATCTTTAGGTTTTAAACCGATGATCACAAAATGCGCCTTCGAGAAACGCTGAGCCATAATAAAGACCCACTCCAAACGCTTACGTGGATCCGAAGGACTGATCATCAAGAAAAAAGGAGCTTTCACGATTTTCTTTTCATTCGCGGGTGCTTTTTGGAACGTGGACACCGTTGCTCCTTCATAAGTGACTTCTTTAGGAAGCCTCACTCGCAAGGTTCCGCCAATGGTGAAACTCGGAACGAGAAAACCGCTACACAGTTTTTTCAATCGACGAAACGAGAAAAGAAGATGCCAAACTCGCCCCTTCAGAGAAAGTGTTTTCGCATACAGTTCCGGCACTCGATCATGGATCGTCATAACCACGGGAATTTTGGTCTTATAAAACGGCCGACGATCCGGAATCCAAATAAGATCGGGCTGACGTTCAAAATAAGTCTTTGGCAAACTCGGAAAACGAAACAAAGACCGCAGATGAAAAACCGTATTGGAGTATGAAAGGTGTCGAACTTGAGGGAAAAGACGATGAATAGATTCACAGCGATTTCGAGCCTGATAAAAAAGATCCACCTCTAAATCGGTCCGCTTCAAAAGCTCACCTACCATGGCTTTTGTGTATTGAGTCACCCCGCTTTCGAAGGGTTCCAAGAGAGGTCGAAGATCAATAGCGAGACGCATAGTCCCAAAGGATGACTCCTGAAATAGAAACTATAAACGCAAGCAAAGTGGCACCGGCAATAGTTCGGGAGTCGGAACGCTCCCCTTCCACCAAACTGTAACGCTCGAGGGCCACAACGTAGCCCGCATGAGTCACGGCATTGTATTCGGCAAGACGAATTTTAACTTGAGCCACAAGCATTTCTGCGGGAGCGGTGGAGTCCACTCCATAAACCTCAAAAACAAGATTCTGTTTTTCCTGACGCTGACCTGAAAAAGAATAGCCAATGTCAAAACTTGGATCCACGGTCCAGCCCAAAACAATATCGGAAAAATGCTCGGTTGCCCGAAGGATTTCGTAAGAAGAAACTTCCGTTGTCAAAACCTGCTGATCGAGACCGATACTCACAAAAGCAACGGCTTTATCCTGAGGTTCTCCCAAACTTTGAGTGTAAAAAAAAGAACCCAAAAACCCAAGCACGGTCACCGAAACAATGAAGGCAAGAACAGAAGCTTTAATTTTCATAGGTCTAGCCTAGCATTTCCTTGTGGTCTTTCCAAGCGGTCCCGAGGAAATGACGAAGTTCACTTCGGAAACGAGCCGAAGAAAACCGGGAAACAGAGTCGGCCACCACCGCAGAATCCCATTTTTTTGTTTCAAATTTTTTCATAGCATTCATAAGCGAAGCCGGCGTTTGTTCCTCAAAGAAGAGCCCGGAAACATTTCCCGTCACAGTCTCAAGCGCGCCGCCCCTTCCATAGGCAATCACGGGCGTTCCACAGGCCATGGCCTCCAAAGGAACAATCCCAAAGTCTTCAAGTTGGGGGAAAATAAGAGCTTTCGCCCCTTGGTACGCCGTCCGCAAATCTTCATCGGAAATTTTCCCTAAAAATTCCACCGTGGGTCCGGCCATTTTTTTAAGCCGTGTCATTTCAGGTCCTTCTCCCACAATTTTCAGAGGTCGCTTCATTTTATTACAAGCCTCTATCACCAAATCAAAACGCTTATAAGGAATAAGCCGTCCCACGGCAAGGTAGGCATCTCCCCTCGCCTTGGACGGTGTGAAGAAACTCAAATCCACCGGAGGCGCAATGACCTCACTCTCACGATGATAATATTTTTGAATACGTTGACCAACATACGCGGAGTTAGTCAAAAAACGGTCAACTCGCTCCGCAGACAAACGGTCCCAAAGACGAATGCGATGAAGCATCGGCTTAAAAAGAAATCGAAAAGGAGAAAAGGAGCGGAATTGTGCTTGATAGCTGTGCGACTGATCCCACACATAACGCATGGGAGAATGGCAATACGAGACATGAAGAGTTTCCGGTCGGGTAATAATTCCCTTTGCCGTTGAATGACTGGAGGAAATAACCAAATCAAATTCGCGCAGGTCCAAGCGTTCAAAAACCATAGGCATGCTCGGCAAAAACAAGCGATGAGCCGACCGTGCCCCCGGAATCAGACAGAGCCACGATTCACGAACATCCGCAGTTTTAAACTGGGGGCAGGCTCCCTTATTATAAAGAGTCGTGTAAATAGGTGCGTTTGGAAAAAGCTGATGCATTTCATAAACCACGCGCTCGGCACCTGCAAAAACAGTGAGCCAGTCACAAACAATCGCAATTTTTAGAGAATCAAGCATAGGTGGCGCTTTCGCGAACCTATTGCAACACAGCCGCTTTTGCTTCGTCAAGAGTCGAATAAGCATTCACAAGCTGGGTAAGACCCACCACTTGAAGAATGTCGAGAATATTTTCCCGAGGAGAAGCCAAAACAACCTTTCCACCGGAGGCCGAAACTTTGCTGTACCAATCGGTTAAATAACCAATAGACTTGCTGTTCATGTATTCCAATCCGGAAAACTCAAAAATCAAACTAAGACCTTGAGGATTGGCTTCAATAGTTTGATAAATAGCTTTGGCTTGTTCATCAACGTTACTTTCATCAAGCTGGCCCACGACACGAATCAATTTAACGACTTTGCCCTGGGGGGCTCCGGAAACGTCTTCAATGGTAATTTGAACAGGAGTCATAAGCGGGATTATTTGAGAACTAAGATGGCGGGATTCTTTTGCGCTCCAGACAATACCTTGTCTTCTTCCTTTCGTAAATATTTTTTCACTTTTACGCGAAGTCCACCTCCAGGCATATCTTCAAAAACGAGTTCGTCGGTCCATTCTCCCACAATTTTGGGAAGTCCGCGTCCTCGGAAACCGAGGTACTGAGCGGTCATCATTTGTCTTCGTTCGGCGTACAAAGCTGTAATTTGCTGAGCGGTCATTTTTTCTTTACCGCTTCCTGTGTCCTCAACAATCACTTCCAAAGATTTATTCTTGGTGCTGATCATGGTCACTTTAATTTTTTGACCCACGGCGCTTCCATGTTCAATCGCGTTATTACAAAGTTCATCCACAATCGCCTGAAAGCGAAAAGCCCATTGATCGGAGAACCCTGTCAAATTTTTAGTCAGATGAACCACAAAATCACGAATCCCGGAAAGAAAATAAGCCTGAGTCGGAAGAATAATACTGATTTCCGTAGGCTGTTCATCGAGCGGAATGACAACAGGTGCCCCAAGCTCATGTTGAGCCTGTTCTGGAGTTTGTTCGAGTTGAGGAAGTTGCGGCGTTGGATCCATATCGAATAACTAATTCATCACATTATACCATTTTTACGTTTTCTTCTCAAGGTGTCCTTACCATAAAAGAGATTTGGCTTGCAGACTCGCCATTAATCAGTATAATCAAGCCGATATTTATCTCAGTCTTCAAGTGGATTTTGCCATCCTGCTCTCCGGAGTCATAGCAAAAGTTGAAACTTGTAGGCGTTAACCCCAAGGATTATGTCTGATCAGAAAACTGTAATGAAGGAAATGCTTGCGAACGCAGTGCATTTCGGCCACAAAACGGCTAAATGGAATCCTAAAATGGCTCCTTACCTCTATGGAAAGAGGAATGAGGTCCATATTTTTGATTTAAATAAGACCTACGAAGGTCTGAACAAGGCCACCGAATTCTTAGAAGCGGTCGCCGCTCAGGGGAAGACAGTACTTTTTGTAAGCACGAAGCCACAGGCAACTCGTCTTCTTAAAGAAGAGGCGGAAAAATCAGGGATGCCTTATGTAATTTCAAAATGGATTCCAGGATTGCTCACCAACTTTAAGACGATTCGCGCTCGAGTGAAATATATGCTCGACCTCAAGAATCAAAAGCTTACGGGTGAATTTGAAAAATACACCAAGAAAGAAGCGTCCGAATTGAACAAACAAATCGAGAAATTGGAAAAAGCACTCGGAGGGGTAGCGAATCTTGAAAAAGTACCCGATGTAGTTCTTGTGCTTGACTGTGTTCGAGATGTAATCGCCGTTCAAGAAGCTCAAAAAATGAAATGCACCGTTGTTGCCGTTGTGGATTCCAATGCAAATCCCGATGGAATTGCTTACGTGATTCCTGCCAACGATGATGCCATCAAATCCATTCAATTTTTACTCACCGCCCTTTCCACCGCCGTTCAAAACGGAGTGCAAAAGGCAAAAAGATAACAGGGCCATTAGGCTCCTTTATTAAATAACAACCACGCCCATGGACGCCATGCAAACGACAACCGCACCTGCAAGTTCAGGTGACGCAAAATCTGTACTGCTTCTAGTGAACTACCTTATTCCTATCGTATTCATTTATACGATGATCTCAAAAGGCGACAATCCTTTCTACGTACAACACGCTAAAAACGCAGCCGGATACCTTGTTTTGGCTGTTGCTCTCAACATTGTTTTCCAAATTCTCTGGAACGTTGTTCCTTCCTTGGTATTAACCTTGGCAATGTTGATGAACCTCGTCTATCTCATTCTCTTCGTGATGACGATGTACTTCGGTGCTTACGCCGCATGGCAAGGAAAACCGGGAAACATTCCGGTCATCTCTATGATTGGAGCTAAGATTCCTCTCGAGAAATGGTTCAAGAAAGGGGCTGCCGCTCCTACAACTGCAGCAGCTACACCTACACCTGAAGCTCCAGTATCTGCACCAGCTCCTACCCCGGCTCCTACTCCTGAAGCTCCTGTGGTAGCTGCACCAGCACCTACTCCAGCTCCTGAAGCTCCAGCGAGCGATGCAGGAACAACTCCTCCTACCGGAGGACCAGCGGCACCTCAGGCCTAATACTCTACAAAGCCGAGAAATGCCCGTCCTTTAATTCGTTACCTTAAATTAAATATGTCAGTTTCTCTCGATCAAATCAAAAAACTTCGTGAACGAACCGGAGTTTCCGCAACTTCCTGTAAAAATGCTCTGGAAGAAGCAGGAGGCGACGAGGAAAAGGCCATTGAGGTTCTTCGAAAAAAGGGCGAAAGCAAAGCGGCTGAACGTGCCGACCGCATGACTTCCAATGGAGTTATCGCAGTCGCCAAAGAAGACGGGAAAGCCGCAATCATTAATTTAGCCTGTGAAACAGACTTTGTGGCAAAAAACGAAGACTTTATCAAAAAAGCTCAAGAACTTGCCGAGAAACTACTCAAAGAAGGTGAAAATGCCGATCTCTCTCAAGAAATTGCTGATCTCAATATTAAGCTTGGAGAAAAAGTGGAAGTGAAAGAGAAGAAAGTGCTGGAAGGAAAACACATTGCTCACTACGTTCACTCCAACAACAAAATCGGAGCCCTTGTTTCCTTCTCAGGCATTGATCCTGAGGTGGGCCGTGACATTGCCATGCACATTGCAGCAATGAACCCAAAAAACATTTCCCCGGATGAAATCAGCGCCGATCTCGTGGCGATTGAGAAAGACATCTGGGCCGATCAACTCAAACAAGAAGGAAAACCTGCAGAAATCATTGAGAAAATAATGATGGGTAAGGAAAAGAAGTTCCGCGAAGAATTCGCATTACTCACTCAAGCTTTCGTGAAAAATCCGGAACAACTCATTCGGGATCTCTTGGGAACAAACACGGTTGTGGAGTTTCTACGCTTCGAGGTATAACATTGTCCTATGTGGACACCCATTGAGGAAGCCATCGACGAAATCAGGAAAGGCAAGCTACTCATCGTCGTGGATGATGAAGACCGCGAAAACGAGGGCGATTTGGTGATGGCTGCAGAGTTAGTGACTCCGGAAAAAGTGAATTTCATGATGCGTGAAGGACGCGGACTCATTTGCGTACCGCTTAATCGCAATTACGCCGAGCGCCTAAATTTATATCCAATGACCGGTGAAGACCCGGACATGAGCCGCTGTAATTTCACGGTGTCTGTGGATGCAAGAAAAGGGATAACAACAGGCATTTCCGCCTCTGACCGTGCCCTAACCATTAAGGCTCTGGCCAATCCTGAATCCAAAAGTTCGGACTTCATAAAGCCAGGCCATCTCTTCCCTCTTCTGGCCCGAAAAGGAGGAGTCCTTGTACGTTCAGGACACACGGAAGCCGCCGTTGACCTGGCTAGACTCGCGGGATTGTCTGAAACCGCTGTGATTTGTGAAATTGCAAATGACGACGGTGAAATGGCCCGCCGTGACGACCTTAAAACCTTCGCTGAAAAACACGGCCTAAAAATGATCACCATCAAAGACCTCATCGCCTACCGCCGACTCAAAGAAAGCTTGGTGAAACGCGAAGTGGAAACCGTACTCGAAACCGAATACGGACCTTTTACCATCATTGTGTACAGCAATGTCATCGATAATCTTGAACACCTTGCTTTGGTCCGCGGAGACATTAAAGGGAAAGAAAATGTTTTAGTGCGAGCGCATTCCGAATGCATGACCGGGGATGTATTCCACTCCCTGCACTGCGACTGTGGGAATCAACTCACCGCCGCCATGAAATTGATCGCTGAAAAGGGAGAAGGCGTTATTCTCTATATGCGCCAGGAAGGCCGAGGGATTGGCTTACTCAACAAACTCAAAGCGTACAAACTTCAAAAGGAAGAAGGTTATGACACCGTAGAGGCCAATAAAAAACTCGGTTTCAAGGCCGACCTTCGCGATTACGGAATCGGCGCTCAAATATTGAAAGATTTAGGGCTCAATACCATTCGATTGCTCACCAACAATCCTCAAAAAATTGTGGGGCTTGAAGGACACGGACTCAAAGTGACGGAGCGCGTTTCTTTGGAATGTGAAACCGGCACCTTGGCGAAGCGTTATATGAAAACCAAAAAAGATAAACTCGGTCACCTCCTCGAACGTGTCTAACTGGAATGCAGAACCGGAACATCCAGCTTGGCATATGCGAAGAGCGCTCCGTCTTGCTGAAAAAGCTCGTGGCTGGACGCTTCCCAACCCAATGGTGGGCGCCTTGATTATGAAAGATGGAAAGAGAATCGGAGAAGGCTACCATAGCAAATTTGGAGAGGCTCACGCCGAAGTGGAGGCGCTAAAAAACTGCACGGAATCGCCAGAAGGTGCGACACTTTATGTGACTTTGGAACCCTGCTGTCATACGGGGAAAACACCGCCTTGTACGGATGCTATTTTAAAGAGTGGAATTCAAAAAGTAATCATTGCTACGCTCGATCCTTCCGAAAAAGGAAATGGCAAGGGTCTGCAAATTTTACGCGATGCAGGGATAGAAGTGGAACTGGGACTTTTGAAAGAAGAAGCTCGAGAACTCAACCGTGATTTCTTCATCTTTCATCGTCAAAAACGCCCCTTTATCACTTTGAAAGCCGCCCTGAGTCTGGATTGTAAAATCTCCAATTCACGAGACGAAGAAACGCCACTCACCGGCGAGAAAGCACAAAAACAAGTCCACCTGCTTCGCCATCTCCATCAAGCCATTTTAGTGGGAAGCGGAACCGTACTTGCGGATGATCCGCACTTGGGAGTTCGACTTATTGAAGGCCGTTCGCCGCTCCGTATTATCTTGGAAGGCAAGCGAAAACTTCCGAAAAATGCCAAAGTTTTCCGCGATGAAAATTTCCTTATTCTCAAAGAAGAAAGTCTCCCAAAGATCCTTAATTCGCTCTATGAGCAGGGCATTGTTTCTGTCCTTGTGGAAGGAGGTCATGAAGTTTTCACGTCCTTTTTGGAGGCAGGAATTGTGGATGAATTCAAGCTCTTTTTCAGTCCTCAGTTTTTAGGTGAAAAAGCCCTTCCCTTCGCTGCTCTCAATAATCCCATCGCACTCCACAAGATTTCACTTCAAGAATTCGGCAAAGATTTCCTACTGACGGCGAAACTTGAGAAGTCGAGTACTCCCCATGAAAACACAAAAACCAACAACGCTGAGAGTGAGCAGCTCAAAGACCAAATTAGTGTAAGTAAAGCGCTCAAAAAGAAGAACGGCAAAAGTCATAAGGAGAGCAGGAATCCCGATGGAGAACAAGGAGCTAAGCCGAAAAAATTCGCCGAGACGCCTATGAAGGCTACGCTTAAGAAAGTAAAGAAGGAGAAGCGCATTTAAACTGGAGCTGATGAGAGTGGCCAGGGCCAAACCCATCACTGAAAAAGAATAGACTTGCGTAAAGATTACACACAGGACGACATTCACAAAAACGGTCACAAAAGAAATAAGAACGGGTATTTTTGTTTCTGAAAGCGCATAAAAACTTCTCACGAATAAAGGCGTGAGACTCTGAGGAAGTGCAGACCAAATGAGTATGGCGAAGGTGTTCACCGTGAGAAGCAGAGCCGCCTCATCAAAGGCACCGCCTTTAAGAATCAACACAATCACCGGTTCACGAAGAAGAAAGAGACCAAGCGTAGCCGGTACCGCCCAAAAAAGAATCGTGTGGAGTGAAGTCCGCACGGTAGAAACAAATTCGTCTAAATTTTTGGAAACCGCGTGTTCGGCCAAAGTGGAAAACACCGCAATGGAAAAAGAAATAGCCACCACTCCGTAAGGAAAACTTTGCAAGTTGAGAGCGTACATATAAACGGACAAGGCTCCAACGGAAATCATTGAAGCTAAAAATGTATCGACCAAAAGTGAAAATTGATTTGCCGAAGCACCAAAAATTCGAGGCACAGAGAGCCGAATGAATTCCTTCGTGTCAGGATTCCATTTAGGGAGTCGGAGTTTGTAACGAAAAGGAGTATGAAAAACTCCCGGGAGCTGAACTAAACTATGTAAAAACGCTCCCGCCACCACTCCATAAGCCAAAGCGTAAACACCATATTCTCGGCCAAAAAAGTAAGCCGCGCAAATAATACTCAGGTTATAAACCAAGGGAGCCAAAGCCATCCCCCAAAACCGTTTTTGCACGTTTTCAATTCCTTGCAGAACGCTACTCACTCCCAGGAAAATAGGAGACAGCAGCATGATACGGGTCAAATCAATAGCAATCTTTTGGGATTCCAAAGAAAGTCCAGGCGCAATGGAAGGGACAAAGACGGGAGCAAATAATAAACAAAATCCGCCAACGAAAATAAACAGAACACTGACGCCGTTTAGGACATCACTCGCAAAGAGTGATGCTTCCTGTTCACTCTTCTTTTTCAAGCGTGTGTAGAGTGGAATAAAAGCGGTGGAAAGCGCACTCATGATGAGAAGCGTGTACAGAAAATCTGGAATCCGAAAAGCGGTGTAATACGCATCCAGAGCAAAAATTCCCCCTTGAGCCCCAATTCCAAAAATTTTAGCAAAAAGATAATCACGAAGAACGCCCATCACACGACTCAGAATGGAAGAGAACGCCAAAAGCATCGCACCTAGGCCGACTTTCGAGAAAGTAGAAAGCTTAAACATGGGTAAATTGTAACAAATCCATAAACTTTTCAGGTTAAGTAGCCTTGTCTATAGATTATTTTTATGTTATAATATCAAGATTAAAACAAAAATGTGAATCTTCTCAACAGAATCAATCAACTTCTCAACCTTTCCTCTCGAGAGTGGCCCCGTGTCCTCGTGGCCTGGGGGATGGTCTTTTTGAGCCGCATGGGTTTCATTGTGGGAGGAAGTATTTTAACCGCCTTATTTCTTGGGAAAGTAGGAATTGAACTCCTCCCTCTGCTCTTCCTGGGAAACGCCCTCCTCATGATGCTGGGAACTTTGATTTATCAAAAGCTCATCCACCGCGTAAAAGAGGAAGTCCTCATCACGTTCACGGTACTCATGGCCGCCGCTTCTTTGGTCAGCTCCATCTTTTTCATTCACACCAATCCGACCCTATTTTTTGTCTTTTACCTCATCGCGCAATCGATCATTTTATCGCAACTGAATATTCTCATTTCTCTCTTTAATGAAGAACTATTCACGCCACTCGAAAGCCAACGCACCTTCCCCATCATTGAATCCGCAGAAACCGTGGGAGGCATTATGGGGGGTTTGCTGCTCACTCTATTTGCAGATGCCATCCCCAGTTACAAGTTCATCCTCATTTGGGTGATTTTATTGATTTTTATTCTGCCGATTGTGCTTCGCTACAACGCCCGCACCATGGAAATCCCAAAGCTGAAAATAGCCGGCGAAACGCACCGAACTTCGAAAGTTCACTACAACGAAATCAAAAAATACCCCTTTCTAAAAGGCATGATGATGGTGGTGCTGCTCTTCTGGGCGATTATGAATGTACTCGAATTCCAGTACACAAAAGCCATCCAAGAAGACGTGTACAGCACTCAAGAAGAGACATTGGTGGAAGGCCACCCCACCGGCCACGAAATCGCACTCGCTTCGGAAGATCCTGTCCAAGAGGAACAACAAGATTACGAGCAAGCCATCACTCAAAAAATGGGAACCCTGCACCTCATTTTCAACCTCGCCGCCTTGTTCATGCAGCTCATTTTTGCGAGTCGAATCATAAGTGCACTGGGAATCACTTCCAGTATGCTATTGCACCCTCTCGTGACCCTTTTGAACCTTATTGCAATGACTCTACATTTCAATTTTTTCACCGCTTCCTTAAGCCGAGGTAGCTATGAGCTCACGGGGATTCTTTTCAAAAACGCTTACGATTCGTCTTACTACGCGGTACCTCATGAACTTCGTCGCGACACCAAGGAATTCATGCAAGGAATTATGAAACCCTTTGGAGCAATTTTGGGAACCGTGGGACTTTTATTCATTGCCTTTAAACTCAAAGGGCTCGAACAGACCATGGCTCTCAACGCAATGCTCCTGGTGATGAGCGCGCTCATGGCATTTATTCTCAATCGGATGAATCGCTCTTACACTTTGATGAACGAACAAAATCTCAGCCACAAATCCGACCTTCCTACACGACTCAACGCCGTAGAAATTTTGGGGCAAAAAGGGCATGAATCAAACACGGCTTCCTTACAAAAAATCTTACAACGTTCCAGCGAACCCGAAGTGCTGAAAGAAAGAATTTTAAACACGCTGGGACTGCTGGAAGACCCGGAAGCTATTGCAAGCCTCCTTGAAATAATCAAAAATCCAAATGATGATTTAAGGTTAGGTGCCATCCAAGCCCTGGCCCACTACCACAAGCTTAAGAAGCATATGCTGGAACAATCCTTCACACGCTACCGAGTGATAGAAAGTTTAAAAGCCGCTTTAAAGAAAGAACATCAGGAGAATATATTGGAACCCTTGGTACTCTTATACTACGACTTAGAGCCTCAGGGACTCATCGAGTTTCTCATGGGAGAACTCCACAAAGACGAAAACGTACGACCCCATTTCATTCGAATGTTGCATTTATTTAAAGATCCCAATTTAAAATATTATCTAAAAGATCGTTTGGAAGATAAAGATCCTGCTATCAAAGCGGCTGCCCTGGTCGCGCTGTGGCAATTTAAAGCTTTAAGAGCCGAACTTAAACACCATCTCATGAAGATGCTCGAAAGTCGTAAATTGGAAGTCTTGGCCCTGGGGATTGAGACCGCGGGCCGGGTTAAAGAAACAAGCCTACGCTCAACATTGAAATCCTATATTCATCACGAATCAGAAAAAATCCGGCAAGCGGCTCTCCTCAGCCTCGCACAAATGGAAGATGAAAGCGTAATTCCGGAACTCATTCTTCATTTCGAGGATTCTCTCAGAAGTCTTCAAGGAGTTTCAAAACGCTTTCAAAGAATTTTGGAACAGGCCCTGGACCTTCACGTCATAGAAAAAATCAGCAGCATCCTCTCCGAATACAAACACCTTTCTCTGGATGAGATGAGTCACGAAACATTAGCCACTTTGAAGCACCTTTACAGCAAAGTAAAAGCCTACCACGAGGCTCATAAGATCGAAAAGATCCTCGACTCCAGAAGCTAGGTTTCCTTTGGAGTTTCAAGATTCACGTTCTATAATAGGGCGAATGAGTTTTCTACGCCGCAGCATTTTCGGGCCCCTTCTTTTTTCACTCTTGATCAGTGGAGCGCTTATTTGTGGGTTCAGCATTTACGCTCTGGAAGAGACAGACTTTAGTCTAAGATTCATTCTACTGGGAGGTTTTGGCCTCCTCTTTTTAATAAGCATTTTTAGTTTCTATATCATAGTGCAAAGTCCTCTGCACAAAATCATTCGTGAAATGAAGGCTCTTCTCACCGGAAAAACATATCGCCGTATTTTAACGTCTAAAACAAATGAATTCGGTGTACTGGCACACTTCTTCAATGAGGTGACACGAAACCTTGAAAATATTTCCGGCAGTGTCCAGTCCCACAAACGAATCCAGAAAGAATTGGATTCGGCTCAAGAAATTCAGCAAATGCTCATTCCCAAAAACGCTCCGGATGTTTTGGGACTCGAGATTACCGCGAAGACAAGACCCGCTTCAGAAATTGGAGGGGACACTTTTGATTTCTTTTCCAAGGATGGAAATACCTTATTTTACATTGGAGATTCTACGGGACACGGAATCCCGGCCGGCATTGTAATGGTAATGGTAGATGCCCTATTAGAAACCTTTATTCATACGGAAGAGAACCTTTCCGAAATGGTCATAAAGCTTAATCAATTCTTAAAACCCCACCTCAAGCCCAGTATGTTCATGACCATGATTCTTTTCGAGTGGCTACCGGCACAATCCACGATGAAATGGGTCGGGGCGGGGCATGAATATATTCTTCATGTTCACACCGGTGAAGGAGCCGTAGAGGCCATTAAAGCCGGCGGCCTTGCCGTAGGAATGATCGCGGACAACCGAAAACTCGTGCATGAAAGTGAAATGCTTTTGAAAGAAAACGACTTTCTGGTTCTTTATTCCGATGGAATCACCGAAGCTAAAAATGTACAGGGAGAAATCTACGGTCTCGTCCGACTGAAAAACTTCCTTCAAGACCACGCCTCCGCCTCCACAAGCACGGAAGAACTTTTTGAAAAAATTGCCATCGACGTAGGACGTTTCATGGAAGGTCAAACCCAACTCGATGACATGACTCTCCTAGTACTCAAACACAGCTCTGCAGCCATCGCAAAAAAGGCGGCAAGTACGGAGTGGAGTGCTACCTCAGGAAATTAGGTAAAATTCTAGGCGGGTTCAAGCCCGGAACTTTTTTGATCAAGTCCAAGTCTCTTAGATTGTACTTTCCGTAATATAAATCCTTGAGGTCTCCCCCATTGCCAACAAAGTTTTGAATTTGAAGATAGCCTGAGAAGTAAGTGAGCTCTTTCGTAAAAGCTCCGGGTTTTCGAGTATCATGAAGCCCTCTCTTAACCTTCAAAACAGTTTGAAAAGCTTTTTCAGAAGTAAGCCCGAGCTTAAGACAATAATCATAGGTTTCGGCAAAACCGTGCTTTTGGGCGTAATCCACAACAAATACAAGCAACGCACTTCGGTAATTCTTTTCAACGTCATGTGTGAGAACTTGTTCTTGGTTCCAAATGGCTAAGCCTTCCTGAGTCTCCAAGTAATTACCAAAACCGCGATTGAATAAACGGTAAGCTTGGTATTTCCCATTTTCAGCCGTCAAAATGTGAGTTTCAATTTCATGAGCCACAAGCATACGTAAACGATTTTCAGCAAACGTAGCTCCTTCACGAATGAATAGCGTGTCCTGTTTTCCGGCGGAACACGCCGCTACCATGTGTCGATTCACTTTAATACGCCAGTGATCCAAACCGTAAGATTTAAATGCACGTTCAAATTCCACAATGGCTTCTTCCATAGAGTAAGTTTTTGCCGAGGGGATGAAATGAGCGGGTTTACGATCCAGTTTCTCCTTTGCCTTCGCGAGCAGCGCTTCCGTCGAATGACCATAAAGTTTTATACTTGCAGCCGTAAAATAATCCGTCCCCAAACTTTCAAGCAATTCGATTTTTTGACGCAGCTCTAAAATTTTTCCGGCAAAAAGTTGCCCAAGAGCCGTATCGTCACATTGAGTTTTGAGGTGATCTAAGTCCTTTTTCAATTCGAGAGGATTGAAGCCAAGCTCGCCATATTCAAACTGAGGATCTTCGGTCGGATCGAGCATAAAACGATTCCCTTCTTCTTTCAAATTGAGAGGTTTTAAGTGGCTGAGGAGTTTTATTCGTTTGTCCAACGCAACCAAATTCCCGTCTAAATCCAAAGGATTGGATCCCACGGCAAACATATCTTGCGGGAAAAAAGTGGGCAACTTCAAAGCTTTGCTCTTACCCTTGCTGGGATCAATAAGAAAATCTTTGAGGTCCCGTTTCCCTATAACAAACTGAAAAGCTTGCCCCCCGAGATCATCCAGATGCACCACGGTTTGCACGCGAGTAGTTCCAATCACAAATTTAAGCTTTACGCTTTCCTTGTCCTCCTGACTAAGAAGTTTCAGCTCCTCCGCCAAAGCTCTATCCATCAAACTTTCTTCCAGCAAAGGGTTCATGGAAGCCCACACGTAATGTGCTTCGCCGGGAGCCAGAATTTTCACTTGTTCTTCATGCCCAATGACCTCCTTCCCACTGATTTTCTTCACTTCTTTTTCAATTTTATTTCCAAACAAATCTTGGGCCAAACGCACTCCTTTTTCAGGGGTGTTCACCTCGACTCCCTGAATACGTTCGAGACGTCGACGCAGAGGCGCCAAGTTGGCCATTTGTACACCCAACCCCGCACGCGCATTCATTTCCAAAAGCATAGGACCGTTCTTCTCATCGATCGCAATATCCACGGCACAGTAACCCAAGTTGGTGAGCAGTTGAATTTTAGAAGCAATCAAGAGCATCTCTTCCCAATAAGGAATTTTGAAACCTCGAATGGGACCCATGTCAGGAACCTCTTCCACAATTTTATTACGATACAAAATATACGTGGCTTTCCCCGTGGCCATATCGATTCCAACGCCAACTGCTCCTTGATGTAAATTCGCTTTTCCGTCGGATTCACGAGTGGGCAAACGAAGCATAGCCATCACCGGAATAAGATTATGAACCACAATACGAATGTCCGGTAAACCCTTGTAACAGTACCGTGCCAAACGATGATCACAGGTGATAAGTTGTTCAAAAAAAGCCGTGTCTTGTAAACCCGAAATACTGAAGCGTCCCTCTAAAATATCGGAAACCTGTTCACGCAGTTCCGGTTCACCAATCAAGTCTCCGCTTGCCTTCATGAAATCTTTCCCCTTCCGATCAATAATGGGAATAATTCCTTGCCCGCCATAACCCAAATTAGGCTTCAAAACAAAGCTGTTCGGCAAGCTTGAGAAATCAAATTTTTCAAGCTCTTCCAGATTTCGGATGCTGGCATAAAGACGAGGAACCGGAATCTCGCGTGCGGACAAAAAATGTTTGGTCTTGAGTTTGTCATCCGCGAAACGAATCGCCTTTTTTTTGTTAAAAGGACGGATGTAAAGCAAGTTCCGCGCATTAATTCCCAAGATTCCGTAGTGCCCGAAGAGTCCCATTATTCTTCGATGTGATGGATAAGTTCACGAAAACGAAAGTATTCGGTGAGTCTAAGTCCCGTCCATCGGGCCAAAAGAAAGTTGAAGGCCAGAAAGAACAGAATGACTTCAGGATGCCCCAAAACCAAAACTTTAAGCATTCCCCATTCCGCCACAAAGAAACAAAGAATTGCAACGAAAAGCACTTCTCCAACGACGGTGAGCGCGCCTTTAAATCCACGATCACTTTGAATGGTAACAAATTTTTCCACCATCGTACTCATCACCAACATAGGGAAAATGGCGACACCGGCCACATTACCGATTTGGAAATAGGCGCCCAAGAAAAGCAAAATCAAAATCGTCAAACTTGTGAAAGTAAGAACAATGGCCATACGAGGAATATAAAGTAGACGATAACGATGAAGCAGGCTGCGAACCAAAGTACCGGTCACCAGCAAAGAGATGAAAATCAAAAGTCCAAACCACAAATTGAGAGCAATGAATGAAAGCGCCAAAATAGACGGTGTATAAACTCCCAAAGTGTCGAT
>CAYHGP010000004.1:0-8558 GCA_964356195.1 uncultured Candidatus Peribacteria bacterium | reverse complement strand
GGAGCGACGCTGTGGAAAACTCCTCGAGCCAAGTTGGTGAGCGTAGAAAAGTTTTGATCGGAAATAAAGAAGATTTCTTTTCCATGAAAAGTCTCGGGGAACTGAGAAAGCACCGTGAGCCCGGAACTTCCATAAGTATAAACAAGCACGTTCTCCGCCGATTCCAGTTCATCAAGATGCTCCACCAACTGCTGATGAAGCTCTTCCTCTTCCAAAAACTCCGACTCCGAACTGAACGTCTCCAGCACATTCACATAAATTCCTTGTTCCCGTGCCGCTGCCGCGAATTCATCAACCTTCTCTTTTTCATCGGGAAGATTCGTGATCAAAACAAAGGAGTGCTCATAAATAAATACATTCTGTTCAAAGCTTTCTTCACCTCCTTTTTCGTCATGAACCGTCACAGTAACCTGGTAATCTCCGGATTCCGCATAGGAATGCACCACTTCCTCCCCTTGTTCACGGTTTCCGTCGCCCAGCAGCCATTCGTAAGTCAAGTTTTCACCGCTGAGCGTAAGTGGAAGTTCAGAAGCATCAAAAATAACACTTTTTTCAACCGCGGCATGGGTGGGTCCCAGCGAAACCGGAAGCTCAAAAGCGCTTGCAGACGGCGCGAACAAAAGGACGGAGAAAAGGAAAGCAAAGAGGCGTGAAATCATACCCATTTACTCTAGCACGAGGGAGCCTTGTCCCCAAGTCGGAATTCTGCTATACTTATGAGATAAACAAAAACAAAACGTATGGCACAAACCTTCTTCCAAGTATTGCTTCGATTCCGATTCCTTCTGGTGGCAGGTCTCGTGATGGCTTTTCTCTCCACCCCCTTCCTCACAGAGGCGGGCACAAAACAGAGCAGCACCATCAGTATTGTAGAGGCACCAAGCTCCGTAGCGGGGATGTCTTCGGAGATCACCCTACAAGGAAATCCTTTTGAAAACATTGAAGTCGCCATCAAAAAGCCGGATAACAGCACTCTCCTTTTGGACAGTGTGACCGATGACAAAGGGAAGGCTCAGCTTACCATTTCCGATTATCACCTTCGCCAAGCCGGAAACTACCAAGTGTCCGCTCGAAATTTGGATAAAAACGAAGGCTATGGAGCCACCAGCACTTTTGAAGTGTATGCAGGCAGTGTTTCAGAGACAAAATCATCCACCGAGTTCACAAAAAATTCCGCTCAAACCGGTGAAACGGTAGAAATGACGGTCACTCTCCAAGACAGTTACGAGAACAAAATTGACGGTCATGTTCTCAAAGTCATTCCCAGCACGAATTCCGCCTCCGTCTATACAAAAGAATTCGCTACCGATCAAAACGGACAAATGCATTTCTTCATCACTTCAAATAAAAATGGAATTTATACTTTCAGCCTTTTTGACTCCAGTGTGAATAAAACCCTGACTCAAAAACCAAAACTCGCCTTTTCAGGATCCGGAGACTTCGCCGACGTGGGAGGCTACAACTCTGTAGTTCTCGCCGAAAGCGGTTCCGTTGCCTCCTTGAGCATTACGGGTCTTGAAAGCACCATGATTGTAGGGAAAGACACCACGGTCACTGTGAAAGCCATCGATGATCAAGGTTTCACCGTCAGCGACTACACGGGCAGCATTCGCTTTTCTTCGACAGACAGCGAAGCCACACTCCCCAGTGATTACACTTTCCTCGCGGAAGACCAAGGTGAACACAGCTTCAGCTTGGCGGTGAAATTTGTAACACCAGGAGCCCAAACGCTCTCCGTTACAGATACCGACAAAACCTCCATTAAAGGGAGCGCCGGCACCACAGTAGCCACCGCCGAAGAAGCCGCCGTGGATTACGGTTCCACTTTTGAAACCACCGACTACACTCGAGAAGGAGATTTCACCCTAATCAGTCCCGCCGCAGGAACTTACTCCACCAATACAGTTGAAGTACAAGGAGAAGCCGAATACGGCTACACCGCCTTCATCTATATTAATGATGAAATTGTGGGCCATGCAGACGTGGAATTCGACAACAGCTTCACTTTCAGCCTTCAAGAACTGGAGGATGGAGACTACAAACTCTATGTTGAAATTGTAGAAATTAACATTGCAAATCCTTCCGACTACACCGACGAAGAAATCGACACCCTCTATGGAGACGGCCAAGACCCAACAAGTTTCACTTTGATTGAAACTTCAGACACTGAAAAAATCACCATCGATACCACCGCTCCTGAATTGGTTTCCGTTGCCACGGATGCCACAGATGAAACCGCTCTGGAAGGCGGACAAGAAGTCACCGTTACCATTCTCAGTGAAGCCGACCTCGAAGAGGCCACCGTACTTTTCCAGGATGAAATCTACACGCTCGACGAGACTTCAACATCCGGGAAATATGAAGTCACTATTCCAATGCCGGCGGCAGAGGGTGCCTACACAATGGATGTCCTCCTTATGGATTCCCTTGGGAATGAAGTGCAGTACAGCGATCAGCTCACACTAACCGTGGCAAAAGCCTCCACGGACACCACCACGGAAACTCCTGTGGAAGTGGTTCCTACTGAAACTGTTACTACCGCCATTGGTGTTCCCACCGGTTTGAGTGCAACAGGTTCCGAAGAGGAAATCCTGCTCAGCTGGGAAGCTCCCGAAAGCACCAATTCCATTGCCTTTTATCGTATTTACTACGGTCCTTCTAAAGAATCACTTTATGCGATTTCTGAAACCTATGACTCCTCCACGAACTGGTCCATTGTGGACCTCACCGGAGAACAACTTTATTACTTTGCTGTGGCCGCCATCGACGTGGAAGGCACCGAAGGAGAAATGAGTGACGTGGTCCTTGGAGTGCCTTTACTTTCCAGTGTTGCCGTCGTAGTAGACGAAATCCCGGACACGAGTTCCACCCCCGCCATCACAGGCTCTGAAGACGAAATTACGGCAACCCCAGAATCCGGTCCGGCTCAAAACGCTCTGCTCATGCTCAGCGCCACTGGAGCCATGATCGCCATGGGAATAAGAAAGCGTCGTGCAAGCACAGAAAGTTTTTGATATACTCCCGAGGATTATCTAAATCCTCATGGAACTCACCGCTTTCATTTACCGCACTGTAAACATCATCGCAGACATCTTAGTCTTCCTGATTTTCTTACGCGTGGTTCTCTCCTGGTTTCGTCATGAAGCTTATGGCCTCACTAATCTACTCAACCAAATCACAGAGCCCCTTTTGAAACCAATCCGACGCCTCCTCCCAGGCATGGGCATGCTCGACCTCTCCCCAATGATCACCATTTTCGCGATTGAAATTTCCCGAAATATCATCAATGCTTCGTTATGATTCAAATTTACGACAGTCTCCGCGGAGAAAAAACACCACTCGACAAAGAACCCGGTGAAAAGATTCGAATGTATGTGTGCGGACCCACGGTTTATGATCACGCTCATTTGGGACATGGTCGCAGCGCCGTGGCCTTTGACGTGGTTCGCCGTTTTTTGGAATACGCCGGTTACCCCGTGGATTTTTGTTTCAACACCACCGATATCGAAGATAAAATGATTGATCGTGCCGAAAAAGAAGGGATCACCGTGGCTCAGCTCGCCGAAAAAATCATTCCCGAATACAAACTCGACTACGCTGCCCTCGGAGTGAAACCGCCCACCTTCAACCCCCGCGCCACGGAATTTGTGGAGCCCATGGTGGAAATTATTAAAAAGCTTGAAGAAAAAGGCCACGCCTATCCGCTCTCCGATGGAATTTATTACGACATCAGCACCTTCCCGGAATACGGAAAACTTTCCCATCAAAAAATGGAGGAGCTTGAAGCCGGCGCCAGCACGCGTATGGAAGAACGCAGCGACAAACGCCACTTTCAAGATTTTGTTTTATGGAAATTTAAAAAAGCAGGTGAACCCTTTTGGCCGAGCCCCTGGGGCGACGGCCGCCCGGGCTGGCACATTGAATGCAGCGCCATGAGTTCCGAACTCCTCGGCGAAACTTTTGATATCCACGGTGGAGGGCTGGACCTCAAATTTCCTCACCACGAATGTGAAATCGCGCAGAGCGAAGCGGCCAACGAAAAACCTTTCGCCAAACTCTGGATGCACAACGGTTACATCACGGTGAACGAAGAAAAGATGAGCAAGTCCCTGGGAAATTTCTTCACTCTCAAAGATATTTTCAAAAACTATCACCCGCGCGTCGTCCGCTTTTTCCTCCTCGGAACACACTACCGCTCCCCCATTGAGTACAGCACCGAAATGCTCGACCAAGCTCGCAACACTCTCAGAAATCTCGACGAATTTTACTTGAGCCACAAAGACGGGACGAACGAACTCGAAGGCGAAGTGGATCAAGCGCTGGTCAAACCTTTCTTCGAAAAAATGGCCAACGATTTCGACACCGCCGGCGCCCTCGGCGTCGTATTCGAATGGATGAATGAAAGCCCCGTAAAAACCCAAGGTTCCCTCGAACGCATCAACCAAGTCCTCCAAATCTTCCCCGTAGATTTTGCTCTCACTCCCGAACAAATCCAACTCATGGAAGCCCGCGAAACCGCCCGCCAAAGCAAAGACTGGCCCACCAGCGACGCCCTCCGCGCCAAGCTCGCCGAACAAGGCATTGAAGTGGACGACAAACCGGAAGGAGCCTTTGCGAAACCGAGGATTTAGTACTGAATAATCGTCGTATTGAAAACGGCACCAGCTGAGGGTTGACCTGTTAACACCCAAGCTGTATCGATAATTGGGTTTGCGTTCTCATCCAGAGCATTTTGCGTTGTTGAGAAATCAAAATTAGAATCGGATGGTTCATAGGGAATTTCTGAAATGATAATTTTACCACCAGGAAGAACGGATTCGTCATCAATGTAGGGTCCACTCCTAAAACTGAGATCTTCAGGATGGAAATAATTATAAACCCCGGAATTGATCAACTCCGCATTTTCTTCCGATTGCTCGACGTCATAAGAATAAGCTGTTGCAATACAAGTGATTGTCTTTAGAGGCGGAATTTCAAATGGCCATGCTTCACGGTAAAAATCTTCATATTCATCTTCATGGTTTCCAAATGAGAAGTGAATCTGCGCATCTTTAACCCAAGCAGGTATAGCACCTCGGCTACTTATATTGAAGTAATGCTCAGCAAAAACCGTGGCAGGGAGGTCTAGTCCTCCACCCAGAATATCGTCAATCGTAATTCCTTCGTCTCCAAGTTCCTCTTGAGCAGCTTCTTCAATCATTGCGATAAGTTCACTCTTTTCCGATTGATTCACGCGAACACAATGCTCGTCCGAACTTCCTTGTTCTTGGTTATCTGGGCAAGCGGTTTCATCGAGTCCAATACACTTGGCCACTAAATCCGAAACAAGATTAGAACGATCAACCGTATCACCAGTATCAGGTGAACTCGTATCTGCCGCCGTATCTCCATCCAAATCATGTCCGGGCACATTCTTGTTAACGCCATAATCACTCCTGCAACCCGAGGCGAGTTCAAGAAAGGTACCAAACAGTAAAGCGCGAGAAGACATCTTATTTAGGGTAAACTTTCAAAAAGTCTTCCAAAGGCATACTCTCTTTCCCCGCATCCACATTACATTGAGAAGCTACAACAAGTGAATCCTGGAAAGGAGCCAAAGCTCTGGCCGTTTCAATAAAACCTTGGTTCACTTTTCCATCATTAGTCACTTCGTAAATCAATTCACGATCATTATCCGCCTGCATAATCCATACAAAAGGACAAGCCTCAGAAACATTGAGGCTTGAAGGAAGGCTCACCGCTTGAGCCAATCTTGAAACGTCCGCAGGATTACTCGGCTGGAAGTGAAGTTCGCCCTTATCCGTAAGAACAAAGTCTCGTCTTTGCGGATCAAACCCAGCCATTTGATAAGGAAGTACGCCATCTTCAATATCACACTTCGGGGTCAAGAACCCTCCTCGGTGGTATACCTCATCAGGCCCTCGTCGTTCGTTAACATCTTGGAAACGACCTGCTGCAACCTTTCGTCCTCGGGAATCAGTGAAGGAACCCTTCACGCCATTTGCACAAGCCATCTCGGCAATTTTTTTAGGAGCTTCTTGAGTCTCAATTTGATGATTCGCATAGAGAATTCTAGCTCCCAAGAGAGTAGTCGAGGCCATTGCTGCCAAACTCACAAAAAACCAGCTGTCACGACTTTTCCCTAAAGCAGTGAGCTCTTTACCCTGATCACGAAGCTCACGTCTCGATTCATTCAGATCATTCCTATACCCTAATGCTTGGTTCAGAGCCCCTTTAAATGCTCTCATGAGCGCTTCGGAAGGCGTGAAGTTTTCTAAATTTGCTTCACGAGGAAGCGCCAAACCCTTGGCCAATTTCCCTACACTGGGGAGTAAATCCTTCTTCTCTCCTTTACAGTCCACCAAACCTGAAATATCCTGAAAAAACTGAGCTGCATCTGGTGGCAATTCACCACCCGGTATTTCTTTGCTCCCTTTATCCATATTTAGGCTTTTAATTTAACGGAAGGACACATTAAAACACTGATTAGCCTGCCTGTCAATAAATGAAGCTCCAGCAAACCCGGAGGACTCTACAGGTTAGACCTTATTCCCGAGAATAAGCACTCCTCAACAAATGTGCAAAACGGCCAAGCCCCGCCGTGTAAAAAACCTGACAATTGTCATAAATAATTCAGAACTAATTAAGGAAAAATTCAGGATTTCATAAAGGTCGGTAGTTTACCATCAGAGTGTTCAGCTTGGGCCTAGTCGTTGGCGACATGTTCGGGACTGTCACCTGAACAGCCGGGTTCGACTCCCGGTAGGTCCACCACTGAACGAGAGACAGCAAAAAACCCTTCCATGGTGGAGGGGTTTTTTGAAGTGACTCTGTTCGGGACTGTCATAAACATGATACCAGATTTTCACATACAAGCAAAATCAATCCAAAATCCCCGGAATCAATCTTCCCACGTCCCCGGCTCCCATCACCAGAATGAGGTCGCCTTCATTCACCGTGTCCAGCAAATACTCCGCGGTACTTTCCAAGTCTTCTCCATTGCGCACATTGTCGTGGTAGCCCGCAATGGCCTCCACCAAACTCTCGGTAGAAACCGCGTGTTTATCTTCCTCGGTGTCGCGGGCCTCATAAATATTCGGAATAATCACTTCGTCGGCATCTTCAAAACTCTCGGCAAAGGCATCAATCAAAGCGGCCGTTCGGCTGTATTGGTGCGGCTGGAACACGGCCACAATTCTTGCCTCCGGATGCTTTTCGCGCGCACCTTGCAAAGTCGCCTGAATTTCACTGGGGTGGTGAGCGTAATCATCGTAAACCAAAGCGCCGGAAGAAGTGCCTTTGTATTCAAAGCGTCGCCACGCTCCGTTATAAGCCGCCAAAGTTTCCGCAATAATGGGCTCAGGCACTCCCAAACGCCGTGCCAAATGCGCCGCCATTCCAGCATTGAGCTGATTGTGAAGCCCAGGCAAGGCCAAGTCCCCTTCGTATTCGGCCACGTCCTCCGGCCACACCACTTCCCCGCTCTGCGAGACCAATTCTTCAAAGGCCTTCTCATAATCTTCTTGGCTTTTAAAATAATCCAAATGGTCGATTTCAATGTTCGTGATGCCAAGCAAATCCGGCTTCAAGCTCAAGAAATTCCGGCGATACTCACACGCCTCCACAACAAAAATATCACCCTCCCCACTGCGCACATTTCGATTTCCAAATTCCTTCAATTTTGAACCGAGCAAAACCGTAGGGTCCAAACCCGCATTGATCAAAATGAGCCCGAGCATCGCCACCGTAGTAGTTTTCCCGTGGGTTCCGGCAACCGCCACCAAACGGTACGGATGCGTCACATCGCCCAAAGCCTGAAAATAGGTTTGCGTAGGAATCCCAAGCTCTCTGGCGCGTTCCAACTCGGGGTTGTCCTGAGGCACCGCCTCGCTATACACCACCCAGTTCATTTCCTCAGTAATATTTTCCCCTGCGTGGCCAATTAAAACCTCAATTCCTTCCTCTCGAAGCTCCTCCGTCGTGGACGAAGCCGCACTATCCGAACCGGAAACTTCCACACCTTTCTCTTTCAGCAGCCGCGCCAGTCCGCTCATCCCAATGCCTCCGATTCCGACGAAAAATATGCTTTTCCCTAAGCTCGCTAAGGGCGAGTTATCTTTCAAAAATTCCATAAGTAGTTTAAGATGAACCGGCCTTAGTTTAACAAAAATGATTCAGGAAAGCTACGACAGCCAGTTCGGTCTCATGCGTCTCGTTCTCATCGTTGGATTTTTCGTGGTGGCTTATATGCTCTACAACCTCACGGTCTCCATCTACGAAAATTATCAGATCGAAAAACACATCACCGAATTTCAAACCCGCAATGAAGAACTCTTAACCGAAAACACCCAAAAACTCGAAGATTTTCAGTACTACACCTCGGAGGAATACATCGAAAAAGTCGCGAAACAAAACCTGGGCCTCATCAATCCCGGCGAAAAAGTCATTGTGATTCCGGACGAAGACCTCGTCACGATGTCTGACGACGCCGAGTCCCAAATGCTCTCCGATGAAATTCGCGCTTCCTGGTCCACTCCAAAAAAATGGTGGAAGTTCTT
>CAYHGP010000003.1:81454-84736 GCA_964356195.1 uncultured Candidatus Peribacteria bacterium | reverse complement strand
CACGACGAGCGTGATTTTCAATTTGCGAAGGACATGGGCATCGCGGCTCCGCAGGTGATTGTGATGAAGGAAGGCGAGGCTTATGAAGAAGATGTGAAAGAATGGCGCGATGATTTGCACCTGCACGGAGTGATGGTGAACAGCGGCGCTTACACCGGAATGCAGAGTGAAGACGCCCTGAAATTGATGACCGAACAAATGGAACGCGAGGGCTGGGGCAAGAAAGTTGTAAACTACCGTTTGCGCGACTGGCTGATTTCACGTCAGCGTTATTGGGGCGCGCCGATTCCTATTATTTTCTGCGAAAAGTGTGGCGAAGTGCCGGTGCCGGAAAAAGATTTGCCGGTGGTGCATCCTCACGTTGAAGATTACATTCCGAAAGGCACTTCCCCGCTCGCCGGAGCACCTGATTTTGTAAATGTGAAGTGTCCGAAATGTGGAGAGGCCGCCAAACGTGAAGTGGACACCATGGATACTTTTGTGTGCAGCAGTTGGTACTTTTTGCGTTACCCGGATGCGGCGAATGCGGTGGAGGCGTGGGACAAAAAACGAGTTGATTCGTGGATGCCCGTGGATATGTACATCGGTGGGCCGGAGCACGCGTGTATGCATCTTTTATATGCGCGATTTATTCATCGCGTGATGCACGATCAAGGCCATGTGGCTGCGAAAGAACCGTTCAAACGTTTGGTGCATCAAGGCATGGTGACGAAGGATGGAGCGAAGATGAGCAAATCCAAAGGGAATGTGGTGAGCCCGGATGAATTTGTGGCGAAATACGGCTCCGATGTTTTCCGAATGTACCTCATGTTCATGGGACCGTTCACGGAAGGCGGCGATTGGAATGACCGCGGCATTACCGGCGTGGCGCGTTTTGTGGATCGATTTTTCCGGGCGATGGAGCAGGAAGGAACAGGCGAAGGACTTGATGGAATTGTGCATCGCACCGTGGCGCGAGCGAGCGAAGCCATTGAACGAATGAACTTCAATATCGCGATTGCCGCCATGATGGAACTTACGAATGAAATATTGTCGAAGCCGTTGAACAAAGAACAAAAAGAAATGGTACTGAAGGTATTGGCGCCTTTGGCACCGCATTTGGCTGAGGAAGTGTGGGAAAAGCTTGGCCACAAAGAAAGCATTTTCCTTGAAAGCTGGCCGAAAGCGGATCCGAAGTTTTTGGTTTTAGATACCCTCACTTACGGCATTCAGGTGAACGGAAAATTGCGTGGGACCGTGGAGCTGCCTACAGGTGTCTCTAAGGAGGAAGCGCTCGCTGCCGCTCGCGCCGTTCCTACCGTTTCAAAATACCTCACCGGCGAGGTGACGAAGGAAATCTTTGTCCCCGGAAAAATTATCGGGTTTGTGGTGAAGGCTTTATCTTAAATTCTAAAGCTGGGAGCGAATGAACTCGGATGCATGATCCTCATTCCTTCTTCCTTTAGTTTACGCTTCAGAATTTAAGATAAAACCAACCGAGCTATTCTATCTCTGCAAACCCTCCGTAAATGTCGATGGTGATCATGGCCTCGTAATTGGCGCCGGTGTCGGAAAAAGTCACGCTGTCTTCTGTGAGTACATCGTCACAAGGGTAAGCGAAGCAGACTTCGCCGTAGGGTGGAATGTAGTAGACCTCCATGGGTTCGCTCATGGCGTAGCCGGTTAGGTAGGTGAAGGAATCCAGTTCTTCCGTGGTTCCGTCTTCGGCCACGGCGCTCAAAGAAAGCCCCGTCGTGGTGATGGAGAGAAGGTAATATTCGGCCGGCGTGAGATCATTCACGAGGGTGTTTGACAGCGAATAGCCGCGAGCCTCTTCAATGATGCGGCGAATATTTAAAACTTGATCATCGAATTTGGCCTTGAGGGTGGCCCTTTGTGTGCTTACGGCAAGAGCCACTGAAGTAATCGCAACGATCATCATGACCAGAACGAGTTCAATGAGGGTGAAAGCGGGTCTTCTTTTCATACGCATACTTTAGCATTACAATGGGTTCATGCGCCACGCTTTTCGCTCTCATTCCGCCGAATCTCTTATTGAAACTCTGGTCGCCATCACGGTGATTGTGGTTTCTACAACGGCCGCGCTCACCGTCATGCGCACGGCCCTTTCCGGAAACGATTTAATTGAACGGAAAGTGATTGCCGTTAACTTGGCCCTAGAAGGACTCGAGGGTTTACGAAATATCCGTGACACCAATTATTTACTTTTTGCTTCAGACCCCGACAACTGCTGGAATAAATACGGCGTTTCGGATGTTGCCGATTGCAGCGATGGAACGGCCTCCGAGATTACAGAAGGGACGAATTACTTTCTTGTGCGAAATTTTGCGAATGATCCCCTCTTGGGCTGGTCCATGCAAACCGTTACCGGCGAGTTGAGCGGTAAGATCAGTTTGTATGATGTTGATATTGATGGGGACGGCGTCGCTGACACTCAAATGTTCGCCCAACGCGGAGTGACCAACACGGATTTCACGGTCTCCGAGCAAGGTCTCTACCGCCGAAGATTCACCGTGGTTTATGCCACCGACGGCAGTGCCTACGACGCCACCGTCACCGTGACTTGGACGGACTACCATGGGCTGTCTCACTCCATTGATTTGACGAGGACGATTCGGAATATTTATTAGAGGCTTACAGGCCTGGACAGCACCACAAGTCTGCCCGGGCAGAAACTTTATAGCGTTCTTCACTATTTTACAAACTCTATAAAGTTTGCTAGAATAGAGCTATGACTATAAAGGAACAACTCGCGATCATCCAAAGCCAAACCGGTCTTTCCCAAGAAAAACTGGCGCAGATGCTTGGGGTGTCGTTTACCACTTTGAACAGCTGGATGAATGGGCGCTCGCAGCCTCGTTTCTTGGCGCAGAAAAAAATAGAGGAGCTTTTTGCCAAGAGTACCGGAGAAAGAAGTGTGCCCGAGAAAGAACGCCTGGAAAAATTCGAGCAGCTGCTACGGAAACGAAAATCTCATTCTCACGTTTTGGACACTCTCCTCAAAAGGCCGGACTTGGCGGATGAATTTATGTTGTCGCTCACTTATCACAGCAACCGAATTGAGGGCAGCACCTTGACCATGGACGAGACCGCCTCGGTGCTTTTCAATACCCATCCCTTGGCGAACAAAACTTTCGTAGAACAATTGGAGGTTAAAAACCATCAAGTAGCGCTGAATTATTTGTGGAAAAATCTAAAAAAACTCCCTTTGGACGAGGGCTGGATCCTTAAAATGCACGGTATGCTTATGAATGGAATTCGTGATGATGCCGGCTCCTTTGT
>CAYHGP010000003.1:73704-81354 GCA_964356195.1 uncultured Candidatus Peribacteria bacterium | reverse complement strand
GATGAAGATTTCTCGCTTCTCGAGGACTTCCTCATGGACGCGGTTTTGGAGAGTTACGAGTTGCTCGTGTGAGTAGTTCTTCAAGTATCATTTTCTGCGCCTCCGCTATATTTGAGTTTTGAATAATCACGCCCATTTCTTTTTTGCGCGAAGTAATGGCCACTTTGTCTCCGTAAATGGTGATTTCGTTTCCCGAATGATTGTACACGTAAGACTTCCTTCGAGTGTTTGCCACGTTCCTCTCAATCTGTGAAAGGCCGTCCTTACCTTTGAATACAAAAACCTCCACCCCTTCTTCCGGAGTGTGATGAAGATACAAAAGTTCCGGAAGGTTTTCATTCAAGCTCTCCAAGGCCACTTGCACAGTCGCGAACCTTTCGATTTCTTCGCGCAGAAAACGATCCGGATTTTTAGCTCGAAAAAACAAATGTCCGTTCTTTTTGACCGGCGTCAAAAGCCCCTTTTGTGACAATCGGCCCAGCAGCAAATAGGTCGATGATCGTTTCACGCCCGATCGCCGTGCAATGCTGGAGGGCAAGGCTTCTTTCAGCTCCAGAACCGTGAGGTAAATTTTTGCTTCCTTATCTGTAAAGCCAATTCTTACAAGACCCTCGGCTATTTTCTCTTTGGGAAGCATAATTCACTTAGAGCTAAGTGCGAATTTTAGCTTAGGCCAGCCGTTTATCAAGCATTTGACCTTGCCATAAAAATGTTTTATAACGTCCTATCTTGCCAACGCAACATTTTCATTTTATTGCAATACTTATAAACTCCCTAAAAAGCAGCACCTTGTTCTTATCCCTTGGGTCGAACAAAAGAGGTTCCACGTCTTTAGCCAAATCCACAAAATTGAGAAGTGCCGTTTTTTCCAGCAGGTAGTTCTTTAGGTCCTGAAGGTTAGTGATCCCGATGTTTTTTTCAAGATAGGCGAAATTCGGCTTGGCACCGATTCCGTTCAAAAAAACAATATCAAAAAAATCACGCCCCATTGGTCGCTTGCGGTTCACCGCCGCGTAAATCTTCTGAGCAAGGAGTAAATCCTTGGGGACCGCATTGATTTGAGTAAAAATGTCGAACTTGCTCAGGAGTGGCTTGTCCGGTACATATTCAAAATTTTGTGGCACGGTATCCACCTGAATAAGAATCTTATGAGTACTCATCTCGGAAAGGCTGAAGTTGAAAAGCAGTTTTGGAATACGAATCTTGATGCGATAGGCGTTTTTAGTCACTGTGTTCACCTCCACTTCGAGCCCTTCAAGAATGAGATCTCTTCGAATGACTTCGCTCAAACTGATGAATTCTTGCTCGGTCAGTCCGAAGTTATCGAAATCCAAATCTTCCGAGAATCGGGTGCTTCCATGGACAATGCGAAGAGCAGTTCCCCCAAGAAAGGCCAGTTTACCCGCATATTCACTGTTAAAAATACTGCTGAGAATTTTGTACTGTAAGTACTCCTTCAAAATACTCTCCTTGAAGGCCCTTAAATTCTCCGGATACGCCGAGAGCATCTGGTCAAGACTTATCATTTTGAACGGTGGTTAAGAATACTTGCGCACGCTTTGTCAGCGCCTTGCTGCCAAAAACCTCAAGATACTTTTGAAATTTATCAGGATTGATCTGTCGTCTGAACTCATCCCCGTTCAGCCGCATCCCCTTAAAATCATCGGCTGTTTTCAGACCCGGGTGAAGGTACAAGTAATCCAATATAGCCTTTTCGGAATCAGCTAAAAGTATCTTTTGTCTGGCAAAATCCACCAAACTATAGCCCCAATATAAGCTCGGCTTGATGCTCCGATAACTGAAGTTTCCAAGCGAGGTTTCAAAATGTGCGGTTTTCTTGGTACTGACTGAAGTTACCTGAAAAATCTCTTCGGGAATAAACCCGTAATAATTCAAGGCTATTTCCAACGATACATAGGAGGGCCCGTAAATTTTATTTGCCGTGTAAAAAAGGGAATTTCGATCAAACTCCTGATCTGTGAAACAATAGAAGTTCTGCTTGATTTTCTTCAGGTACCCCTTCTTTTCCCAACGATCCAGTTGACGGTAGGAAAAGTTCGTAAAAACCTTTCTCACCTCTTGCAGTGAAAATACCGGATAAATCGAGAGCTGATTTTGAAAGTCCGTGAACTGCATATTATTTCTATAACAGGACAATTTTGTCCTTTTACAGAAACATAATAGCATACTCGCGGGTAAATGGCTAGCCGCTTGTGGATTTTTCATGGACACCCCCGGGGAAAGTTACGAGTTGCTAGCGTGAGCGTCACAAAAACAATCACTGCCCCGAGCAGCTCTAAGCTTGTCACATCCCTGAAAAAGAGGGCTTCCAAAGCAAAGCTGAAGAGGATGGCAAAGTAGGAAAGCATAGCGGCTTTCAAGCTTCCCACGAGTTTTACCGAAAGCATATAAGCGGCGTGGGCCAGGAGCGTGGAAAAAATCAAAAGGATGGCGAGATTGAGCCATGCATCGAAGTTCAGCGTACTTAAATGAAGGCCGTTCACAAGAAGCCAAGGGAGGCTTAAAACAGCTCCGCTGCCAAAGATGAAGGCGATGTATTTTTCCGACCCCGTCGGGAAAAACTTTTCAAGAAGGTAAGTGTAGAGTGCGAAAAGAAAAGAGGAGAGTAGAGCGGCAGAAATCCCCCAAACGTTCCAAGTGAGAACGGGATTCAAAGTGAGGTAAAGCCCCAAGGCCAGAAAAAATGTCCCAAGGAGAACAGACCCCAATTGTTTTTTCTTTAAAAGTACGGGAGTCAAAAGGATCAGCAAGAAAACCAAGTGTAAGTTGGTGAGCAAGGTGGCCTCTCCCAAAAATAAGTTTTGATACGCGTAAAGACTGGTGAAAAACTGGAGGAGCAAAATTGCGCCGCACACAAAAGATTTCAGCACGATTTTGGGCTCTAGTTTTGTTACTCGAAATAAAGGGATTGAAAGCAGGGAAAGGAAAATTCCTGAAAACAAAAATCTTAGCACCGCCAGTTCACTCGCCTCCAAGGGAATATTTTGTACCCAAATTCCGATGGTTCCCCACCCCAGTGCGGCCAGTAAACCCGCCCCCGTCCCCGGTAAACTAGATTTTTTCATGTCCACACAATACTCCTATTCTTGAGACCCGTTGCGGGCCCCGCAGTTTTCGAGTATTTTGGTGCTGCCATGAAACCTACACGCTCCAAAAATTCCAGGCCCGCCTACTCGCTGATTTTTGCGTTCGTGATTATGACCGTGATTATGCTTATTGCCACGACCACCATCAAAAACACCAACGAAAAGTTGGCTTACTACCGCGATATGGAAGGGCCCGTGAAAGCCAAATTGGCCGCCGAATCCGCCGCTGAAAACGGCATCGGGGATATGGCGGAGTACAACGCCGGCTATGAATCCAGCGCAACGGAGTCCTTTTGCGAAGATGGCGATGGCGATGGCACCTGCGAAACCTACGGCGACTACACTGTCTACTCCAAAGCCCAAAGACTGGATGGCAGCGGGGCCGACACCTGGTACACCCCCATCCCCGGCACCGGCACCGCCGGCGATCCGGACGATTGCTCCATAATGAATGACGACGAAAGCGAAGACCACCCCTGCAACTGGAACAAACTCATGTATGGCCAGAGCATAAGCATTCCTTTGTACACCGATGACGGCAGTGGAGGCATTTTAACCGCCGCCGATTTTAGCTCTTTTGACGACTGGCAGCTCCGTGTACGAACGCCGTGCGCGGATGGCAGTATGGACAACGAAACTTGCACACGATTTGTGATGGATGAGGACAACAGTTCCGATAGCACTATTTTAGATGGCGACTCGGTTGTTTTTTGGCAATTGGTTGGGGAAGACAGTGCGGGGACGGTGAGCTTAATTCCGGTGGATACCACAGTATTCGATGATTTTTCACCTGGAAATTCCAATCGTGATCCTGTCACCAATACCGAAATCTACGAATCCAAGATCAATGATGCCGGCGACTACATCGTTTTAGAGACTGCCGATGGGCTCACGGACCCTTATACGGAAGTCTACAACACCTGTATTGACCCGGATTTGACTACTTTAAGCCTGCAACTGAACATTGTTACTCCACTTATGGATGACGGCGGAGACTCCATCCCTTACCTGGAATGGCAGCTTGTTACTCATGCTTCCGAACCTTTTGGAGACACCAAAGCTGTTATAGTGGGTGAAGGTTATCATCAGGGCACGGACGGCATATTTTACTTCCCTTACTTGGTGACCAGGTCTACAACAGGAGAGAGTACAAGTATCTACACTTTGTCTAACTAATTGTCTACTTTGAACTTGACTTTTTAACAGATATGTAGGATTATTGGGTTGTTTCTTTCCCCTCAGTTATGAACAGAATAAAACAACCAGATGCGGGGTCTTCGAATTTCAGCACTCCCAGTGTTGTAAAGAACCTGGGCGGGGCTGCTTTGTTGGTTTTGGCCGCAGGTTTTCACGGAAGAGCAGAGGCGACTTGGCAATCCGGGGGCGACTTTGATTCTGATTTTAGTACAAATCTTAATACGGAAACAATTTATGGATTTACAGGGGTGCCCGGATACTCGAATTGTCTTAAAACCGTGGATAATCCTTCGGGAAGTGGCTACATAACAAAGATCAGTACCGACACGACTTGTACCGATTTTGATACCAACGCGGATGGAACGGAGGACGAAGATGATGCCGTGAATTCAAGTCTTGTGTCTTATGATAGTACCTTGAGTGGAGACAATCTGAATGTTGCCGGAAGCCGCGTTTCCGGGGATGAGGTCATGTTTCGGAATTCTACTGAGGGTTATGCTTTCACCGTAAAGGGCTTGAGTTCAGGCTCAGTAACAGATTGGACCGTCCTTGATGGAAGTCCCGCCTCGGTTGGCTCAATAGACGAGTCTACCGGCAGATATCTTGGTTCCGAATCGTTATCTGGTTCAGACTATAATATAAGTGAGTTTTTTGACGTTTCAGATGGGGTTTCACCCTCAATTCTGTATGACACAAGCGGTGTCGGAGAATCTTCTCCTCAAGCCGACCTGGCAAATGACAGGGTATTCATAAAGCAGGGTACTTCATACACAATCACTGAAATCAGTGACTTGAGTGGAGTTCAAACTGCAACCAGCACCGGTTTTACAGGGTATCCTGTAAAATTTATACCTGCAGCAAGTTCCGCCATTGGTTTTGACACTATTGTTTACTTGGAATCCGGCTCTTTGAAGTATATTTACGATGATGCCTCTGCCGCCTCCACCACCGTGGATGCCGATGGAGATGGTGTGATGTCAGATACCGATTGTGATGATAGCAATGCGTCTACTTATCCCGGGGCTACGGAAACCTGTAATTCGGTTGATGATGACTGTGACAGCGCTATTGATGAAGCGGGTGCGGTGGGTGAAGTGACTTCCTACCAAGACAGTGATGGCGACGGCGTTGGAAACTCATCTGTTAGCGTAGAAGCTTGTGACGTGCCTGCGGGTTACGTTTCGGTGGGTGGAGACTGTGATGATGAGGATGCTACTAAGGTGGACGATGTGGACTGTGCCACTTCTTCGACTCGTGATCCTAACTGTGATCTTGCCCTTGGAGACACGATGGCTGATGAAGTGGAGGTTCAGGCGGGGGACGTGATTTGTGATGATGCCGAAGATATGAGTGAAGGAACTTCTGAGCTGATCACCGGTTCAGGTGTTTACTTTGATGGAAGTAATATACGTATTGCGGAAGGCTTCGGCAGTGAATGGGAATTCACCAATGCAGATACTAACTTTCGCTTTGCTGCAGCAGGCCTGGAGATAGACGCGGAAGACCTTGTTGCAGGTATGTCTCTTGGAGTCGAAAATCTTAATATGAATGGAGCTACTCCACCTCCAAGTGAAACGGGTGATGAATGTATTCCGGGTTCTGTGGATACCACTGATGAATCCAAAATCCTCACGATGGTTTATGATGGTGGAACTTACGTTCTAACAGGAGACAATGACCTTAATGTTACAGTTTCAGGTGCCGCATGGCAGGGCCTTGAGGCACAGTGGTCTGACGTTAGCTCCGGACAGGAAGATGTGGTGACTGCTGAGGAGTGTTTAGAAGAAGAAAATCCGGACGACACTGGTCCCGGTGATACTGATAGTGGAGATGATACGGCTGTCCCAATTGACACTGCACCGGATGATACCGATTCAGAGGGTGACTCTGCAGTTGTTGATACCAATTGGCAGGATACCGGCGGGAATACCACTCCTCCGACCTGTGGTTGCACCTATAACCCCAGCACGGGAGCCATGGTTCCCTTAGTTGTAGGGGCTGGACTTCTTCTTGCTTCACGAAGACGCCGACAGACTGCATAAAGATGTGTCCCGGTCACTTTCAGATTAAGCTTCTTTGTGGTATAATGAACAGATAGAATTCTGTGAATTATGCCTGGAAAAACAAAAAAAATCTTCGCTGCCCTCCTGATTGCTTTGAGTGTCTTCGCTCTAAGTGCTGTTTTGAGACTGAGTCCTCTCCTGGAAACTCAGCAGAAAACACTTTCCAATAAGCTTTATACAGAACGGGATTTAAGCGATGAAATCGTAATTGTAGCCATGGACGAGAAAAGTAGGCTTCCCCCTGAACTGGGCGGTCTGGGTGGTTTTGGAGAGTGGAACAACACCTACTACTCGGATGTGATTAAAAATATTGAAAGTGATAGCCCCTCCGTCCTTTATCTGGATATCTTATTTAGCTCCGGATCGCAAAGTATCTCACTCGCTTCCCTCTATGAATTTGTGAAAACGGAGCCAAGTTCGGAAGAGTTTATTGGGCAAATGCTTAGTTACCTGGGAGATATTCACCCTTATGATCAGGAGTTGATTGAAACTTTTGATGAGAGCGCCAATATTTTTATTGCAAAAAGTTACGGTGGTGAAGGTTATTTTGATGGCAGTTCCTTTGTCTATCCGGCAAGTAACGATCCTCTCCCCATTTTTGCGGAACATGCCGAAGTGGGTTTTTGGAATGGCGGCAATACAGAAGAGAATGTGAACCGTAATTTTATTTATGGGATTCCTGTTTACTTTACCGTGGACAGTGTGACTGAGCCGCACGTTGACGTGAAGATTGCAGAGAAATATCTAGGAGAAACTTTGAATGCAATTCCGCAGGAGGATGGCCAACTGCTCATCAACTACTCTCAAAAACCCCATGGATATCCTTATGTATCGTTCTCGGATGTTTACTATGGAAATGTGGAGCCGGGTACCTTTGACGGGAAAATTGTACTTGTAGGTGCTACGGCCACTTCTCTTCAGGATGTGTATTTCACCCCTATTGATGAACGAGTGGAAATGCCGGGTGTGGAAATTCATGCGAATGCGATTCAGACGATTTTGGATGGGGAATATTTGCAGTATCAAAGTACCGGCAGTTTCCTGGTGGAACTTGCGGTGGTTTTGCTGGCGTCTGTGGCGGTGTTTTTGTATGCGCCGGTTTTGGTGGGGTCACTGCTCCTGGTTTTGGAGCTTTTGGCCTTCCCTTTCCTCGCGCAGTGGAGTTTCAATCGCGGTATTATTATTGATTTGATTTGGCCGGTGTTTGCGCTGGGAACCCTCTACTTGGCGGCGCTGGTCTACCGAAATTTCACGGAGTTTGCGGAGAAACGAAAACTGAAGAC
>CAYHGP010000003.1:68017-73604 GCA_964356195.1 uncultured Candidatus Peribacteria bacterium | reverse complement strand
GATGCCATTGTGGGAAACATGGGAAGCGCCGAGCGTTTCGATTACACGGCTATGGGAGACACCGTGAACACCGCTTCGCGTTTGGAAGGCGCGAATAAATTCTACAAAACACGAATTCTGGTGAACCCCGGCACACGAGAAGCGGCTTTGGCCGGCGTTTTCTTCCGCAAGGTGGACACCGTTTGCTTGAAAGGGAAAGACAATGCCATCGCGATTTACGAAGTCATGGGCAGTTTGGAAGGCGCTTCGGAGGCGGGTAAGGCGCTTATGGAAGAGTGGCATGGGGCGCTGGAGGCTTACCGCCTTGGAAATTGGGAGGCCGCGGAAACCGGCATGAAGGCGGTTTTGGAAAAGTTGCCGGATGATGGCCCTGCACTGACCTTGCTGGCGAGAATGGCGGAGCTCAAGATGCTGAGTAAACATGGATGGGACGGTGTTTGGAGGTTTGATGTGAAGTGAGGAAGGCTTAGCGGTGTTGTAGAAGCTCTGACAACACTATTTTTGAAGTGGATCTGGACAGGGCGAAGAGGAAGGATGGATAATTACGAAAGATTTCTACCATTTACCGGTGTATTGACGTTGTAGTGACATTGTACTACAATAAGGGTGTACTTAACCTACACTTTTATGTCGACCATTCAAGTTCGCATCGACGAGAAAACTAAAAAATCTGCAAAGAAAGTTCTCGACAAACTGGGCCTGGATTTCAGTTCTGCAATCAAAATCTATATGCACCAAATCGTCACCAGCGAAGGTATCCCCTTCAAAATCCTCACTGAGAACGGCCTGACTATTGAGCAGGAGGCAGCAATTAACAAAGCTGCTGAGGAGGCGAAAAGAGGAGTTAACGTAGACGGGCCTTTTGAGGGCAAAGAAGCTATTGAGTTTTTAAGAAAAATATCCAAAAGAAAATGAGGATCGAATATTATAAAGCTTTCACAAAGGCCTTCGACAAGATGGATCAAAAACATCAAGAAAAGATCTTGAAGGCTATAGAGTATTTTCAGGTAGATCCTTTAAGCCCCGCCCTTCGAAACCACCCCCTGAAAGGCTCCATGTCGGGCAAAAGGGCTTTTTCGGTGGGTGGAGATATACGGGTTATTTTCCAAGAATTCGAACATTACACCATGGTACTGATGCTCGACGTTGGAAGTCATAATCAGGTTTATTGAAAAGTTCTTACGAAAGGGCTAAACTGGGTCCATGTTGTTTGCATCGCCTCGCCGCGCCTTCACCATTATTGAATTACTGATTACGCTCACGCTTTTTTCTACGGTGGCGATTTTGTGTGTGAATGCGCTGGTGAATGCCATGGCTTCCGCACGGAAAATTCAGGCTCAGGCGACGCTGTACTCGGAGACGCAAAATCTTATGGATCAGCTTGCACGCGAAGTTGAGCAAAATACCGTGGACTATGAGGCTTACTATTTGCGTTACGGCTACTCGACGCCTGAAACCGGTTGGGAAACGGCGGGTTACGGCCTTTACGGTCAAACTTTTTACAACCCGGGAACCGGTGGTAATGAGGCCGGACCTTACTCCGGAATGGCTTCTTACTACGGCGTGGCCTGTACCACGACTTCGGGCAGTTATCCCGACGCCTGTCCTACGGAAACTCCCAACTATGACTATGTCGATTTAGACACCGGGGCGCACCCTTTCACGGGTATCACTTCCATCGACTCGGGCTATGATGATGACCCTACGTATATGAATGCTTTCTGCGAATCGGAGACCGGTACGCCCGACTGCAGCGATTTGACCAACGGCGTGACTGATGAACTTATTTTGGTGAATGGGGCCGGGGATCTGCGAACTGTCTTCTCGCAGGTATTGTTTGATGGAAGCACGACCGACTATCATCTTTCTAAGGTGCAGCTCAGCGGAACGGATACGGATAATGATGGAATCGTGAACACTTGGCTGTGCAGTACTAATTTTCCGTGTACAGGAACGGTGCCGGACCTGACCGATTTCATGCCTATCACGCCCAATGTTCTCGATATTGAAAGCTTCACCATTTACATCACCCCGCTTGAAGACCCCTATCGCGGGTTTGCAGAACCGGACACGCAAGTTCAGCCCACCGTTACCATTGTGATCACGGCGACGCTCAGCGACGACTACAGCGGTCGAATGCTTGGCGACGTGCCGAGTCTCACCATTCAACGCACGATTTCAACCGGGGTTTACTCAAAAGTTGAATCCTACGAATAGAGGAATCTCAATCTACTTCACGAGCTTCTCCGCCTTTGCTTTTTGTAAGTTCACGGCAATCACCAAAAGTGACAAGATAGTGAAAGTGAAGGGGAAGCCGTTGAAGCCCGTCATCGAGCTGGTGAGGAAAATTGCTGCGCTGAGTACGCTGCTGAGGGTGACTCCGTAAAGCGCTATTTTGTAGCTGGCCGCGTAGTCCAAAGAAATCTTCATGATGTTCCCCATAAGAAGCACGAGCAGAGCCAGAATCAAAAGATAAACCAGACGGAAGGCTACGGCACCCACCCAAAATACTATAAAGGTAAATACGGCCAAAAATGGAATGGCGACTTTTACTCGATCCCAAAGAACTCCGATTTTTTCGTCTACAAAAGTTTTATCGATGACGATGTCCGGTACTCCCTCGAGAGAAGACACTTCGACCGTTCCCTCGTTTTTCCAGGTGTAAACGGCGTCCTGTCCGATCCAAATCACCGATTTATAACTTGAAAATTGTTCCGCAGTGAAAGGGGTTTTGGTATCGATGACCATAAGGTTTTCAATGTCTTCTTGTATATCGCTCTTCCACTCTTCGGGAATAATTTCATCCATGCTGATGAAGTATGGCTCTTCCACGTTGGTGCTCACTTGACTGTCTGTAAGAGTGAGGACCAGTTCTTCGGGGTAAACGTTGAGCGTGTTCTGGATCCCCTCTCCAAGTTCCGCTCGATTATTCCACAATGGGATGAAGATAAAGAGGCTGAACAAAGCGAGAATCACGAGGTAGAGTCGCACCAAATACCAAAAGCCTTTCCAGAATGTTTGATGAGGAATCCCGGCGTAAAAAGCCGGTGAATAAACGGAGGCGGGAATGGACGCGAAGAAACCGGGCTGTTTGGTTGTGGACATTGCAGGAGGTTAGAAACTTCTGAAACTATAACTCAATTGAACGAAATTGAAAATCCTTCGGTGCCACGAGCAGTACCATTTCTCCACGTGGAGGATTCTTTTTGAAATGTTCGTTCAGCTCGGCAAGCGTGCCTCGATGGAAAGTTTCGTGCATTTTTGTGAGTTCGCGGGCGAGTACCACCATGCGGTCGGGGCCGAGAATGGCGAGCATTTGGCTGAGGGTTTTTTGGATGCGGTGCGGCGATTCGTAAAACACAGTCGTGCGTTCTTCTTCGCGCAAAGATTCGAACAAAGTTTGACGTCCTTTTTTGGCGGGAATGAAGCCGAGATACACAAATTCATTGATTGGTAGACCGCTGGCCATGAGGGCGGTTAGGAAGGCGGCGGCCCCTGGGACGGGGACCACGGTGATGTCTGCGGCAAGCGCTTTTTGGACCAAGGCCCAGGCGGGGTCGGAGATGCCGGGAGTGCCGGCGTCTGTAATCAGTGCGATGGATTTTCCGGAGGTGAGGTCGTCTACAAGAGCGTTTGTTTTTGAATCCGACGTGTAGCTGTGAAAACTGGTGCAGGGCGTTTTGATTTCGTAACGATCGAGCAAAATACGCGAATGGCGCGTGTCTTCGGCCGCAATGAGGTCGACTTCTTTTAGGATTCGGACCGCGCGAAACGTGATGTCCTCGAGATTTCCGATGGGGGTTGCGATAAGGTAGAGGCTCATATTATTTTTTACTTGTTCTCAAGAAAGTAATGCCTAAGATCGCTAAATAAATGATACTGAGTACTAAAAGGCCAGAACTTAGAAGGCCTATTGAATCAAGCATTTCGACTCTTAAATTGTCCCAATTTGTATTCCCGGCCTCGGTCAACCCGGATACCGTCATGTTAAAATCTATTTTTATAAACAAAACGGCTATCCATAAACCGATTAAAATCCCTGCAGAAAAATAGATAGGTTTTTGTGGCAGTTTCATAGATTTAGTTAATTACTTTTTGTATTCTAGCAAACTTTTTGTGATTGGTGTAGCGGGTAAGTTTGTGACGAAAGGTGAATGTATACTCACCTGTGCTTTTGTCACGTGGAAGTGAAGCTTTTGATCTGTTGGACGGGTGGTTTTAATGTTAAAGTTTAGGTTCACTAACCCACCAAATATGACGGACGAACAACTGTACGAAAAGGCGCGAATGTACGGACGAAATACACTTATGTGGAGGCAGAAGTTCCTAGGGCTGCTTCCAGAAGTGGAGAAAAGGCGGCTTTACCTGGCGAAAGGTTTTGGGTCTGTTTTTGAGTTTGCTTTCAAGCTGGCGGGGGTGAGTGAGGAGCAGGTTAGACGGGTGCTCAATTTGGAGCGGAAGTTTGTGGGAACGCCGGTTTTGAAGTCGCTGTTGGAGCGTGGCGAAGTAAGCGTGAACAAATTGGCGCGGGTGGCTTCCATTGCCACGGCGCAAAATGAGGCGGAGTTGGCGCGAGTGGTTCAGGTGTTGCCGCAGAGTGCCATAGAGACTTTGGTCCGTGATGAGAATGGCTTTAACAAGCCAGAAATCGAGCTGAGATCTGTGCGTGCGCACACTTTAGAATTGACCGACGAAGTGACTGAAAAGCTCCTGGAGCTGCAAGAAAAAGGGATCAATGTGAGCAAGGTGCTTCTTGAGTTACTGGAGAGGAGAGAAAAGGAAATCGCAGAGGAAAAAGTGGCGATTAGTGAGGAATTGGTGGAGGCGAAATCACGCTACGTTCCGGCGCGAATCCAGCGAGTTGTGCGAGAGGAACACGGAACGCAGTGTTCCATTCAAACCTGCCATAAACCCGCAGAGCACCTGCACCACACTCAAACTTTCGCGCTCAGTCATCGGCATGATCCGCATTACCTCGCTCCACTTTGCGAGGATCACCACGTCCTCGCTCACGGCATCAACCTGAAGGTGCAAGACAAACGGAGACAAGTCTTCACTGTTTCCACTTATCCGAGGATTTGGTGATGTGCGGGGCTTTCAAGTAGTAAGGTTCCACGGTAGCCACGGCGTCGAGTCCCGAGAGTCCGATGGTTTGAAGGGCCTCGCCCATCGTTTGCAATTCGTGCCCTTCAACAAGTGTCCATTTTTTTTCGAGCAGCAAAGGGTGGAGTTCCTCGTTCTGGGTTTCGTTCAGTTCGCTCACCACGTGGATGCCGGTGTCGTGAGTGTAGTCGTTCAAAAGTGCGGCCATGGGGCCCACGCGCACAGGGTCGTCATTATAACGGACGCCGATGTCGAGACCGCCGGCTTGAGTGAGAACCAAGAGCGAATCTTGAATAGCGGCTTTGCGCTTCAAAAGTTCAAAAGTAGTCATGGCGTAGAGTTTGGCATGGAGTCCTTCCGCAAGAGCGTTGGCAAAAGCCACGCCGGTGCGCAGCGACGTGAAAGTGCCGGGACCGTTCACCACCACAATTTCGGTGATGTCGTTTTTGGAAAGTCCGTGTTCTTCCAGCAAAGCTTTTAGCGA
>CAYHGP010000003.1:64509-67917 GCA_964356195.1 uncultured Candidatus Peribacteria bacterium | reverse complement strand
GGCGTATTCGTCCAACCCCACACGTCTTCGGCGCTCTTGGTGGCCACGCCATCGGACTTGCTGAAGTATGGAGTTTTCACGACTTTACCTTTGTAGGTCACTACCATTCCTTCAGTGTCTTCTACGGAAGAAACAATGTTGGGGCTCTTGGATTCGTAGCTGTAACCCAAGTATTTTTGGAAGGTGGCGGGGTCGTCTTCCCCATCGTAAGGCATTCCGGGGAATTTTTCGGCCTGCGTGATGTAGTAGTACGCATAAGTGCGGTACAAAATCGCCATGGTTTTGAGTTTTTCCGTGGGAGTGGTATTGGTTTCTTCGGCGGAGCCCATCACATATTCTTCTAGTGGCAGTTCGTTGATTAGGATGGTTGTGCCGTCCACACGATTCACTTCCATCGTGCCGCGAAACTGGTTGTAATTGATGGACGTGTCCCAGCTGGGCTGCTCGTTCATGGTGAGAACTTTCATGATTCCGTCTTCTTCGGGGACGAAGCGAACGGGACCGCTGAGAGTCCATTTGTTGGAGCCGAAGCTCGCGGTGTAATCGCTGGTGCCGGGAGTAATGCGAACGCGACTGTCGGCGGTAAATACTTTGATGAGTTCTTCATTGTCGTAAAGGGCGAAGCTGGATTTGGAACTGAATACGGGGTCCACCACGGCATCGCTCGGGGTGAGTTTGATGCGAATGGGGTTTTCGTAATCGGTGACGGTGAAGTCTTCTGAGGCGGAGTCACCGACGGTAATTTTTAGAGGATACGCGCTGTTGGTGAGGTTTGTGCTACCGAGGCGAGGACGAACTTCCAAGGTGTATTCGCCGGCGGTTTCGGGTGCGGTGATGTCAAAAGAAATTTTTCCGGAAGATCCGCTCTTTAAATTCTTGAAGGCGACTGTTTGAGTTCCTGTCGTGAGGCCTTTCGGCTTGGTGAAAGCTAGGCTGAAGGCTTTTGACCCGGTGGAAGACCACGTGGAAGTGCTGGTGTTTTTAACTTGAACCCACACGGTCTTTTTTTCGCCCGGTTCGAAGGAAAGGTCGTCCGAAGTGCCGGCAACGAGCGCATCTTCCTTGCTGTCCATGACTTTTAAGCTGATTTGTCCCGCCGAAGAAGTGATGGCGTTGGAGTTCTTCATTTCTGGATAAAAATCGAGCGTGTAGGTGCCGCCTTTGGTGGGCGCTTTAATCGTGAATGTGAAGCTCGCGGTTTTACCCGGAGCCACGGAGGATTCTGTGAGTGTGGCCAGTGTGTAAGAACTCGTGAGGCTGGAAGAACCGCTCTTCAACAAGGTCACCGTGCGATCCCCACTTTTTTCCCAAGTGAGATTTCCATCGTTACGTATTTTCACCGTTACGGTGGCGGAGCTGCCCGGCTTGAGGCTGTCCGGCGCGTCATCACTTTGAGTGCTGAACTTTAAGTAAGGCTGTTCCACAAAGAGTCCCAAATCCATATAATGCTTGGTTTTTTCGCTGCCGTTGAAAACCGGCGACATATCGAACTCGGCGAGGCCTCCATTCAGTGTTGCCGAGGCTTCAAAGCTAAAGGTGGCGGTTTTGCCCGGACCCACGGAAGACTCTTTCATTTTCGCGGTACGTTTTTTGGAATCTTTGGGAATGCTGACCAAGTCATCGGAATCGGAATTGGCGTTCACCACTAAATAGGTATCGCTATTCCACGTCTTCGAACCGGTGTTTTTAATTTTCACGGTTACGGTGGCGTCTTCCTCGGGATCCAGAGTGATGAGTTCGCGGTTCCCCACTTCTTCGAAGGCGTAATTCTTACTTGTATCCTTGGTGTTTTGTGCATCAATGGCATTAGCCACGGCGCTGCGAATGGCGTCTAAATAATCGTAAGTGTGAATCCCCGGGCATGCCGTAGAATCCACATCGCGGTGTCCCAAAATATTGGACATGGACTTGCCGCGGAAAACTCCGGAGTCATCGGGATCAATGTCATGAAGCTCAGCTTTTTCGTAAATAAGTGCCGTGAGCGCTTGCATCATTTCTCCGGAGATGGGGTCTTCTTCGTAGTTTCCCAAAAGCGCAATTCCAACCGAGCCGGTGTTGTACCCGGACGCATGACCCGCCACCACTCCATCACCTCCGGCACGTCCTTCAAAGACGCTTCCGTCTGGAGCCACAATAAAGTTATAACCAATATCTCCCCAGCCACGCGTGATGGCATGGTAATAATAAATGGCGCGAATGGAGGTTTCCGGATCATCCAGATTTGCGGTTGTTGCGGTGTGATGGATGATGATTTTTTTGACTTTGGCCGGGTATTCTTCGGGCCACAAAAGTTGGTTCCCGTCTTCGTCGATGGCCACGGTGTCCACAATGCGCATATCGGGGTCGGCATCCACATCTTCGTCGGACAATTCGGATTCCCACTCGGAACTGAGTTCGACGTTTTCGTGAGTGCGTGACAAACGAAGACTTTCGTCGGCACCCCAGTCGTCGCGACTGATCACTTCGTTGTCATTTTTGAAAATCATTTTTTCCAATTTTGAAAGCGGAGAAGTTTTTCCGCCGTCCACATAATCAAAAGAAACATCGGAAAGTTTTGGGGTCACCGTGGTGTCGGACGTACTCAAGGAAGCTCTGTATTGAAAGGCGTCGCTGTTTTGAGTGATGACGTAGGTCCAGAGGCCGGCTGCGGTGTTGGAGGGCTGGTCGTTGTCTTGCTCAAGCGGTTCCCAAGCCGTCCAAGTTCCTTCCGTGCTGCGGAAACGAATTTCCATGGTGGCGGCAGTGCCTTCAGGAATGGCGGCTTGCCAGTTTAAGCCGAGCAGTTGAAAGGCATAGTCCGCTTCATAAATCTCCGATAAAAACATACGGTCGGTTTTGTAGTGAGGCCCCACTTCAATAATGGAGGCGGAAGGCTCTTGTTCCAGGGTGATGAAGGCCTCCGCAAGCACGTGTGTGCTGCGCGTTGGGGTGCTGTGAACCAAGCCAAACAAGATAGGAATGGCGAGGAGGCCGGCGACTAGGATTTTAAGGGGTGTTTGCATCTTTGAATTATAACATATTTTCTGTCTTTTCGAAAGGCCCTTAGGCGTGATAAAGTTCTCATACTTTAGCTCCTATTACAACTCCCCTATGTCGCACATTGTTACAGACCAAAATTTCGACGCCGAAGTCCTTAAGTCTAAGATTCCCGTGTTGGTGGATTTTTTTGCCGAATGGTGCGGTCCCTGCAAAATGTTGGCCCCTTTGGTGGATGAACTTGCCGGCACTTACGAAGGCAAAGTGAAAATCGTGAAATTGAACGTAGATGACAGCATGGACAGCTCCCAGACCTACGGCGTTATGAGCATTCCCACGTTGATTTTCTTCAAAGGCGGCAAAGAAGTGGACCGCGTGGTGGGTGTCCTCACCAAAGATGCGCTTGCTGAAAAACTCGACGCTCTTATTTAG
>CAYHGP010000003.1:40693-64409 GCA_964356195.1 uncultured Candidatus Peribacteria bacterium | reverse complement strand
GCAGGGGTTTCCCCCGGCAAACGGAGGGAGGCTCGGTCGAGCGTTCGGTAGATTTTTGCTTGTTTTTGCGCTTCGGTTTGGGCGCGAACATCGCAATCTTCATTTTCTTTGTGACCGTTGTGACCACGGACCCATTGCCATTTCATTTTTTTCCCGACCAGCAGAGGAAGAAGTAGCTCCCATAAATCGAGATTTTTCTTGCGTTTCCAGTTTTGAGTCATGGTGTTGATGACCCAGCTGGAGTCGCTGTAGACTGTGATTTCCTTGAGACTCGGATGCTCTTTGGCAAGCCACTTGAGACCTTCAATCACCGCTGAAAGTTCCATGCGGTTGTTCGTGGTGTAAGGCTGGCCGTCTTGCTTGCGCGTTTCTTTTCCGCCGATTCGAATCAAAAAAGCCCAGGCTCCGGGTCCAGGATTTCCAAGACAGCTTCCGTCGGTGTAAAGTTCGGCTTGTAACATCGAACATACTATACTGAAGACTCTATGAACCGTAAACAACACTGGCTGTGGGGCCTCTATGACTTTGCCAACTCACTGGCCTTTGCCAATGTTTCTTTTTACTTCGCCTTGTGGTGGATTTCTGAGAAAGGACAAGCTTCATGGCATATTGCTCTGGTGCTTGGCCTCTCTACGGCGCTTTTGCTGGTGACGCTTCCAAAAATCGGACGCTTTGCCGACAAGCACGGGCTCGGGCGTTTTGCTTTTGTCACTTTATCGTGCTTCGCCATTGCTTCTTTGCTCGGCTTGGGATTGAGCTCACAGCTCCTGGGCGAAGGCGCATGGCTTTGGTTCAGTTTGATTTGTTACTTTTTGTTTCAGTGTTTTTTCCAAGCCGCGCTCAATGTTTACAATTCTTTTTTAAGAGCGCTTTCAGTAGCCGATGGAGAGTCACGTTTATCTGGATTCGGAAACGGTCTGGGGCAACTGGGAAATGTTCTGGGTTTGATCTTGGCTTTGCCCTTCGTCAATGGAGTTGTTCCTTTTGAACTGTTCAGCGGACGCGAGGGGGTGTTTTTGGTTTCCGGACTTTTCTTTCTGCTGGCCGCTTTGCCAAGTTTTATTTGGTTTAAACCTCCACAAAAAGGGCTGCGAGAAATGGAGCTTCAGCCTTCGTGGCGACTCATTTTGAAGGATAAAACGCTGCTTTTATTTTTGGTTTCTTACTATCTTTATGTCGATTCGCTGCTCACCTTCCAAGTTTTTATTTCCATTTACCTCGAAAAAGTTTTCGGATTCGATGACAGTGAAAAAACTAAATTCCTGGTTTTGGCCCTTATTTTTGGGATGATTGGAGCTTGGATGAGCCACTTTTACTTCCGACTGTTTAAGGGATACAAAAAGGCGATTCTGTGGCTCATTGTGGCGTGGAGCCTTCTGCTGCTTGCTTTCGTTTTTGTGAGCGGACCTTGGCTTTACGTCCTCACCTTCCCCATGGGCCTTTGTTTTGGGTTCTTGTTTTCCCTTTCGCGAGCCTACTGGGCCACACTCATTCCCCCCGAGCGTTCCGCGGAATATTTTACTTGGTATACCACTTTTGAACGTGCCGCCTCTTTTGTGGGCCCGCTTTTGTGGAGTTTGGTCTTGCTGATTCCGCTCCAGGAGGTGACTTCGTATCGAGCGGCCGTGTTCTCCTTGGCTGTCCTCAGCTTCATCGGGCTTTTGGTCTTCCGTAAAATCCCCAAGGTTTCTGCTTGAAATAAACAAAGACTTGCCCTAAGATGGCTGCGCCCTTTGCAGGTGTCGTATAATGGCTATTACCACAGCCTTCCAAGCTGTTGACAGGGGTTCGATTCCCCTCACCTGCTCCAAATATTATGGATCCACTAGATATCGAAAGGAAGCTGTGTGAGGAAATGGGCATACCTGTTGATGTACACGAGGCTTCGGAAAAACTTCGCCGCCTCATGGCTACTCGCAACGAGTGGAGTCTTTATAAACGAAAGTGCGACCGAACCGGCCAAGCCATGATCAGCGCCTATCCCGCGAGCGCGCCTTTTCCCGTTTATTCCAATGCGGTGTGGTGGGGAGATGACTGGAATGCGCTCGACTACGGCCAAGAATTTGATTTTAATCGACCTTTTTTTGAACAATTTGCCGAACTGCGAAAAAAGGTTCCGAGAGAGGGTACTTCCATCGTCAACTGCGAGAACTGTGATTACAACAGTCACACCCGAGAGTCACGGAATTGTTATTTGAATTCGCTTACGGTGCGCTGTGAGGATGTCCTTTATTCCTACTGGATGGTGGATACCAAAGACTCCATCGATTGCCGGAATGCTTACAAGAGCACCCTTTGTTATTGGGCTTGTGACGTGGATAATAGTTATCAATGCGTGGTTCTTGAGCGAGCGCGGAATTGTAATGAGTGTTACTTCTCCTTTGATTTAAAGAATTGCGATCACTGTATTTTCTCGAGCAATCTCAATCAAAAATCCTATTACGCCTTTAACCGACCGTGTTCGGAAGAAGAATTCAAAGCCTTGAAAGAAGGTGCCTTGAACGGGACTTGGACGTCCTGGCAAGAAGCCTATCAAAAATTCTTGGAACTCCGTGGAAAGGCCATTCATCGTTACACTCAAATGCTGAATTGTGAGAACTGCAGTGGAGATTATTCCGATAACTGTAAAAATTGCATTCAGTGTTTTGATGCCGATCATTCGGAAGATTGTTTTAATGCCATTTCCCTTTCCGACTCAAAAAACGTTGTGAACGCCTACTCGGCGGGATGGCCGGGTGACGAAAAAGTTTATAATTCTTGTGTGACCCGCGGAAGCATCGATATTGCCTATTGTACTTACACGTGGAACAGCACTCTTTTGAGGTATTGTGACAGTTCCTCAGTTTGCCAAAATTGTTTCGGATGCATAGGCTTGAAGCATAAACAGTATTGTATTTTGAACAAACAATACAGCAAGGAAGAGTATGAAGCTTTGCTGCCTCGAGTGGTGGAGCACATGAAGCAAACCGGCGAATGGGGGGAATTTTTCCCACAGAAAATTTCTGTTTTTGCCTACAACGAAAGTGCCGCGAATGACTACTTTCCTTTGAGCAAGGAAGAGGTTTTAGAGAGGGGCTATTTATGGAAGGAGCCAGAGCCAAAGGCCGAAGTGGCAAGTACCGTGGAAGCGCTGCACTGCGAAAAGTGCGGAAAACAATATCGTACTACTTCGCAGGAATTAAAGTTTTACGAACGAATGAAACTGCCGGTGCCCCATGCGTGTTACTTGTGTCGTCACAAAGAACGGTTTTTGCTGCGAAATCCTTTGTTTTTACACGACCGAAAATGCGATCACTGTGGAATGCAAATCCAAAGCACCTATCCGGCCGGCTGCAAGGAGCAGGTGTATTGTGAGAAGTGCTATTTGGCGGCGGTTTATTGATTGAAGAAGTAAGTTCCTCCCCACTCCACTGCCGTGAAACCTTGGCGCACTGCGGGGACGAGGATTTGCTGAGGAAGATTTACTTCCTGATCAGAGCCTTCCATAATCACGAAAACTCGGATGAAAGTGTCGGGCGCCGGGGAAATGGTCCATTCGGCTAACTCTTCATATTCCTCGTAAAGGAAACGGACGGTGGTCCACTCATGTCCCTGCATTTTTGGCAGCCAGTAGGTGATGAAATCGGTTTGCTCTTTTTCGTTTAAGCCCAAAAGGGTGAGCTTTTCTTCAAGGAAAGAAATGGCGTCGGAGCGGTTCACGGAAAATCCTTCGGAAAATTCAAAGCTCTGAGTGAGAGGTGAGACACCTTCCCAAAAAAGGTAAGGGTAAGTGCGTCCATTCATGCTGAGCGTGCCATCTGGGTCGGCGAGAACTTCCCAAGTTCCATTCGTACTTTGTGGATATTCGGCGGTAACGAGTCCTTCGTAATCCAGCTCCAAGCTCACTTCCGTGGCTTCTTCCGGATAGAGGTAGAGAACCGGTTTTCCCGTCATTTCTCCTACGTCACCCCAATCATCATTAAAAAGACCGCCGGAGTCACTTTCATTAACCGGCTCCGAAGTTTCACAACCGAAAAAAACTCCGCTTAAAAGTACCAAGGCAAGGAAGTGAATTTTCATACTATTGAGTTAGTTTATTGAATAAAGCGGCCTCCCCACTCCACCACCGTGAATCCGTGGCGGGTTTTGCTTTCCAGTTTTTGTTCCGGAAGTGAGACGGATTGGTGGAGTCCTTTCACCATGGCGAAGACGCGAATCATTTGATCCGGTTTGGGCGTTATGGTGAGAGTGGCGAGACGTTCGTATTCTTCAAACAAGAATCGCAACTGGATGAATTCATATTTTTGCATTTGAGGAAGCCAGTAGCTGATGAAGTCGGCCTGTTCCGTTTCGCTGAGGCCAAGGATGGTGAGTTTTTCTTCAAGGAAATGGATGTAATCGGCACGGGCCACCACAAATCCATCCTGGAAAGTGAAGTTTTGGTACAAGGGTGAAACACCCTCCCAAAACAGATAATTGTACTCGCGATCTTTATACGTGAGCGTTCCATCGGGCTGTGCCGTTACGGTCCAAACTCCATTTTCACTTTCAGGATATTCCGTAGTGATGCGGCCCAGGTAGTCGAGTTCAACCGTGAGTTCGGTGTCTGCTTCGGGGTAAAGGTAAATGACGGGTTTTACATCACCAAAGTCAGCGCCGTCGTAGAACTCTATAAATTTGGTCTCGCTTGGAGTTTCTTCTTCAGGTTCTTCGCTTGTGGGTTCCTCCATGGGCGCCTTTTCTTCTGGAAGTGGCTCTTCCATTATCGGCTCCGGCGTCTCACAGGCGGAAAATACAAGCAAGGCGAGTATGAGCAGAGAGAAGAGGTTTTTCATGAGCGGGGATTATTTGCTGAGCTGATTTTAACATGATATTTTGCAATGGACAGATTTTTATGGATATTTATAAATTTTTAGACCAACACGGAATCGCGTACCAGCGCTTCGACCATGAGGCGGTGTTTACGGTTGAGGAAGCGGATAAAATCCCGGCGATGCCCGGGGCTGGGACGAAGAATCTTTTCTTGAGGGACAAGAATGCGGCAAGGCACTTTTTGGTGGTGGTGGGACATGAGAAGCGTATTAATCTTAAGGCGCTTGAAGAAGTACTCAGCGTGAGCAAGTTGAGTTTTGCATCGCCGGAACGGCTTAAGAAATATTTGGGAGTTGAACCCGGCAGCGTGACTTTGCTTGGCGTAGTGAATGACACCGAACACGCAGTGGAAGTGGTGATTGATGAAGAATTGTGGGGCCAAAGTCTGCAATGTCATCCGCTGGTAAACACGGCCACGCTGGTGATTCCGCCGGAGGGCGTTGAAAAATTTCTTGCCGTTACACAAACCAAGTTTTCATGCGTCAAATTGCCTTCTTAAAAAACAAGCTCACGGTGGATAGTGCGTCGGACGCGGATGAGTCGGTTCTTGCGGAGATTTTTTCGGATCGTGATTACCACGTCATTGAGCCGGCGATTATTGGGGCAAAAACCGGAATCATTGATATTGGCGCACACAAGGGGTTTTTCGTACTCTACGCGAGAGTGCTGAATCCTTCTGTTCCTATTTATGCGTACGAACCGGAAGAGGTGAATTTTGCGGAATTAAAAAAACATTTGCTCATCAATCGCGTGGAAAATGTGTTTGCGAAAAATGTGGCAGTGGCCGGTAAGGAGGGTGAAGTGAGTTTGAACATTAGTGCGGATTCGCATAATCATTCCTTGGTGGACATTGATGGCGTTGTAGGTGAGAAAAAAGTGAAGGCCGTGACGCTGGAAAAAATCCTGGAAAAAATGAAGCACTGCGATGTGGTGAAGATGGATTGTGAAGGGGCGGAGTTTCAAATTCTGGAGATGGCACCGAAGAGTGTTTTTGAAAAAGTGGGGATCTTTTTTTTGGAGTACCACGAATTTTCGGCGGAGATGAAAGCGGTGCGGCTGAAAACTTTACTCGAGAAAAATGGGTATAAAGTAACGCAGTATCCGTCGAGGTATGACAAACGTATGGGATTTTTGTGGGCGCGCAGATTGCATTGAAACGGTGGCGTGATTGCACTACCATAGCGCCATGGATATTCTCTCAATGCTGCTTATTGTCGGCGGACTCTGTTTGTTTGAAACGGTCAGCAGTATCGACAACGCCATTATTAATGCGGAGGTTTTGAGTACGATGAGTGCCAAAGCCAGACGATGGTTTTTGCTGTGGGGAATTTTGTTTGCGGTGTTTGTAGTCCGTGGGCTTTTACCTTGGTTGATTGTATTTTTCACCGCGCCGGAACTTGGTTTTATTGGCTCTCTCACGGCGACATTCAGTAGCGACCCCGCTGTGCTTGCAGCCATTGAATCCTCCGCTCCCATTTTGCTCAACGGAGGAGGCGTTTTCCTTATTTTCTTGTTTTTCCACTGGCTGTTTTTGGAACCGAAAAACTACGGACTGCGCGGAGAAAAATTCTTTCACTCTCAGGGAGTTTGGTTTTATGCGGTGGTTTCTATTCTGCTCGCGACCATTGTGTGGTTTGCCTTGAAAGAAAATCCTGTGATGGCTTTTGGCGCGGTAGTTGGTTCAACCGCCTTCTTCATCACGCACGGATTTAAAGAGAACGCTGAAAAAGCCGAAGCAGATATGCTTAAAAAGGGCGGTATGTCTGACATCAGTAAAATTTTATACTTGGAAGTCATCGATTCCACCTTCTCCATTGATGGCGTACTGGGGGCGTTTGCCTTCACGCTTTCTGTGCCGCTGATTCTGATTGGAAACGGGCTGGGAGCCATTGTGGTCCGACAACTCACCGTGCATGGTGTTGAGCGCATTAAAAAGTACATCTACCTTAAAAATGGGGCGATGTACTCCATTTTGATTCTAGGCGCCGTGATGCTCGCTCACAGCTTTGGCGCTCATATTCCCGAATGGTTCTCCCCCGTCGTGACCACTCTCGTGATTTTGTTCTTCTACCTCAAATCGAAAAAAGCCATCCCTCTGGTTAGCTAAAACGGTGTAAATACAAAAAATTGCCCTAATGTTTCAAACCGTTGTTCAGCATCAGATGAGAGATTAAAGTCAAGAACTGTCTGTTGCTAGAGCAGAACTCGAGTTTTTCCGTTGATCGTACCCCGAGAGGCATAACCGGCCGAAAAAACTATCTGTCCATTCCTTTTCTCCAAGAACGAAACCCCACTTGGAACGAGGTGATGGTGGCCAAGGGCACTTTGGGAAATAACCCTATATCCAGGCTTACTAAGCGATTTGAAACTTAGGGCACAGCGGGTGGTAAACAGACTTTTAAAGGTCCTTGTCTCTTGCGAGACGTGCTTACTACCCTGTGCGCTCTAAGTTTCAGATGAGTTTTCAAGGATCAGTTTGCCCTAAATGTTTCAAATCGTCGTTCAGCATCAGGTAAGAGATTAAAGTTGGGAACTGTCTATTGCTAGAGCAGAACTCATATTTTTCCGTTGATCATACCCCGAGAGGTACAACCGGCCGAAAAAACTATCTGTCTATCCCTTCTCTCCAAGCACGAAACCCCACTTGGAACGAGGTAATAGTGGCCAATGGCTCTTTGGGAAGAAACCATATATCCAGGCTTACTGGGCGATTTGAAACTTAGGGCACAGAAAGTGAAAATAGATTCTGTTGTCCCGAGGCGGTGCTTTTTCAGCTTCTGCGCTCTAAGTTTCTTTCCGTAATTTCAAAGATCATCATACTATGATACCATGCTTTGTATTTTTTTACAAGAGCCTTTTTGCTGGGTGTTTAAATTAGGAGGTATCCTTGCCTTATTCATATCTTTGTTTATGAAAATTCTTTCCTTGGTTCTCCCTGCCCTGCTATTCAGCGGCTGTACAGGAACTGATCAAACGACCGAGTCAAGCCTGACCCCAAGCGAAGCTGAACCTACTATAATCAGTTTAGATCTAGATACTTTGGAAGCGTATTTCCCTCTTACGGAAACCGATGAGTATTTGTCGCCCGAAGTAGACCTTAGTACCCTTCTGCCTTTGACTAAAATTTTGAGCGGGACTCTGGAATTTGAAAGTGAAAATGAGGAAGCACGCTTTAACCTGTACCAGGGAGATTCTTTTTTTTACATAAGGAAAATGCAGGGGCCAAAAGATGAGTTCTTTGGACCTTTCTCAGGACAGTTGGAAGATATCGTTAATGGAGAATTTGGCCGTAATGCAGGACGAAAGGTTGATTTGGAACAAATGGCCATCGCCCTTGAGTTCTACTATGTTGATAATAATGACTCCTATCCTATTGTTGGAGGATGTGTTCAGGATAGCTCTGAGTTGCCGGAGACCCTTTCTGCTTATTTGAGTGTTATGCCAAGCGGAGAAAGCGGCGTCAGTACCTTATGTAAAGACCAATATTTTTATCAGGCTTATGAGAATGGGGCTGCCCGGGTCTTAGTTGCAGAATTGGAAGACAATATGGGTTTGGTGACGAATGAAGAATATGTTTATTGCAATATTCCGGATGCAAGCTTCTTTACAGACGCCAGCACTTTGAGTGAGTTGAAAAGTAAGTTGAGTGCTCAAACTTGCGACGAATATAGCCAAGATCGAACCATGTTTTATGTTTTAACACGTGAGTCTAAATAAGATGCTCCTCCCCTACGGCGATAATCCTTATACGGTTCTTTCTTCCGAACTGCTGCACAAGCGGCCGTATGTGGAGTTCTATAAAGACATGGTGAAGATTCGCGACACCGTGAAGGACTACAGTTACATGAAAGTGGATGACAGCGTGGGCATTGTGGCGATCAACGACAAAGGCCAGGTGGCGCTGGTGGGACAATGGCGCTACCCCATCGATACTTATAACTGGGAAATTCCTGCTGGCATGTGTGAGGCGGGTGAATTGCCACAAGAAAGTGCTGTGCGGGAGCTTTTGGAAGAGGCCGGGGCCGTCGCGGAACAGTGGGACTCTTTGGGGACTTTTCAGATGGAAGCGTCGAAGATGGATCAAAAAACCCATGTGTTTTTAGCACGACAGCTCACGATGGGTGACAATGCTCAAATGCCGGATGAAAAACTCACGGCTTTGTGGATCCCTTTTGAGGAGGCTCTCCAAAAAATTAGCGACGGTGAGCTTCGAGAGGCTTTAACGGTTATCGGTTTGCTTAGAGCTCAAGCGTATCTCCAAAGCTCGGCACAATAACCTCCTTGATTCCCTTCTCCAGCATGGCGGTTTTGAGGTCTTCGCAGGCCTGGTCTTCCCCATGAACGAGGATGAGTTTTTCGAGGCCTTGAATGTTGGTAGCGAAGTTCAAAAGGTCGTTGCGGTCGGCATGGGCGGAATAGGCATTCATGATTTTGATTTCAATTTTCACATCATAAGGCTTTCCGAAAATGTTCACTCTCTTTTCCTTATCAACCAACTTACGTCCGAGCGTGTTTTTGGCTTGGAATCCCACAATTATGAGGGTGTTTCGGTGATCTTCAATGGCATTTCTGAGGTGATGTAGAATGCGTCCGTGCTCCACCATTCCCGAAGAAGAAATAATAATACAAGGCCCGTTGTGGTTATTGAGCGCCTTGGATTCTTCCACACTTTGGGTGTAATGCAATTCCGGGAAATTGAAAGGATCTTCATGAGTGTTGACGAAGAGTTTTTGCGTTTCTTCGTCGAGAACCCCAAGGTTTTGGCGGAATACTTCCGTGAGATTCACGGAAAGTGGTGAATCTACATAAATAGGAAGCTCGGGGATTTTCTTTTCATCAGCAAGTTTGTGAAGTTCGTAAATAATTTCCTGAGTACGACCGAGAGAAAAGGCGGGGATGAGAATTTTTCCTCCGCGTCCGGCTGTCGTTTTCACAATGTCGGCGAGCTTGGCCTCGGCCTCCAAAAGAGAGCCGTGAAGACGGTTTCCATAGGTGGATTCCATCATTAAGAATTCGACGGATTTCAGGTCGTAAGGATTACGAATGAGCGGCATATCTCTGCGGCCCAAGTCTCCGGTGTAAGCGAAAGTTTTTGCCTTTCCGTCGTCATGATCTTTAATGGTGAAAATGGTCATAGCCGATCCCAAAATATGTCCCGCTTCACGGAAACAAATTTGAATATCTTGATCGTCGAAAAGTTTGATGCAGGCGTCGTAAGGCAGACCTTTTACAAGGGGCAGAGTTTTCGTTACATCTTCTGTGGTATAGAGAGGTTCAATGAGAGGCTCGTTTGCCATTTGTTTCTTTTCGTTCAAGTACTCGACTTCTTTTTCCTGAATGAAGGCCGAGTCCATGAGCATATAATTCAAAAGATCCACCGTGGGGTCTGTGCAATAAATAGGACCTTTAAACCCGAGTTTTACCAGATTGGGAAGGTTTCCCGAATGATCGATGTGCGCATGGGAAAGAATCACGGCGTCGATGGTTTTTGGGTCAAAACCGAAATCCTTATTTTTATCACGTTCCTCGCTTCGTTTACCTTGGAACATTCCACAGTCCAAAAGAATTCTTTTACCGTTTATTTCCAGAAGGTGGCGTGAACCGGTTACCTCACGATCAGCACCGAAGAAATGGATTTTCATGGAATGGGTTTGATTAAATCCTAGTATTATACCACATCGAGAGGGCCTAGTAAATGACTCGAGGTTTAGGCTCGGCTCCGTTCACCAAGTCTACAATTTGTTCCACGACTGTGAGTTCGCCGTTTTCAATTTTGACACCGAGGACGAGGCCTTCCCTCACGGCGTCGGAAAAATATTGATCGAAAACAAAGTTTCCGCAGGAATAGTAAATGGGAACACCGTTGTAGGTTTCGTGATTTTGAATCACATGGGGATGATTGCCCCAAATAAAATCGGCACCGGCGTCCACAAAAGCATGAGCTTTGGTGACGACCGATTCGCGAGCCGTGGGTTCGTATTCCCAGCCCCAGTGAACTCCAATAATCAAGTAATCCACAAGAGGATCGAGCTCTTTAATTTTGGCGACAGCGGCGTCCGTGTCCAGACGGATGATGGCGTCGTTGAGTCCTAAAAATCCGACTTTTGTTTCTCCAAATTCGTAAGTGATAAAGCTGTATTCACCATTGGGCGTATCGGGATGGCCGAAGGCTTCAATGCCCGCGGCGGCGAGGTAATCGTGGGTTTGTTTGACGCCGTCCTTGCCCATGTCGAAGGTGTGATTATTCGCCATACTGAGCGTGGTGAAGCCCACTCGTTTGAGGAGGTCCACAACGTCCGGTTTAAAGTTGAAAATCATGGCAGTGCCCGGGTTCACGTAGCTCGAGTCCGTGATGGGACCTTCCAAATTTCCAACCACAAGATCCAAGTCTTCAACTCCCAGTTTTTCTTCAATAGAAGCCATGACGTCGGGCATATAAGTGAAGGGGAAATCGCCGCCGTTTTGGGTACGAAGAGTGTTGACATAGCGGTCGAGCATGATGTCCCCCGTAAACATCATGGTGATGGTTTTTGAACCTTCTTTTTCTTGCCAAGCCTCTTGAATAAAGGCGATGCTGAGCGGATCGATGGGCGGATTGATTTTGAGTCCGATGAAAGTGCTGAGGGTCGTTAAAAAAGCGAGGAGAACGAGCCAAAAATAATTGCTGTGGAGGAGTTTCATTTATGATATTTTTTGCCGGCGAGGATGGTGAAGGCGCGGTAGATTTGCTCTTTTAAAAATACGCGAACCATCTCGTGAGTGAAAGTCATTTTTGAAAGTGAGAGTGTTTTCTTTGCGGCTTTGAGTACGTCGGGATGAAGGCCGTGAGAGCCACCAATTAGAAATTGAATTTTCCCGGCGCCGAAGTCCCGTTCTTTTCGAAGCAATTCGGCAAATTCTTCGGTGCTGAGCTCCTGACCGTGTTCGTCCAAGGCAAGGATGGCAGCATCCTTGTCGAGCTTGGCTAAGAACAATTCGCTTTCGTCGCTTTGTACACGTGCGCGTTCATCGGATTTGCTCGCCGGAAGCGAAATGCTTTCGAGCTTGGCGAAGGATTGAAGTCGTTTTTCATACTCGGCTTCGAGCGCCGCGAGGTTCGCGTCTTTCGTTTTTGAAACTTGAAGAATTTGAATTTTCACTTCCTCATTCTAACATGCTTAGCGCAGCGATTGAATGGAAGTGGCTGAAAGATGCATGGCAGCGGCGTTGGCTTCCACTAAATCTCCTACTTTTTCTCCGAATATGCGGTCGATGATGTTCAGCATTTCCGCGATGTTTTTGGCTTTTTGCACTTCGGGGTGAGAGAGGATTGCCGGAAATCCTGTGAAACCTTGGAGTTGTTTGGTGAAATGGGAATAGGCTGCGGCGCTGTGAAGATAATCGGCTTTTTCACCGCCAGCTTCTTTAACAATTTCTGTCTTTTTTTCGACTAAAAATTGATTGTTTGAGCTGGGCGTGGAATTCGTGGTCCAAAGAGTGTTTGATGGTTCTTCACTTTTGAATGTAGTGGCAAGAACCGGAGGGGTTGCTTGCAATGTCTGTGTCACGGCCATTGTTTGAATGGGAACGGAGGTGCTGGCACTTACTGTTTCGCGCGCCTGTGCCTGCACGACTGTGTTGAAATCAGCCAAATGAGTCGCAAGACCACCAAGGGTTGCCACTAATCCTAATACTGAAACTGAGGGGACCGCATGGTCCAAGAAGTTTCCGAACTTTTCAACAGCGGAATCAATTTTATCCGTCAAACGGTTCCACCAAGTTCTCTTTTGGGGAAACTCTATGACTTCCGAGGGTAAAGTTTCTCCGGAATTCATTTTATCGCCTTCTTTGAAGAATTCCTCTTCAAGCGCGTCCAATGCTGTCGCGGGCTCTTCTTCTTTTCCTTTTTTGGGGGCAGAGGCGGCGGCCATGGCGAGTCCCACTCCTAGAAGTCCTGCAGGTCTAGGTCTTTTGACAGGTACTACAGCACGAATGGTTGCTGCTTTTACCTCCTTCATTTTGGCTAGCAAGGCGAGAGGTTCCGGAACGTCTGTGGGGTCGGTGACTTCTTCCTTATCCAATTCCAATTCAAGTTCTTCTTCATCAGGTTCTTCAGGCAAAGGAAGATCGATATCGTCCTCCCCTTCATAGGTATCCTCCTCAACATCGAATACGGAACGCACGAAGGGCATTTCATCGTAGTGAGGGCCGGTTGGCTGTTCATTGTGGTCAAACATAGACAAAGATTGATTAGGTTGCAGAGTTTATGACGGAGCTAAGCGATTTTCCTTACACGGGAGCGAAAATTTGCTACAATCCATGGGTGAAACCTAAAAAAGGCTCAAACATCACGTTAAAAATCGACTCTCTGGTCTATGGCGGAAGCGGAATCGGCCAGCTGGACGGGTTTAAAGTTTTTGTGGAGGGTACGGCCCCCGGAGACACCGTGGAAGCGCGTATGAGCAAGGTGAAAAGCAGTTTTGGTGAGGGGAAATTGTTACGTGTTTTGGAACCTTCGGCGCAACGTATTCAACCAAGATGCAAACATTTTGGGGTGTGCGGCGGCTGCAAATGGCAGTTTTTGGATTATGAAGACCAGTGCAAAGTGAAAGAGCAACAGGTGAAGGATGCTTTGATGCGGATTGGGGGATTCGAACAGGGAGACTCGGCTTCGCCGAGCATGGTGGAGCCTATTATCCGAAACCTTACGCCATGGTTTTATCGCAATAAAATGGAACTTTCCTTTGGGACTTCACCTGATGGGAAGGCGATGCTCGGGTTTTTCCCGCCCGGGTATCATTTTGAAGTTTTTGATTTGGAAGAGTGTTTCTTGCAGTCGGAACTGATGGCGGAAATCGTGAAGAAAGTTCGTGACTTTGCGAATGAACATAAAATTTCCGTTTACAATTCCCACACGCATGAAGGACTGCTTAAAACTTTAACGATTCGCGAAGGAAAAAATACCGGTGAAGTGATGGTGATTTTGACGACATCCACTTCACTATTCGACAACAAGGAAGCGTTTGCCGCGTTATTTGCGGGCGATGAGCGCATTACGTCTTTGTACTGGAACACGGTTTACCAAGTACCCGGGCATCCCACGTGGATTGAAGAGAATCTTTTGACCGGGAAAGAAGCGCTTACCGAAGCCTTGATTCTCGAGAATGGACAGGAACTTCAGTTCGATATTCTTCCCCAGGCTTTCTTCCAGACCAATACGAAGCAGGCGGAAATTTTGTATTCAAAAGTGGTGGAGCTGGCGGGTCTCACGGGCAAGGAAGTGGTCTTTGATTTGTATTGTGGAACGGGAACCATTGGTTTGTTTTGTGCGCACAAAGCGGCGAGTGTTTACGGGATTGAAGTGAATGAATCGGCGGTGGAAAGTGCGCGCGGAAATGCGCTAAAAAATGGAATTAAGAATGTGAGTTTTTTGCTGGGTGGCGTGGAACAACGTCTCGGTGAACTCAAAGAAAAGCCCGATGTTTTGATTGTGGACCCTCCCCGCGCCGGTTTGGAAGGAGATGTTGTGGCACAGTGTGCTGAGTTTGGTGCTGAAAAAATTGTCTACGTTTCGTGCAACCCCAGCACCCTCGCCCGCGACCTCAAGCTCTTTACGGAGCGCGGCTACAAGCCTACAATCGTGCAACCGGTGGATATGTTTCCTCAAACACACCACACGGAATGTGTCGCTTTAATTCAGAAAATATGAGTCCTTTAGACACTCTCGATCTTGAAGAAGATACTGCACCTATCATGCCCGAAACCTTGCCCGGGATCTTACGTCAGATACAAGAAGGTTTCCTTTCACGGCAAACTCTTGAATATGCGCTCCGCTTGTGCGAAGGAAGGCGTGCAAACTTAGAGCTACTCAAGCAGGCCTTGTTGACCGGACGAAGTGAATTCCGTGAAGAGATAGAGGTTACTGGGGATCAGACAAGGATTACCGTTGCCTTTGCCGTAAGTAAAATGTTTTTTATCTAAGCTTGTTTTTTCAACCACTGCAAGGCTTCCTCGCGAGTTTGAAGCTCATGAGCGAGTTGTTTTTCGGCAAGTTCCTGTAAAATTTTACCCACTTGCGGACCGGCTTTGAGCGAAAGAGCTTGCATCACATCTTCGCCACTTAAGAGAGGCTTTGGAAGGGCCGGGAAATGTTTTAGACATTCTTCGTAGGCGGTTTTCACTTTGTTGTAGAGATCGAGATTGGTGGGTTTTGTGCCTGCGGCATCGGCATAAAAAAGTAGCAGTAAGTCCGGGAAACGCGGGTCCAAAAACCAGTGACGTTGACGGCCGAGGGGCATATCCAAAAGTTGCATCATCATGAAATGGTGCTTCACCACCCAACTCACGTGTTCAATATCGGGACGGGAAAATTTCAGGCGGCGTAAAATGCGTTCGGCAATTTCGGCGGAGCGTTCGGAATGTTCGTCAAAGCGAATGCGTTCGGCGATTTTAAATGTTTCGGGCTTGCCGATGTCGTGAAAAATCACGGCCCAATGTGCGAGCAATCCGGCGTCATGCGGCAGTGTGGCGAGTGAGTTCATGAGGTGAGTCCACACGTCACCTTCTTCGTGATATTGCATGGGCTGAGCCACGCCCTTACAGGCTTCCAGCTCAGGTAAAACATAAGGGAGTACGCCCGTGTCTTGCATATCTTCAAAGGCCACCGGCGCACTACGCGCCATGATGATTTTATTGAGTTCGTCGCGCACGCGTTCCCAGCTCACTTTGTCGGCAAGAGCGGCGTGTTTTTTGAGCGCAGCGTAGGTGTCCGGATGGTACCCAAAATTGAGCGTATTTTTGAAGCGTACCGCACGAATGATGCGCAAGTGGTCTTCCAAAATACGTTGATGAGGGTCGCCAATAAAACGGATGAGTTTATTGCTGAGGTCGTCGCGGCCACCCACAAAATCGTGAATTTCTTTTTCGATTGGATCATAAAAAAGTCCGTTGATAGTGAAGTCGCGGCGCATTGCGTCATCGGCGGCGTGGGTGAAAGTCACCGCGTCGGGGCGGCGGCCGTCGCTGGTGCCTGAGTCGCTGCGGAAGGTGGCGATTTCGAAGGTGTGGCCATTTTCAACTACGTGAATGACCCCGAAACTTTTTCCCACCGGGTAAGTTTCTGCGAAGATTTTTTCAATTTCGTCTGGGAGCGCGCTGGTGGCGATGTCGATATCCTTTGGCTCTTTTTTCAGCAGCATATCGCGCACACAGCCTCCCGCAAAGTAAGCCTTATGTCCGGCTTTTTGCAGAGTTTTTACAATGGTGATGGCGGTTTGTTCCATGGCGTTAAAGAGATTGTAGAAACTCTCCAGGAGTTAAAATCTTGAAAGAAAGAGGAGCTTTTTTCAGATGAGTATTCATGAAGTCCTTTCGATCTAGAGTAATCAGGTAGTCCACTTTTTGGAGAGTTGCTGAAGCTAAAATTGGAGCATCTTTGGGGACTATCCATTCTTCCCATTTATCAAGCTCCTCACTTTCCAATGATTCTTGATCAATGGCTGTTAATTTGCTGGCCAGTTCATAAAATCGTGGCAGGAAATCATTTCCTTTCTTATGGATGATATTTCTTTTCGCCTCGTTCAGCGCATAAAGACTAGTAACAAGTTTAAATTTTCCTTTTTCCGCCAACTTGAAAAGCATCGCAGACCCACCGGTTTTGGAAAATGTTGCGGCAAAGAAAATATTGGCATCCAAAAAAAGTATTTTCATGTTATTGCTTAGACTTCACGACGTTGCGGCTTGTTAAGAAGATTTTCAAGTTTTTTAACCGTTTTTGCGTCCAGTTGGTCGCTTTTCATCCACTCTGCAATTTCTTGATCGGAATAAAAATCGGCGTCTTTTGAGGGATAGTGAAGTTTTATAAAAAGTACGCCTTTGCTCGTGAGTTCCGCCTGTAAGAGCGAATCCTCCGTAATGCCCAGTTTTTCTCGAAACTCGACAGGAATAGTGACCATCCCCTTGGCCTGCGTTCGAACTACTTTGGTGCCTGACATAGAAGAAAGTTGGAAAGTAGGTAAATCTAACTTTAGTATAACTCCAACTTGCTTTCTTTGCAAGAAAACTATGATATTTTTTTAATAGAAGGATTCCCAAGAAGTGAGCGCATCTGAACAATGGCGACTTCGTTAAGCTGCATCAATCTCTCGCCTTGTGCTAGACCTTGGCGAATAAAGACGGCATTCAATGACTCCAAGTTCGTCAAACAGACCAACTGTGCCACGGAGGCATAATCACGCATATTACCATCCTTTTTTGGATTGGCAGTTTGCCACTCTTTTGCGGTTAACCCAAAAAGTGCTTTATTGAGAACATCGGCTTCAGTGGCATAAGTACAATTGATTTGAGCCGCGGAAAGGTGAGAGGGAATCAAATGTTCCTTGATGGCATCGGTGTGAATACGGTAATTGATTTTAGCTAAGCTGCGTTTCATATCCCAGCCAAGCTCAAGCCGATCATTTTCTTCTTCCTTTAGGCGTTGGAATTCTTTGATCAGGAAAAGCTTGAATTCGGGAGAAAGCCAAGTGGCAAATTCAAAAGCAATATCTTTATGCGCAAATGTTCCACCGTAACGGCCTGCACGTGAAATAATACCGATAGCATTGGTGGCTTGAATCCAACGCTTTGGCGTAAGAGAGAAACTATTCAACCCGGCTTCACTTTTAATCCCATCGAATTCGATGGGATTAAAAGTTTGATTATTGATCCTCTCCCACAGGCCTAAAAACTCAATAGTACTTCTGTTTCGCATCCAGTTTTGGAGGATATAGTCACTTCTTAGAGGGTCTCTATAACGAGCAATATCAGTCAACGAAATATAATCATCTTTGTTTTGTTTAAAAATGACAATTTCCGTACCCTTAACCGTGATTTTTTTGCTGGTCATATTCTGAGGATTATTGGTCGTTACCATTATGGTGAGGATACGCTCACCTGTCAAGCAAAAAATGCCTAGTTTTTAAGGTGGTTCTTCAAAACTACATCCCTTTTTAACCTGCGAACTATTGACATACTTGTCACTTTGTGGTCTAATGCGCTTACTGCCACTCAAACCACTGATGCCTATGGGAAGCTTAAACCGACTTGGAATTACTGCACGAAGCTTACTTCTAATACCAGCCCTCTCAGGTTGTGCTCATACCGTTGTCGACTGCTTAGATAATGAAGCGTCATTTATTGATGATATGATTACTTGGGTGAACGACCATACAGCAGCTATTCAAGGGAACATGACGGAGTTATATCCTCACGCCACTCGTAATATTGATGACGTTGCGGATGAACTCAACTCAGCGAGAATTAAATGTTCTGTGATGAATGTAGACCCCTATGCACTTGCAGAAGCGAATAGTTTTACTTCGGTCATTTACCTGAATATTGAAGATAATGCACCTGTAGGGCCGACTTTTAGTGAAGTCGTAGATGAATATGTCAACTCGGGCTGGAATATCCAAAATATGGACCCGGAATATGCGCAAGTTTATACCGATGTCTTTACCCATGAACCTGCTCACTTAACGGGGCTGGACGACCACACGAATGAAGCCGGCCAAGAAATCGGGGCTATCTTCAATGAGGACCTCCCTTTAGAGGAAAGTCTCGTTGCTAGAGCCTCAGTTGATGAGCCTACAGCTTGGGGTTCTGCAGCAGCCTTAGTGACTCTTGGAGTAGAGTTTTAGAAGGGCTAATCCTTGTAAATAGGTTCCTCTAAAGTCCCACAACCCTTTTCCGTGCCCACAAAGGAACCGTCATCATTACAGGTGTGCCAATTGCATCCATCGAAGTAGCTTTCTCCCGGCTCGTATTCCACGTCTTTGTATGTGCAAACATTCACAGTTTCAGACTGACAAGCTGTGAGGAGTAAAACAAAACTCAAAAGGAATAGAACTTTTTTCATACGTGTAGGGTTGTATTGTAAGAGCATGAAGTCAAAAAGGAGTATCACCGCTGCTGCATTCTGAATTCATTTACTCCTCAAAGTTTGGCGGGCATCATAGCCCGTCGCTTCCGCACGGCTCATCAAAACAAGGGGTGCCCAGTTTATCTTCATCAATGACACCAGCCTGAATCATATAGTAAAGAAAAATGGCTGCATCCTCACGATCTATCGCAGAAGCAAAATCGCTATAAGAAACCGTTAAAGGCGAACTGAGCCAAAAACTTTGGTAATCTGTGTCCAGGTTATAGATCACCTCTTCATCTTCCATGTAACTCATGAGTTCTTCCCACCAAGGGGTCCAGTCATATTCAATTGAAGTGGGAACGTCCGCTGCCAGGAGCTCCCCTTCGTAAGCGCCTTCGTATAGGATCTTAAAAGTTTCTACAATATTTACGCCGTCTACAGGTCGATAAGTTGTTGGTTTGGACGTACCATCGCCGGACATAATTCCCAACTCCACGCTGCTGTAATACATCGCCTTAATAATCCATTCGTTAGAGTAGGTTGAAGTATCAGGGATGTCCGTAAACCAATCCACCATTAGATTGCTCAGATATTCAGCATATTCTTCCTGATTCTGGCCCAAATCATCATAGGTGTCTTCTCCATAAACGAGACGATTGACCACCACTGCAAGTTCAGCACGAAGCATAGGGTCGTTGTAGCCATAATCGTTTTCACTGTGACCCTGCATCAAACCGTATTCACATATTGCGGTCAGGATCTCCAAATGTTCGTCAGACACATCAGTCCACTCTCCACAGTTGAAAGCATCAGCTCGAGCGATAGAAGTTTGAGCGAACAAACTGCTCACTATGGCTAAACTTGCTAAATATTTTTTCATGATGGAAATTGTAAATACTAAGGGACTGTCATAATGAAGAGTACTTCACAACTTTTTAACTGTAAAGAGAAGTGAAATTTGTGTATACCGTTGCATATGCTTATCCTTGCAATCGAAACTTCGTGTGACGAAACCTCCGTGGCCCTGGTGCGTGACGGACGCAAGGTGCTGGCGAATATTATTGCGTCGCAAATTGCCAAACACACGGAAACGGGTGGTGTGGTGCCGGAAGTGGCGGCGCGTGAACATATTAAAGTGATGATGCCGGTGCTGCGCGAAGCAATGAACGAGGCCAAGGTGACTTGGGACGACATTGATGCGATTGCGGTGACGAAAGAACCGGGGCTGGTGGGTTCGCTGGTGGTGGGACGTATGACCGCGGCGGCTTTGGCGTTTGCCAAAGATAAACCTTTGCTGGAAATGAATCACATCCACGGTCATATGTATGCGCCGTGGCTACTCGGAGAAGATGAGACTTCTTCTGTTCCCCAGTATCCTATTTTGGTTTTGACGGTGTCCGGCGGACACAACGAATTGGTGCTTATGGAAGGGCCAGGTCAATTCACGCTCGTTGCGGAAAGCATTGATGATGCGGCGGGTGAAGCCTACGACAAAGTGGCGCGCTTGCTTGGCTTGGGCTACCCCGGTGGACCTATTATTGAAAAGCGCGCGAAACTTGGAAATCCCAAGGCTGTGAAATTCCCCATCGCCATGCCCAACGATAAAAATTTTAGCTTTTCCGGACTGAAAACTTCGGTGTTTTACTATTTGAAAGACAATGAAGCCAGATTGAAAGATGAAAATTTTGTGAATGATACCGCGGCGTGTTTCCAAGAAGCCGTTGTGGATGCGCTGGTGAAAAAACTTCTGCGAGCCTTGGATGAAAATCCTGTGAAAGAAGTACATCTCACCGGGGGTGTTTCCGCGAATCGTTTTTTGCGTGGTCGCATTGAAGAGGCGCTTTCTCATGTGCCGGATGCGCCTGTGTTCCGCGTTCCCGCTCGCATGAGCTACTGCACCGACAACGCGGCTATGATTGGTGCGGCGGCCTATTGGTTGAATTATTAATCACCTTTACAACGCATACAGAAGCGCTAAGATTCACGTATCAATTTTATTCAGTATCCCGCCTCCCATGAAAAAGAAAAATCTTATTCTCGCTTCCGTTCTGACCCTCGTTGTCGTTGGAACCTTTGCCCTTGCTCAAACGGATATGCTTCAAGGACGGTTTGCTTCCTGGAGAACTGATTTCTCAAAAATCTATCTCTACAAAAACCGATTTGTAACGCTCGTGGTTAGCCCCGTTACTTCTGTGGAAACCTCCGAGGTAACTTCTGATGTTGTTTCTGATGTAACTTCGACTGTGGGTAGCTCCAAAGTGACCTCCAAGGTATCGTCAAAAGTGAGTTCCGAAGTTGCCTCTACGGTTACTACTCCGGTCGCATCCGCAGTGGCCGTGGCAGCCGATATTGCTGAAAAGGCAAAAACCAAGAACATCAAAGCTTTGACCAAAACTATTCTAGAGAGCGCCGCTAAAGCCGACTTCAAGGTAAATCCTTCCAAGTACGTATTGACCAGTGTCCAAGTTAAGCAAATTCTTGATCTTTACGAAAAGGGTCAGACTAAATAATGCGGAATCGACTGGCTCAGTTAAAATCAATACTTAAAGAGGCTTACTTCCTTCCGGCAGTGAGCCTCTTTGTTCTTCCTCTCATTTATTTCCCCTTCCTTCAGTCCTCCTTTACGGCCGCGAAAGAATTAAGCTTCAAGACCTTAGTTCTTTTGGGACTTGTTGGCCTATTCACTGTTGGGGTAAGAAGAGAAAAATTCCAGACTCAAAAAATTGGAGACACCCTGCTTTTCACCTTACTCTGTGCTGAACTGGCCCTCCATGCGCTGAGCAACTTTTCATCGGAGAATCCCTTGGTTGCCCTTTATGGGACCTACTCTCGCGGGGGAGGTTTTATTCTTGAACTCTACCTGTTCGCCTTCCTCACGTGGAATGCTTTTTTTCTGACAAAAGAGACCGTCAGCAAGGTGCTGAAATGGTTTTGGGTGGGAGCCACTTTAGTTGCACTTTACGCCTGTTTGCAAAAGCTGGGGTTTGAATGGTTCTTTGAAAATTATTCCACCAACTTGTTTCAAGGCCGAGTCTTTAGTTTTTCCGGCAACCCTTCTTTACTGGGCCAATTGATGCTCCTCAGCATCGTTGTTGGATTTTATTTACTCGCCCAAGCAAAAGACCGAACGGAAAAGGGGTTCATTGCTTTGGGGACCTTCCTGATGGTACTCGCGATGATTTTTTCGGGCACTCGTGCCGCCGTACTCGGACTTCTTGGGGTCCTTTTCTTAGGACTGATTCGCTACCGTAAACAACTGTGGCTCAGTGTAAAAAAAATTGGATGGAAAGCTCTAGTTGTTCTTCCCCTTTTCGCGTTAATTCTTTGGGTAGCTCCCTCCGATCGATTCTCTCTTTCCGGTCTTTCCCTGCGTTCGCTCAATTCGCGTTTTGAAATTTGGAAAGGAGCCGTTCAACTCATTGAAGAGAAGCCACTTCTTGGTTATGGGCAAGAAACTTTTTATATTCACTTCCCTGAGATTGTAACGAAAGATTTCCTCACTTTGGAGGAGGACATCAGTATTTCAGCAGACCGTGTGCATAATGAATGGTTGGAAGAAATGTATAATCATGGGGTCCCCTCCGGAATCCTTTATTTGTTCTTGTACTTGCTTGTTTTAAAGAAGTTTTTCACTACAAGAAATACTGAGGAGCTTGCTCTCATGGGACTTATTCTCGCCAACGGCATCCAAAACCAACTCTCGTTCCCGGATCCTACTATCCAAGTGATCCTGGCCTTTGCTTGGGGCTCGCTCGTGGCTTTGGAAAGTGAGTCCGACTTAGCGCTGAATCCACTTAAATCTCATCGGAAAATGCGCGTTTTTATCACAAGCCTGGGCTTAGCCTTCGTTGCCTTTTTGGGGTACCAAAATATTTTTAAACCGTTTATGTCGTACCGTCTCTACACGGTTGCGAAAGAGAACTATACGGAGGATTACGCGATTGCAGTCAACTCACTCAAGGAAGCCCTCGCGTGGACCCCTTATTACAGTGAACCCTGGTATGAGCTCATGTTTATTGATCCCAGCAGCATGGGGCGAGCTTTGGAAAATTTAGAACTGATTGATGGAGATTCGGGAGACGTCTTGGCTTGGAAGGGGAATTTTCATTCTCAAACGGACCCCCAATTGGCCGCAGATTATTACATAAGGGCATTGGAAAAAAATCCCTACCACCCCAACTGGATTCGTGCTTTTGCGGATATGCTTTATGCCCAAGGAGACTGTGAAACCGCCCTTTATTTGTACTTACAGTATTTGGAGGCGGTGCCGGATTACTGGAAATGGGCTGTCGATATTGAAGAACACAGTAGTACTGAACAAAAAAGCTACGAAACGTTTTTCAAACACGTGCCCTACTTCTCAGGAACTTTGGAGAAGGTGGAAATTTGCCGAGAAAAGCTCACCTTGCCCTAATCTGGAAAATCCGTATAATACAAGTCACACCTTAGTTTTATTATTTGACCTATCGGTCCGATGGCAGACGAAGAAAAGACCCAGGAAGCCCAGACCGTGAAGATTCAAAAACTTCAAACGCCTCAAGGAATTCACGATATTCTTCCTAAAGATCACGAGTTTTTCACCTTCATTAAGAAAGTGGTGCGTCACCGTTGCCGACAGGCCGGATTTCGTCGCATCACGACTCCTATCCTGGAATATACCGAGGTTTTTGACCGCAGTATTGGAGAAGACACGGACATTGTTTCTAAGGAGATGTACACGTTCCTTGATAAAAGCGGACGCAGTTTGACTTTGAAACCGGAGGGAACCGCGGGTGCCGTGCGTTCTTATCTGCAAAATGGGATGAAGGAATTGCCTCAGCCGGTGGAACTTTATTATATTGAGCCGCACTTTCGTTACGACCGCCCTCAGAAAGGCCGTTACCGAATGTTCTGGCAGATTGGAGTGGAAATTATTGGAGAAAGCGACCCTGCTCTCGATGTGCAGTGTATTTTCTTGGCCTACAAAATGTTTAAGGATCTTGGCGT
>CAYHGP010000003.1:0-40593 GCA_964356195.1 uncultured Candidatus Peribacteria bacterium | reverse complement strand
CAAAATGCCGTGGGAGGAGGAGGCCGTTACGACGGACTCGTGGAACAGATGGGTGGAGAACCTACTCCTGCCGTTGGTTTTGCTATTGGGATCGAACGTTTGATTGCTCACATGAAAGCCGCGAATGTAAAAGTGCCTTCGAAGGACGAAGTGCATATTTTTGTGGCGCAACTTGGTGACGAAGCTAAGAAAAAATGTCTTTTACTTATTGATGAACTTCGCGATCGTGGCGTACGCACGGTGGGTGCGCTCGGGAAAGGAAGTATGAAAGCGCAGATGCGTTTGGCGGATAAATTCAAAGTCCCTTATTGTTTGATTTTGGGAGCCACCGAAGTCCGCGAAGGCGTTATTATTGTGCGTGATATGTCTAAAGGGATCCAACACAGCGTTCCGATGGGGAAAGTGGTGGATGAAGTGGTGGGCCTCATTGGAAAAAACAATTTGGACACTTATACGCCCGGGGAAATTTCAACTTGATGGTTCGCTCGTTGTGATCCAGTCCGCTACCACTCCGGCGAAACGGTCGTAGCGGCTTACGTGCAGCTCCCCGGCTTTCCCAAACAATGGGTTGAGTTGGCCTGCCCCATCATTTGTGGCTGCATAAAGAGGCACAATGCCGTCGATGCGCAGGGTTCCGTCGGCCTTACCTTCATAGAGGAATTTATTGAATTTCTCAATCCCCTCGCGGTGGGCACTGTCCCAAGGGGTCACTTCCAAAACATAAATTTTTACATCAGGCGCATTCGTTCGAAGGTAGGTCACCATTTCGGTCATGGCCTTCACGGACCTCTCATAGCTGGGTTGATTTTTCATTCCACCTTGAATCACGATGCGGCTAAAGTGTTTCAAATCTTCCACTGGAATTTTTTTAAGTTCCGAAAGCATTTTATCAATGGTCCAGCCCTCCTTTGCTTTCACTTCAACGTTCCCTTTCACGTGAGATCCATAACCAAGTGTCGAGGAAGACCCGATTAACAAATTTTTTCCGGAAAGTTTGTGGTCATAGGCCAATCGGTCCAACTGCGCTTCGGTTTGATAAGCCGTCGGCGCCTGCGAAGTTTGCGTTTCGAGACCTTGTCCCCAGCCCCAAGTGCCCGGACCACCAGCAAGCGCAGCCAAACGTTCGCTGCCCATGGCATCCAACTGTGAATGATATTTTTTTGCGAAGGTGACATTTTGTTGCGCGTAGGCCCTCAACTGTTTCCAGTGTTGGTCTGCAATGAAGGTATCGCGATCATAGATAGTTTTTCCATTTTTAAAATGGTGTTTGTGTTTCTGGAAAGCCTTCAAGTCCACCGTAGCTTCTGCCGTGGTGGCGGCTACTCCTTGTTCTCGTAGAGACTGATATTTCAATAAACGCAGTGCCCCTTCCGCCCCATCGTGGTGTGGGAGGTAAAGCAACCATGCGTCATCCGTGCTGACCTTTCCGGTTTTATAGAATTCCGTGTTTTTAAATTCCGAAAGGCCAATTTCATTTTTGTGATCGTAAAGGACTTTCATATTTTTAGTCGCCAACCAGTACCCTGCATCCATCATGATTTCCGGATTGAAGCGCCAATCCATTTGGTCGACGCGACTCCACACCGGGTCTTTCGCCATTCGTTCATAAACCCAGGGATTTTCCTTAAGGAACGTCGTCCACGTGGAAGGAATAAATTGAAATAATCCTCCCGCTCCGCTCCCCTGGCGATTGAGGACATCGACACGAAAACCCGATTCGATTTGAATGACTCCAAACATGATGCTTTCATCAATGTCGATGCCAGTTGCGCGTGCATATTTTTCTCGCGACCTGTGAGCATACGTGTAAAGATCGGGAGTTTTGGCGAGGAGCTGTTCAAGGTTCTTCGAATGGCTGGTCGATTTTTTCTCCAAACCAAGTTCCTCTCGGTGTGCGCGACTGAAGGATGCTCCCTTGTGATATTTTGAGAGGCGGGCCGTTGGTGGCAAGGTTTTCAAATAATCTTCATCTGCTTTGCTCCGTTCCAGGCGATATTTTTCGTAGTCGAGTTCCCCAAGAGCTTTCCCTGCGGCGGGTTCTTTGCGGTACTTGCGATCGAAAGGAAGATCTATGCCCTCGCTCCCCTCTCCGCCCACAATCACTTGGTCTCCGCTGAAGACCGGAATGTAGCCGGCGCTATCAAAAAATCCATTGCCGCTTTTGTTTTGTCCCTTCAAGCCAAGACGGCGCTCACTGGTTCTTTTTTTAGTGGGATCTCCATCTGTGAGGACCGTGATGCGACGGACTGAAGGAGGAAGTACATCGGCGGCGCCAATTTTTGCCTCCGCTTCGACGTTTTCATGAAAATTTATTTTCAACTGAGTACCGGAGGGCGGTTCTCTATAAAAAGTTTCAAAGTGCTGAAGATCTATTCGTGTGGAATCGGCAAGAAAATCGGTGAAAGCGTAGAGTAAAATACCTTCGTGTCGATCTTCGAGCTCAATGAGTTGTTCAACCGGAAGTTCCCGGAGGTCTGCGATTGTTTCCGTTTGAAGCTCCGCTATTTGAAGGCGAGTCTCGACTTCAGTTTTCAAGCGTTCCGCGTCTTTTTTGGCTGTTTTTTGTGGCCCCTTGAGAGCCTCTTCCGTTGTTTCTACCGGAGGATGCACTTCGGGTGCTGAAGATGTTTTATCGGGCGTTGCCATACGCAGAGCTATAAATATCTTGTTATTATACCATGAAATCCTCATTTGCGACATACCTGTACGTGACTTTGGATTAGAATCCGAATTTGTCAATCTAGCCGATTTCAAGGAGGGCGAGTATAGTTGTGGTCCATGAAAAAAATCTCCAGCGCAATTGTTCTCAGTCTTCTGATTTTTGCCGGCACAGCCCAGGCCAGTTTTAGTGACGTTTACAATACGGATGCGAATTTTGTGGCTGTGAATTCGCTGGTGGATCAGGGAATTTTGGTGGGGTATGAAGATGGGACTTTTCTGCCGGGGAACGAAGTGAATCGCGCGGAAGCGCTGAAAATCATTTTGATGGGAGCGGGTATTACCGTGGATGAAAGCAGTGCGGCTGGAATTTTGTTCAGTGATGTTTCGGAAGACGATTGGTTTTTTCCTTATGTGAGTACGGGCGTTTCGCTTGGAATTATTCAAGGCTACGAAGACGCTACTTTTAGACCCGAACAAACGGTGAACCGGGCGGAAGCCGTTAAAATGTTGCTTGCGGCGGCAGGAATACTCGGCTCCGCCGAGGAGAGTGCAAGTTCAAGTGCGCCTTTCCCGGATGTACCGGTGAGTGAATGGTATGCGCCGTATGCCAGCTACTCAAAAACCTGGAATATTGAGGCGCCACAAGTCGATGGAAATTGGCATGGTGCCGATACTATTACCCGCGCCAATATTTCTGAAATGGTTTACCGTCTCCAGCAAACCGACGTGCAAGGTCATGCTTTCGATGAAGCTCAAAATTGGCTAAAGAAAGACTTCCCCACTGTGAATATTTCCATGAAAGTTCCGTTTGGTTGGGGCTACAAGCAAGATGGTGTTGGTGCCGCATTTTTGCTCGATCACGATAATCAACAACTCAGTTTGCTCACGCCCTATGACAACGGCGGTACTTTGCTCATGACGCGTTATGCAAATTCAGACTCGCAAAGTGCGGAAGAACTTTTTGCTAATATCGAAGCTCATACGGATTTGGAAACGGATGAAACGGCGATTGGGGACTATGACGTACTGGTGGTTTATCATGAAGAGGGTTCCACGTATCGCGAATGGTACCTCATGCTCGACAATGGAACTTTGCTCCACGTGCTTGCGATGAGGGGCGACGGAGCGTATTCGAATTATTTAGAATGGTATTTTGACGCTATGGTGGCAAGTATTGAATATCAAAGCAGCGGAACCACAGAGAAAACGATTGATGAAATTGTAGAGGCTTTACGAGGAGCCATTCAAGTGGACGGCACCGGGACCGATATGATGAGTTACCTCACCGACTGGGAACTCATTGAAACGGACACCATTGGCGTGGGAACTGGGCCTGTGGACTATTTCTATTCCCCAAGCGCCAATATCACTATAAAATACGAGCGTTCTTACGATGTCATTCTTGATTTGAAGGATGGCAGTACCTCCGCTTTCTAACCCAAGCTCTATGAAACGATTCCTCCCTTTTGCTCTTTTGACTCTGATCCTTGCTGGTTGTTCGGCTGCCGATGACGGTGGAACCGACAGCTCTTTGATTGATATGTACAACGATGGGGGAACCGAAACCGGAGACGATGATACTTCTACAAATACTGACAACGAAGAAATTCTTCAGATTCAAGGCCCCACTGAAATTCCTGATGATTTGGTTATTCCCGAATAATGAGCCGATTTGATGATGACGCACTGCAGCTCCATCGCCTCAATCGAGGTAAGTTGGCTGTGGCGGCGAAAGTGCCTTTGGCGAGTCGCGATGATTTGAGCCGAGCTTACACTCCGGGAGTGGGAGCCGTTTCTTTGGCGATTGCGAAGGACCCTGGACTGATGTACGAGCTAACACCCAAGGGAAACAGTGTGGCGGTGGTGAGTGATGGAAGTGCGGTTTTGGGACTTGGAAACATTGGTGCGGCGGGGGCTTACCCCGTGATGGAGGGCAAGGCTCTTTTGTTTAAGCAATTTGCCGGAATTGATGCCTACCCGCTTGTGCTGAGTACGCAAAATGTAGATGAAATTGTAGAATTGGTGGTGAATATTGCGGAAGGTTTTGGCGGAATTAATTTGGAAGATATTTCAGCACCGCGCTGTTTTGAAGTCGAGGAAAAATTAAAGGCGCGTCTCAAAATTCCTGTGTTCCACGATGACCAACACGGTACCGCGATTGTTGTTTTAGCCGGACTCATTAATGCGCTCAAAGTCGTTGAAAAAGACAAGACGGTTAAGTTGGTGATTAATGGAGCGGGTGCGGCCGGAATTGCGATTGCACAACTGCTTCATGCTTACGGTTTTTCTAATTTGATTTTGGCGGACACAGTGGGAGCAATTTTCCAAGGACGCAGTGAAAATATGAACAGTGCAAAACAGGAAATTGCGGAGTACACAAATCCTGAAAAATTCAGCGGAACTTTGGCGGAAATCTTGGTGGGTGCTGATGTTTTTATTGGGGTTTCAAAGGCTGGTTTGGTCACGAAAGAAATGGTAAAAAGCATGGCGGAACGAGCCATTGTTTTTGCGATGGCGAATCCCGACCCTGAAATCTCCGAAGCAGATGCCAAAGAAGCAGGTGCCGCGGTGGTGGCTACCGGACGCAGCGATTCCCAAAATCAACTCAATAATGTGCTGGTGTTCCCTGGTATTTTCCGCGGCGCCCTCGACGGCCGCATCACGCTGTTCACCGAAAAAATGTTCCTGGCTGCGGCGGAAGCTTTGGCCGCTCTTGTCCCTCAAGCGACGGCCGAAAAAATCATCCCCAGTCCGTTTGAAGAAGGGGTGGCGAACGTCATTGCGGAGGCCGTGAAACGCAGTGCGTGAATCCTAAAGTTCGTCCCCACTCTCTTCAAGGAATTTGGGGAAGTAAAGGTGGAAATGCCCTCTACTTTTGTCATGATCGCGGGCCTTGGCACCCACTTCCGTTTCATCGAAAGCTAAAAGGTAGCCAAGTCCTTGCGCTTCCTCAAGCGTTTCTCTCAGAATGGCTCTTAATTCTTCAACTCGTGGGGCGTCAGGGCCTTTTTCAGGTTTTCCTCCTGCACCCATCACGGACCAGGTCAGCATTCTTCCCTTTTCATCCATAAAACGACCATCGGCAATGTCCACCGCTCGTCCTGTCACGTGAAGTCCGTCACGAATAGATCCTAGCTCCATTTGTCGTGCGAAAGACCTTAGGGCTGCATTGATCACGAATTTTACTCCGCCTGATTTTTCCTTGAAACTATCTCCGAGTTGTTCAAGAAGAGGCTGTACTTCCTCTGCCACTTTCATTTGCTTGGGATCTTGGTCAGGGCTCAAGTTGATTATAAAATGTTCACTATTTTTAATCTCTTCGCAGTGTGGCGCAGCGGCTTCGTAGAGTTCAATGGCTGTGGCGGAGTCGGGAATTGCAAATCCGTCGCGGATTCCACGAATTCTCATCCCATCGTAGTCTGTTGGGATGGGCACTCGTTTCAGCTTCGGTGCCTGGGCGACTTGTTCCGGTTTTGCGCGAGGAAGTTGTGCTAAGCGCGCCTCATCTACCCAAGTTTTTGGAACACGAATACTGCCTTCAATGTCCGACCATTCCCCCCAAGTTCCCGGGTTCGAAAGCGCGAGCAAGGCGGCATTACTCCAGGCCGTTTGAAATTCAGGTTTTACAATAAATTGAACCAGAGTTGCTGCGTCTTCATGGGTTTCTACATCAATGCGATAGGCCTCTTTGTCTTGCAGTTCCGGTTTGAGATCTTCGATGGGAACGTAGATCAAAGTCCCCGCCTGCGCATTCGCTTGAACGTTATTGAACTTAAGGATTTCCTCCTTTTTTGCCGGATCTTGCAGCAGACTTGTTAACATGGCCTCCACGCCCAAAGCCGTTACGTGCAAGACATAAGTTTCCTTGCCTTGGATTTCTTTCACGAGCTGGCTTGTTTCCGCCATGATAGCGCGTGGGCTGGCTCCGTGTTCGGAAGGCAGCACCAAGGGATGATCCACCCTTCCATAAGCCACCACATTTTCCACCAAGGCGCCGGTACCGCGGGCATGACGGGCGGCAATTTCTTTTTTATTCCCTTGAATTTTTGAGCTATTCTCCACGAATCTTTTGTAGGCTTCTTGAAGAGTGGCTTCCGGTGTTTTTGTGCTAAAAACTGGATTGCCTTCGTCCGTGAAAAATCCTTCAATGGCGGGCACGTCCGTAAAACCATGATTATGGAAATAACCAGCAAGACCTGAAAAGAAAATACGGCGTTCGGCTTGGGTGGAACGGTCAAAGTAGGGTTTAAATTCAGGATCTTTTTTTAAAATGGTTTCGTAAACACTTTGGTGATTTGAGAGCGTGAGCAGGTAGGCGAAAAGTGTTTGAGATTCCAAGTCGGTGGCATCCACAAAGTTGGGGACTTCTTTTAATTTAGGGTCCAAATTGGGAATTTCTGCCAGACCCCTCTTTTGCGCCAGACTTTGGATGTTTTCTTGAGTCGGAAGCGTCGCTTGGTAAGGCCCATAACTTGCGGAAGTGTCGTGAATGGCGGGAACATATTCAGGTTCAAAACCTTGATCCAGCATCATACTCATGATGTGAATTCTAGCCACCGGGTTGTAGTTGGCGGGCATGAGTTCATGAAGAACAATGGAAGTTAAGGTGTCCGCGTCCAAGTAATCCAGGTAAGGAGTGGCGAGTCCCAGCTCCCCGGCGTGAGGTTTGAGTTCCCTCACCACTTCACGGATACGATCGTAAAATTCTTCGTAAGTCATTTTCTCCACCTCGCGTGTAGCGAGTTTGGCGACCACGTCTTTACAGGCCTGTAAATGCCTTTCTTTCCCTTTGAATTTTGCAGCTTCTATCGCCTTCAGTTTGAGCGGCCACATTCCTTCCACCTTTAAATAGCTGTGTTTTTCCAAGCCATCTCCCGGTGAGATAAGGCCCATTTCCTTTAATTCCGAATAAGTGACTTTTTCCAAGAAAATTCCATAATCTGCGTCCCCTTGGGCGGCTTCAATTTTTCCAAGATTTTCCGGATCCAGAAATTCGTCGATTTTTCTTATTGCGCTTTCGCGACCCGCAATGGCTTTGCTGAGATCTGCAAACTTTTTTTCGTAATCGGTGCGGGCCTTCCCTTTCTTTGGCTTTGCTTTCTTTGCTAATTTTTTAAGCTCCTCTTTATATTGTTCCAAGCCGATGAAGTCGTCTTTAGGGTCGCCTTTTTTGCGTTTGTCTCCATGAATGAGGTCTTTTTTTTGCTCCAGCAATGTACGAATGTGAGTGTCGAGTGCAAATAGTAAAAACTGTTGGTTCGTATTGAGCACCGGATGCCTGGCTTTGAGAGCCAAAAGAATTTCCTGGGTGCTGCGAGGGTCTTGTATGTAAATGAAAGGTTTATCGACTTCTCCGGAATCTACCCCAGGGTTTGGCTCCGGAACGGGTGCAGGCGCATCGCAACTTTGAAGTATGCCTGCCAAAACCAGAGCCGGCAAAACTCGGAAGCGGCTCGCGAGACTCGCTAAATCAAAGTCCGTTTCTCGTGAGTTTTCTCTTCCTTCGCGAGGCGCGGGCCCTTCTCCCAGTTGACGATTTTTATCGGGTTGGCTCATAAACTATCTATAAATCGGTGGAGACGTGCCAGTTTTTTGGTTTCCGTTCCCAGAGCGGCATCATTTTAATGTGTTCGATTGCTTCAAGGGGTGCTTTCATCGCAAAAAGAGCGCGCCCCATAAATACACTAATAAGCGCTGCTTCTGCTTTGAATTTTCCATTCGAGAGTTTCTCACCTGCTTTGAGGTCTACAGTTCCGTTCTCATCAAGCATATCTTCCGAGATGCGAGCGATGTGTGCGTTTCCATTTACATAAGATCCTATGTCCACCGTCCCTCCCCCCCAGTGAGCGGTGAGAGACTTGGTGGTTTGAGAGGCCAATGTAGGGTCATTCAACATTTTTTTTGTTTGTTTCGGACCCCGCAGGGCACCTGAAAGTCGAAGAGCCGAAACATGGCTCAACTTTCTGTTTTTTGCCTTTCCGTAAGCCGATGGATTGGCATTGAATAAATCAATTTGATAATTCACAAGCTCAATCATGGTTTCAATGAGGGGGACTAGATCTTTATGCATACACATCCAATCGGGATTGTTCCCTGTACCGCTGGTGGTGCCTACTCCCTCACAAAAACAATTGGCGTTGTCGTTTTGCAATTGGACGAAAGTTCCATCTTTGAGACGTGCATCCCGGTAAGCTTCTACTTTTGGGGCCGCTTTGTCGTACAGGTGATTTCTTCCCGATTGCTTATCTTTTCTCGTCTTATAGATTTCGTCCGTCAGTTCTTTACCAATAACTTTGTTGAAGGAGCCTCTCACCAGGGTGTCCTGAGAAGGTTGGGAATAACGCTTTGCTTCGCTTTGTTCGTTGGGGGTACGGAGGATTCGTTTCTGGCTCTTCAAATCTGCGTAAAGAGTATCCAAAGTTTTTTTTGCTTGTTCCGCTACTTCGGGAAAGGAAGGTTTTTCTTGAGGCCCCTCTGGTGGAGGAGGAGGTGGCACCGGTTCTTCACCACCAAAGTCCCAATCGGGAAGTTCTATAGAAGCAGCAATAAGTTTTCCCGGAGGAGTGACTAGGGCCGCTGCACCCAAAGCTCTTATGAGCAGGTCTCTGCGAGTGAGAGCTTCAGCTCTTTGTTGTTTGAGAGCGGTTTGTGCGGTAAGAGTTCCACCCGCACCCATGGCGGCAGCACCGGTCAAAAGTGAGAGTGCCTTGAGCCAAGAACGTCCGCCGGTGCCGGTTGCTTCGCCCACATAGGCAGCCCCCTCTTCACTGACCATCGCGGACATCGCGTAGACCTTGCCCGTGAAATCCAAAGACTCTTGATTGATTCCATTTCTGCCGAAGGAATCACGCAAAATTTCCGGCCAAACATCTGAACCGTAGGGAGCTTCCCCTAAAACTTCTTTGATTTTTTCATCGGGAAGCTTAGCGAAAGCCTGGATGACCTCTTTCACTCGTGTCGGACCGGAAAGGTACGCTGTGATGACGGCTTGCTCTTCGACAGAATCTGAAGAATAACTTGGATCGATGGTATTCAAACGGTCTTTCAAGGTCTTCAAAGCCCCTCGTTCACCGGTGAGGCCATCGTAGAGACGACGATAGTAGGCGCAAAAGACTTCGATTTGTACGAAACGGTTTTGCCATTCTTTTTCAAAATCGCCGAGTCTTCCTTTTCGGACTTTTTGAGAATATTCCGAGTGTCGCTGCATATACGTCAGTGCTTCTGTGTAGGCACCCGTGGTGAGTTTGAAAAGTCCACGGCCCCCCATGTCTCCGGCCTCGTTTCGATCTACGTCGGCTTTATCGAACAAGCTGCGGTTCGCGGCAAAACCCATGGCAATTTCCACAGGCACTTCGTAGGCTTCACAAATTTTCCACATTGCGTCTTCAATACTCAGCTTCTCATTTCCGAAATAGCGCGAATCTTGCGCCTGCTCCAGGCTTCGATCTACGGCTGTTTCTACGAGGCCTTTTTCAGATTTCGAATCAAATTTTGGGAAGGAAATGCGGATTCCATCGGTAGAAATGGCCTTCTCACTTTTGGGTTTATTTTCATTGAGCCAGGTTTTCCTGGCCTCTTGTGTCATCTCTGACCAAGTTTTTGGTAGGTTTTTTTCCTTCACAACCAGTCCTGTTTCATCGTAGAAGTAAACGGTATCTACGTCTCCTTCTCCGTAAATCTGCTGAAATAACTCAACTTTAGCTTGAACGAGATCTGCATCTCTTGCAGCTTCGCCACTGTCTTCCCCTCTCTCTTTCTGGCTTATTCTGTCCGGTACGGAGGGCGTTAAAATATGTCCCACGGCGCCCAAGACTGCCGCTCCAACAAGAGCTTGCTCACCGGTGAGAGGAACGGATGCGGATGTCGAAACGGATCTTTTGGGCTCTTCCGGACCTTTGGGGGCATCCGGCGGAGGGGGCACTACTGTTGACATGGGCCATACGGGTTAACTTTTTTTATTATAATATAATAAGCCAAGTTAACAGATCTGTCAAGTCTGCATGGGGGCAGCGCTTTTTGGGGTGTCAGGATTTTTTGATTTTCTTGGACCCTATTGAAGCCGGTTTTGCGAAAAATCCCATGTAAATAAACAAGAAAACCGCCAGGGATGCGAAGATCACTCGTGCGATGAGGGCGGCTCTTTGGTCTTCTGCGGAGGCGACGTCAAAAGGAATGAGGATCGGAATGAGGAAAATATAAGACAGCACGGCAGCGCCATAAATCTTTTTGAATCGATCCAGTTTTGTTCCCAATTTTGTATAAAAAACACCAAAGCAAAAGGAGGCCAGGGCAAGAATCCCAAGGAAACCGAGGAGCAAGTACTGAAAGTCGGTATATTTGGGCACATCCGGAATTCTTTGAACAAAACTGAGGAGAAAAGTGAAGAGACCGAGAATAAAAGTGCCCATGAAGTAGCGCGTTTGCGGGTAGGCCCAGTTGAGGGCCACCAAGGTGTGCACTCCCAGTTTGAATCCAACAATGACGTCGAAAAGGAAAATTATTTCAAAGGCGGTTTTCATGAGCAAGTACCAAAACCCAAGTTGCTCTGTATTGAAGCAATAGAACGAAACGGGGCAAGATCCGACGTATGCATTTCCGCCGAAGTAGTTGATGGAAAAAGAGTCCCATCCTGCGAGGTAAACTATTCCTGCGGCTAAAATCGTTATTCCCATCCATCCTATGAATATCCATTTGCTGAACATACAAATGAATGCAAAAAAAGCCAGTATTGCGGCGAATATGGCGGAGGCCACCAAGTTTTCCCAAAGAATATGTCCACTTTGCTGACTGAAGAACAAAGCCAGCCCGACGAAACTTCCCAAGAACACCAGGAGGGGCGCCAAGACGAATTGGATGGGTTTTGATTTGAACATGGGTGGCAATAATTGTCACGGACAATAGTGCCAGCAAAAGCGGATGGATGAAAGTTTTAATTGACCTCACCGAGCGAATCCAAGAGAATGAGGGCGCTCGTTTCAGCCACTAAAAGCCAAAACAATGTCAGGACACAGCAAATGGAAAACTACTAAGCTTCAAAAGGGAGCCGCCGATTCCAAGCGTGGAAAAGTTTTCACTCTTCATGCTCGCCTCATTGCCATTGCCGCGAGAACCGGAGGAGACCCGAGTACGAATACAGCGCTTCGCGCAGCCTTGGAGCGGGCCCGAAAAGAGAATGTTCCGAGTGCCAATATTGAGCGGGCCATCAAAAAGGGAACCGGTGAAGACAAAGAAGGTACGGATTACCAGGAAGGCACTTATGAGGCCTTTGGACCCGGAGGAAGTGCTTTGCTCGTGGACACCATTAGTGACAATACGAATCGAACCCTCACGAATGTTCGTACTCTTTTGGGCAAGCATGGCGGCAACATGGCCTCGGTGGGCAGTGTTTCCTGGAAGTTTTCAAAGAAAGCGTATTTTCTCGTCGACGTGAAAGGCAAATCAGCAGATGAAGCGGAACTGAGTTTGATTGATTGCGGAGCGGACGATCTCAATGTTGGCGAAGATGGGAAATATGAAGTTTATGCCGCGGCAGAAAAGCTCGGCGAAGTGAAAAAAGCTCTGGAGGGAGCTGGTTTCACCGTTGAAAAAGATGAACTTGTGTGGATTCCCAAAGAGGAAGTTCACGTCACCGATTTAGAGCTGGCCCGTAAAGTGATCAACTTAATAGAACTGCTCGAAGAAGACGAGGATGTGATGCGCGTCACCTCAAATGTGGATATTGACGATGCTCTACTGCCCCAGCTGGGATAGCATTTCGCCTACCGTTTTTGGCTCTTTCACCTGTCCGTCTGGATCCTGAAAGAAGTGAACGGTTTTCTCTTGCACGGGATCGAGGGAAGGGCCACTCGGCTGCGCCGAGGAACGTTTTCTAAAGTCTTCAAGAAGCATATCTTCCCCGCCCTTGTCAGGCTTTGGGATGCTTTTTTGCGGCTTGGAAACGAGTCCCGGGAAAAGACGGATTTCGCTGTCTTCTTCAGGTTCGATTTCCGCCGAGGACGGATGCCCGAGTTTCGGCAGCATATATTTCGCAATGTTTTGTTTGGAGAATTCGAGGGCTTCTTCCATGGTTTTTTCTTTGATGCGGAAGCCGGCGGCTTTTTTGTGTCCGCCTCCATTCATGAGTTTTGCAATTTCACTCACGTCGGCAAGGGTGCCGGGGGCACGGAAACTTCCTGAAACGTAGCCGGGTTCTTTTTCTTTCAAAAGCATTACTACTTCGGCGCCGGGCGCGTTGCTCATGAGTTCATCAATAATTCCTCCCGTGTCATCGGGCGTGGTGCCGGTGTCCGAAAGATCTTGAAGCGTGATGGTTGAGTAAACCAAGCGTAACTTTTGATCGTATTGAATTCGAGAAAGTACGCGGCCCCAAAGTTTGAGGGTCCCGAGACTCTTGGTCTTGAAAATGTGTTTGATGATTTCTTGCTGACGCGCGCCGCGATCCAAAAGGTTGGCTGCCATTTCAAAGGCCTCCGGAGTGGTGTTGGAATGCTGAAAACTGCCGGTGTCCGTGATGATTCCCACGAGGAGCAAAGTGGCTACGTCTTCATCGATGAGTTCTTCGCCGCGTTCCTTCTCAAAATCAATGAGCATGGGTGTGATCATTTGAGTGGTGGCCGCTGCGGTGATTTCGAGGTAATTGTGAGTTCCAAATTTTCCGTTCGACGCGTGATGATCGATGTTGAGCAGAGGCACTCGATCAAACAGTTCCTTGTTTTCCGTGTAGAGTTTTCCAATCTGTACAATGTCCCCCGTGTCTACCGTGACGATGAGGTCGAAGTCCGCCCCTTTCCCTCGGAAACTGATGTCTTGAGGAGAGAAGTGGCCCTGTTTTGGCGTCACAATGATGTTGATGCGGCCGGGTTCAACTTCGTACTTCAAATGATCCACGTCAGCATTTTCGGTACTGAGGGAAATGACGAGGTCTTTGGACGGTGCAATGGTTGGCTGAATTTGGCTAACGAAAGGCAAGAATTTGAGGTATTCCGGGAGGGGTTCATAGGCCACTACGGTTGCGGTTTTCCCCATTTTTCGGAGCACGGCCATGAGGGCCAGCGAACTTCCCACACTGTCTCCGTCCATCGGTGAAGACGGCGCAAGGAGGATGTTTTTTGCGTTTCGGAGTAAGTCTTCGGCTTCTTGGCGGTTTACGAGAGTCATTTTGGATGTGGCTTGCGCCACGTTATTGCTTAGCAGACCCGTTGGGTCCGCCTGTTATATTCTTGGTATTATACAACTTTTACCTGTTCTTGGCAAGTGTCCCAGGTGAAGATAAGCCTCCAGTTTAGCGCTTACAGATGAGGAAATCAAGGGAATGTGTGGACTACTAGACAGCGTCGAGTCTACTCTAAAAGTTGAGGATTTATAACACTTATGTTAGAATTGAGAGGTCAAGCCTGTCAGAACTTTGCTACAAGAAAAGACCTCACAAATGGAGGCCTTTTCTTTTGTTCAGCGGTGGAGGTAAGGGGAATCGAACCCCTCCTGACTGGTGTCAAGCCTGTCAGTGCAACCATTGCTACCCCCACGAAACCGAACAAAACCATCGTAGAGTACCGACCTTTACGAAATCCTTAATTTTTTCTTAATTATTCCTGAATTTTTTGTGACAAAAACTAGAAAACTCTGCACGCAGTTATGTGCAAAAGTTCAAAACTTGGAGAGATTAAGCCTTGAAGTAAACCGTCTCCCGTTGAGACTAAGAGCATCCACAAATGAGAGGAGCTGCTTTCCTTGCAAGTTCCATTTGTCGAGCATCAAGTCCTTCCATGTAAGTTGTTACTATGTTGCCTCCTTTATTTCCAATCGTGAGAAGGGGGTGACCCCTCTCATCGTAAACAATAAAATTGTTGTGATAAGTCAACATGGCATAAGCTTCAAACCCGGCATTTTTAAATCTCATTTTTCCATCTTCTTCCACTTCCATGTACGCCCCGCCTTCAAGCTGAACTTTACCATTTACCAAGCCTTTATCGATCAACTTGATTTCAAGAACAGTTTTACTTTGAATTGGAGGGCCAACCCTTTCTTCCAATGCGTTGGCAGGTTGAGGCATACCAACTGTGATCGTATCTTTAGGCTCAGCTGCTTTTACTTCTGGACTAGCTGTCCCTAGGGCTAAGGCTGCAACGATAGGGGCGGCAAGGTGACGAATACTCATAGAAATGATAGTTGCTAAGTTTATTTTAGATCTAAAATATAGGCCTGTCAAGTTCGAAGCCTACTTGAAATCCACCAGCTTCACTTGAACGGTAGATTTGCCATTCCACTCGTTCTTTTCGAGTTGGATCAGGAGTTTCTTGGCGTCTTTGAGGGCAGCGGCGTGGGGACCGAAGTTGAAAGCGATTCCGTCGATGGTTTGTTTTCCGAAATGCGCGGTGAATTTGAGGTGCTTAGCTTCACGACCCACGGGGCGGATGTCGCGGAGTTCGACGCCATCGAGTAAAAAAGTTGGCGTTTCGTTCCCTACTCCGAAGGGGGCGAAGCCGGCGACTTTGTCACAGTTTTCAAGAGTGAGATCGTCAGGGTTTAGAGTGAGGTCGATGTTGAGGGTGGGTTTGAGCGGGTTGTTTTTGAAGAAAGTGGCGGCGTGGTTTTGCAGGATTTCTTGGAAGCGCACATAGTTTTCTTTTTTGAGATGAAAGCCGGCGGCTTGTTCGTGTCCGCCAAAGTGCAGCAAGATCTCTTCGGCTTGGCGTAGGGCTTCCACGCAATGAAAGCCGGGGAGGCTGCGGGCGGAACCAATCATTTCCTCGCCCCTATCTTCCAAAATGAAAGCAGGTTTGCCGAATTTTTCTTGTAGACGTCCGGCCACAAGACCCACAACACCGGAGGACCAGGAACCTGCGGCAATGAGGAGGGGCTGTGTGAGGTCCACGCCGGCTTCGGCTTCTTCCATGATAGCGCCCATCATGTCTTGGCGTTGACGATTGAGTTCATCCAACTTGGCAGATTTCTCAGTGGCGGCGGCTCCGGTGGCTAGCAGGGTTTGCAGCGCCCAATACGGAGAATCCAGGCGGCCAGAAGCGTTGAGCCGAGGGCCGATTTGAAAGCCGATGGTGAAACTTGTGAAGTCACCTGTTGCTCCCGCCGATTGCAAAATAGCCCGGAGCCCATCCCACTTTGTTTGCTTCATTTGTTTGAGTCCCAATTTTACGAGTGTGCGATTTTCGCCGGTGAGGGACACGCAATCCGCCACGGTTCCCAGTGATGCGAGGTCCGTGAGCAACGGGATAAAATCTTCATTTTTTGTCACTTGGAGGAGTGCAGAGGCGAGCTTAAAAGCGACACCGCTTCCGGAAAGTTGGCCAAATGGATAGGTGCTGGACAGTGTTGGGTGCAGCGTGGCAAAAGCGTTTGGAATTTTTGCGGGAACGGCGTGATGATCGGTGATAATCACATCAATTCCAAGCGACTGTGCTGATTCCACTTCGGCTTTGCAGGAAATTCCCAAGTCTACAGTAATAAGAAGAGTTACCTTTTCAGTCGCAAGTTCATCAACATATTTTTGATGTAAACCGTAACCGTCATCACGACGATGCGGTATGCGGTAAGATGCTTCGGCTCCGAGCATTCGCAACGTGTGGATTAGCAGTGCTGCACCGCTCAAGCCGTCTACGTCATAGTCGCCGTAAACCACGATTCGTTCGCGCGCGGCCACGGCTTTTTGCAAACGCTCCACGGCTTTTTGCATATCCGGAAAAAGGAAGGGATCATGAAGATCGCTGAGTTGTGCGTCTGAAAAAAACTCGCCCGGATTTTCAATTTTGCGCGCGTTCAGCAAAGCGGACCACAAAGAATCTTCCGGTTTTCGTTCATAACGAAGGGACCAATTTTTACCGAGTGCGCTCATGCTTTTGGTTTTTTAATTTTGGCACTGCGTGCCCGTTCAGTGAGCTTATTTTTCTTCCACAATGCCAGCGCTTCTTCCGCCGTTTCCGCTTTGTCGTCACCGAAGACCCAGGTGTGTCGGTCAATCAATTTTTTTGCAATTTTTTCGAGCACGGTTCCCATGTCGAAATGTTTTGCTTCGTGAGCGATTTGGGACATCATGATGAGGCAGAATAACAGGTCGCCAATTTCTTCTTCCAAGTTCTCCATGTCCCCTTTGTCGAGAGCTTCCACCACTTCTTGGGTTTCCTCCAAAAGCAAAGGTTTCATGGTCTCCAAAGTTTGTTGACGATCCCAGGGACAACCGCCTTCCGCGCGCAGTTTTGCCGAGATTTCCAAAAGGGTTTTAAATTTGTGGTGCATAGTTATTTTTACGGTTAGTTATTTCAGTAAATTCTTCCGGTTCTATCCAAAAAATATCTTCCTCTTTTCGGAACCAAGTGAGCTGGCGTTTTGCGAAATTTCGGCTGTTTTGTTTGAGTTCTTCCTTACAATCTTCCAAAGATTTTTCACCGCGCAAATAAGGAAAATATTCTTTGTAGCCAAGTGCAGAGAATGCCTGCGATTGTTCGGAATAACCTTCCGAAATCAGCGTCTTAATTTCGTTCAAAAGTCCGCGATCAATTTGCTCATCCACACGTTTGTTGATGCGTTCATAAAGCACTTCGCGAGGCCAATCCACGGCCATTTTGAAAATGTTGTACAAAGGCTTTTTTTTGCTTCGTTCAATAGGCTTTTTTGTTTGCAAAACAATTTCCAAAGCTCGTGCAACATAGCGCACATTATTGGGATGAATTTTACTTGCCGAAACGGGATCCAAATCGAGCAAGATATTATACAATCCCTCCGCTCCTTTTTTCTTATATTCTTTTTCAAGTTCATCACGAATCTTTTGACTGGGAGGCGCGACTGGAAGATCATAATTGTCCACCACACTGCTGATGTAGAGTCCCGTTCCTCCGCAAATAATCGGCAGTTTCCCTTTGTTTAAAATTTCACCGATTGCGTGTGTAGCTTCACGCTTAAAATCCGCCATGGTGAAGGGCTGATTGATGCTGCGCACATCCACTAAATGATGTTTGATTTTTTGGCGATCGGCAACACTTACTTTGTCGCTTCCGATGTCCATTTGGCGGTAGACCTGCGCCGAGTCCGCGGAAATGATCTCACCGTCAAAATCCTCCGCAATCCGCAAGCTGAGTGCGGTTTTCCCGCTGGCCGTTGGGCCGCAAATAACAATCAAAGCCTTCTCTCCCGTTTTCCTGATTTCCCGAAGAAAGAGTGTGAGATGGTGGTATAAATCAGTCATGAGCAGACTATAGCCCCTAGCAAGCCATCTGCAAAGCTTCCGGCATATACGCCTTTAAAACTCCGGTGAGGAAGTTCCAAAGTGCGTCGCGGCCCGCTGCGGCAGCGGCTCGGAGTTCTTCTTTTTGAGCATCGGTAAGATCCGCTTGTTCAAGCATGTCCCACCAGACTTGTGCGTGCTTGATGTCGAGGTAGCCATGAACACGGAAAAATTCGGTGCCCTCCCCTTCTTGAATACCGTAGTTTGCCACCAGTCCTTCAATTTTCTTTTGGGCAATGGCGGGGATTTGTGACTCGTAAGCGGCCAAAGCTGCTGCACCCACAAGGTAGTTTTGGCTGCAAAGTTTATTGAAAGTTTCAATGGCGGCCGCAGTTTCAGGAAGCATTTCGGAATTTTTCATGTCTTCACGAGTCGCACCAATGCATTCTCCAAAACGGAGCCACAGTTCGCGGTGGTTGGAAGAACCGGCTGTTTCATCGTTGAAATTTTCAAGGATCTTTGCTCGTACACTTTCATCGTCACAGGCCATGAGCATGAGGGCCAAAAAGTTCGGAAAGTTACGTTCAAGGTGGTAGTATTGCTCGGCATATTTCTGCATCACTTCAATCGGGAGAGTGCCCTCTGTCCACATTTGGTAAAAAGCGTGCTTGAGTAGGTGCTTTTCGTCTATAACGGCGAGAAGTTCTTGCGTAAGCATGGGCAAAGGGGGTTAGGGGGCCTAGTTGTGCGTCTCCATTTAACATAAGCGGCGAAAGGGCGTAAAGAGCAAGAGCCCTTTACAAGAATGCAGTTTCCTCATAGAATCCCTTTGCGTTCGAAGACAGTGGGCATTCTCGCAAGAGAAAGAAGACCTACCGAGATCTGCGGGTTAGCCTGTTAAAAGGCCAACCTCAATCGAAAAATGGAGCCCTTCGGGTTCTAGTCTCAACGCAAGTTGAGAGTTTTTAGGTACTAGGTACCTTGAGGTCGAACTCAACTGTAAGCAAGGCCGTAAGGCCACAACTAAGATTATATCTATGGCAACAACCAGACAACAGAAAGAAGAAACTCTTCAGGAACTCAAGGAGAAGTTCGCTCGCGCGAAGTCTGTGGCATTCGGGCAATACGCCGGAATGTCCGTGGCTCAACTTTCCTCTATGCGCAGTAAAATGCGTGCCGAGGGAGTGGAGTTTAAGGTCGCTAAAAAAACCTTATTCAAACTCGCCGCGAAAGCACAAGGTCTTGAGCTTCCCGATGAATTGATCCCTGGAACCGTAGGTGCCGCCTTCTCTTATGAAGATGGCATTGCCGGCCCTCGAATCATCAAGAAAATGGGTAAAGAGGCGGAAGTCCTCAAACTCATGGGAGGAATTATGGAAGGCCAAGTCCTTTCCATTGCTCAAATGAAAGAAATTGCAGATATGCCATCCAAACAAGAACTTTTGGCAAAATTTGCAGGTCTCTTGCGAGCACCTCTTCAAAACTTCCACGGATTACTCCGTTCACCCCTTGGTTCTTTCCTTCGTGGAGTTCAAGCCTACGCTGAAAAGAAACCCGCTTAATTTATTTAACCTATTTTACTTATGTCAGACGACGTAAAAGTAGAGCTCTCCAAGGAGGGAAAAACCCTTATCGAGGCTCTCGAAAAACTAAACATTATTGAACTCAACAATGTCGTTAAGTTCATGGAACAAGAATACGGTATTTCCGCTGCTCCCGTAGCCGTTGCTGCCGCTGGCGGAGCTGCTCCTGCCGGAGAAGCTGCTGAAGAAAAGAGCGCATTCACCGTGAAATTGGTAGATGCAGGTGCTCAAAAGATTGGTGTTATCAAAGCTGTTCGTGAACTCACCGGACTTGGTCTCAAAGAGGCTAAGGACGTTGTAGACGCTAACGGTATTGTTATGGAAAACGCTCCTAAGGATAAAGCAGACGAAGCTAAAAAGGCTTTGGAAGCTGCCGGAGCTAAAGTTGAACTTCAATAATTTCGACTTTTTAGGCGCTTGGCGCACTTAAAAGACCCTCAGCGATGGGGGTCTTTTAAAGTTCCCGTGCCGACCAAACTTGCCAGAAAAAATCCTTGTAGTATAGTTGGGAATACCTTTCAAGTATGTTTCAAAAACAAGCCCAGCATCAACACGTTTACCAGGAGCGGCATAAGCACCTCTAAAAGCGTGTGATGTTTTATTTTTATGCCGCCCAAAAAAAGGGCGGTTTTTTTAATCCCAATTTTATGAATCTCAAATCCTACGAACTCAGCGATCCCCGGTTTGAGCAACTGAGGCTTGAACGAGCCCAGCGGCTTCAACTTCCTGAAACCACGCCCCTTAATCTCATTCTTGACTACGAACGACTGGAGCGTAAACGAAGCGTTTTTATTGAAATTTATGCTCTGGATCCTGATGCAAGCCTTGAAGACATCCGAAGTGCTATTCGGCAAGACGAGCTGCGTTTCAACAAAGGAATGTATGAAGGCACCGAAAACTACGGCCCTCTTAAAAAATCGACCTGATGTGGGGGTTGCTCCAAAAGCGGTTTTCTGCTATACTTACGAGATAAATAAAAACAAAATCGTATGGCAGACGTGCCGAATCCAGCTCCAGGAAACGATAAACTCTTTCCCTCTCTCCAAGCAGAGGTGCCCCCAACTGGTGCTCCCGTGCCCAAGGTTACGGCTCCTCAAACCGATTCCAAAAATGTTTTTACGGAATTGTTTGGGAAGGATGCTTCTCAGAAGGATGCCGGGCTCATGAGTGCCGTGGCCCAGCAACAGGAAAAAAAGAGCGGTTCTTTTTTCAATCCTAAGCCAAAAACGGACCTCGTTGCGAAATTAAAAGGAGCGCCTATGCATGCCGGAAAACCCGGAGCTACATTCCTCAAGGCTTCGGTTTTGCTTCTTGTCCTCACCGTGGGCGGATTTTTGACTCAAAATTCAAGTCGTTTTTCTATCTTTGGGGTGAACCCTGCCAGCCGTATGGAACAAGCTACGGAGCAGGTTTCCACACTAAATGCGGAGCTTCGCGTGCAAAAACATCTCGCGGCTTCCCTGCTCTTGGATCAATATTCCAGTCTTGCCGATGAATATTTTTATGACGTCGACCAGGCAAGCTCTTCTTACAGTTCCGAAAATAAACGTGCGGACTATAAAGAAGCTGCGGCAGTTTTAAGACCGCAACTCCTCAGTCTTTTGGTGGATATTCAAGGATTTTTGAGCGAAACCATTCCTGACGAAGAGGTTAGCATTGCGCTCGCCAGCGTGGATGAGCTCATCACTCAGCTTCATGCCAAAACCGGAGAAGTGGATGAACAAAGTCTTTTACAAGACATCCAAGATCTTGAAACTACAAAAATTCTGCTCCAAAGTGCTTCCTTTAAAAGTTCCGTGACCGCTCTCAACTTAGAGGAAATCACCGACGAGCAGCTCCAAACTCTCACCACCGATTTCAGTGCCATCAATGCCAGCGTGAATGCGCTCATTGGGAAAATTAAGGCGGCCCGCGAAGAATGGTCTGTCTACTTAGATGAAGTGGAAAGTGTGACCAAGGGCGTGGATCCTCTCTTTAATACGGAATTCCCGGGCAACTTGAAACTGGATGATCTGCGTTTGGACTCCGATGGAACGCTTATCGTTTCCGGCCAAACCATTACCGATGATACCAAGAACTTTACGCTAGTTTCAAACCTTATTGATGGCCTGGAAGATTCTGAATATTTTATGAATGTGGAAGACCGCAGTTACAGCAAGAGTGACAGCAGTTCGGATGCAACTTACACCGGTAGTTTTCGCATCAGTATGGAAATTCAACAATAAAACCTAAACTATGAACGATCGACATCAATTCATACTCGCCATCCTCGTCGTCCTCGGGGTCATCACTTACGGAGTGTTTCAATGGAGTGAACGAACGGCTCTGATTTTGGAGGCCGACAGTTTAGCCACGCAGTCGAACAACCTCACGAGTGAAAGCAAAAAACTCACTGAAAATTATCAAACTATTAAAGCCGAAGTGACCGCCGACCGAGAAACGGCTGACCAACAACTCGCTTTGGTTTTTCCAACCAACGAAGACCTCACCACCTTGACTCGTCTATTTGACACATTTGAGGGAGTTAATAATTTTGACACGAATCCTTTCTTTATTAGCGGTATCACCTACGATGCCGTCAAAACCTCTGAAGACGGTGCCTATCGCTATGTACCGGTGAGCATGAGTTTAACAAGTTCCAAAAAGAATCTCAGTGAGTTCTTGGAATACATCGAAACTTCAGGCTCTTTGGAAGGAGAAATTCGTTTGATGAGTGTCGAAGATATGTCCATCACCTACCCTGAAGAATTCGGCGGAACTTATGAAGCCCGCGTCACGGTGAATGCTTACTTTTCTCAAGAACTTTAATTTGTCCCGATGGATGCGAAACTCCAAGCCGTTCAGGATGCCATCGTAGGAGGAAATATTCCTCAGCTGGTAATGAACGCTGTCTCGTACGCCATTGACCTGCGTTCTTCGGATATTCACATTGAACCTTTGAAGAACACCGTTCAAATTCGTTACCGTATTGATGGAGCGCTGCGTCGCATTGTGGAGTACCCGCCCAACATTCACCCCGCGGTGGTTTCCCGTATTAAGATTATGTCCAACTTGAAAATTGATGAGCAACGCATTCCGCAAGATGGACGTGCTCAAGTCACGACGCAAGAAGGACGTGAACTGGATCTTCGTGTCTCCAGCCTTCCTACGATTAACGGGGAAAAGATCGTGATGCGTATTCAGGATCAATCGAAAGAAATCCCCACGTTTGAAAAACTGGGAATTGCCGGAAATGCTTTGAAATATTTGGGCCATGCCCTCGAGCTTCCGAATGGAATTATTTTGACTTCCGGACCTACGGGTTCCGGAAAAACGACGACGCTTTATGCTGCCATGACCATTTTGAACGAGCCGGATGTAAATATTTTGACCATTGAAGATCCGGTGGAAATTCAAATGGACGGACTCAACCAGTCGCAAGTGCATCCCGATATTGATTACACCTTTGCCTTTGGACTTCGTACTGCGCTTCGTCAGGATCCCGACATCATCATGGTGGGGGAAATCCGTGATAAAGAAACCGTGGATGTGGCTATTGAAGCCTCGCTGACCGGACACTTGGTGCTGTCTACTATTCACACGAATTCCGCGGTGGAAACGCTGACTCGTATTGTGAACATGGGTGTGCCGACCTTCCTTATGACGGCCACCATCAACGCGATTATTGCGCAACGACTTGTACGCCGTTTGTGTGAAAAATGTCGCAAGCCGATTACGGTGGATGACTACACTTTGGGCATGGTGAAAAGTGCCATGGGCAAATTGCATCCCGATGAACCTCACGATGCCGCAAAGATTGCCGCGCTGCAATTTTTTGGACCCGGTGAAGTGGAATGTACACAATGCAATGGCGTGGGTTACTACGGACGTGTTGGACTTTTTGAAGTGCTTAAAATGAATAATGAAATTCGCGACATGGTGCTGAAGCAAAACAACACCGGTGAGATTCAAGATGCTGCTATGAAAACCGGAATGGTCACGCTCGAACAAGCCGGAATTTTGAAAGCCTTAGACGGAATTACCTCTCTGGAAGAAGTTTACGCCGTAGCCCGCCCCGAATCCGCTTAACGCTCGGCGCAGCCGAGTATTTTCTTATGAATACTGTTTCAACTGCCATCCCCACTACACGTCTGGACATTGGACTTTCCAAGGACGATCAAACACGTATTGGTGAACTCCGCGGTTCTCAAAAAATCTTTGATAAAAAAACCGGTTTGATCGCAACTTTGAATGAGTGGACCATTGGCCTCACTTCCGTCAAATTGAAGGAAAAAGTGATGTTCTTTCAGCTGCTTTCCGTGATGATCAATGCCGGAGTTCCTATTATTCGTTCCTTATATGTACTTTCCGAACAAATCGGAAATTTGCGTTTGCAGCGTGTGATTAAAAGTTTGGCAGCGGAAATGGAAGAAGGGAAAACACTTTCCACGGCCATGGAAAAATTTGACAATATTTTCGGTGAAGCGGAACGCGGGATGATTGCCAGCGGAGAAGCCTCCGGAAACTTGAATAATATTTTAAAAGACATCGCCAAGCAGGAAGAAAAAAGCGCCATGATCATTGGAAAAGTAAAAGGGGCCATGGTTTACCCCGCTTCCGTCATGATCATTTTGTTTGTTTGTCTTTTTTTGATGCTTACCTTGGTGGTTCCCCAGCTTACAGCCCTCTTTACCGAGGGCGGCACCGAACTTCCCACCACGACGAAAATTCTGCTCTGGCTCTCCGATGTGGCTCAGAACAACTGGGAAACCGTACTCGTGATTCTAGCTCTTTTTGTTTTAGGTTTCATGATCGTTAAACGCAGCAAGCAAGGCCGCTACAGTATTGATTTGGCGCTTGTCTATATGCCTATTTTCGGGACCATTATAAGACAGCTCATGATTTCACGCTTCACCCGAATGCTCGCCAGTTTGATGAACTCCGGGGTGCCCATTGTGAAGGCGCTCGAAATCAACGCGAACGCCGTTGGGAATGAAGTCTACAAACGCAGAATTCAATACGCTTCCCAAGATGTTTCGCAAGGAATTCCTTTGGGAGAAAATTTGAATCAAAGCGGAATCCTCTTTCCCAGCTCCGTGGCTTCCATGGTTTTGGTCGGTGAACAAACCGCAAACTTGAATGAAGTGGCCAATAAAATTGCCGACTTTTATGAGGGTGAAGTGGACAATGCCGTGGCGAATTTGTCTAAACTTATGGAGCCGCTGATTCTTGTGGTGATGGGAGGAATGGTGGGATTCATTGTGGCCGCCATTATGCAGCCCATTATGTCGCTGAGTGATATTGCCACGAATCTTTAAGCAGTGTAGAGTTGCTTTCGAAACGCCATCTAACTTTACGTTTTTATGAAAAGACTCACGCCCCGTCTTCGAGCGTTTACGCTCATTGAACTTTTGATCGTTATTACGATCATCGGAATTTTAGCGGTTGCTTTGATCCCTCGTCTTACGGGAGGTCCCGCCCGCGCTCGCGATGCCCAGAGAAAAACTGATTTAGCGACACTTGCAACCGCTCTTGAGTTTTATGCAAGTGACAATGCAGGCTACCCTTCTTCGTCTGGATGCGCGACTAGTGGGACTGCTGTGCTACCTCTCACCACTCTTACCAATCTTACTACTCTGCCTTCTGACCCTCAGAGCTTAACTACGGTGAGCCTCCTGAGCGTTGGAGGTTGTGCTTCCGGTTACTACTACGCTGCTTTACAGACCGTTAGCGGTGGTTTGGCTGAAGGATACTTGCTAGTTGCTAGATCTGAAAGCACCAGTGAAACTGCAGCCACCGGTGTTTACCTTGGGAGCAGTGCTGTATCAGTGTCACTCACTGCATCTGCTGCGACCAACATTGCCGCGGCCACTGCCTGTGTTACTACTGCAGCGCCTTGTGGCACTAATATTCGTTTCTACATGATTGGCCGTTAGTCCTTGTTTAGTTTGAACTTTCAAAAGCCCTCCCGAGTGGAGGGCTTTTTTTGTTATCAACAACATAAAAATTAAAACGGCAAGTCGAAATAAGCTTTAACAGATTTAAAGGGGCGGATTTTTTTGAGTTGTTCTGGTAGAGTTTCGCTATGTATCCAAGCCACGCCACGCCCTGGTACAAAAAGCTTATTATTCATGCCTTTCTGGCGAGCTTTTTCTCGAGTCTTTTGCCGATGAGTCAAGTGGCTGAGGCGCTGAGTGTTATCAATAAATTGGAGCCTTCTTCGACGATGAATCCGGGGGGAGGGCTTGAGGAGATTCGAAGTGTTGGCAGTACGGAAACCCGTTATGGTCTGGTGGCTATTTTGGTGGAAGACGGGCTGTGGGACTCTACGGTTAGCAGCTCGGGCAGCTTTTCATTTTTGGGTGGCGACAGTCTTTCTGAAAAAATTCAGACCTATGCAGAAGATGTTCAAGCGACACTGCCTTGGACCAAAACAGTGATTGTGAAAGTGAGTGCCACGGACACTCCCGCAGACATTCAGCGCATGCTCGAACGTTTTTACTTTGAGGGGAATGTGGAGGATTCTGACCCCACGAAATTGAGTGGCGTTGTCATTGTGGGTGATGTTCCTCTCCCCGTGGTGAATAAAAACGGGAATCGATTTATTTCGCTGCTCCCTTACACCGACTTTGAAGAGCAGAGTTACATTCTCGATGAAAATACTCAGGATTTTCTTCCCAATTTGGAGGCTCAAAATCTTCAAACTGAAGTTTGGCATGGCGTGATTGTTCCGCCGCTTCAGGGCCAAGACGGCGTGGATCTTTTGGCGGCTTATTTCGATAAAAATCACAAATTTCATGATGGCGATGAGGATTACACTACGTTTGATCAAAAAGTTTTTCTTGGCGATTTAGTGACTGAGGAGCACACCATTAATCCCACGGCTTACGCCAGCTATCAGCGCTACATCGGTTTGTGGGAGGAATTGACCTACTACCGCTTCACCAATGGACTGGTGGAAGAACTTTTTACAGAGATGCAGGCGTCCGTTGGAGCCGGAGACAGTTTGGACAATGACAGCGATGGCGATTATGACGAAGAGGCGTCGAATGGAATCGATGATGACAGCGACGGTCTTGTGGATGAAGACATTGGAGATGGCTTTTTTGGAATTGATAACGATGGCGATTGTTCCGCGCTTTCCGCGAGTCAGCAAGACAGCAATGGCGATGGGAAGCCTTGTTTTGGCGGGATTATGGATGAGGATGGGAATTACACTTTGGAGCCGGATGATTTGGTGGATGAAGATAGCTTTGATGACAACAACAACGACAAGGGTTGGGTGATGGATTTTTATGCAGAACGAGAAGGCTCGGATAATTTTGAAGACCAGCAGGTGGATGAAGACCCCCCCGGCGACACCACCGGAGGTGAGGATGCGGATGGAGATGGTGTCTTCGATGGGGATGGATGCCCAGGGATTTGCGGGGAAGACGACAATGGTGACGCGATTGATCACGACATGGACGGTTACCCTACCGGTTGGGAAATTATGTATGGAACGGATCCATTCGATGAGAAAGAACCTTGGCTTGCAGCCTGGGACTTGGCGGGCTCAATTTATGGAGTGGACTTTGGTACGGACGATGAAGCGGCTACCGCTTATTTGCAGGCTTTTTTTATTGATGGTTTTTATACCTACGATGACAGCTATCGCCATCCTTCATGTTATGCCTCCAATGGAAGCTACCATGCGGAGTATGACGATGATGAAGATGGTTTTTGCGATGAAGACGGCTCCACGGAAGTACAATTATGGGTGGATGACGAGGGCACTCCCGGAGATGGAGTTTGTGCCTACAATGATGCGGACTGTGATGCACTCATTGATGAAGACCCTCTTGGCCTCCGGCCCGAAGGAATGTTTGACGACCTGCCGGACATCCAGGCCAAATCCATTGTGGAGGGTTTAGTCAGTCGCTATGCAGAAATGTTTGATCAGCCGCAAGGCGTGTGGAATCGTTTGGTTGGCGGAACGGGGCGTTATAAAACCCACAGCTTTGACGACGAAGGGAATGCATCGAATGATTATGACTCGGCGATTTCTTTGATCGCTAAAAAAGATGAAGCCGTTTTACAATACTTCAAAGCCTTCAATGATTATTTTGAAGCGCGCGTGAATGTCATGGTGGAGGACACTCTGTCCGAAGAAATTCCCATTATTGCCGGAGTTCGTATTGTTGGGGACTATACCACCTTCACAGAAGATGAAGATGGGAATGAAGAAGAGGCTGACCCTGAAGACAGTTGTGATCCTGCGCACGATACTGATAATGATGACGCCTGTCCGCAGTTTGTGAATCAGTCCGGGTTCAATGCCAGGCTATTTGATGCAGACGGGAACACCACCGATTTGAGCCAATTGGAACCTTGGGAGTACTACATCAATGGACAAAACTTATGGGAAATCAGTTCGCCCAAGGAATGTACCAATTATGCCGGAACGGATGAAGAAGAAGGACAGTTGGCTCAATTTAACTCGCTGTACAGTCGTGATTTTGCCACCGATGAGGACCATGCGGACCTGACTCTGGCGCAGGTGAGAGAGTATCGAAACTGTGTTCCGGAATTTTCCGCTTATAAGGAGGATATCGATGAACTCTGTAACACTCCCACTGTTGTTCAGCCCATTCGCACTTTGGATGGAGCCATAGCACCCGGGGAGGATGTCACCGCGGAGACCAAGGCCAAATGGGAAACCGGACCCCAGGCTTGTTTTGAATTCCGTGAACTTAAAACTTTCAACCTCTATACGCAAACGATGGCGGAGTTCAACAACTGGTTGACTACGAAACTCCGCAAATTTGCAGAGGATGATGAAGATGACAGAGATGCCGCCTATGCGGACTTTTTGGCGAAAGTAGAGGAGAAAAGAGCCGACTACGAGCCTCGTCCAGAGGACGCTACTCTGCGTAAACACTTCAATGAAATTGACCTCATTCCAGCAGATTCGGACCACTCCTATACGATGGAGGATTTGATGAAAGAAGAGGGCTATACAAGCTACACCGACGAGGACATTGATACCTTTATTGCCGCTCAGGATGATGATAATCCAGTGACAATTGACTATCCCCAGGAAGGAAGCGGCATGGATGATGTCTCAGAGCTCAATGTCTATTTTGATAAAATCTATCTTACGGAGGAGGCCGATAGTGGAGCGCTCGTTGATGACATGGATGATGCGAAAACGATCACCTCCATCTATAAGAGCGTGGAGCCCACGAATGCAACACTGAATGCGCAAATTAAAAATGCCGCTTCACCGAATTTGCCCATTGATAAGACTCGCCGAATTGCCTTCATCGATGCGGACGGAGCCGCCCAAGAAGTGACTTACATCAATGTTTTTTCTGCCGTCACCGTGACCGATGTGGAGGAAGCGGTTAGCACCTTGAAGGACGACGTTAATGACGTTGCCGGAGGAAGCATTTTTCAAAGTGACATTGAGGGCTTTTTGGACGAAATAAATGTGGATCAGCTTCGCGATGCTTTGGCATGGCGCACCCTCAGCATAGATGAGAAGCACAAGTATGTTTTTACTCATTACTTGGGTATGGAAGAAGCCATAAGTTCCAAGGTGCGAAATGGGTATGAAATGGTCTCAATGATTAGCGATGGAGATGCCACGAATCTTTATTTCGCTTTCAATGGCGACAAGCCTGAAACGGAGGGTGATTTGGAATTCATGTATCGCAGTCAGGAGCTTATTGACGCCGCTTTGGCTGAGGCCGATAGCGAAGAAGAGCCCGTCTATGAACCTATTTCCGAAGTCAGCAATACCACTCCTATTTTAATTTTCGACTGGATTGAGGCAATGCAAGAATGGCTTCAGGAAACAGAAGATTCACTCAGCAGTGTGGATACCTATGAAGAAGATACGGTTTGCGGCGACAAGGTTGTATATGACAGTGGTGCAAATGATGATACCGATGCCGATGGAATTCCGGATGATGCAGCCGCTACAACTACCCTCTCATTAACAAGCGACGACAATGAAGTTTTGTTAGCTAATAATGGGGATGAGCACGACTACTACACGGTTTCCGTGAGCGCCGAAAAATCCGATGGCTCCATTAACACCGATGATAACTATACCGAAGTCACTTTGGAAGTTACGAGTGGAGTCGACAGCATTTCCATTAGTTATGACACCCTGCAACTCACCGGAGGAGTGGCGATATTTAACTTGCTTAGCGGCACTGTGGGCGATTTTACCATTCGAGCTGTCCCCGCGAATCGTGATGACCTTGGAAACAGTAATTCTTTGAGTGGATCGGTGGTGAGTAAAAATGTTTCAGTGACAACTTACATTCTCGATGAACAGGGCACCGCCGAAGCCACTACCACGGAACAAACCGACCGAATCGAAGTGACAGACGGTGATGGAAATATTGTTGCTATTTTGGACCCGGACACCGGAGACTTGGAACTCCGTGATGCGACAAAGGCCGAGTTGCGAGAAGCCACGGATAGTCTGCCGACACGAGTTGCAATTATGAGCGAGGCCGGTGAGACCTATGGTGTTTTCTTTATTATTCCGGATGAAAAATCAGTTTCAATCGGTGACGGTGCTGCCGGCGTTTTTGTTCAACAAGTCGGGGCTACGGCCAGTGCCGCAACTGCGGAAGACGGTGTGGCTTTGGAGGATTCCGACGTGCAAATAGGTTTGGTCACCGCTTTGGGACAAATTGCCATTTCCGACGCTTATAGTTTGGACTTCGATAATTCCGAGTCCATCAATCTTTACGATCCTATTCATGTGCTCGACGGCGACGGAGAAACTTTGTTCACGGTAACTATTAAGCATTCCTTCGTCACCGGTGAAATCGTGGCTCCGGAAGATGAGGAGTCGGACTATTTGAGCTTCGCCGAGCGCTGGCCGCTTGGCCGCCGTGCTCCGATTATGATTATGGAAGAAGAAAAAAGTTGGGGTCGCATAGCTTCGGCGTCAGCCGCAACCGTGATTGCCGACACGGATTCGGATTTGCTCGACGATCTTGAGGAATGGACCATTGGAACCGAACTCGACAACTCTGACTCCGATGGAGATTCTTACATTGACGGGCTTGAAATTTTCTCCGGCTACGACCCTCTGGTCAGTGGCAAAAAACTATTCACGGATATTTCCTCGGACAATGTTGCTTACCAAGATTTGGCAGTGCTTTACCTGCGCGGCATTGTTCAGGGCTACAGCGATGGAAGTTTCCGTCCCGACAATAAAATCACCCGTGAAGAGTTCATAAAAATCGACCTTGGAGCCATTTGTAAGGACTGTGACAGTTATTCGGCGGCCTATGAAGCAACGCTGCTCGCGGAATATGGACAGGACCCCTTCCCCGATACCGACATCAACCCTGACTTGCTCGCGTGCGTGGCAGAAGGAAAAGTGGATGGAATTGTTTCCGGATATGCCGGTGGCGACCAAGTGGGCTACTATCTTCCGACTCAATACATCAGTCGTGCGGAGGGGACTAAAGTGTTGGTTGAAACCGGTGGCTTTGATGTTGCTGAAGTTTCGGCAGGTGAGGTCTGGTACAGCGAATATGTGAATACGGCGAAGGAGAATGGACTTTTCCCTGATGGCGTCGACGTCACCACCGCTTGGCTTGAAGGATTTATGACTCGAGCTGAATTTGTGATGATGGCTGTGAACCTAGTGAACGCCAAAGATTGCCGTGCTGTGGATACCGATGGTGAAGGCCTCAGTGATGTTTCGGAAGAAGTCCTTTATAGTACCGACCCCCTCATGGCCGACACGGACCTGGGTGGTGTGAATGATTTTGATGAAGTGATTAGGGACAGTGATCCTCTTGACGCAAGCGATGATTTTCCCGGCAGCGAAGGCGAAGGCACGGAGGTGACCGACGGGACTGATTCTACCGACACAACAAGTACCGATACTACAAGCACTGATACAAGTGACGAAGAAGACTTTCTTGGACTCAGCGTGTATGAACACGCGCCGGGGCTCTATGCCGTTTCCAGTGATGCAAACTACGAACAAATCAGCAGTAGCACCGGTGCCGGAGCTACTGAGGTGCCGGTGTTCACCAACGACATTGCTGCGGATGGTGAATCCATTTTATATGTACGAGCGGAGATTCGCGATCAAGATGATAAAATCTACGTCGAAGACGATACGAGCGTGATTGAATTTATTCTTTCGAGCTCGGAAAATGGAGTATTGAGCAGTGACTTGGTGCAAGTGGAAAATGGACTTGCTGAAACTACGTTCAATACCTCAGAAGTTGCCGGAGATATTACCGTGGAAGGGCATATTACAGACAATTCCTTGCCCTCACGAAATGCGGAAGTGCACGTGTACCCCGGTGAACCGGTTCGACTTGAATTGGCTGGAGAATCCACTGTTTTGCCTGCGGGTGCCGAGGCTGTTTCAGACATGACGGTGTACCTTTACGATTCGTTTGGAAATTTGGCTTACAACGGTTTTTATTCGGTCACATTGAGTACTGAAGGCGGGCTCACTTTGTTGGACCTCTCCGATGAAGACACAGAGGCTGATGGCACTCAAGTCACCACATCCGATGGATATTTGAATTTCAGAGTACTCGCAAGCCCCGATGCCGATACAAGCACGGTGCAGGCCTCCCTGCTTTCCGTAGCGGATAGCGGTGACACTTTCAACATTACCCATAAGGAAGGTATGACTTTGAAAGTCGACCAATCGGACCCCTATTTGCTGGTAGGAGGAAGCTCCTCAGAAACGGTGACCGTTTCCGTGGTGGATGGGAATGGTGCTTATGTCACCGGCTTTCAAGGGGATATTCAATTGAGCCTCAGCGATGCATCTTATGGAACTTTTACTTCAAGTTCAATCACGCTCGTGAGCGGACAGGCCAGTGCTTCGCTGACTCCCGGCACTTTGGCCGGAACCGGTTCCATAATCGCTGAAAGTACCGGCATTGAAGGGGGCAGTTCCTCCTTAGAGTCCAAGCCCGCCGATATTTATGAACTGCGCATCGAAAAGGATGACGGAACCACGGTTCTTTCTGCCGGAGAACGTGCGAAACTCATTGTTTCCGGCTATGACCAATATGAAAACTTGGTTACCACGGACAGCACGACGACCGGAACTCTGCGCCTTACTACAAGCACTGAAGATTTCGGCTCGCTCAGCTCCACTAGTTTCACGCTAAACCAGGGGAAAGCGAGCTTCTACATCACTCCCGGAGAAGTGAGTGGAAAAATTAATGTTGTGGCTACTGCCACAGGACTTTTGGCCGGAACTTGGGGTGGCGACATAAACTACACCTTGAGCGGTGAAGAATTCGCGGACATTGACCCTCAAATGCTTTATGGCTCATTCCTGGGCGGTCCTTTCGGAGACACCAGTCAAGAAAACTACATCGCCGGATGGTTGACCTTCAATGGCAAGACCCAAGCCGTGACGTCGCTGGTTTCAGAGCCTAAACCCAAGAAACGGCTTGCAACCATTGATGCCAGCGGAGCAATTACTTTGCCTGAAGACAGTATGGTGACTCAGACCGTTGAAAGTGCCGGTAGTGAACTCCCCACACGAATTCAGTGGCGAGAATTCCCGGATGACAACTTGATCGGAGAAATTTTCTACGTCATGCCGTCGGGAACCGGTATGATTTCCGCCGAACTGCTCAACGGTGATGATGACTTTGTGTTGGAAGAAGGAGAGACCGGGGACATATTGTTGCGTGAGAATTCTGCAGCAACTCTGAAGATTCGTGAGGATGGACAGATTGCCATTTTGGACCCCGCTTATTCTCTGGTCATTAATGCAGCCGCGGAAGGACTTGGTTTTGCCGTCCTAAAGGGAACTCAACAAGTATTGCGCATCGACTTCAATTCCGCTTGGGATGAGGACATCACTCAAGTGGATACCGATTTCAATTTAGAAGACTGGGATACTTTAGCCAGCGGTATTTATATTAAACCTACGGCGGTTACCGAAAATCGCTTAGTGACCATCCCCACGGGAAACAGTTCGCTGAATCCTATGGGAATAGCCATTATTGATCCGAATGAAGACTTGGATAAAAGTATGCAACCGTCTCTTGGATATATGAGTTTGGAGTCCGCCGAGGGGGACGGGTCCGTTGGTTGGGAAAATGAGAATAAACATCTTCTCTTATTCGCTGCAGGAAATACCGTTGGAGAATCAAACCTTTTCTATCCTTCGGAAGTCGGCATCGTCTTGGGAGACCCAACCATCAAACTGCCCACCGCAAATGAAGTGAACGACATGGGTTTCACCAGCGACATCGGAACAATGGTTGCCGCCTCTTCCGATGACATCGTTTCCATGATGGACCTTGATTACAACGGCGATGGGATGATGGATGTTCTAACGGCATATGAGGATGGAAGTATTAATGTTCTTCAGAATGCAAAAGCTCCGGTGCGTCTGCAAGACAGAGGAGAATTGCTGTTCATCGAAAATGGAATCAGCTCCATTGATAAAGGCGATTTCAATAACGACGGGCTTGAGGACCTTATGATTGTTACGAATGAAGCTTGTTACGAAGGTGAAGTGTGTATTTATGAATATGAGAATATTGGGGGTGGCTTCATCGCCACGAACCTTGACCTCACTGCCATCTCCGGGAAACCGACTCAAGTGGAAGTTTATGATTTGAACGGTGATGATTATGACGACTTAGTGATTGCAGATGAGAACATGGTGCTTTACACCGTGTGGAATTCCGGCGGCACTTTGGAAACCGTAGATGAAATAAAGAACTTCGGTCTCAACTCCGATTCCACTCAAAATCTTAATGGTGACTTGGCTGTTCGTTACGACGGACTGGAAGACGGGCCTGTTTCTTTACCGGTTCTTACCACTGAACAAAGCAGCAGTAACGAGGACTTCATTACCGCACTCGGGATTGATTCGGATTTTACTTTGAAAGTGGATGGCCAGGACGATACCAGTACCGTGGGACGCAATGAAAATCTAAGTTTCGATTATGGCGACAGTGATGACATCGCTGAATTATTTTCTGTGACAAAAAGTGTCGCTGACTCAAATGGTGGAGTCGTGGAAGTCGGCGATTCCCTTGCTTACACGATTACGATGGAGAATGTTTCCGGAAGCACCTATTCCGACCTCTACTTGTCGGATAGCATAGGAGCTTATTTCACATTCGACAGTGAAAGTTTCACCTGCATTGCGTGCAGCGCAGCAAACAGTTCAGTAACCCTGCAAGGCGGAGATTCCACTCGTCCATTTGTCTACGGACCTTTGAGTTTAGGCGTTGGTGAAAGTTTGAGTTTTTCTTACAACGGAACCGTGACGCTGCTTCCAAATCTTTCCGTGATGGTGGGACAAGATATTTACAGTGATTACAAAGATGATAATTATGCGGATATTGCTATTTCTCCGGAGGGGAATACAACTGGAGCTTTGGAGCTTTTTTATTCCGACGGTTACATCACTGAAACTGACGGTGGGGGGTTCCTTGGTTTGGGAGCTACAAGTTACCGTCGTATAAGCTACCAAGAGAAACAGTACTCCCCCGCTACCGATGAGGCGGCTTACGATACCACTGTTGAAAATCCTTTCGGAGATGCCGATGGAGATTTTATGCCCGACTTCATCCAAGATATGGATCCGGAGAAAGGAATCCCCGCGGCTGCAGAGGGTGATTTCGACCCGATCTCAGAATTATTGGGAGGCGTGGATGGTGACAGTGATGGCTACTACTCCGCCGATGAAATGTATGAAAGTACCGACGACGCGGATGGAGATGGACTGGTTGATCTTGTGGACCAATGGGTTACCGGCACAGCTGTACTTTTGGATTCCTCATTGGATCTGAGTCTTGAGGCCGCACTGAGCGGTGATGATTTAGACTTGGAAGCCGGTATTTCCGTACTGGAAGATGAAGTTGCCGGTGCAACTCAAGTTATTGAAGACGTGGTTTCCGCTCTCACTTGCAGCGGAGGATGTTTGGCGTTCCCCGGCAGCATAGCCTTCTTGGCTCGCGGAAGTTACCACATCCCGGTCCTCGGAACTACCATCACCCCGGCTGACCCAGGGTTTCCCGTGTTTGGAATCCTTCCTTATCTCCCGGTGGTGTGTACATTATCGCTCTGTTACGGCTCCAACGTGATGCGCATTTATCTCTCCCCCACCACTACACTCGCACTTGGAATATCCGTGTGTCTTGGTCCGTACCAAGGAGGCATTGCACAATGTTTCTCTATTAGCGTTCCTCTTTTGCCTGCGAGTGTTTGTGATGCCATAAACGGCTTCCTGGCCGATAGCCTTTCCAAAGCCAGTGCCTTTGTTTCGGAGGAAACTACAGCCGCCTTCAATGTTAGTACTTCCGGAGGAGGCTCCTTGTCGGTTGGAGCTTCTGCAGGAGGCGCCGCTCCCACCGGACTCAGCAGCGATGTCTTTGAAGACTATGAGCCGCCGGTAAGCGCGAATGCCAATGTGCAAGTGCCGGGTTTCCCCGGTATCTTCACGGAATGGTGGAAAGCGCAAAAGGAAGAGTTCTTCAAAATGCTTGATTTGCCGGACATTACCTTTATTTATCCTGATCCGAACAGCATCACTACCGAATTCACAGGCATCGGTAAAAAGGCCTCTGAAAACCAAGAGGGGGATGCTGTGAAACTAGATACGGAATCAAAAATCAAAGTCCTCAATACTGCAGTTATGGGCCTCGAGAAATGGCTCAATATGGCGAATGCCTTGCCGCTCATCGACATCAAGCCCGAGCACGTCCAAGTGCGATACCCGGCAATAACAAAGGAAGAAATCGAAATTGTTACCGAGGATTGGAACAAGTGGGTGGAGGACACCAAAAATGAATGGGACCGTTTCAAAGAGCAATTTGATTTGCGTGATGATGTCACTGCCGCCGAACAGGAGACTTTTGATGAACTGCAGGGGCTCATTGACACGCTTATCACCGCCGTGGAAACCAATATGGCCATTTTGGAGAGTTATACGGAAATCCCGGAAACGATTCTTATGCTTCGTGACATTCAGGCTTACTACGCCAAGTCTATTATTTGTTACCTTGATGCCGTGCTCAGCCACACTGCCGGTTACCTCAGCGAAAATGTTCAACGCATTCAGGCTTGGGCGCAGTTTGTTGTGGATTTAAAGAAAATTGTAAGCGGATGGCAGATCCTCATAGACCTTTCCGCGGACCTCATGGATTCCTGTGACAAATGTACCAACCAGCGTTACAGCGGCATGCAACTCATCTTCAGCCTATTTGTATTCATGCCGGAATTCCCTGTGCTCGAAATGCCAAAGTTGCCGGACATTGTGATTGATGTTTCGAACATTCAAGCCGGCATCAATATTGTTTGGCCCGACATTGAGTTCATTCCGGAGCGCATTAATATTCCGGAACTTCCACGCATTATTCTTCCTTCGGCAAAACTTAGCGGAGATCTGAATCTGGACCTCAATATTCCTACCCTGCCTGAATTCAAAATCGATTTTGAAATACCGGAACTTCCCGGCCTCAGCATTCCGGATTTACCGAGCCTCCCCCCTCCTCCGGCACTTCCTGAGCTTGATCCCACTATTTCCGCAGCCCTGAAAATTGCAGGCAGCGTGCTTAAAATTGTTTGTATTATCCGACAAGGCTTCATGCCCACTTCTGAAGGTAATCTCAAAACAAAAATCGAGGAAATTACGGAACGTTCCGGAGGGATTGTATTGCCATTCGACTTGTCTGCGAAAGTTGAGTGGCCGTCGTTCAGTTTTGATTTCGTAAAGAAAATCCAAATCAACACCTACCTCAATCTGACTACTGACTTCAATGTCATCTTTGACGTGGTGAAAGATTTTGCCGACGAGACAAATGAGTTTACAACTGATTTTGTTCAAGACGGTTTAAACAAGCCTATGCAGGAAGTGAATGATGCTATTCAGAAAGCCATGAATCTTTTAGACGTTGAGGTGGAAGTGGATGTGGAAGTGGATGCCGAGGCCGATTTGGAAAGCGGAGAAGTAGGTGCCGATGGCAGTGCCGACGCTGAAGTGACAGGGGAAGAAGCGGGTCTGGATGAGGGTGCGGGCGTGGACGCGGAAGCAGATGCCGGCCCTTCGTCTTACATCGATGCCATGAATACCGCTACTGCATATAAGGACGAACCCTTGGTGCGGGAAAATTTGGGAGCTCTTGCTGAAATTATGCAAAAACTTCAGAGTGATCTTACTGCATGGGATGATGAGATGCCTGAGACCATTACTCTTACAGGTACACAGCGGATTTTGAGTATGGATGATCCTTTGCTCAATCGTTATGATGATATCATTAAGGGAAGTCTTGACCTTGATAAAGATTTCTTGGCCAGCATTGAAAATACACCTCTTGCTTCCGTGGCCGTGCTGCGCGATTCGATGATTTCTTATGTTGAGGACTTCGACCAAGGTACAAAAGCCTTGAGGGGTATGGATAGTGGCTCTTTCCAGCGCTACTTGGCTCAAGAGAATTTACATGCTCAATATTTGTTGGCCAGCGATGATGGTACGGACGATGCTTATTCCACAGCCGAGAATTGGAATCCGGAAGCACTTGTGACTCAGGACGAAAATGAACAAGCTCTTGAACTTGCTTCCGATTCAAGTTCGGCCTACGACGGATTGTCTTTGGGTGCCGCTCCCGCCGCCTTTAATACCGGGCTCTACCTTTATGATTCCGAGGCCGGAACGAGCACCCGCTTGACCGACTATGCGGCAGAGGCTGAGGAAAAGACAAATATTATATTCGTCGATTTGGATGAAGACGGTGATGCTGACATTGTTTATTCCATGGGTGGAGACGTGTACATCAAAGAAAACTACACGGAAAGTCCCAGCCTCCGTTATGTGAGCAGCGATCCGAGTGAAATGACTGTTGCCGAAGTAGAAGCCACTCATGGCAGTGTACAAAACTTCAAACGCGGGAAAAATGACTTCGAAGAGGCCAGCTTCTCATTTAGCGAGTCGCCTGAAGCGGTGGGCTATGAAGTCTTATTCTATGACTCTTTGGACGCTCAAGATGCCGAACCGGAAGAAAACATTAAACGCTTGCTCTTGCTCGCTAATGAAGAAAATGACAGCGTGACTTTCACCGACACTGCTGCGCTTGAGTATACGAGTGGCAGTACCTTACCGGTAACGGAAGAATCCGCCACTTACCAAGCTAATTCCGAAACCAGTATTGTTGTCCCCGGAGCTAGTGAGTTTGAACTTCCGAAAGTTATTGAGAGCCGTTTGCATGCCGAAAATGTAAGCGGAAAAGTAAAACTTTTGAATGCACCTCAGCGAACTCTGATTTCTGAAACCGGTGAATTGGAAACCGATGATGGCGTGACGTTCCAAACCGTTGAGAAGACTACGATTGAAGTCGATGTGGATGATTTCACCACGCGCATTGAACTGCCCTCCTACACGCTTATTACTTTTGGACGTCAAACCGGACGAGTGATTCGTGTGGACAGCGGATCGGTTTACTGGATTCAAGACACTGAAACCGTGGAAGAACAGGATTTGGAAGAAGGCATGGAGATCTTCCCTGAGGAAATGGTGAGCTTGGAAAGCTCAGGAGCCGACGCTACGATGGTCACGTCGGAAGGAGGTGAAATCGTGCTTGATAAAGAAGAAGAATTTATTATGGATCGCCTCGTGAATACCTCCAGTCCATCGGCAAATATTGAAATTGAAAATGGAGCCTACTATACGGTGAATAGAGGCCTCTATTCGGATGGTACATGGGGCACTCTTTCGGACAACGTGCTGCTCAATCCTCAAGTGTGTGCCGATAGTTCCGAGCCCTACCCTCTCGTCGATACCAATGGCGCCGATACCGATGGGGACGGAGCTGTAGAAGTCGCTATTTTCTCCACGCTGGAACTCTCTGCCGAAGGCTCCTTTGATAGCGACAGCGAAATTGTGGATGCTTACTGGGATTTGGATGCCAATGTGGATGCCGATGGCGATGGTATCTTGAATAATGATGAAGAGTCTATTGGCCTCACGGCTCTCATTGGTCCTTACGACACTACGGATCCTCGCACAGTGACTCTTTATATTACCGATACCACCGGCAACATTGGTACTTCGACGATCAGCGTGGAAGTGTATGTGCCTGACATTCAAATTACCGATGCAACCGTAGCCGCCGTCACCGGAACCACCGACCCCAAAAGTCCCGCGTTCCCATTCCATTTGGTGAGAGACCGCAGTGGCGTGGTGAAAGAAATCGGCACCGGTTACAGCACGGATGAAAACGGAGACTTCGTTGAAGAGATGATTAGCTCCGAACTCATTTCCGTCTACGATGCGGCCGGCGATGTTATTGCCGAATTCAATCCTGACACTAAACAAGTTTTGGTTTATGACAGCGCTTATACCGTGGAAGCTATTCCTTCGGAAGCGGATTGGCCTTCTCGTTTGGTGGTCTATGAAAATAGCACCGGCATTGTGATGGGCAGCTTCATCTTTGTTGCCGACACCGATTCCTCGATTCTAAAAGTGGATGAAGTTTTGGAAACTTACGAGCTTAGCCTCGCTCATCAAGTTACCGTTTATCCGGTTGCAGATGAAACGAGTTACGAATGGACGGACTCTACGCTCGTGGCACGTGACGACTATGGTAACCTCGACTTCATGCTCAGCCAGAGCGGCAGTATCACTATTTTTGACAACCGCTACACGCTGGTGAAACGGGCGGCCGACTCGCTCGAGGACTACTTAATCCTTGAAATCTACGATGGCGAAACTTTGGAACTTGAAATTTGGCCGGGAACCGCAGGGACCGCTTCTATTGTGACCACGAAAGATTTGGACCTCAGCTCCTCTTCTTTGATCAGCGAAACCCATGAATCTTTGAGTGCCGATACCCGCATTTACTTCGAAGATCTTTCCACCGATGATGCCTTGTACACCGACATCGCTGAGCTCGTGGAACGTGGAATTTTGGAAGGATATGAGGTGGATGGCAAACGCTATTTCTATCCCGATCAAGCTATCAACCGCGCTGAATTCACTAAAATTATTTTGAGCATTCTGTGTATTGTGCCGCGTGAAGAAGCCTACAGTGTGCCTGCAACATTTACCGATATTCTTGATGCTGCACTGTGGTACTTCCCGTATACAAAAGAAGCCTTCCTCCTCAACCTTATTACCGGTTACTTGGGTGAAGTGAATTCGGCCGGCGTTTCGCCTTTCAAGCCGAACAACACCAT
>CAYHGP010000002.1:103452-110862 GCA_964356195.1 uncultured Candidatus Peribacteria bacterium | reverse complement strand
TTTTTTGGAGAAGCCTACGAACAAATCGACAGCACCCTCACAAAAGTGGGACTCATTTCGTTCGGAGTGATTTTATTTATCCTGATTTTGTACTTTTTTAAAAAACGCCGCAAAGTATGAAAAGCGTAGTTTTTGTTACCGATGTCTACGGAGTCATCAACGGCGTTGTGACGTGGCTCACAAACATGAAAACCGAGCTGGAAAAGCGCGGCATAAAAGTCACCATCATTCACCCCGGCCAGTTTTTAGGGGTTCCTTTATTATTTTACCCGGACATTAAACTTTCGATCTTTGCGCGGAGAAAAATGAACAAGCTCATCGCAGAAGCTAACCCCGATGCCATTCACCTCGTTACGGAAGGTCCCCTCGGTCTCGCTGCGCTGCAGGTCTGCAAAAAAAACCATTGGAAGTTCACGAGTTTTTACCACACCCGTTTGCCGGAGTACATTCTGGACTACGCTCCACTCCGTCTGAAAGTGCTGAAGTCCGGGGCTTACCGCTATATGCGTTGGTTCCACAATACGGGGACTCACACTTTGGTGGCCAGTAAATCACTCAAAGCCGAGCTCGAAGAAAGAGGATTTAAAAATTTAGCCTTCGTCCCGCAGGGAATCGACCTAAAACTTTTCAAGCGCAATGCAAAGGCCAAAGCACCCAAAGGCCTCAAAAAACCTATCTTCGTTTTCATGGGCCGCCTCGCTCCCGAAAAAAGCATAGAAGATTTTTTGGATGCCAAGCTTTCAGGCTCCAAGCTCATTATTGGGGATGGTCCTTCCAAAAAAAAGCTCCAAAAAAAATACCAGGCCGCCCGTTTCGTAGGCTTCAAAACCGGAAAGGATTTGGTGGATTTATTGTCCGCTTCCGATGTCTACGTTTTCCCTTCAAAAACTGAAACTTTCGGTCTCACCATTGTGGAAGCGCTGGCCTGCGGCCTTCCCGTGGCGGCTTACAACAGTACCGGCCCTAAAGATATTATTCGCAGCGGCACGGACGGCTACCTCGGTCCTGATCTCGGAAAAAATGCACTCAAATGTCTCGCCCTCAGCCGCGCCGCTTGCATCAAAAAAGCCAAAAAGTATTCCTGGAAAAACGCGGCGGACGCTTTTCTACTTCACGCGCAGTGAACGCATTTTGAAGATTTGTGAAAGCACTCCCAAGAGCCCGATGGTGGCCACCATTTCAAGAAACATTTTAAAATCTCCAACGGTTCCAGCCCACCAGCCTAGCTTTACAGATTTCCGCGGAGTGATCACGTGGTCCCAATAAACCACTTTCAGCCGCAGCCTTTTTTTCACGACAATCTTATTGATGTACGCCTCCAAGCCAAAGCCGCGGAGCTTTCCAATGAGGTCCAAATCGCCGAGGATTTTTTTGTGGAACACACGCTCGCCCGAAACAAAATCCATCCCCAAAAGTTTGTAAATGAGCAAACTGTTTTGTCGCGTGGTCATGCTCATGTCTGCCCGTCCTTCAATCACGGGAAGAATCAGGCGAGTGATGTCATCCGACGTCAGTCCCAAAAGGTCCGAATCCAACATCAGAATCAAATCATTTTTTGCACGCTTGAGGCCCGTCATTACGGCAAAACTTTTTCCGCGGTTCTTCGCATAGGAAATAAAATGGATGCCCTCTTTCTTCTCCAGCATCTTTTTAGTTCCATCCGTAGAGCCGTCGTCCACTACAATCACTTCGTCCACCCACTCATTTTCCAAAGCCGCTGCAAGCACGCACAAAATTCTTTTACCCTCGTTGTAAGCGGGAATGACGCAGGAAACTTTCGTGGAATTCTTCTTCATACAGGCCCACTATACCAAAAAATCTTCTTATGCTAAATTGGGTCGCGCATAAAAATGAAAAAACTACTCGCACACCATAAACAGTACTGGACCCAAAAACAATTTTTGGGCTCTAATATATTGGGGATTCTGCTCCTTATGGGGAGCCTTACGGTCAACCACTTCGCCAGCAATTACGCCATTCGCGAAGCCAGTAATTCCGTGAACGATATAATCCTGGACAACATCCCCCACTTCAATGTGGATTTTATTTTGAACGAAGGGGTAATGGTGGTTCTTGGTCTTTTAGTCCTTTTCCTTTTTCTGGAACCCAAGCACATCCCTTTTGCCATTAAAAGCATCGCGCTCTTTATTGTCATTCGGTCGATCTTTATTTCACTCACACACTTGGGGCCGCCTTTGGACCGCGTTATGATGGATCCCGAGGACTTCATGTCTCCCTTGAGTTCCGGCTCGGATTTCTTTTTCTCCGGCCACACGGGGATGCCATTTTTGCTGGCCTTGGTACTCTGGGACAATAAAGTTTTCCGTTATACGGCTTTCGCTGTAACTCTCATGTTCGGAACCGCCGTCATTCTGGGCCACTTCCACTACTCCATCGACGTTTTTGCCGCCTTTTTCATCTCGTATACCATTTTTCATCTTGCCACGGTATTTTTTCCTAGCGATTATAAAATCATGCGTCCGTAAAGGCGCCTAAACCAACTGACTCATGGCAATGCGTTTGACGAAGAAATATATTGGAATGAGCGAAAGCAAAATGAGGAGAGAAATCCATTTTAAAGTGTCTTGAATGGACTGTCCTGCAATCGCTGCAAGAATGCGCGAAGGCTCTCCAACAAACACCATCCCAATAATATTATCATCGTCATCAAGCAGTGGTGAGTAAACACCCAAATATTGCACGTTAAATACCTCCACGGTGCCTTCATAGGTTTTCCCCTGGCCAAGTACCGTTCCAATAATTACTGGGTCCTCCTCAAGAGTTCCAACCATTCTTTGAACTCCTCCGTCAGTAGTAAAAGTGGAAGCGGAACGTATGTTATCCACAAACAGCGTCACTTCAAGCCCTGTCTTTTCTTTAAGAGCGTCAACAAGCTGGTTATCGATTGAGAATCCAACCACAAGCCCACCAATTACTTTTTTATCTTTTACGATAGGTAGGTAAGTTCTTGAGACAAGTTGTGGTGCAAGCACGCCTTCTTCTCGCATCAAAGTATTAGTCGACGAGCCCTCAAGCGCACGGACCAAATACTTATCATTGGAAAAACTTTCTGCAAAGTATTCAGGGTCTCTGGAGTCATACAATGAAAGTGCCCCCTCATTAGTCACGAGAATGTAGTCGGCACCGCTGGTCTGCAAAATGTCTTGCACGGCAGCAGTCAAGTCGGAGCTGATTTCTGCATCAACAGCCAGGATCACGCTTGAATCATTTACCAACGCCTTCGCAGCCAAAATGGAATCATTCCTCTTCTCTACAATGGAGATCTCAATCGCCTTCGCCGAAGATTTCAAATTGAACAATGTATTGGCCTGGAAATCACGAAGAAGAATTAATAAAAATACAATTGTGACCGTGAAGAAAATGAGCAAGGCGGAGCTTATAAAGTAAACGAACAATTGAGGCTTAAGTCTGAATCGCATGAAATATAGTCCGTATCGTCCAATGAATAGAGAGCCAATTAATATAAAAACTCGTTCAAGTACCCAAAGAATTCCGTACATTCCCGTCCACATGTCGAAACGCAAATCACTGCTGAGATACAAACTAATGGTCAAAGTTATGTACGCCAACAAAAGTCCAAAGAAACCCAATAGCATCGGTTTCAACTGTGTCTGTAGTCCACGCGTGTATTTCACAAGCATAAGGATTAAGAGCAGCGCCAAAAGGCCGATTATAATGTGATTAAAGTACGTGTTCCAGAGTACAAGCATGCCGAGATAGTCATTCTGCATAACTGTGCTCACCCAAGCCACCAAGCTGGCCAAAAATGGAATCATGAAGAACAACGTTAACGCAGGAATAATTTTATATGCATTAGGCGCACTCCCTCTTGGCCTCTTAACCTCTTTATTGAACTTGAGCAACGGAGTCGGTTCCAAATAATAACCTGAGATAAGTAAAAACAACCCAAAAACAAACAAGCTTTGAACCCCGGCTATCACGGTAGCAGGGAAATCGAAGGAACGCCCCAAGAGCAAATACAGACTCAAACAAAGGAAACCAAGGCTCTGCATGTACTTAGGTGTAGATTTTACTTTCAGACTCTCTTCAAAACGAGAATCAAAAATAATCCAGGCCATCACAAGCGCTGAGAAAGCGCTTAGAACGTGAACTATGAAGCTGAACGTTTGAAATAAAAATTGGTTTAGCATGGTTTGATGGTGGTTATTGTTTGGAAATAAGGAATGAGCTCCAGTCTTCAGCCGTAAGAATTCCAATATGACGCGCAAGGATCAAACCGCTCTCATCTACAAGATAGCTCACAGGCGAACTGTTAATCAGCAACAGATCGGCACTTGTACCGTTAGAATCCGCCAACACAGAAACATCTTCCAAACCTCTTGAAACAAACTGAGATAATTCACTCTGCGTTTCAAGATTGCTAAACACCAAAATCTTTTGCTTCAATTCAGAGTCCAGGGAATCAAGAACGTTTAATTGCTCCTCTCCAAAAGGATTCCATGACTGCACGTAAGATACGGCGAATACGCCTTCCGGGATGGAATTTTGCCCGAGCAAATCGAGAGGGAAGGTGTCCCCAACGCTCAACGATACGTCCTCAGTGGTCTGATCCAAACCGGTTTGATCAATTTCAGTCGGAGACCACGCAAAGGAAGTTCCCCAGTCAAAGAAACGAAGCAAAGTTCCAAGCACAGGTATTTGCGTCCATGAAGGAAGTTTTTCAAGTGATAAGTCAGGAGTTAAAATAGTCGTTTGGCTCACTGTAAAAATAGAACTTGTCATTTTGCGGTACCCGTCCGCATTCACAACAAAGTAATATTGCCCTTCAGGTACAACGTACGAGAAGGAAGCATCTGCCATAACCAGCTTCGGATTGATCTGGTTGAAAGGCTGCGCATCCCATGATTCCCATGCGTTCTCTTCCTCAAAATAACGGAATAACTCAACTGAGTAGAGGTCAATAACTTCATCATTCTCTCCGGCAGCCGCACCACCTTCGGCGACCCAAATTGATTCTAATCTCTTAGTACGCTCATTACCGGCACCATCCAAAGCAACAACTTCAAAATCCCACAAACCGGATTCAGAGAACGGTATAGATCCTTTCCAAAGATCGAGGCTTTCCAAATAGTTCAATGTAATCTCCACACCGTGTTCACTATCAAGCAATTTCACGGCAGTAGCTCCTCCTCCGACAGGCACGTAGAAATCTTGAGTCAGGCCAACGGCCGATTCAAGCACGTCATATTCATCAGGGGTCATACCGAATACACCTGTTGAGAAGAAATGACTTCCAATGTATGGGTCAAAAAGATCTATCACAACTTCATATGTTTCTGAAATGACTTGGTTCCCGGAGTTATCTTCAGCATAGACAATAACCGTGTAGTTTCCATCTTTCAGCCCTTTTGTTTCAAGAGTGAAGCTTACGTTACGAGTACCAATCCCACTCACCGAGCTCACCGGGAAAGAAGAGGCTCCACCATCCAGAGATACTTTTAACGCTTCAATCACACCTTTCGCATCGTTAATGGTTCCACTGAAACTCAAAATGTTGCCATCAATCACACCGGATTTAATATCAACAAGGGTGATAGACGGAGGCGTAACATCATCGACTGTAGACGCAATCGGCACGCTTGAGCGTGTTTCTCCGGGAGCTTCAATTGCAACAGTTGTTTCAGGCGCACCAACCGGAGCCTCTTCAACCACTGTCGGAGTAATAACAGGGTCAGTAACTTCAATAAGAATATCTTCCGGAACAATCTCATCAATTATTTCGTCGCGAATATCTTCGCCTGACTCAGGCGTAGACGTGAAATTTGGATCATTTGAATCAAGCGGGTCGCTCAGCAGAGTCCTAATTTCAAATATATCTTTATATCCATCTCCATCGGTATCCGCCTTGTTAGGATCAGTGCCATAAGTACGCTCTTCCGCATCCGAAAGGCCATCTCCATCACTATCGTGAGCACTGGAACCCTGCGCTGGTGGTGGATTATCAAGATCAAGCGGATCAGTACCATTTGACACCTCACTTCCGTCTGAAAGCCCGTCATTATCAGAGTCAGAATCGAGAGGGTCAGTACCTCTGGTGATTTCACTACCATCGTTTAGGCCATCTCCATCAGTATCAGGATTTCCGGGGTCGGTGCCATAAGTGGTTTCTTGTGAATTTGTCAGACCGTCGCCATCAATATCGGTTGGCGTAGGTGGAGGAGGATCATTGGGATCAAGCGGATCGGTACCATTCGCAACTTCACTCCCATCCGATTCGCTATCGCCATCTGAATCTGCATCAAGCGGATCAGTGCCCCGAGTAACTTCATTACCGTCTGTTAAACCGTCGCCATCGGAATCCGGATTATTTGAATCGGTTCCATATGTCGCCTCCTGCGCATCGGTGAGGCCATCACCGTCAGTATCAACAGGCGGTAGTGGAGTGGGGTCATTGGCATCAAGAGGATCGGTACCATTAGCAACCTCAGTGCTATCAGAATAGCCGTCATTGTCAGAATCCGTATCAAGCGGATCAGTACCTCTAGTGATTTCATTTCCATCAGTCAACCCATCACCATCAGAGTCAGGATTATTAGGGTTTGTTCCATAGGTCGCCTCCTGCGCATCGGTGAGGCCATCTCCATCCGTGTCAGGAGAAATAGGAGGTGGGTCATTGGCATCGAGTGGATTTGTTCCATTAGAAACTTCATTACCGTCTGAATATCCATCATTATCGGAGTCTGAGTCGAGAGGATTTGTACCTCTAGTGATTTCATTCCCGTCATTCAAACCATCTCCATCAGTATCAGCAACGTTTGGATTTGTTCCATAAGTAGCTTCCTGCGCATTGGTCAGTCCGTCGCCATCATTATCCAACACGGGCGGAACCGGGCTATTCGCATCAAGCGGGTCCGTACCACTTGTAATTTCTTCTCCGTCCAAGTGGCCGTCGCCATCTGTATCTGTATTATTAGGATCAGTGCCATAAGTGGCTTCAAGGTCATCCGTAAGTCCATCGCCATCAGTGTCTACCGGTGGCGGCGCTCCGGGGCTTAGCGGGTCGAGCGGGTCACTTCCATTAAGCACTTCACTTCCATCTGAATATCCATCGCCGTCCGAATCTGCATTCAAAGGGTTCGTACCGCGTGTGATTTCATTCCCGTCATTCAAGCCATCACCATCCGTATCAGCAACGTTTGGATTGGTACCATAGCCTGCTTCCTGCGCATCAGTCAGGCCATCGCCGTCCGTGTCAGGCGAAACAGGAGTCGGGCTGAGCGGATCGAGAGGGTCAGTACCATTTGAGACCTCACTTCCGTCTGAATAAGTATCGCCGTCGGAATCCGCATTCAAAGGATTCGTACCGCGAGTAATTTCATTTCCGTCGTTCAAACCATCACCGTCTGAATCAGGATTATTCGGATTAGT
>CAYHGP010000002.1:100334-103352 GCA_964356195.1 uncultured Candidatus Peribacteria bacterium | reverse complement strand
TCGTGCCACGAGTAATTTCATTTCCATCATTCAAGCCATCACCATCGGTATCGGCAACGTTTGGGTTCGTTCCATACGTAGCCTCTTGAGCATCGGTGAGCCCGTCACCATCTGTATCAGGTGAAGCGAGAGTTGTCGCGCAAATTTGGGCGGAGTACCCGGTCTCATTTCCGACTATGTCTCGCGCCTTTACCCGATAACAATATTGCGTTAAAGGGCTGAGACCTGAGTCTATGTAAGTGGTACTGCTTTGCCAGGAAGAATCCGTTCCGCCGGAAGCGCCTGTAGTTTCATCGAAAAAATATGGGCTAGGATCAAGCCCTGAATTAACATCCGATGTAGTTGCGGAAACTACTTGAATTGTACTGGCGGACGTAGCGGTTACGCTAACAAGAGAGAATGAAGCCGGTTGGATTGTGTCTACGTTTAGAGCCAAAGAACCTGCAGACGATTCGCCTATAATTTTTCCACCGGTACAATTTTGTGAACCGGAAGCTGCCGTTCCAACTTGCACTTGAATATTCTTTCCTGTTTGCGTGGTTGAAGGCATTTGTACAGTTACACTGAATGTCTTGCTTGCGCCAACCGCAATAGGCCCGCCATCAAAGAGAACAGCATCTCCATTGCCGGAAAGTTTAGAAGTCCAACCGGAAGCGGATCCTGAAATCCAAGTGTATGAACTGGAAGGACTTTTCACCTTTACGCAAATCAAAGCTGTCGTCCCCGTATTGTTCACAACAACGGGAACTGACACTGTAACCCCACCGGCAAACCAGTGTGTGCTAAAGCCGGCCGTGGCATCTGTCGCAGCAACGGCAATACCAATATTCGTGAACAGTAAAACGAAAATCAACGCAAATGACAGTAGTTTTTTTCGCATAAATTGTATGGAGTGAACGAATCTTGTCTATCTTATCAGGGCGTCAAAAACTTTGCAAAATATTGTATATTCACCTAACGTCATCTAACATGATGAAAATCTTTTCCATCGCACCATGGCACTCATTGTAATGATCGAAGATGACCCGCTGCTAAGCCGGATGTATTCCGAAAAAATGAGGGCCGCAGGTTACGAGGTGCAAGTTTATAATGACGGAAAAAAAGCACTTGCAGCAATTAAAAAACACCAACCAACTTTAGTCCTTAGCGATATAATGCTTCCGGGCATGAGCGGACTTGATATTTTGAAGGAGCTGAAAAGTGACAAGAAAACAAAAAAAATTCCGTATGTATTTTTGTCCAATCTATCCAGATCGAATGAAGACATTGAAAGAGGATTGGAACTTGGAGCCATTGGCTATTTGCTAAAAGCGGACCTCACGCCGGAAGAAATAGTCGCCAAGGCTAAAGAATACATTGATGCAGTCACCGTTGCACAAGCATTGCCTGAAAGGGCAGAGGAACGCCTGGCTCGTGCAAAGAAGCACAGCTAATTCTCCTCATCCGTTATTATTTATGAATGAACCTCTCAGCTCTGAAGAAAAACGAGTCATTGTAGACAAGGGCACCGAAGCCCCTTTCACCGGAAAGTACGACAACTTTTCTGAACAAGGAATCTACACGTGCCGTCAATGTGGAGCGGCGCTTTACGAATCCAAAGACAAATTCAATGCCGGCTGCGGCTGGCCGAGTTTTGATGAAGAAATTCCAGGCGCCGTCAAACGCACCACCGACGCCGACGGTAGACGAACAGAAATCACCTGCATGAACTGCGGCGGCCACCTCGGCCACGTATTCATCGGCGAAAAAATCACCGAAAAAAACACCCGTCATTGTGTGAACTCTATTTCGCTTCGCTTCAACCCGGCAAAATAATCCACCCATGAAGAAACTCCTCTTCGCTCTCACTTTCCTCCTCGCCTCTTGCGCCGAAACCGCCGAGCCCATTTTGAGCGATGTCCACTATCACGCTGACTTTAAAGTCTATTTGCGCGGAACCGCCTACGACTTCGCACAAGAAAAATACATGTCCACCGATGAAAACAAACTCAGCAACTTCACCCATTTGCACAATATGGACGGAGGCGTCATTCACAAACACATGAGTACCGTGACCTTGGGTGACTTTTTCACGTCCCTCAGCATGGAACTCACCAACGACTGTTTCACCTTAGACACCGGAGAATCCTACTGTGACGACGAAGAAAACAAGCTAACAATGTGGGTGAATGGGGAGCCCAACTCCGACTTTGAAAACTACCTTATTCAGGACCTCGACCGCATCCTCGTTTCCTACGGTCACTCCACATCCACTGAGCTTGAAGCCCAAATGGCCTCTGTCGGAGACAATGCCTGCATCTATTCCGAAACCTGCCCTGAGCGCGGCCCCGCCCCCGACGAAAGCTCCTGCCTCAGCAGCGAAGATTGCACGGCGGAACCGGAGCATGAGTAGGGCTACCGATCTATGAGCTTGATGAGATTCTTTTGAACGTGTCTCAAGGTATCTTCTCCCGCTTTTTGAATAAAACGAACCGGCCGGTCAAACCAATCAATAGTCCTCACCTGGTCCGAGAGGACAACCCCTTTCACTTTGGAAGTCTCTACGGGCACTTCAAACACATAGCCCTTCGATCGTGAAGTAATCGGGCTCACCAAAGCCATCCCGGTCAAGTTATAAGATTTACCTGAAACCACAAGCACAGGACGATGTCCTTGTTGCTCATGCCCTCGTGTAGGGTCCAAGTCGAGCCAAACAATATCTCCACGATTTGGAATGTAGTTTTTTACCATACTTCACGGCCAACCGGCTCAAAATCAAGAAGAAGCTTATGTCTCCCGGGTTTCGCTCTCCTCATCATTTCTTCCAGAGTTTCGTCCTCCGAAAAACTAATAATAATCTTGTTCCCAACAAGCTCGATATCTACAGGGTCACCCGCTGCAAGTTGAGCTTCTTCCAGTAAGCCTTTCGGAATCCGAACTCCAAGGCTATTTCCCCAAATCGCAACTTTTGTAGTCATAGAAAATTAAAGTATATACATAGTATATACATAAACTCACTAAAAATGCAAGCACGGTCCT
>CAYHGP010000002.1:87955-100234 GCA_964356195.1 uncultured Candidatus Peribacteria bacterium | reverse complement strand
CTCAGCAGTCCTCTGAACAAAGATTTTTTTTGCGTTCAAAGAGGCTACACACCCCATCACCACAAGTATTACTGCTCACCGTATCAGGTCCATCGTAAATAAGAACGGTTGGAACGGAACCTTGCTCCACCCAAATATTGTAGACTTCGGGGATAGTCACCCACTGGATTTGACCCTCGTCGGTGTACGCTTGGTAGGAATCAATTTTATCGGAAAATTCTTGAATGAACTCAGGGGTGAGAAGCTTTTGATGAGCATCAATCGAAATCGTGTACACATGTCCATTTTCCAATTCTCCCGCAGCTTGTTTTTCGAGCAAAAGATCGAGCGACTCCCAAGTGCTGTGGTAATGCCCCACCACCGCTACGGGCGCGCTGTCGTCGTTCGTAGAAAAATGTTCGTTATCTTGAGGTCGCCAAATACCGGAGGTCCAGAAAGAAGCCTCCTCTCCTTGGTGGCTCACAGTTCCTCCTCCCCATAAAATTTCAGGAGTCCAAGTGTAGTCATAAACCCCTCCTTGCACGGGTTCCCATAAGTTTTCCAGTTGAGAGTCGGAACTTGGGGAGGCCAAGAATCCACCCACCACACCCGAAGGTTCTACGCCAAGTTCCTCAATCAAATAAGCCACATCGGCAAGGTTATATTCACTTTGTGCCGAATGATTATGGGGATCAATTGACGCCCCCAAATCTTCATAGAGGTACTGTAAAAAGTTTTTTCCATTGGTCTCTTCGGTTCCTTGGTCGAACTTGGTCGCAGCAAGCAAAAAGTTCCAGTCGGACTGGTAATCGTACCCCACGCCTTTTTCATAAAGCATTTGCGCCAAATCCACCACTTGCTGCCGCTGTTCCCAGAAGGCATCTTCATCTTTGCTGAAATCCGGCGTGTAGCTGTTTGTCTGTTCTGCATGGGTGAACACCGAAACGTAAATCACAGGATAGTCAGCGGCTAAACGACTCACGTCATCGGTAGCAGTCGAGCAGGCACTGAGTAAGAAGCTAGCCAGAACAATCCAGGAGAAAAATTTGTGAGACATAACAGTTTATTATAGAAGTTATGACGGCGAGAGCGTAAAAACCTTACAAGGACTTGAGCATATCTTGAAGATCAAACTCGCTGATGGGGTGCATCGTATCTGCATTGTCTTTCACATATTGAACGCCCTCCTCATACAGTTCCCAAATATGAGTTTTTTCAAGTTCGCTTTTCTCGTTAACTTTCACGGTTTCAATATCAAAGGGGACACTTTTGGGATCTGACTCTTTCCCATCAGTGAAAAAATTGTAAATCCAAGGTGTACCACTGAGGTAATAATTATCCTCGTGAAATTTTATATTCATGAAGATTCCTTTGCTCGAATCTCCGCTGAAGTCAGCCAGGGCCGCTTCAATAACATCTGCAGCCTTTGAGTCCAAAGCTTTGGACTCATAAAGCTTCAGCTCAATTTGTTCCGGTCGCAAGTACAGCGCTCCCTTTTTGTCGCCGAGCAAAGTCTCTTTCCCATGTACTAATGTAAAAGTAGCCCCGAGGTCCTTGTAGACTTTTATCGCCTGAGTCACTACATTCTTATATTCACTCGCAACACCAACCGTCACCGGCGCGTAACCCATGAGCTCTGTTAAATAAGCGTAACCGCCTTCTTCTTCAGTCGGCAAACCGGTGCTCAAGTCAATTTTATGAGTTTCATATTCCATGATTGTGTCATAAATCTCCGAATCACTAAGCTCATGAAGTCCGATGATGTCGAAATTCGAATAGTAAGGGCTTGGAGGCCGTGTGTGATACGAAACCGTTACGTACTCCGAGGTCCTAAGTCGTTCGATTAAGTCGGGAGCTTCTGCAACGTAAAGCTGAACAACCGGGTCTGTTAAATAAATATTCACAGGAATTTCATACTTCTCATGAATATCGATGACTTTATTCACGGTCTCAATGGAGTCGTCTCCCAAAAGCCAGTCGTGTACGTTCAAGATGAACATCGTGTATTTGGTGTCTTTCAGGTCCAGCGTGGAGCTCGTGGAAGGGGGAACGGTAGGCTCCTCGATATTGCTAGGTTCCTCAGTAGTAGGCACCTCGGCATTCGTGCAGCCAAAACTAAAAAGCAGCATCACACTGAGCAAAGAAAATAGCGAGTTTCTCATAGGCGAGTTTTTGAAAAATATACCGTATGGTAGCAGTCAAAAAGTAGATTCCAAAGAGCAAGTCCTCCTTCACTATCAAAAAATTTTGAATAACGTACGATTTGCCCTATAGTTTAAACTGGTCCTTTTTGAAGAACACAATGCACATTGTCATTGTATGTTTCTATCGAATCTGTCCAGTTCAAACGAAGCTAACGCCATCCTCCACCAACACCGCCATGTCCACTATCTCAAATCGTATTTTCACTGCAAAGTTACTGTCTACGCGAGCTTTAAAACCGCATGTAGTAGAGTATACTTTTTACCTTCCTTTAGATTTTAGCTATGAACCAGGCCAATATATTTGGCTGGAATTGCTGGTTTTAAAGGCCAATGATTCCAAGGGCACGAGACGAGCTTTCACCATTACCAATCCACTTAATAAAGAAAACACAATTTCTTTTGTTGTGCGTATTCGTGATGGTGGTTTCTACGAAACGCTTCAGTCTCTTCATACCGGAGATGAAGTACGCATTCACGGTCCTTTCGGATCTTCATTTGTGGTCAAGGAAAGCACCCCTCATGAATTAGTGATGATCGCCGACGAAATGGGCGTCGCCTACTTTCTTGGTGTGATTCAGTCAATTCTCACTAGAAAAAAAGAATTGTGCTGCAAGCTCTACGTATCGCTACCTGACCAAGAAGATCATTGGTCCGAGCCGATTTTGAAGGAGGTTCAAGCCCAAACAAAATGTTTCCAATATAAAATTTTCAACGAACCATTTCAGTGGGATATGCTCGATAAGGTCCCGGGCTTCAATGAATCGGAATGGTGGGTTTCGGGAGATCAAGACATGGTGCAAGAAACTTACGATACCTTACAAGAGAACGGAGTACCTCGCCCGGACATTCACTTTGGACGCTGTTTCCCAAAGCCCAATGACTGCCTGACCATTGTGGATATTGCAAAAGAGAAGAATACAAACGGATTCCTCTTCCATGCGCTGCAAAGTAGCTCGCACCACATTGTAATCACAGATATAAATGGATTTATTCTTTTCGCTAATAAAGCGGCCGAGAAAATCACTGGTTACAGTTTTGAAGAGATGAAGGGGAATACGCCTCGTTTATGGGGAGGTCTCATGGGGCCAGCGTTTTATGAGCAGCTGTGGATGACAAAACTGAAAGGCCTCACTTATGAGGGGGAAATCGTAAACCGAAACAAGAAGGGGGATATTTATTACGCTATTGCTCATATCTCTCCTCTATTTAATGACAAGTGCGAAGTGATTGGCCATATCGCAACGGAGGAAGACATTACGGAGATTAAAGATATGCAGGAAAAACTCAGGGAGAGCGAAGAGCTGTGGAAGTTTGCGCTGGAAGGCAATATGGCCGGAGTTTGGGATTGGAATTATCCAACAGGGCAAATTACATTCACACCCCGTTGTTATCAAATGCTAGGCCGCACGGCCAATGAAATTGGGAGCAGCATCAATGAGTGGATGGATATGATCCACGATGAAGACAAAGAGCTTGTACAGAAAGTACTGAGTGAATTTTTAGAAGGGAAAACGCAGGTTTTCAATGTAATTCATAGAACTAAAGCTAAAGACGAATCATGGGTATGGTTACTCAATCGGGGGAAAATCATGGAGTACACTTCGGACAAAAAACCTCTGCGTATTGTAGGAACTCTGCAGAACATGACGGCCGAAAAAAATGCAGAAGAGGAGATGAAAAAGAAAAACTCCGAGTTGAGCCGCTTGAACCAATTGATGGTGGGGCGTGAAATTCGTATGGCAGAACTCAAGGAAGAAATCGCAGCCCTTAAGCAATCAAAGTCATGATGCCTATAAAAAAAACAGCCGCGTTCTTAGGACTATCTTTCCTACTGAGTTTGAGTACCACGGAGGTCTTTGCCGCATTCAGTCCGGAAGATGTTCAGTGGCTTCAAGATCACAACAACACCATCACAGTCGCCCCCGAAGAAAATTATCCTCCGTTCATTTTCAATGATGAGAGTGGAGAGCCCGGTGGGATGTCAGTGGATCTTATCCGGTCACTCGCCGATGAAGCAAACATAAAAATCGTTTTTTTACCTTCCGGCAATTTGGCTTCTATTCTGGAAAAAGCAAAGCAAGGGGGTGAGTTCGTCATCACCTCCTTAACAAAAACGGAAGAGCGAGACCAGTTTCTCAATTTCACGGATGCCTACGTTGACGTGCCCGTGGTCATTCTTGTGAGAACAAATTCTCAATACGAAAATATTGCAGAACTCAGTCAGAAAAAAGTAGCAGTGGGGGAAGGCTACGGAGTGCAGTCTTTTTTGGTCGCGAATGAAGATTTTGTACTTGTCCCTTATAGTGACGACGAAGTGAGTCTCGCAAAACTCATTTTTGGTGAGGTGGATGCGGCAGTGATGGATCTCGCCACAGCCAGCTATTTGGTGACCAAAGATGGCCTTTCCGGGGTGAAGATTTTAGGAACCGTCGATTTCACTTATCATTTGAGTTTTGCAGTCCCGGAAAATGCTACGGAGCTGCTCGGTGTACTCAATCAACTGATGAAGGACGCGGATCCTGCAGTCTTAACTACTGTCATAAACAAGTGGATGAAATTGAACGATCCTAATATAAATAAATACCTAGCCTTGGTGGTACTGTTAGCCTCACTAACGGTTCTATTGGTAGTACTTTGGATCTACACCATTCGCAGATACGTCAAAGGGCACAAGGCGCAATTGCTTTTGGAAAAGCAAAAGTTGGAGAAAGACCTGCGTGGTGAAACGGAAGAGACTAAAGAACATTTGAAAGAGCTGGAAGCCACCAAGTCTGCCATGCTCAACCTTTTAGAAGACGTCAACGAAACAAAGTTACATTTGGAGTTTGAAAAAAAGAAAAGAGATATCGTGTCCAAAAATGCAAACATAGGAATTTGGGAATGGGATCCAGTGACCATGACTGGCCTTTGGGACTATTGGATGTATGAAGTATTTGGGGAGAAAGAAGACACCTCTCTGGCCCCCATGGCTATTCGTGAGAAAAGGATGGATCCGGACTCTTTCGAAAAACTGAAAGAGTTGAAAGAGAAAATAGTAAAAGGAGAGCTGGAAATGGCCTGGCTTGAATATGAGATTCATTTGGATCAAGGCCTCCGCTACATGAGAAGTGGCGCCTTTGCACTAAAAGACGAAAATGGAAAGGTGACGAAAGTGATCGGAGTGGACGTAGACATGACCAGGGAAAAAGAACTCGAGAAAATGAAAGATGAATTTCTTGCCGTTGCCTCTCACGAGCTTAGGACGCCGATGACCGCCATCAAAGGTCTCAGCTCCATGATCCTTAGTGGCGATTATGGGAAAATAACTGCCAAACTGCAAAGACAAGTACAGGATATATTCAATGTCACTGGCCAATTAATTAAACTTGTGAACAATATGTTGGATGCCACGAGCCTGGAATCAGGACGCATGATCTTCAGCTTTTCCAGGTTCAATCCCACTGATGCCATAGCAAGTTTGACCAATTTACTCGAAATCATTGCTCAGCAAAAGAAAATCAAATTGATTGTTGGAAAAGTTCCACAAGTGGCCATCTTTTGCGACCAGGACAAGTTCAAAGAAATCCTTAATAATCTGATTGGTAACTCTCTAAAGTTTACCCAAAAAGGAAAAATTACTTTAGAGGGGGTCGAGGATTCCAATAAAGTCACTTTTTACGTCACCGATACCGGAGATGGAATTTCGGAAGAAGATCAAAAGAAACTGTTCCAGAAATTCAGGCGAATTAATAGTGAGGGAAGAGGAAAACCCGCAGGGAGCGGTCTTGGTCTCTATATTGCCAAACAAATGGCTCAGCATATGGGCGGGGATTTATGGATCGAAAAATCAGTGACCGGGCAGGGCTCCACCTTTGCTTTTGCCGTTCTCAAGGCGGACTCCCCTTTAGCGTCAAAAATGCTAAAAGAAAATCAAGAATCTCTCTAACCCATTCCATATGCCAATCGAAAAAGTTCAGACTTTACTTATCATGGAAGACGATGCAGTTATAAGAGGAATGTATCAAACTAAGTTTGCAAATGCAGGGTATGAAGTAATAGAAGGCTGTGACGGAGAAGAGGGCGAACTTTTGGCTTTAGAAAAGCACCCGGACTTGATCCTCTTGGACTTGGAGCTGCCCAAAAAAGACGGGATGAAGGTCTTAGAAAGTATTCGAAAAACTGAATGGGGGGAGAAAGTACCGGTACTCATTTTTACCAATCTGGATGCAGACAACGATAAGCTCCAAAGCATAGTGGACCTGCACCCAGCCTATTACATCAACAAAAGCAATAGTACGCCGGAAGAGATTCTGGAGAAAATCCAAGAAGTACTGGCGGAGAGAGAGGGATTCGAACCCCCGAGACCCTTGCGAGTCTAACAGTTTTCAAGACTGCCGCCTTCAACCACTCGGCCATCTCTCCCACTGCGCGAAGCGCAGAATGTTCTCCGCCGGCGCAGCCACAAAGTACAGACACTGGCCTTTGTTTTCAAGCATTTCTTGCCAGGCGAACCCAAAGGGTTTGCTAAACAAGAACGTGGCGCAAGCCACAACCTCTGCTACACTGTGTCTACTAGCCTTTAATTTTCACGTATGGCACAAGCCTCATTTCTCAAACGTATTCCCGCCTGGCTCTGGGTTGTAGGCGTACTTGTTCTCATCGCCCTTTGGATGGTTTCTGTTTACAACGGCCTCATCTCTAAAGAAGGAAGTGTGCAAAGCACGTGGGCTCAGGTGGAAGTTGAATATCAACGCCGCTACGACCTCATCCCTCAGCTGGTGTCCACGGTTCAAGGAGCTGCCGATTTTGAACAAAGCACTCTTCTTGAAGTGACGGAAGCACGCACCAACTGGCTCGACACTCAAAGCGACCCCAACGCCAGCATCGACGATCAAATTGCCGCAACCACTCAACTGGATTCCGCTCTTTCTCGCCTCCTCGTGAGCGTGGAAGCTTACCCCACTCTCACCGCAACGGAAGGATTCATAACTTTGCAATCTCAGTTGGAAGGCACTGAAAACCGCATTTCCGTTTCTCGCATGGATTACAACAATGCCGCCACCAATTACAACGTAGCCATCCGAAAAATCCCCACCAACTTGGTGGCCGGACTCTTTGGATTTGAGGCTTACACGGTGTTTGAATCCGAAGCAGGTTCCGAAGATGCCGTCGACGTGGAATTCGATTTCGGTAATTAACAGGCGAATCCAATGCTGAAGCCGCTTTTTCTACTGGCGCTCTTCGCGGCTGTGCCGCTCGCTTTTGCGGAAGCCACGATTCCCGAAGCTCCCAATGGCTACGTGCTGGATGAAGCCAACGTGCTTTCCGAAGAAACGGAAGCCACTCTTCAAACTCAGCTCGCGCTTTTGGAAAGTGAAAACAGCAGCCAAATGGTGGTGGTCACCATCCTCACTTTGAACGACTACCCCATTGAAAAATACACATTGGAACTTGGCCGCACTTGGGGCGTGGGCCAGGAAGATTTCAACAACGGACTCGTTTTTCTGGTGGTCACGCAGGACCAGGAAACCCGCATTGAAGTGGGTTATGGTCTTGAAGGCGCCATCACCGACGCCCAGTCCTCCAGCATCATCAATCAAGTCGCCATCCCTTATTTTAAGGAGGGCAATTACGACCAGGGAGTGCTTGAGAGCATCCAGATTCTAGACAAACTGGCCCGAGGGGAGACTTTCGATTTTGAAAGCGTCCCGGCCGAAGACTACTCATGGTTTCTCGACAACTTTCCTTTTTTCATTATCGGACTCTGGCTGCTTTTGAGCTGGCTTTCCAGCACCAAGCACTGGTGGGCGGGAGGAATTTTTGGCGCTGTTTTGGGATTGCTGATCGTTGGCGGACTCTTAGGCTTTTTGATTGGAACATTGGGCGGACTTTTATTGGATTTCATTTTATCTACCTTCCTGTTCGGAGTTATTAAACCACCGCGTGGAGGAGGTTTCTTTGGGGGAGGACATGGCGGCAGTTCGGGCGGCGGCTTTGGCGGATTCGGCGGTGGAAGTTTCGGCGGAGGCGGAGCGAGCGGAAGGTGGTAATCAAAAAAAGAGGAACCTGCAGGCTCCTCTTTTTAAAAAACCTCCCGAAGGAGCGCTTATTTTTTACCCATTTTGCAAGCCTTGCAGTGGCAGCAGAAGAGCATAGCGATCGCGGAAAGACCCACGAGATCGTATACAATATTTACGGCGACAGGCCATTGCCCGAGCAGCACCTCAACGAGGTTCCAGTCGAAAAAGCCTACTAGACCCCAGTTGATACCTCCAATAACGAGAAGTACAAAAGCGATCTTATGAACCACGCAGGGTTTCATATCCATCATAAGGGCGAGGGTTAGAAATAAATTACAAAACAAATTCTACTCTAAAAATCTGGCAAGTACCCCTGAATAGACTTTCAAGGTTCAGGTTTAATGGTTTAATTATTCACTTCACCAGCCCCAATTCATACGCTCCCGTCAGAGCCATAACGGCGTGCTGATTGCGATCCACCTGCATGGTCAGATCGCTTTCCGTTCCAAAAAATCCTCCGTAAGCCGCCTCGCCGAACTCATCGGGATTTTGACCCTCCAAAGGAAACTGTAAATCCATAATCTCCCGTGATCCAGCTTGAATGAAGGCTCCGTAACATTCCTTCCGCGCCGCATCGTCCAGCTCATCCGCCAATGCATACGCTTTGTTCATGCCCTCCACGTAAACGCCGGCCACAATACCAACGGAAAAGTTAAACTCGCTGCAGGTGTCATCTTTTTGAAATTGTTTCACCATGAAGTCGTTCATGGCGAAAACAAAATCCGCGGCTTCGGAATTTCCCGTGGCTTCATAATATTTGTAATAGGCCTGCGTCTGCCATGGAACGAAAGCGGTGTTTGGATGTACCTCAAAATAAGCCTCGTAGTGGGGGAGCGCTTTCTTGACCGCCGCCAAGTACCTCTCATTCCCATTGCTCTCGTAGAGGGACATCAGCGCGAGCAAGGCTTGGCCGGGGTAGTAATCTTTGCCGGTCCCCGAATCCGAGTAAAAAAGGGTGAGGAGTTCCCCCGTGCTTATTTGCTGGTAAAGAATTCCATTGGCGAGTTGTTCCAAAAGCATCTCTTTATCAGGATCTTCCAGCTCCAGCAAAACCAAAATCGCGAAGGCGTTGTAGCTCAGTTTCACTTCCGTCGGAGTAATATTCACCACTGTGAAATTGTTTTCCGTGTCCTGCATAAAATAAGGCTTAAAATAATCCCAGCCCTTGTACGCCAACTCTTCATAGCGAGGGTCCTGCAAAAAATCGGCCAACTGCGTGATGGACCAGAGAGAGCCAAACTCCCGCACGGCATGATGGGAATCCGGCCAAGTGTCCGTGAGCGGTTCATATTGGTAATACAAAAACGATGAATCTTGGTTCTTCAAAAACCACTCACCGCCGGCTTTAATCGCCTCATAAGCTCCAGTGGAAGCCGAGCAGCCGAGGAGAAAAACGAGTCCACAAAAAAGTAAAAATTTTCGCATCACCAAATGGCAAGAATGACTCCAGTAACCACCATCGTTAGAAGAGTGTTGCTTGCAGCAATGGCAAAAGCTTTGAACGATTTGCGTTCCCATAAAACACCACTGGCCAATACGGGTAAGATGAATCCAAGCCAGGGCCACAGCGCTGCTTCAGCGCCTTCCGCTGCCGTTTGAGCCTCCATGTTATTCACATAGAGAGCGAGTACAAAAGCCGTGAGCAAAGCCATCAAAAAAGCCCCCGCATAAGTAACGCCCATACTTTTCCCTTTCGTAAACTCTTCACGCATATGCATTTCCTTCATCCATATTTTCCCAAACAAAAAAGGAGAGTACCAAACGCTACCGATCACCATCGCAGCAATGGCACAGACCAAAATGGCGATATAGTTAAGATCAACTGGCATGGCGTGGGGGTTAGAATACATCAACTATAGCACGGCCCTGAGCCAACAAAAAAGCCCCACCGAAGCGGGGCTTTAAGATTCTATTTTGAAATAGAATTAGAAACGACGAGGTCGTTCTTCGCGAGGCTGAGCTTCGCTTACTGAGATTGGGCGTCCACCCATGTCAGTACCCTCAAGTTTGAGAGTTGCTTCAGCTTCTTCCAAAGTTGACATTTCGACGAAACCGAATCCCTTGCTGCGGCCGCTCATGCGGTCTTTGATGATAACAGCAGATTCAACGGTACCACATGAGGAGAACAAGTCTCGAAGTTGGTCGTCAGTTGCGGTGTAAGGAAGATTGCGGACAAATAGTTTTTTAGTTTGCATAGTATAGTTACATTAGAAACGTACGAATAAAGATTTATTGTTGTGATGTCGACCCCGTGACTGGTAAGAACAAATCATTACGCGTACGGACATACAATGTACACATTCTAAAGCTTTCCAAGGAAAAGTCAATCGATTTCTTAAGTTATGGAAATTCTGTTTTTCCTACCCATAAGGGCAAAATCAAAAAGTGATGAAGAACGTCGGACAAAAAAAGTGCCGCCCCCAGAGTAAAAATCCACTCCTCAAGTCCAAGCCCACTTCCAATCGCCATGAGCACCAGACCCATGTAACCATGGTGGATGCGCACTTTTAAAAGCCGTTTGGGATAGTGCTTTTTCATGGAGCCGAACACCGCCCGGCCCAAAATAGTGAACGCCACTATCCCCAGTGTGAGCAGGAATATTTCCATTACTTAATAGTGACGACCAAATCTTCTTTGGAGAAACGCACTTTTTTCATTCCTGCCAAGGAGTCGGTGCTTGAACGCATACCAACCGCTACTGCAACCGTGGAAGCGTGAAGTCCCTGGGCAGGGAGCCCTAAGATTTCATCATATTGTGCAGAGCTCAAACCCTCCATGGGCGTGGCATCAATGCCTAAAACAGCACAACTGGTGAGCAAATTTCCAACCGCAAGATAAATCTGTTTCTCAGCCCAAACCGCAAATCCGGCTTCATCCATACCCACGCTAAATCCGTAGAGCATTTTCTTGAAGCCATCGAGACTGGCAAGATCAACTCCCCGAGTCTGTGCATTCAGAGCGATAAATTTGTCGATGTAAGCCTCGTCAATTTTTTCAGTGCGACAGAATACAATAAAATGAGAAGCGTCGGTCACTTGGGGCTGGCCATAGGAGGCTTCGCGAAGTTTCGCACGAAGTTTCGGATTCTCCACCACCACAAATTTGTAAGGCTGAAGTCCGAAAGAAGAGGCGGAAAGCCGCAGGGCTTCCAAAACCTGAGCCCATTGCTCGTCGGTGAGTTTTTTCGTGGGATCAAATTCCTTGGTGGCGTAGCGCCAGTTGAGTTGTTGGATGAGGTCTGTCATGAGCGAGGAAGTTAATAGATAGAAGGAATCTTACTCTAGAACAATTAAATATAAACTTCCATCGGTAAAAAATGGAGTTTCTTTAAAAGTTTCTCCGGAAAAGGGGCCTACAAAATCAAGTTTTTCCGCTTTCATTTCAAGCCCTGTCTCTTCCAGTGTCGAGTAAACATATTCACGTTCCGCATCAAGATCGGGACTTTCGTCATTGTTGGCCGTTGCGGTGTAAACCATTTGCCCATCATCCGTTACGATAGAGGTTTTCCACAGACGAATTTCATGACCGTTTTCTTCAAATCCAAAAAGATGCGCCGAAGCATTCCAGAATAAAGGAGTAAGAGGTGCGTTAGAGTAAGAGCTATCAAAAGTCTTGGTCCAAGCCAGCTTGAGGAGTGAACTCAGGCTCACTTCATCCGCAGTTTCAAAGCCCGCCCCATTAAGAGCGGAGAGGACTTGTTCATCGGTCTTCGCGATAATAATAAAGTTCAAAGGTTCCTGAGAATCGCCAAACACCGACTCCGTGGTTTGCGGTAAAAGCTTACTGGTGAAAAGATCGAGCACCGCGTCACTGTTGCTCACCTCAATCGACGCTTGCACGCCACCGTTGTCATTGAGTTCGGGAGTGTAACGAAGTCCAATCAGGGCATAAAATCCAAGTGCAAAGACAAGGATCCCGGTGGTCACAAGACCTACATAGGGGCGTTTCTGAGGAGCGGAACCAGGCACAGGCTCTCGTGAAAGCATCCATTCAGAAAAAGTAATTCCAAAAATAAGACACAAGGCTCCAACAAGGTA
>CAYHGP010000002.1:67276-87855 GCA_964356195.1 uncultured Candidatus Peribacteria bacterium | reverse complement strand
TTGCCAAAGTAGTTGAAAATTCCTGCACTGCACACCGTCACGAACAAGGGAGTAATAAAGTTTTTTCGTTTCCACAAAAACAGTAAAACCGAACTTGCAAGAATGAAGCCACCAACGACTTGCAGGCTCCCCAATAAGGTCACCCAAGTGAAGAAATGAATCAATCCGGTGTCGCGGAAAAGGGCCAGTGAGCCGGCCAAACGCAAATCCACTTCAACGATGGGGTCGGAAGTCAGAATATCTTCCACCACTCCCACAAAAAGAGAGGCAACATAAATAAACATTAGGGTCAAAACAGTGAGGGGGAGGCCATTGAAATGTCTTTGATCCAAGCGTTGTCGAACTTGTGCGAAAACAAGAGGATAGCGCTTCATGAGGCGTTGCACATTAAACGAAAGCACCACGGATTTTGCATAACCCCACAGGACACCGCTTTTTTTTGCCAAAAACCAAATCAAAACCGCAATCAAAAAGAGTACCAAGAGCAATAATCCCACGCGGCTGAACCACGCTTCGATAACTTGGAAAGCACCCCCAAAAAAGTATCCCAAAAGGATGTAAGAAATCGCCCACGCGAGGCCGCTCACAATGTCCCAGGCCAAAAACTTTTTCCGTTCCATTCCACTGAGTCCAGCCACAAAGGGAACCACCGCGCGAATGGGGCCCATAAATCGTCCAAGTAAAATACTTTTACTGCCGTGTTTCACGAAAAAGGCTTGTCCTCTCTCAAGGTGGCTCAACTTCAAAAGCTTATTCTCAGCCCGAAAAAGATGCGTTCCTTTCGTCCCCAAAAAGTAACTGAGCGTGTCTCCCAAAATCGCACCCAAGGCCGCCACTCCAATCAATTCGCTCAAATTAAAATAACCCTCCGCCGCAAGAATACCGGCAAAAACCGTAAAAGTGGCTCCGGGAATCACGGTCCCCAAAGCGGGCAGGGACTCTAAAAAAGAAATCAAAAGAATCACCCCATAACCCCAAGGGCCAAGATGCTCAAGTTTGGAAAGCAAGGCTGTAAAATCCATGGCGAGGTTATTGTTCTCTTGCTGCTTCCCAATATAATTTTAATCTTAAGTATGGCGGAGAGGGAGGGATTCGAACCCTCGATACAGGTATAAGCCCGTATAACGGTTTAGCAAACCGCCGCCATCGGCCACTCGGCCACCTCTCCCACTGTGCGAAGCACAGGATGTCCTCCTGTTCTCGCCACTAACTTTTCAAGCGCACGTTAGCTTCCCCAAGCGGAAAGCCACACCAGTTTAGGGATTTCGTCCTTTTGGGGCAAGCGCATTCTTCCATAAACCTGAAAACTGTGCTATAATGACCTGATCAGGCGAACTCAAAATAAAAACTATGGCTGACCCTGTACTCCCTCCACCGCCGGTTCCACCTGTTCCCGAGGCCGCACCTCTGGATGAAATGAAGCAAGTCGCCAAGGATTCCATCCTGACCGCGAGCGATGCCGCCGAAGAATTCCGCGCTGACTTCAAGGATTTTTTGCACCAAGTGGTGACGCCTGCATCCTGGAAAGACGGCCTCAAGCTCGTGATGGAAGGGGGCCTCGGTCTGCTCAAAGACCTTGAAGAAATGATCTCGGAAAAGAAGTGGACTCCGGACAAAATGGTTCTTCGTCTCAATGCGAGTTTCGAACAAATCGTCCAAAAACATCCGGAATACCAGAGTCAGTGGGAAGACGTAAAAGTAAGTTTCACGTTCGCCAAAATGAAAACCGACGAAGCATTGGCTCAGCTCAAAGCCGTAGCCGAACGCGAATACGGAAACTTCGACCAATCCAAAGTGGTGGACGCCGTATGGAGCGGTGTGCGCGCCGAAATGAAAAAAGACATCGACCAAATCAGCATCCGCCTAGGATTTAAACCAAAAACAGATGAGTGATGAAACTCCCGTCGAACAAGCACCTGCAAGTGTCGAGGAATGGCTGGCCCGCCATGGTAGCACTTTGGACCCAAAAGCGCGTGGCGAACTGGAGCGCCTGAAATTAGGCGTACAAGTCGAAAAACCGGTCGAGAAGCCAAAGGAAGATGTTCTTTCGTGGAGTGAGCGCTTCAAACAAGGCGTGTACAAGGCCATGAAGTGGACAGGAATTATTGCGGTGAGTGCCGCAGCGGTGGGCGGTGCAGTTTACGTCGGTAAACAAGCCGTAGATTCGTTCCCAAGCGCCGTCAAAAGTTCCGCAAGTCGTGAGCTGGAAGAGAGGACCGGAGCGGTCAAAGAAGCCATCTCTGACCTTGAAAGTGCTTCGGGCATTCTTCTGATGAAACTCCTGGACTTTATGATTGCTCTGAAAGACAAAGGTTCCACTTGGGAAGGTGTGAGCGGTATGGCCGTGACCGCATGGAGCGGGATGTGGAGCGACGCCAAAGAATACCTTGCAAGCGGAGAAAAATCCCCAGACAAAACTCTCGCAAAGATGAAAGAAATTGTCACTTCAGACCCAGCTTTATCCGGAAAAATGGATGAAATTTTTACCGCCTACGAGAGTCTCAAGGGAAAGAAAGATGCATTTGAACACCTGGCAAGCACCATCACGGATGTCACCGACGAAGACACCCGGCAGTTTTTAGGCGATTGGAAGGGCAAATTTTGGGAAGAAATGCGCGGGAAGGGCGAGCAACTCAAAACGAACTAACTACATTCGTTCCAAAGCCGGAATTCCAAGCACACTAAGGCCGGCGCGCAGCCCGAACATGAAAGCATTCACCAGCCCGAGACGCGTTCTTTTTTGAAGTTCCGTGTCCGCGCCGGCCACCGAAGTGGTGCCGTAAAAACGATTAAATTCCTGGCAAAGCTCGTAGAGCGCCGTACACAAAACATGAGGCTTTCGGTCGTCCAAAGCGCGTTCAAAAGCATCCGGCAACTTAATGAGCTGGCGCACCAAAGCCCGCTCGGAATCTTTCGTGAATTGAGGCAGTCCGCTCAAAGGAACGTCACCCACTTTGTCGATGATGCTACGAGCTCGCGCATAAGAATACAATAAATACGGTGCCGAATTTCCTTCCAGCGTGATGATTTTATTCCAGTCAAAAACAATGTCTTTGGCACGGTCTTGCGAAAGCACGGCGTACTTCACACTCGCCACGCCCACCGTTTCCATGAGTGCGGCAAGTTCCGCGCGAGGCAACTCCGTTCCTCGATCCGCCGAAAGCAGACCCGCTCGTTTCACCGCTTCATCCAACAAGTCGCTGAGACGAATTACATTTCCTTTTCGTGTGCTCATCGCTGCATCTGCAAAATTCATACGTCCGAATAAAATATGTTCCAGCCGGCTGTCTTCGGTGTAACCGATGGCTTTCGCAATCGCAAAATCTTGTTCAAAGTGCAGCGACTGCGCCACATCCACAACGTATAAAATCGCTTCCGGATGCCACGTGTCCACGCGGTACTTCACCGTCGCCACATCTCGCGTTAAATACAAAGTTGTACCGTCACTTTTTCTCACCAAAGCCGGTGTTGTGTCTTCGCCCATTGGAAAAATAAGGGCCCCGCCTTCGCCCTCCACGAATAATCCTTTCTCAATGCCGTCCTTCAAAACGTCCTCCGCCATTTTCAAATAAAAACTTTCACCGGTGATGTGGTCAAATTCCACGCCGAGTCGCACAAAAATCTTTTTCAAATCTTCCAAACTTTCATTCACAATCCACTTCCACATCGCGAGCCGGAGTTCATCGCCCTCCTCCAAAGATTTGAAGACTTTGCGCGCCTCTTCGGTCAGCGTGGGGTCTTTCTCTTCCATTTCATGAAACTTCACATAAAGTCGCGTGATTTCATCATTGGGATTCTTATGGATTTCCGCCTGGTCTCCCCACTGTTCCACCGCGTAAATAATTTTCCCGAAATGCGTTCCCCAATCCCCAAGATGATTAATACGAATCGTGTTCATCCCCATGAAATCAAACAAGTTGGCCAGCACATCTCCAATCAGCGTCGATAAAATATGATGCACACCCATATGTTTGGCGGCGTTGGTACTCGAGTATTCCACAATCACCGGACGGTTGTGTTCCACGCCTCGTTCTATTGAAAAACCAAGTTCGAGTTGTTTCAAGGTCTCCGCAAAAAAATTCTCAGAAAGCCGAACGTTAATAAAACCAGGCGCGGCAAACTCCAGCGATTCCACGCGGTAATCTTTGGGGAACTTTTCAATGATTTTTTCCGCAATGGCAGCGGGGTTCATGCCAAACTTTTTACTGAGTTTGAACGCTGCCGCGCACGCATAATCTCCGTGGTCTCTGCTCTTGGGTTCTTCAATGGTCACCCAACTAAGCGCTTCCTCCTGCGTAAGCTCGGGGAAAGCAGCGAGAGCGGCACCCGAAAACAAAATTTTAAGTTCCTGAGAGAAGATCTTCATGAGGAAAATATAAGCTACTTGTACGGATAGGTCAAAAATGTTAGTCTACCAAGGTATGGACCCTGCCTTAGGCCTCGGCCTCATCGTAATCTTCGTTCTCCTTTCAGCCTTCTTCGCGGCTGCTGAGACAGCAATCAGTTTCTTGTCACCAGCCAAAGTACGAACTCTTGTCGAGGAGAAAAAACCGGGCTCTCATCAATTGGACTGGCTTAAAAAAAATTATCACCGCACACTCATCGCGGTTTTATTTGGGAATCAGTTCGTAGACACACTGGCCGCTGCCGTGGCTACCATCCTGGTTACAGAAAGATTCGATTCCGTTTATTTGGGGCTTGTATCGGGAATACTCACCATCGTGAGTCTCATTTTTGGAGAAGCCCTTCCGAAGGCTTTGGCCAGCGTACACGCTCAAACTGTGGGACTTTTCGTTGCACCTCCTATTCGTCTTTTTGTCTGGGTCCTAACGCCACTGGTTTGGCTCTTGGACCGTTTTATAAACTTTATTTTACGTTTACTCGGTACCAAGAACCAAGCCCAAGTCACCGATGAAGAACTCATCGCCATGGCCTCCATTGGTGCGGAAGAAGGCTCCATTGAAAAAGACGAGCTTGAGCTCATTGAAAAAGCCCTTCAGTTCAACGACATCCCTGTGGAGGGGGTCATGACTCCTCGTGTCCACATCGATGCAATTCCAGAAAGCTTCAAGCTCGATGAGGCCGCAGAATTCGCGGTGAATCATCCTCACACCCGCATCCCTGTCTACCGTGACAACATTGACCACATTGTGGGGGTTTTGTCGATCAAGGAACTTTTGAAGCAATATCACAACGAAGAAAAACCGGAGAAAATCGGCCTGCGCCAGATCCAACTCATGACGCCCCTTCAGGTGCCCGCCAATCTTCCTCTCGATGATCTTTTCCACGCATTCAAAAAGAAGCGTATGCACATGGCCGTGGTTTTGGACGAACATGGAGGAACCGCAGGGATTGTGACCATGGAAGATCTTTTGGAAGAACTTGTGGGTGACATTGAGGACGAACAAGATATGCTCGAGACCCACATCACCAAGACTGCAAAAGATGGCACTTATGAGCTCAGCGGTCGTACCGAACTGGATGAAATTATGGAACTCACCGGCCTCGAATTCGACCACCCCGGTTACAAAACCGTAAGTTTTTTGATTGTGGACGGCCTGGGCTATCTTCCAAAAGAAGGCGAAACCCTCAGCATCGGCGACTGGGATTTTATGGTCGTCAAAAAATGGCGTAACACTATTTTGAAGGTTCTTTTGAAGAAGAAGACTACTTAATCACAATCGGGGTCCCAATACTCGTGAAATGATAAGCCGTTTCGGCATCTTCAGGCAACATACGCACACAACCGTGGCTCACGGGTATTCCAATGTGGGAGAGCGCTTCGGACCAGAATGATCCGCCGTCATTCGCCAAGTAAGGGAGGGCATGAATCCCATAGCCGGAACTTTGCCACAGTTGGAAGTAAGGCATACGGTAGTGAGGCGATTTTGAACCGATGCGCAGCTCTTGTTTGGTCAGAACTTTATAGGTTCCACGGGGAGTGGGGGTTTCCCAGGCACCGCTGGAAATTTTCATGCTCCATACAACAATGTCACCGAATTTGGCATACATGGTTTGGTCCGTCAGAGTAATCTCCAAATTTCTTTGAAGACCGGAAAGTTGCGAAGCGGCAATGGAAACATCTGTTACAAAAGAAATATCATCTTTCATTTGGTCGGTGGGATTTCCAACGGCAACATCGAAACCAAAAGAAGCGTCAAGCCACGCTGTCCCCTCAAGTACCGGTTGAAAAAACTCGCGGTAAATATTGTCCCCCTCCGGAGCTAAGCTTTGGAATTGCATATGAAAGATTGCATCCGGGTCGGCGTAGGTGTCGCTCATTTTCACGCGGCCGGGGGAAGCCCATCCGGAAATAGCCTTATCTGAAGTGCCAAAAACACTGGCGCGATCCTGTTCTTTTTGAGTTCCCAAGTTCAGTATGGGCTTTTCATAACATTCACTGTCCTGGGAGTAAAGTCGTGCGGTCCCTGTATTTTTAAAAGTAATATCTACGAGGAACACTTCTCCGGGCTGAATAGCTTCTTGCACTTCCACATTCTGCAATTCCACCGCATACACGGGGCTTTCGGGCTCTTCGTATTGGCAGTAAGTCCATTCTCCGTATTTTCCAATCACTGTATTTTCATCCAAACTGGCTTCATCTCCGTCAAAAGCTTCCGGGTCAATTCGAGAATGCATGGGAAGTTCTATCCCGCTTTCAGGGGTCAGCTCCTTGTTGAATAGAGTCACTTGCACATGTTGATTATTCACCGCCCCGGCCACCAGAGAAACCACGAACGTGAGCGAAGCAAAGAAAATCGTAAGGATAGGGCGTTTGAACATTTTGTTTTTGTATTCTGGTAATTATACCAAAAAAACGCCTCCTGGTCAAAGGAGAACTAACGGCCCAAAAGCTTTTGCAGCTCCTCTTTGAAGGTCTCCACATCTTTAAATTGTCGATAAACCGATGCAAAGCGGATGTAGGAAACCTCGTCAATGACCTTCAGGGCGTGCATCACATCCCGTCCAATGATGTCTCCGGGAACTTCTTTCCCGCTCGCACTCCAGGCTTCTTCGAGCCGATTGAGCATTTCGCTGATTTGTTCCTGGGTAACGGGCCTTTTTTCACACGCTTTCCAAACTCCACGCTCCACTTTGCTACGGTCGTAACTTTCCCGTGAACCATCTTTTTTAACCACCAAAAAATTCGCTGTTTCCACCTTCTCGAAAGTCGTAAAACGATGTCCACATTTTTCACATTCGCGTCTTCGTCGAATGGACCGGCCTTCGCTCGCCTCCCGTGAATCCACCACGGAGGTGCTTTTGTGTTTGCATTTAGGGCAAATCATACCTAGAGTTTAGCCATGTTCGCTGCTTTCACACAAGACGATTGGATCCGACTGGGCATCATGGTGCTTTTAGCCGCCTTACCGGCCATCATTTGGTCGATCGTCATTTTTAGTGGACGCAAATCTGCCCGCCTTCCTCTTTTGCTCGCATTCTTTCTAGGCACACTCACGGTAGTGCCTATCATTTTTCTTTACGATTATATCTATGTAATGTTCCCGATGCTGGATCTCGATGCCGTCATAGCGGAAAACATTACACAGGTAGCGGCGGCGGCCATGGCGGGTCTCATTGTCGCAGTGATTTTGGAGGAAATTGTAAAAAGCGGAGTGGTACGTTTTATTGGAAGAACAAGAATAGGGATTCAAACCATCAACGATGCGGTGAAGTATGCAATCCTCGCGGGTCTTGGATTCGCCTTCACGGAAAATATTTTTTATTTTTACGGGGCCTGGGTGAGCAGCGGAATTGCGGGACTCCTTCCCCTCCTTATTTTCCGCTCGATTTTCACGGTGTGTATGCACATGGGAGCTTCGGGAGTTTTTGGTTACTTTTATGGGGTGGCCAAGTTCTCACGTCCCATTATGGAAGCAAAACTCTTTACGGGGGAGCATTCTAAGGGTGTTCAACTTCTCTCTAAAATTTTAGGCACTGACGAAGCCAAGGCTTTTGCCGAACTTACCATGGCGAAGGGGCTTCTTGTAGCCATTTTGATTCACGCGAGTTTCAACACCATGATGCAGTATGAGCAATTTTTCCCGGCCGTCATCATTGTGGGTGGCGCATTTATGTACTTACTTTATTTGCTGGCCCACAAGGCCGGTGCCATTGTTTTTTCCGCCTCCGGCCAACAAGCTTCCATGGCACGAAAAGATGTGGACGTAGTACTCGAACTGCTCGGGATGTGGACACGCGAAGGACGATACAAGGACGTCACCGACATCTGTCAGCGACTCCTCATCCGTGACCCCGATAACAAAGTGGTCCAACTCTTCCAGGCCAAAGCCATGGACAGCCAAAAGCTCGCCGACCTCGAGAAAACCTTCACTTCACTTTTTAGATCCGAGAACCAATCCGAAGACGACCCCAGCCTCCGCAACTTAGTGAAGCAAAAAGTTCTCATGGAAATGCTTAAGGAAAAACAAGTCGCGCCATCACTACAGACCGTTCAAGCCGCGCCCTCAACCGCCCCAAAAGGCCCCAGCGTTCCTAAGCTACCTGGAGTTCCGCAAATCGGTCCGTCATCCCCGCCAAGTAATCCCTGACCATTCCCGGTTCCTCGTGTTTAATTCTTTCCGCAAATATTTCCCGAATAATTTTTTGACCGTATTCGGAATGTGCCACTACCTCCGGAGTGAAATAGAGTCGCGCCATCAAAAACTCTTTGAGCTCTTTGTTGGCTTCCGCCATCTCTTCAGAGAATCCAACCAAGCTTTCTTTACACGCATACACGTCGTTCAGATTTTTGATTTTATTCCGTTGCAAACGCCGACTGGTTTCCTCTGCAATGTCCCAAATCATAGTCCCGATCATTTTACTCACGCGCCTCGCAATGCGGATTTTCTCATCCACAATCTTTCCGTCACTTTTGAGTGAAGATTCGCAGGCCCATTTCCATAAGCGTAGCTTGCCCAAATCTTTTTCTGTAAAAAGCCCACTGCGCAGACCATCGTCAGTGTCATGATTTTGATACGCAATCTCATCCCCAAAGTTCACCACTTGCGCCTCCAGCGAAGGCCGCACCGCTTCCGCACCTTTAGGATTGTCCCAAGACGTTTGATGCTTCATAAGACCCTCAATCACTTCAATGCTGAGGTTGAGCCCCGGAAAATGTGGGTAGACCTCCTCGAGTTCCTCCACGATACGGCGGCTTTGTTCGTTGTGTTCAAAGGACAGGCCGTAAGGTCTCAAGCACTCATCGAGCGCAAATTCCCCGGCGTGTCCGAAAGGTGTGTGGCCAAGGTCGTGTGCCAAAGCAATGGCTTCGGCAAGGTCTTCGTTGAGGCCAAGAGTGCGAGCCAAATCGCGGGAAACCTGAGCGACCTCAAGGGAGTGTGAAAGCCGGTTGCGGTAATGGTCACCGTAGTGGGGAACGAAGACTTGAGTTTTTTCTTTGAGGCGACGAAAGGCACGACAGTGAATGATTCGATCGCGGTCTTTTTGAAAGGGAAGACGTTGTGGGTCGAGGGGTTCCTTGTATTTTCGCCCTCGCGAATTTTTACTCAGCACCGCATAGGGTTGCAGCACGAGTGCTTCGTTCTCAGCGAGTTGGAGGGTGGTGTTGATCATGGGCTTAGTATAGATTCTTTACGGAATTCATGCACGGCTTCATCAATTTTGAATTTAGGATGAGAAGGATTCGGCCGATCGAGCAAGCGCCACTGACGAGGGGAGTCTTCTTCGTTTTCCACAAGTCCGGAGTGCACCAACCTTTCGTGATTTTTGCAAAGAGGAACAATGCTATTGGGGTCGTGCCGCCGGTCCAAAGAAAATCGTTTAGTGTGATGAAGAGAAGTACCCGGTTTGTCGCAAGTTGGGAACGCACAGTAACCGTGGTAAGTTGCCTGAATCACGCGCCGCACATCGACAGGAATTGCACGACTCGTCACTTGCTCTGCTTTCCGCGCCGCGCACTCGGGACAGACTTGAATCACGACTTGCGCCTCCTGTTTGACTCCACCTTTGATGAGGGCTTGCATCACTTCATTGTAGGTAAGCGTAACACCACGTTCCTTTTCGAGCTGATACTTAAGGAGCCGCAACTGTTTTTCAATGTCAGGAGAAACAGGGAAGCTCATCGAGCCCCATTGCTCGACTCGGAATTTGTTGTTTGGGTCACTCATATGAGTTTGCGCGTCAACATTTCCATTTTCTGTAAACGCCATAGAACTAAGTTTCCTCTTCTCTTGCACGAAAGCCTCCAGTGCATATGTGCCCATCCTCTCCACCTTCTCCGCCCAGTCTTTGTCCGTTTCGGGCGTCGCAATAAACGCCACCTTTTCAATTTTAGACCACCCCTGCGCCCCCGATTCCAACTGTTCCAGCAAAATAGGCTTGTCCGCCAATGTCGAAGCCAGATGCAAAATCTTGTCCACACTGGCGCTACTCATCCCGGCCAGTTTGAAGGCAAATTCATAAATGGATCCATGTCCACGCTTACGATGCAAATCGCGCCGCAGCACTTCGGGCAGCAAACCCGCAAATCGTCGTCGCCACACACGTGCATTCAGACCGTATTCCTGGCAACGAGCATACAAATCTTTATCGGACAGAGTTTCTAAAGAGACCATAATTGCAGTGAAGTAACCTGATATTATCACAAAAGGTGAGTGTGCGCTCACCATTCAGCTGGACAAAGGAATAGTTTCTGTTAGAATGCCGTCCCGATAGCCGATAACATAAAATATGGCCCGAACTGAAGAAGACAAAACTGAAGAATCCCTCCAACGAGTCAGCCCAGCACCTGACTATGCTTTCCTCAGAGCGCTAGACGGAGAGAAAAACCTGCTCTGCTTTGGCAGAGGGAAAAGGCCCGAGGGCGTCAGAGACCCGCTCTTTACCAAGAGGGGGATTGTCCACGACGAACTTGAAGCGTGTCTAACTCTACCGGGCTCTCCTCATCTGACCATCCTCCGGAGCGCTCGCGACTAAGACCTGAAATCACTTATGAAACTTCTCATGCACCTCCCGCAGACGCTCATTCGTCGAATGCGTATAAATCTGCGTCGTGGTGATTGAAGAGTGCCCCAACATCTCCTGAACCGAACGAATGTCCGCGCCGTTGTGTAATAAATCTGTGGCGAAAGAATGACGCAAAACGTGAGGAGTCACCTTCTTCCCCAAACCAGCCAGCCTGGCCGCCTGCCGCACCATCGCCTCCACCGAGTACGCCGTCAAACGTCGTTTTTCCCCCAAACCAAGCCCCTCATCCTCCCGATTCCGCCCAAAGCTAATAAAAAAAGGTTCCCAATTGTCCGCTCGCTCACTCAAATACAAACTCATCCACTTCACACAACGTTCCGACAAAAACACAATCCGCGGTTTCTTCCCTTTTCCACGCACAGTAAACTCCCTTCGTACCAAATCCACCTGACTCCGATTAAGCCCAACCAACTCCGAAACACGCAGCCCCGTGGAGTATAAAGTTTCCAGCATAGCCCGATCGCGAGGCCCACCGCGCTTCCCCAAATCAATCACTGAAAACAATCGTTCCATTTCCTCGCGCGTCAAAAAATCCACAATGCGTTCGGGAATTTTTTTAAGATCGATTTTTTCCGGCGCCAAGGTCGGCACGTCCTGCCGTACCAAATATTTCAAAAATGCCCGCAGCGCGATGAGATGATAATTCTGCGTTTTCACGCCCAAGCCGTGTTCCCGTCTATCCACGTAACGATTCAAGAAAACTTGGTAGCCATGCACGTCGTCTAAATTCATTTCGCCAAGTCCGCGCGTGCCGTAAAACTCCACAAATCTTTGTAAATAATGATGATAATTTTCTATCGTTTTCAGCGACTTGTTTTTCCCGACTTCCAGGTGCTCGAGAAAGCGCGTGATCCAGCGTTGGAGTTCGGTGACTTCACTCATTTCAAAACTTGGTAAAGATATTGTGCGGCGTCACGTCGACTTAAGCTTTCAGCAGGATAGAATAACAAATCACTCAGCAATCCCGAGGATCGCGCATAGACCGCTCCCGGCATAAACCAATCGTCCTCATCCACATCCAAAAATTCGCCACCGTAATCCACATATTCAGAGCCCTTAAGCCGATTCAACATCGTAAAAAATTCCGCACGATTGATGGAGTGCCCCGGCAAAAAACTTCCATCCTCATGCCCCTGAATCATGCCGATGTCGAACGCCGCTAATAAATATTTCCCATACCACGCATCGGAAGGCACATCATAAAATGGAAGCGAACCCTCCACCTCGCGATCCTTCTCAAACGCCTTCAATAAAATTTTCACCATCTCCGCGCGGTTCAAAATTTGATCGGGGTACAGCATTCCGTCGCTTCCAAGAAAAACTCCGGCCTCTTTCAGAAACTCGAAAACACGCACATCAGGATCGGTAACGGCCAAATCCAGAAACAGCTGATCGCTAAGCACTTGGTCCCATACTTGTCCGGAATCCGTACGACTCACATCGGCCTCCACGGTATTCACGTAGCCGATCATACTTTCATCCAATTTGTCACCGGAAAAATCACCTAAATAAAGAGGCCCGCTCACACGGGGCTGCGAGACGCTACAAGTGCCGCTGTCTTCTCCGTTCACTTCGATTCCGAAACCTCCAACTCCAAAATGCAGGGCCACTTCATTCCACTCGTAAGAGGAAAGCGACTCTGTACTTTCAACTTGATACCATCCCGATTTTTGCTCGCAGTCCGCATCAAAATCAGGGGCATAAATTCCCGCTAGAAGGTGTCCGTTCTCGTTGACGTAAAGGTACAAATCCCCGTCCTCCGCAACGCCCAGCCCCGCGGAATCCAGCAAAGTTCCCACGGCTCCACTCGGCTCCCCAATGTACACTTCCATCGAAACCGTCCCGTGATTCGGCAAAGAATAAAATGTATTTAAATCAAACGAATAGGACTCCGAGTTCAAAACATAATCCGCACCCGTGGGAGGGAACAATGCCCCCAGTACAGCCTTTGTACGTTCCACCGCATCCGACAAAATCGCCTTCACGCCCTCCGCATCTTCCACCGCTTCGGTATAAGTTTTGAGATTTTCTTCATTCAATAGCCCGTTGGTCCTGTAAATGCTCGCCTGAAACAGCAAATTCCCATTCGTGTGGAGATAGTGGTAAGACTTGTATTCCGCATCAATGGTGGCAAAACTGTCCACGTCGCTGCCCCCGTCGCTCTCATAAAAAAGATGACGAGCATCTTGATCGAGCACCGTTTTCCCGTTACCGGTCCCACCAGCTAAGCTAGCGAGTGCTTGTTGCGCCGCATCTTGAGAGTTGTAGGAAAAAACTAATAACTGCAGATGCGGCAACTCCTCCGTGAGCCAAGGATCATCGGAAAGGTAGGATTCATAGGTAACCGAAATTCCTCCCGTGACGGATGATTTTTTACTCAAGTGAAAGGAACTGTATCCCTCCAGACTTCCAAGGCTTTCCCCGCCGGGAACTATAATTCCCGCTGCCGCTTGGAGATCGGTCGCACTCACGTCTTCGGCCGCACTCGCCGCGGCGCAAAAGACCAGCCCGAAAAAAACAGAAACAAAGGTGCCGGATAGAATCTTGGAAATTCTCATAAAGAAAGTATACTACGTCTATGATCGAGTTCAAAAACGCCACGAAAAAATACGGAGATCACTTGGTTTTGGATGCGGTGAATTTACAGATTCAAGGCGGCGATTGGGTGTGGCTCACCGGCGCTTCCGGAGCCGGAAAAACCACTTTAATTCACGCGCTTATTGGCGCCGTCACCCTCACCTACGGCGAAGTTTTTGTGGACGGTTACAATGTCACCAAATTCAACCGCCTCGCGCTGCAAGAGTACCGCCGCAAGCTCGGAATTGTATTCCAGGATTATAAACTTCTCCCTAAAAAAACCGTTTACGAGAACGTGGCCTTCGCCATGGAAGTCTGTGGCTATACCGAAAAACAAGTAGCCGAACGCGTACCCACTGTCCTCGAAAAAGTAGGGCTTTCTCAGGCCCGTCATCATTTCCCTCACCAACTTTCCGGGGGAGAAAAACAGCGCGCCGCCATCGCCCGCGCCCTAATTCACGAGCCGCGCCTCATCATCGCCGACGAGCCCACCGGAAACCTCGACCCAGAAACCGCCCTCGGCATCGTCGAGCTTTTCCACAAACTGAACATTGAAGGCGCCACTATTATTTTTGCGACGCACAACACCGGCCTTTTAAGTCGCATCCCGAAAAGACGAATTCTGGTAGAAGAAGGAAGAGTGATTGAGAACTAAGCAAATATTCCACTTTCAAACTTTACAAAAGCCCTGCCTCTCCCTTATATTGCAGAAGATGGCTTCCCTCTCCAATACCTTCGACTTTGCCGCCATGGCGGACGAGGAAGTTTTGCGCGTGCTTGCCGAAAACAAAATCGGTCTCACTCTCGAGGAAGCCCGAAAAGTTCAAACCATTTTGGGTCGCGCTCCCACACTCACCGAAGCCATTATTTGGGGGATTCAAGGCAGCGAGCATTGTTCATACCGTTCCAGTAAAATTCATCTCCGCACACTTCCTGTCGCCGCGCCAAACGTGATGCTCGGAGTAGGGGAAGACGCCGGAATTGTAGATTTTGCCGTGGATAAGGACGGCCGCCGTTACGGAGTGATTATGGGTCACGAATCGCACAACCACCCTTCCCAAGTGGTGCCTTACGAAGGCGCCGCCACCGGAATTGGAGGTATGGTCCGCGATATTGTGGTGATGGGAGGCCGCGCCATTGCGGTTGCCGATCCGCTGCGCTTTGGTCAAATCGACCGCACCCTAAGCCGCCAAATTGAAGGAGATGTAGTCTCCGGAATCGCCGGGTACGGAAATCCTCTCGGAGTTCCCAACCTCGCCGGTGACACTTATTTTGATGAATCCTTCAACGATAACTGCCTCGTGAATGTGGTCTGCCTCGGCGCACTTCGCGAAGATGAAATTATTCACTCCTTCGTTCCTCCGGATGCCGAAGGCTGGGACTTTATTATTGTGGGAAAACCCACAGATCAATCGGGAATGGGCGGCGCCGCCTTTGCTTCACTCCAGCTTAAAGAAGAAGACAAAGAAGCCAATAAAGGTGCCGTGCAAGAGCCCAATCCTTTCCTCGAACGTCATTTGTTTGAAGCCACTTACACGCTGTTCCGCAAACTCCGCGACGAAGGAAATTTAAAAAAAGTCAGTTTTAAAGACATGGGTGCCGGCGGCAACGTGTGCGCCACCGTGGAACAAGTGGAACGGGCCGGCCTCGGCGCCGACATCGACCTGCAAAAAGTCCACACCGCTTACCCGGGCTTGCCTCCTTCCGTCATTGCTTGTGCCGAAACGCAGGAGCGCCTCTGCTGGGTTTGCGACCCCTCGCTCACGCAGCAAATCCTCGACCACTACAATAAAGAATGGGACCTTCCGAATGTTTCCGTGGGCGCCCGCGCCAGCCTCGTCGGTAAAGTCAAAAAAGGAAATTACACGGTCACTTACGGCGATGAAATCCTCCTCGATGCCCCCTCCTCGGCCGTCACGGAAGGGGTTCAGTACCGCCGCGAATATGCCAACCCCAATCGTAGCTTTACTGAACCCGAATTCCACCAGCCCAATCTCCAAGAAATCTTCCTCAAAGTCCTCGGAAGCGAAAACATCGCCAGCCGCCTTCCCATTTTTGAAAACTACGACAAAGTGGTTCAAGGTCAAACCGTCTTCGAGCCGGGCATGGCGGACGCCGGGCTCATGGCTCCATTCCGCAACCGCGAAGAGGCGCCTGAAATCCACAAAGTGGGCGCCGCTCTTTCCGTGGATTCCAACCCGCGTTATGGAAAAATTTCTCCCTATTGGGCCGGAGTGAATGCCGTCATAGAAGGAATGCGCAACGTGGCCGCCATTGGAGCAACTCCATGGGCCGTCACCGATTGTCTCAATTTCGGAAATCCGGAAAAACCCGAGCAAATGTGGGAACTCGTGGAAAGCATCCGCGGTATTAAAGAAGCGCTCGAAGGTGTGGGTCACCTGGCTTTCGACGGCAGCCCGCTCCCCGTGGTTTCCGGAAACGTCTCTCTCTATAACGAATCCAAAAACGGCAGCGTCGCTCCGTCACCGGTCATCGGCACTTTGGGCCGAATTCTCGACCTCGACAAAGCCATCACCATGCAAGTCAAACGCGCCGATTCCAAACTCTACCTCATCGGTGAACGCAAAGATGAACTCGGAGGCAGCGAATATTATCGTCAGCTCGGCCACCTGGGCGCAAACATTCCAAAGCCGGATTTCAAACAAGTGGAAAGAGAACTTCGCGTGGTCCTCAGCGCCATTGACCTGGGCATGATTCTTTCCGCGCACGACATTTCCGACGGTGGACTCCTCGTGACTCTCGCCGAAATGATGGCGGGTGGCCGCGGGAAAGGCGAACTGGGAATCAGTATAGATATTCGCGCCGTGGGCGACTTGCGCATAGACAAAAAACTCTTCAGCGAAACCGGCGGCTTTGTCCTCGAAGTCGATGAAGATCGCGAGTCCGACTTCCTGGCCCTCTGCGAAGGCTACTTCCTCGATCCAATCTTTTTGGGCAACGTCGTATCTGAACCCGCTTTCGCTATTTTCGAAAACGCTGTCCCAATTCTCGCGCTTCCAAAAGACCAAGTCATCGACGTCTGGCTGAACGGACTGCGTAACAAACTCAATGCATGAAAAAACTACTTCTTCTCACCATTTTCTTAGTTGCCTGCCAAATACCAATAGGAGAGGAGTCCGTCGACTGTTCTCCGGACAGCACTTACCCCATTTCGACGCAGCAAAGCTGGGAAACGCTTCAATACGATCTGCCTTGGTGCTGGTCCGCAAGCGACAACATCAGCAATCTTCAACTCGAAGACGGCGACAGCGATGCCTTTTTAAGACTCACTTTCAGTAGCGAAGAAATGGAAGATCCCACCCTCGCCCAACAGGAAAAAATCCTTGAGGATGGAAGCACTTTGTACATGATTTTTAGAGTTGAGGATTTTGAAAGCTCCGAACTGAATCTTATTTTGGACTCCATAAAGAAAGTAAAAGAAGATCTTGGCTTCGTGAATATTTCTTCCGGTTCCTGTGCCGCACCGGACACCACGTACCCCATTTCCACGAACCAAGAATGGCAGGGAGTTGAGTTCGCCTTGCCTTGGTGTTGGAGTGCTACAGACACCACCGATTCCAGCGACCAGGCCACCTTACTCTTGGAGCAGGGAGAAGGAGAAGCTTGGGCGAAACTCACACTGGGTTTCGGGACTTACGACGGACCGAGCCCCGGCTATATGAGATCAGACCACCCAACCTATTCCACTTTTGATTTTGAAGGTTACCTCTACCTCGAAACCAATCAGCCCGATCATTCCGATGTTCAAATGATCATTAATTCACTCACTTTGCCATGACCAAGGTCGCCGTCCTCCAATTTCCGGGAATAAACTCTGAATACGAAACGCTTCGTGCGCTGTGGGATGCAGATATTGATGCGGAATTTTTCCGCTGGAACCAGGATGCCGCAGGCCTCGACGCCTTCGATGGTTTTGTGGTTCCCGGCGGCTTCTCTTATGAAGATCGCGGACGCAGCGGACTCATTGCTTCCATGGAACCCATCATGGCCGAAATTCGCCGCCAAGCCGACCTGGGCAAACCCGTGCTGGGTATTTGTAACGGCGCACAAATCCTCGTCGAAACCGGACTCATTCCGGGCGGCCAAAACAACGAATTGCTGCTTTGTCTCGCTCGCAACAAACGCGTGAAAGACGGAAAAATTCTCGGAGTTGGTTTTTACAACGAAAATGTTTTTGTTCGCTGCGATGAAGCTCGTCGTTGCGCTTTCACCATCGACTACGAAGGCGGCGAAATAGAACAAGTTCCCGTGGCCCACGGCGAAGGCCGCTTCACCACTACAATCCCTGGCCTCCTCGAAAAACTCCAAGAGAACAAGCAGATTATTTTCCGTTATTCCACGTCCACAGGCCAAATCGACTCCAATTTCCCCACCAACCCAAACGGCGCCATGGACAACGCCGCCGCCATTTGTAACCCGCGCGGAAACGTCATGGCGATTATGCCTCATCCGGAACGTGCCCCCATCGCGCCCATGCCAAAAATCTTCACTTCCATGCGTAAATACATGGAAAGTCGCCAAGCGGATCCGGCCTTCAAACTCGCCGATGAAAAGCCCGCCCTCACTTTTGCAGAAACCAAACCCGCTCTCGAAACCTACGCCCACCAACCAAACTCCGTCGAGCTTTATATCCAACTCAAAATCACCGACAACGAAGCTCAAACTTTAGAAAACGCTCTTCGCCAGCACGGCTTCGACGTGAAGCTCCGCAAATGGACGCATTATGAGGCCCAGCATTCTCCCGACGCCCTAATCGCTTCCGGCGAACTCCTCAACCTTAATAAAGAAAGCGTCACTGTCGTAATCGACAGCGGTTCCTTCCCGAAAGTAGGCACCAGCCACTACTTCCTCGTCCGCGACTTCGAAGACACCCTGGGCGCCAGCAAAAGCGCCCGTCTCAAACAGACCATAAAACACGGCATCGTTTGGGAAGTCTCCGGCGAGCAGAAGCGAGCAGAGGCGAGTGCCTACGGCCGAGTGCCTACGGCCCCCGTCGACCTCGAAAAACTCCTGGCCACGAACATTTTTGCGAATCATCACGCACAGGTTCTTTACAAGCTTTAAATTTCGGTGCTTCCACAAAAGTCCCCTCCGACTAAGGAGAGGACTTTAAAAGTGCAGTGTTTAACGAACTTGAGGCTGAAAGTACTGATCATTCGGATGTCCGGCGGGTTCCTTAACAGCATTATAACCGGCATTGAAATCGGCTGAACCCAAAGCCTGTCTGAAAGATCCATGCTTCACTGCTTGAGCAGCTTGATCCGGATCCATATACACATGTCGTTCATTGGGAGAGGCCATGGGGAAAGTGGCTCGACTCACATCAATGTTTCCATGGGGAAGAACGACCGTTTGATCGAAACCCGCTACAATGACCACCTCGCCAGTTGGAAGGCGGAAACCTTTTTGCACTTCGCCTCCATCCACGGAAACCAAGGCTGGCTGAGCTTCATTCACAGTCTTAGGATCCAAAGCTAGAAAAGCAGCAGAGTCTAAAATGGCTCCGCGGGTAACAGCCGAAACCTCATCAGCAGTAGGAAATTTCACATTTCTCCTAGGCATTCTGTGGTCTTCCGGAACGGGCAAACGGTTGTCTAAAGCCATAAAACAGAGGTTAAGAAGGGAAATCAAAAAAAGGTTAACACGCCAATACAGTTTGTCAACATCAATGAAACTGTCAGGAATATTTCAGGAAAAATTCAGGACTTTCAACAAAAAAAGGTTTATATGTAAAGGTGCTTTTTCGCGAAAGGCGTTGACGGTGAGTGCGCACTCACCTATGATTCAGCCAATTCCTAACCCAAATTTTTATGACGGAAGACAAGACCAAGCACACTCGCGCAAGCGATTCCTCCTCGGCAGCAGACAGCCGAAAAAAAGCTCTCGAACTCGCTCTTGCTCAAATTGAGAAGAGCTTTGGTACCGGCTCCATTATGAAGCTCGGAGAATCCAAACACATGGATGTGGAAACTTTTTCCACCGGTTCACTCTCTCTCGATTTAGCTCTCGGCGGCGGTGTCCCCAAAGGACGCGTAATCGAAATCTACGGTCCTGAGAGCGCCGGAAAAACCACACTCACTTTGCACATGATCGCCGAAGTGCAGAGAAACGGAGGCCAGGCCGCCTTCGTGGATGCCGAACACGCTCTCGATCCCGCTTACGCCAAACGCATCGGTGTCGACATCGACAACCTTCTTCTTTCCCAACCGGATACAGGAGAACAAGCCCTCGAAATCACTGAAACTCTCGTGCGCTCCAACGCCGTGGACATCGTGGTCATCGACTCGGTGGCGGCTCTCACGCCTCGCGCTGAAATCGAAGGAGAAATGGGCGACGCCCAAATGGGACTTCAGGCCCGCCTTATGAGCCAAGCCCTTCGTAAGTTAACGGCCGTAATCGGTAAATCAAACTGCACCGTTATTTTCCTCAACCAGCTTCGTATGAAGATTGGAGTGATGTTTGGAAATCCGGAAACTACAACCGGAGGACAAGCTCTAAAGTTCTACTCTTCCATTCGTATGGACATCCGTCGCATTGCTCAAATTGAAGGCGCTGAAAATACCGGTACCACGGACAGCAAGGACTTCGTTGGGAACCGTGTCCGTGTAAAAGTGGTGAAAAACAAAGTGGCTCCTCCCTTCAAAGTTGCTGAATTCGACATTCTCTACAACAAGGGAATCTCCCGTGAAGGCGACATTCTCGACCTCGCGGCTAAATATGAATTTGTCCGCAAAGCCGGTGCGTTCTACAGCTACGGCGAAACCAAGCTAGGACAAGGTCGTGAAAACAGCAAAGACTTCTTGGTAAAAAATGAAAAAATAACCAAGGAACTCGAAAAACTCATCCGCGAGAAGGTTGCTGCTCAATCCATTTAACAAGCGCATCGACCATGGAAGACCCCAGCTACCGCGAACTCATGAACTACGCTATGCGAGCCTTGTCTCACCGGGCGCACACCACTCATGAACTCGCTGAAAAACTCAAAAAACGCC
>CAYHGP010000002.1:61669-67176 GCA_964356195.1 uncultured Candidatus Peribacteria bacterium | reverse complement strand
GAAATCATCTTCTCCCTTGCCAAAATCGAAGAATCTCTGTAAAGTACGAATCACATTGATGGTAAAACCCTAAGTAGGTTCTAACCTGCTGGTTTTCCTCATCCCAATAACCTTTTCCAACCTTATATGCATCAACAATTTATGGCCGCCGTCCGTCTGCTCTGCAACGAAAAAAACCTTCCCGAGGACGTCATTATGGACATCGTGAAGGCCGCTCTTCGAACCGCTTACCGAAAGGACTACGGGAACAAGGAGCAAAACATCGAAGTGGACATCGATCCTAAAACTGAAAACACGACCATCTACATCGTAAGAAAGGTAGTGCCCGAGGTTGTGGATGCCGATTCTGAAATCACGCTTGAAGATGCAAAAAAGCTCAATAAAAACATCCAAGAAGGCGAAGAAGTGCGCACGGAAGTGACGCCGATGTCTTACGGACGTATTGCCGCTCAAGCGGCAAAGCAGGTCATCATTCAACGTATCCAAGAAGCAGAAAGGGATTATATGTACGAGCTCTTCAAAGACCGCGAAAACGAACTCGTGAACGCTCAAATTCACCGTGTGGACAACAGCCAGGTTTATGTGGAACTTGGAGGTGTTACGGCCATCTTGCCGACTCGTGAACAAATCCCTTCCGAACAATACTACGGAGGTCAACGCATCAAGCTCTACCTCGACAAAGTGGTCAAAACAACCAAGGGCCCTCAGCTCCTCATTTCACGCACCCATCCTAAGCTCGTTGAAAAGCTGATGGAGCTTGAAATCCCCGAGGTGAAAGCTGGCACGGTGGTCATCAAAGGAGTCGCTCGCGAACCTGGAGTTCGATGTAAAGTCGCAGTCATGTCCAAAGACGCTCAAGTCGATCCGATTGGAGCTTGTGTGGGGCAAAACGGAGTCCGCGTACAAAATGTAACGCATGAACTTTCCGGAGAACGTATCGATATTATTCCTTGGAGCGAAGATGCCCAGCGCTATATTGCAGAGTCTCTGAAGCCTGCAAAAATCACCAAAGTGGAACTCGAAGACGGTCGGCACCTTGCCAAAGTCTACGTCACCCAAGATCAACGCGCTCTCGCCATCGGTAAAAGCGGTCAAAATGTACGTCTCGCTTCTCACCTTACAGGTTGGGAAATCGACATTCTCGACACCGACGAACCTGCAGCAGCCGGATCCTCCCGATCTTCGGGAAGCTCAAGTTCTACTCCAGGTGCAAGTGCAGAAAAGGCCGCCCCCGTGGCTCCTGCCATCCTCATGGTTTCCGAACTGTCTTTGCCCGATGAAGTGAAAGAAAAACTCGTTGCTGTGAACCTTGAACAGGTCCAACAGTTGGTGGGTCTTTCCGTCAAAGACTTCATGCAAGTCGAAGGAATCACTGAAGATGAAGCCAAGCTCATCGTGAAGGCGGTGAAGAAAGCTTAGCCTCAGCCCTGGTAAAAAGTCTTAAATTCTGCTAGAATTAAGAGATTATTTTGACTGTGTACGTATGGGCGACAAAGACTTCATCACTTCCAGGGTTCAAACCGATGCCGGTGCCGCAGCCACAATGGGCAATAGCGGAGCGCCTCTTTCGAGCATCAATCGGGAGTTTGAAGAACGGTCTGTTTCGCAGCGCGCCCAGCAAATGGGAATGAATTACATCGACATCGCCAAGATTCACATCAACCCGGATCATTTAAAGACCATCACCGGGAAAGAAGCTTTCGAAGCTTTGGTGGTTCCATTCTTTAAAGTCGGGAAAAAAGTTCGCCTCGCCATTGTCCACCCCACGAACCCGGGCACTCAGAACCTCATCAAAAAACTCAAAGATGACGGCTATGCCATCAACGTGAACCTTGCCTCAGAAACGGGCCTGCGCACCGCACTGGAGGCCTACAAACTTTTTGAGGGACCCACGGCAATCGAAACCAAAAACATCATCGACGAAGAGAAAATCAGCTCCTACCAAGCCGAGGTGGAAAACCTCACAGCTTTGCGCGAAAAAATTCAGACGGTGTCCTCCGAAGAAGCCTTGAATTTCATCAGCGTGGGAGCGCTCAAAACCGGCGCCTCCGACATCCACTACCAGCCTGAAGAAGCGCGTGTCATTGTGCGTTTCCGTATTGATGGAGTTTTGCAGCAAGTGCTCGAACTCGACCTCCAAACTTACGGCTATCTCAGCAATCAGCTCAAATACAAATCCGGGATGCGCCTCAACGTCACCAACGTGCCGCAAGACGGCCGCTACTATTTCACGGTGAACGAACGCAAAGTCGACGTACGTGTCTCCGCCATTCCCACCGAATACGGCGAAAGTTTCGTTTGTCGTTTGCTCGACTCGAAAAAGAAAAATCTCAAGTTCGAAGAGCTCGGTTTCGAAGGCCGCAACTTGGAGATTTTGCACAAAGCCCTCGAAATTCCCAACGGAATGATTCTCGTCACCGGACCCACCGGCTCGGGTAAAACGACCACGCTGTACTCGATGCTCAACGAATTCAACGATCCCGAAAATAAAATCATCACGCTTGAAGATCCTATTGAATATCACCTCACGGGAATCACTCAAAGCCAGATCAACGAAAAGCGCGGCTACACCTTTGGCGGCGGACTTCGCGCCATTCTTCGTCAAGATCCCGACATAGTGATGATCGGAGAAATCCGCGACTTCGACACCGCCGAAACCGCAGCGCAAGCGGCCCTCACCGGTCACGTGCTGCTCAGCACTTTGCACACCAACAGCGCCATCGAAACCATCCCACGTTTGATCAACATCGGTCTCAAGCCTTTCATGGTGGCTCCGGCTTTGAGCATTGTGATGGCCCAGCGCCTCGTGCGAAAAGTGTGCAGCTTCTGCATGGAACAAAAACCCGTTTCCGAAGCCGAACGCAAATTGCTTGAAGCCGCCATTGAACAAATTCACCTTGTAAATCCTGCTCTCGCGCTCACGGTTCCCGCCACTTTGCCGGAAGCTCCAGGTTGTGAAAAATGCAGCAAAACCGGATTCTTGGGCCAGGTTTCTTTGGCCGAAATGTTCATCAACAACGACGACTTGAAAGAAGCCATTTTAGCGGAAAAATCCACCACCGAATTATATAAAATTGTTCGCGCACAAGGCATGCTCACGATGGGTGAGGATGGCGTGGTCAAAGTGCTTCGCGGGGTCACCACCTTAAGCGAAGTCGAACGCGTCGCCGACATCTCCTCTCAGCGCAGCGAGAAACGTTTGCAGGAACCTCCATCTTGGACACTCGCGGGTGAGACGCCTGAAACTGAAACTCATGCGTCCTCGGCGGAGCCGAGTGTGCTCCCCGCCGAAACTCATCCGGAAGTCCCGGCCGAACCCCCACAAACCGCGTAGCGCAACTCCCGCGTGAAACGAATCAGCCCTCGCAATTCCAACTCTCCCAAAGCCGCATAAAGCTCGCTCAGGGATCCTTGAAAGTGCTCAGCAAGTTCTGCCGGCGATTGCGGTACGTGCCTCAGCTCCTGAAAAATCTCTTTACTGAGCCCCTCCAAAACCACGTCAGTTCTCTCCCAAGGCACTTCCAGCACTTCGCCAATTTCTTGCGGTGAAACCACCAAGCGCGCTCCCTCTTGAATCAAGCCATTTGTCCCTTGGCTGCCCTCATCCGTGATCCTTCCCGGCAGCGCCATTACATCCCTGCCATTCTCCACCGCATGCTTTGCCGTGTTCCGCGCCCCCGATTTAAACGGCGCCTCCACCACCAAAGTAGCTTTACAGAGTCCCGCAATAATCCGATTCCGAATCAAATAGTCGCTTTTAAAGGTCTCCGCGCCGGCGACTTTCTCGCACAGCAAAAGTCCTCCGTTTTCCACAATTCTTCGCGCCAGGCTCGTATGCCCCGCCGGCTGTATGTCCGGCAAGCTCTGGGCCAGCACCGCAACCGTGCCTCCCGGCCCTTCCAGCGCCCCTTTGTGCGCCGCCGCATCCACGCCGTACGCCAAGCCGCTGACCACGCAAATGCCATGCTGACTCAGCTCTTTCCCGAATCGAAACGCCTGTCCCTCACCATACGAACTGCACCGCCGCGTTCCCACCACCGCACACGCCGGCTTCTTCAAAACATCCAAATCCCCGACGTAATAAAGCACCGCCGGCGGATCAAAAATTTCCTTGAGCAAAGCCGGGTAAAGCGGGTCCGAAATTTTCAAAGCCTGTACATTCATAAAATCAGGTTAGAGCCTTCCATTCTACCAACAAAAACCTGACAAATCCCTGAAATCTTTATGAGTTTTGCACAACGCCCTCATAAACCCATCTTCCATTGAAGTCGACAGGAGCCAGCGCTTCTATCATTCGCCCGTCTTTATAAAGATCCGGGCTCAACAAAGGAGCTTCAACCCTCTCTCGTGGTTGTTCGAGTAAATCCTCATAGCCTTCCCACCCTGGTAATTCTGACACCATAATAATTATGGTTAAAAAATAAAAAACCCACAGAGTTCTGTGGGAAATGTGCCAACGTGCGCAAAATCCCACTACCTTTCGGTAGTGGTTGTTGTTGTTGCAGCTACGTTGATGTTTGCAGTAAACATGGCTCTATCTTGGCCAATTCCCCTCCATCCGTCAACACTATTTACAAAATCAAAAAAGCTCGCCCTCCTCACTCATATGAGTGAATTCCACTACATTTTCAATTCTCGCAAGGCCTCAAAATAAGCTTCGCCAGTCCAAGCTTCCCATCATCAACGCCAGCGACCCGATGCTATTTAAATAATGTAAAATCACACCAGGCCAAATCGTTTTGGTCTTCACGGCGATGTACCCAAACACCGGTCCCAGAAGCAATCCTGCATAGACCATTTGATAAACAACATCAGGAGCATCAAAGTAAAAAAGATTCTTCAAATGCCACAGCCCAAACACCACCGACGAAATCCCAATCGCCCACTTCACCGAAAATCTTTTCTTCAAGTTCCCTAGAATCCACCCGCGAAAAATCACTTCTTCATAGATCGGAGCAAAGAGAATTATCCAATAAGGCATTCCAAGACTGCTCTTATTTGCGAGCAAAGCCGTCGCCACAAAACACAAAACAATCAGCGGCCAGATTTTTTTGAATTGGAATTGATCCACCATTTTTTAAAGAGTGAAAGGCTCAGCGTAGACAGTACAAACCCCATCGACGGCACAATCGCATTCACAAACGGATGAGGCAAACCGGCCGTCACAAAAAACAAAACCACCACCAGGTACGTCAGCCCCGCCACCGAAGCCCGCCGAGCCCCGCTCACTTCCCATGCCTTATCTGCCTCCACCTTCCGGTTTCTGGCTTTCAGCGCATCGATTTCTTCTTGAAGATTTTCGAGGGAGCTCATATTTTACATCGGCCAGTAATCAGTTCCCGGGAGGAATTTAATGACAACAAATTGGACCAGCAGTATGAAAAACAGAATGATAGAAATAATAATCCAAAGCTTCCGTTTGGTTACACAGGCCGTAGCAATGGCAATGAGTTCAAGGATAAAAGTAATGAGCATACTATTTTGATTAATCTATAATTACTTCCTCA
>CAYHGP010000002.1:58734-61569 GCA_964356195.1 uncultured Candidatus Peribacteria bacterium | reverse complement strand
GTAAACACTTCCGGCACCGGCAGCATTTCCTCCACCACGTAACGCAAAGGCTGGCTGGGGCGCATGAGTTTCTGCCATCCGTGACCGGTAATCGGCTCCACATTCGACAAACCCACTCCAGCCTTCATCACCGCTTGCACCAAACCGGTGTACAAAACTCCGGGCTGATTAATGGCCTCCCAATATTCCATTCCGCTCGGCAACTTCGTCCGATAACCCTCAGGCAATTTTCCGGCCAAGTCCCGTAAAGTTGTAAATCCATTCTCATGCGGCCCGCTGCTTTCCACGAAAACCATAAAATCCCCCGCTCGCAAATCCGCAGAATTCACCGCCTTTAATCCCGCCGGCACGATTCCAAACAGCGCACCCGCAATGTCCAACTTGTCTTCCACAATTTTCCCCTTCAACTGAGGAGTTTCTCCTGAAAAATAGACACACCCCACCTTTCTGCATCCTTCCACAAATCCATCCAAAAATCCTTCCATGAATTCCGCAGTGAACATATTTTCAGGAATCGCGCTGGGCAAATACAGCGAAATCAAAATGGTCTGCATTCCGGCTGAAGCCGCGTCGTTCGTCAAAGTCGACATGGTCTTACCACCAATATTCCGCCAAAATCGCACCAGCTCTTCCGCCGTCAAATCCGCCGGACGCGCATCATCCGCGGTGCCTAATCCTTCAGGCAACAAGGTCACAAATAAGGACTCCGCGCCCGCCGCCAAGTAAGGCTTCAAGTCCAAGGCAAACACATTCGCGCTGCCGCCAAAATCGCCGGTCATAAAACCAAAACCGGACGCAAAACCTCTGGTCTTCCGGCTTGCTTCAATGAACGCATTTTTTGCCTTATCCAGAGCCGTATAGTCAATGCGATCAAGCATTCTTCTTGGGGGGATTAATTTGGAAAAAATCACAAATGGCTTTCTCGGTTCCAAAGGCCACGCGGTCTTCTTTGCATTCAGGACACGAGTATTCATACTTCGAACCTTTCCTCACCGGGTCCGCAATAATTTTCTTGCAGCTTCGACAGTAAAAAAGAATCGCAGCCGCCGTGGGCGCCGCCACTTCCGTAGCTAAATCGGTTACATCATCCATAAATTCGAAAAGTTAGATTCGGTCGTCCTCTCCTTGTCCGGGTCGTGAAAACGCACTTCCTTTGCCACCGCCCCACAAATTGGTCTGGGCACTGCTGCTGTAACGTCCTTGCGATTGCATCATTTTATAACGAGTCCGAGCATCCAAGGTCAGGGGGTCCACGGAAGAAACCGGAGCTACCGGTCTGCTTTGCTGCGTGGGTGTCGTATAAGTCGGCATGGAGCTTGAAACCACAGGCACACTGTACGTATCCACCGGTTCCACTTCACTCAAAATATCTTCAATATCATTTTCGTCATCGCCTTCTTTTCGACGAATGAGCCAGCCGGAAACAATCATGGTGCCAATGGAAACGAAGGCCAGCACCATTCCAAAACGTGTGGTTTTGCTGCTCACGGCGCTGCCAAAATCGGGATTGTAGAAAATCGTGTTTGAAATGAGCAAGAAAACGAAAGATTGCGCTCCCAAAAACAAAGAAGTGCTTCCACCACGTTTTTTCAAGTTGAAGAACCCGCGTCCCATCAAAGGGAAAAGGATGTTGAAGAAACTCACGGCTCCACACACCAAGACCAAAGCCCCAATCACAAAGAGAGGGCCTTGAATTCCGAGGTAAGTATCGCCGATTCCAAAGCTGTTACGCTGGTCGTACCAAGGCATCACGGTGCTGAGCATCAAGCCGGCGCTCGAAACCAGAATTGCCTTTTTCATGAGGGGCAATCGCAGAAAGCCTTGTTTAACCCTTTGGGTTAGCGACATAATGACAGGGAAAGTGAGCTTAATCTATCAAATCAGACCCCCGATGGCAATAAAAAGCATAGGTATCGATATAAGAGACGCGCGCGAAGAGGGTGCCGGCAAAGCACGTTACGCCCTTGAACTCACTCGGGCTCTCCTTGCTACGGCCCCGAATGATCTCCAATTCTTCTTGTTCACGAACAAACCCAATCCGCTCTTTCCTTCAAGTGAACGAGTTCACCAGGTCCATATTTCCGGCCGCGGCCCATTTTGGCATCTGGAGCTGCGCCGCTACCTCCTTCGCCAACCTGTAGATTTTTTCCTGGCCCCAACAAGTTACATTTACCCGGCCATGGCCCCGAAAACACAAAAACTTGCGATTGTGGTCCACGACCTCATCGCCTTTCTTCACAGTAAAACCCACGCCCATTTCCCAACGCTGGTGGAGCGCTTCACAATTCGAAAAGCCATAAAAAATAGCCGCTTCCTTATTTGTGTTTCAAAACATACGGCGAAAGACTTGGCCACGCTTTACCCCGAGGCTCACAAAAAATCCGTGATCATTGCTTCACCCGCCGTTTCCAAAGAAGTCCACCATGTCACCAGTGAGAAACTCGATCTTCCGGCCCACTTTCTTTTGGGAGTGGGAACCCTGAACCCGCGCAAAAACTTTCAAGCTTTGTTTGAAGCTTTCGAGCAATTGGCCGAACAGCACAAAACCCTCCATGTCGTAATCGCCGGCGGAATCGGATGGCGCAGCTCCACCCTTTTTAAAAGCGTTCCGGCCGACCTCAAGCATCGCATTCACTTTCTGGGGCACGTGACGGCGGCCCAACTCAACGAACTCTATTCCCGCGCCGAAATGCTCGTCTTCCCCTCTCTTTATGAAGGATTTGGAATTCCACCCTTGGAAGCCATGGCCTGCGGCTGCCCCGTGGTGTGCAGCAACGCCACGTCACTTCCGGAAGTGGTGGGAGACGCCGCCCTTCTTGTCGACCTCAAAAATCC
>CAYHGP010000002.1:36470-58634 GCA_964356195.1 uncultured Candidatus Peribacteria bacterium | reverse complement strand
AGTGCGGTACGTGATAGACTCATGATTCAAGGTAAAATAGGCTAAGAGCTGATTCTACCAGGATTTACCTGCTTGTCAATAGCCGTGCAAACTCCGCCACCATGGTCTCCAGACGATAGTGTTTTTGAGCGAACGCCTGACCCTGCTTCGCCACCACCTCGAGCAGCTCCGCCCTCTTCATTATTTTTTTCAAAGTCTTGTCGAGTTCACTCACGCGCGGTTCCGAAATAAAGGCCTCGCGACCGTCCTGAAGATCCGCCGCAATTCCACAAACCGAAGTCAGCAAAACCGGTGTACCCACCGCCATGGCCTCCGCCGCAACCATCCCAAACGGATCCATTTCCCGCGACGCCAAAACGAACAAATCCAGGGCCTTATAGAACGATGTCAATTGTCCGCGGGGGAGGGAACTCAGCAGTCGAACCCGATCCGGATCCAGCTGTTTTTGAATGGACATTTTTAGAGGCCCATCGCCAACAATGACAAGCCTCGCATCAGGTTTGGATTGGACAAGATGGACAAGCATGTCCACTCCTTTGTCCGCACTCAAACGCGCCACTGTACCTATCGCAAATCCGCCCTTTAAAAAGTGGACAAGCTCCGCCGGCAAGGTCGCCGGCTCGTCCAAAATCACGCCACACGGAACTGCCTTCACCGCCACAACCCACGGCCTCACATGAGTCACCATCGCTTGCGAAGTCACCACCACAGTCGCCCACCGCGACAGCCGTCGGTACACCCACCGCCACGGATTTTTCGTCAGCCATTTTCCGATGCGCGCGTGTTCCAGCCACACCACTTTTATGCCGAATAATTTCGCCCACGGCGTCATCAAAAGTTTCTCGCCGAACGACAAAGCGTACAAACTGTCCACGCCCCATTGTCGTCGCGCCCGGCCCAAAAGCATTCCCGCGTGCAAAAACAAAATCGGACTCAGCAGTGTAAAAATCACCAGCCATAATTTTGTCACCGGCGGTTTCCCCAGCCACGCCTTTCGAACCAAAAACCCGCGCTCTTTAAATTCGCGAAGCAGCACCGGGCACGAACCCAAAAAAAACGCCTCCATTCCACATTTATCGAGCTCTTCCATCAGCCGCAGCGTGTGAACTTCTTCACCGCCAAACCGAGATTCATAAGGGAATCGAGTGACAAGAATCCGTGTTTTCGGTAATGTCTTCATAGTTTAAGCTCGCTCATGAAAGCAAAAAAAAGCAAAAAGTTCCAGCGAATAGGCCTTATTGGCCGCGCCAAGATGGACGATGACGCTTCTTTTGTGAAAGCTTTAAAGAAACACTTGGATGATAAAAACATCGATGTAATCTGGGACGATCACCTCGAGCCCATCCTTGGGAAGTCAGGCGTCCAAACCCGCCCACAAATTCTAAAAGAAGCCGATATTGTGCTCAGCCTCGGTGGAGACGGAACCCTTTTGAAAATTGTCCGCGATCTTCCTCTCCGCAGCAACCTCTATATTTTGGGAGTGAACCTGGGAACACTCGGCTTCAACACCGAAGTCCAAGATCGCAGGAAAATCTACGACCTTCTCGACGAATTTTTCAAAGGCCACTACCACATCGATGAGCGCCTTTTACTGCGCGCCACCCTGTATCGAAAAGGCGAGAAAATCGCCACGCACTTGGCTCTCAACGAGGCGGTGATCAATCAGGGTAACTTCGCCCGTCTCATCTCGCTCTACGCTGAAATCGACCAAAGAAAGATGATTGAATTCAAAGCGGACGGCATCATCGTTGCGACTCCAACAGGTTCCACAGGTCACTCCCTCAGCGCCGGCGGCCCCATCATTCATCCGCGCATCGATGGCTTTGTATTCACACCCATCTGTCCCGCCGACCTCACCGTGCGCCCCATTATTATTCCAAGCAACCGCCAACTCACAATTCGAATCGACACCGACCGCCGCTACACCGACAATCAAATCGGTCTCACCATCGACGGCCAAGTAGTGATCCCCGTGGAATACGGCGACGTCGTAAAAATCCGCGCTTCCCACCGCAAACTCCGCCTCATCCGCGCCATCACAAAAGCCAGCGGGGGAGGGAACTACTACAAACTCCTGCGTGAGAAACTCAGTTGGGGGAAGAGGGGCTAAAGCTTAAACATTAGCCGCCGCCGCATCATATTTCACCGTACTCCAGTCAAACTGCCAGTTCAAATTTTCACGAACCACATCCGGGACGCCGGTCCTCCCAATTTCACGGTTTCCATAAGACCAAAACCAAGCAGTAAGTAATAAATGACGGACACGGGCAACATCGCCCTCCACCCCTGCAGCAGCCACTAAAATAGTATCATCTGCCGCCATTTCTCGGAGAAGCTTTGGATCTTCAACGACTAGAGCATCTATGTCCTGAGTTTTAATCGCACCCACCACCTGTTCGAAGGTTTCTAAAGCCATAATATTCAAGTAAGGTTGCTAATTCTACAACGCCGCCTGCGCCGCCGCAAGTCGAGCCACCGGCACACGGTAAGGGCTGCAGCTTACATAGTTGAGGCCAATTTCGTGGCAAAACATCACGCTACGAGGCTCGCCACCGTGTTCACCGCAAATTCCTATGTCGAGGTTCGGCTTCACGCTCCTGCCCAATTTAACGGCCATTCTCATGAGTTGCCCCACGCCTTCTTGGTCGATGGTTTCCGTCGGGTTGTCCGGCAAAATTCCATGTTCGGTGTAGAAGGGAAGGAAGGAACCCGCATCATCGCGGCTCACCCCAAAAGTCATCTGCGTTAAATCGTTGGTTCCAAAGGAGAAGAAGTCCGCGTACTTCGCAATTTGATCCGCCGTCACACAAGCGCGGGGCAATTCAATCATGGTTCCCACTTTCCATTCGAAATCGAGCGGCTTCATGTCTTCCGCAACTTTATTGATCAGTTCTCGCAAAACTTTCAACTCATTCACGTGGCCAACGAGTGGAATTTCAATCTCCAGAATCACTTTGACGCCCTTATCTGCCGCCAGCCGCGCCCCTTCGAATAAAGCCCGCACTTGCATCTCATAAATTTCCGGCATCGTCACGCCCAAACGGCATCCACGATGTCCCAGCATCGGGTTGAATTCGTGCAGCGCGTCCACCATTTTCTGAAGTTGCACATAGTCCACGCCCATTTCTTGTGCCACCGCTTTAATCTTGGCTTCCGTGTTCGGCAAGAACTCATGCAGAGGCGGGTCCAAAAGACGAACAGTCACAGGATAGCCGTTCATCGCCTCAAAAATTCCCACAAAATCTCCACGTTGAATGGGAAGCAATTTATCGAGCGCTCGCTTTCGTGACTCCGTATCCGGCGACAAAATCATCTGGCGCACAAACATGATGCGGTCTTCATCAAAAAACATATGCTCCGTGCGGCACAGCCCAATTCCTTCGGCTCCCAAACGTCGCGCAACTTGCGCGTCGAAAGGAGTGTCTGCGTTCGTACGGATTTTCAATCTACGCACTTCATCCGCCCAGCTCATGAGTACGTCAAATTCCGCACTTAAGGCAGGTTCCACGGTTGGCATTGCACCGCGCATCACTTCACCGGTAGCTCCGTCTAAAGTGATCACATCCCCTTCACCAAACACTTGTCCGTTGATTTCCAGCGTTTTGATTTTGTCATCCACATGGGCTTCCTTACAACCTGCAATACACGGTTTTCCCATTCCTCGTGCCACCACCGCCGCGTGGCTCGTCATTCCTCCGGTGGAAGTCAAAATTCCCTGTGCCGCGTGCATTCCGTGAATATCCTCGGGGCTGGTTTCCTTGCGCACCAAAATCACTTTTTCTCCTTCTTCCGCCATCGCATACGCATCATCCGCATTGAAAACAATTTTTCCCACGGCCGCTCCAGGTGAAGCGGGAAGTCCTCTCGCCAAAACTTCTCTTTTGACCTTCGGATCAATGGACGGATGCAAGAGCACATTGAGCTGATTGGGGTCGATGCGTTTCAAAGCCTCGTGCTTCGTAATGAGACCTTCTTCCACCATGTCCACCGCCACTTTAATGGCTGCGCGAGCGGTTCGTTTTCCATTGCGGGTTTGCAACATGAACAGACGTCCATGCTCAATGGTGAACTCAATGTCCTGCATATCGCGATAGTGGTCCTCCAAAGTTTTTTGCACCGCGTGGAGTTGATCAAACACCTCGGGCATTCGGTCTTTCAATTCTGAAATTTTCTGCGGCGTTCGAATACCGGCCACCACGTCTTCACCCTGCGCATTCACCAAAAATTCTCCAAAAAATTCTTTGTCTCCAGTCGAGGGATTTCTTGTGAACGCCACCCCGGTTCCGCTGTCCTCTCCCATGTTTCCAAACACCATCGACTGCACATTCACTGCGGTTCCCATGTTGTGCGGCATTCCGTGCAAATTGCGGTAAGTGTTGGCCCGCTTGCTGTTCCACGATTGGAACACGGCAATAATCGCCTGACTGAGCTGTTGTCGCGGATCTTCGGGGAAGGGGTTTCCACTGTATTTCAGTACGATTTCTTTAAAAACTCCCACAAGTTTTTTCAAATCTTCCGTCTCCAAGTCTGTGTCTTCCGTCACACCTTTCGCATCTTTGGCGGCCTGCAACGCTTCTTCAAAATGATCGTGAGCGATGCCCAAAACCACATTCCCGAACATCGTAACAAAACGTCGGTACGAGTCGTAGGAAAAACGAGGATTATTGGTGTGCTCAATCAAACCTTCCACCGTTTCATCGTTGAGCCCAAGGTTCAAAATGGTGTCCATCATTCCCGGCATCGAAACCCGCGCACCGCTTCGCACAGAAACCAGCAAAGGACTCTGCCGGCTCCCGAATGTTTTTTTCATCGTGTGTTCAAGTTCGTCGAGCTTTTCATCGAGTTCCTCAAAAAATCCCGAAGGAAAATCCTTACTTTCCAAATAGTAGTTACACGCCTCGGTCGTAATCGTAAATCCAGGAGGCACCGGAAGTCCCATTAGCGTCATCTCCGCCAGATTCGCCCCTTTCCCTCCCAGCAAGTCACGCATATCTTTGTTACCTTCAGCGAATGCGTAAATGGTTTTCATAGGCAGTTGGGGAATTGGGTGTGTGTAGCGGAATTTTTACATTAATGGCTGCCTGACGCAAGGGAAGTCGTGAGAGTCTTGCGGGAATTTACTGATGTTGTGCCGCAAACTCATATGAGTGAATTGGGCGATATCTGCAACTACTTCCCCCTCCTCATCGTAATCGCCGCTTCCAGCTTTTTCAAAGCCGTAATAAACGCCGCCTCGCGGTACGTACACTTAAACTTCTCCGCATTGCCATGAACAGCAACCCACGCATTTTGCATGATGGGCTTGAGCTTGGCCGTCACTTCCTCGAGTGACCAATAATAATTCATTTGGTTCTGCACGAGCTCAAAATAACTCACGGTCACTCCACCCGCATTCGCCAAAATATCCGGAATCACAGGCACGCCTTTTCGAGCCAAAATCTCATCCGCTTCAGGCGTCACCGGACCGTTCGCCAACTCCACAATCAGCTTCGCCTGCACCTTGTCTGCATTGTCCACTCGAACCTGATTTTCCAGGGCAGACAGCACTAAAATGTCACACGGCAGCGCCAACAAATCCTCATTCGTAATGATGTCGCATTTTGCTCCCACGGGAGTGCATTCTCCCACTTGTCCTTTCTCGGCCTTACAAGCAATCGCCGCATCCGGATTCAAACCTTCCGCACAATGCAAAGCGCTCTTCGAATCCGAAATTCCAATCACCTTCATTCCGAGCTCGCCGAGCAAACGAGCCACGTGTGAACCCGCATTCCCGAATCCTTGCACCACCACGGTCATGCCCGCAGCCTCTTTCCCAATGGATTTCAAATATTCCTCAATAATATAAACACCTCCTTGGCTGGTCGCGGTGTCACGTCCCAAAGATCCGCCGGTCTCAATGGCTTTTCCCGTCACCACGCCCAAAACATTATGGCCTTTGATTTTAGAATACTCGTCCGCAATCCACGCCATAATTTGAGAGTTGGTGTATACATCGGGGGCCGGCACGTCCATTTCAGGCCCAATGAACGGAGTCAAAGCTCGCGCATATTCCCGCGTCACCGCCTCTAATTCACGCAAAGACAAACTCTTGGGATCCATCACGATTCCTCCTTTAGCGCCTCCAAGAGGGATGCCCACCACGGCACATTTCATGGTCATCCAAGTAGACAGTGCTTTCACTTCGTCCATGTCCACTTGAGGATGGTAGCGGATTCCTCCTTTGTAAGGGCCACGGATGCTGTTGTGCTGCACACGGAAAGCCTGGAAAATTCGTAATTTCCCATCGTCCATCACCACGGGCAAGCTCACCTCAATAGTGCGTTCGGGATGACTTAAAACCGCCTCCACATTGGAGGGCAGGTTCATGAGCGCCGAAGCCCTGCGAATTTGCTGAAGAGTATTTTCGAAGAGAGACATGGTCTAGTGGGTTAAGTAGTAACGAGTAAGTTCCGCCGCGCGCTTCACTTTCTCCGGCGTGGCGTTCGCCAGGGAAGCCCGAATCATGGAAGTCCTGGGTTTCTTTGCACGATCCGCTTCAGAATAAAATAAGTTGGCCGGCAAATACACCACGCCCAACTTGGCCAAATCGTAGATTTTTTGTTCGGGCGGCAAACTTTGCACACGGCAACCCGGCACCTCATCCATATCAAAGAGTACATAATACATATTTCCTTGATGAGGCAGGCCCATGGTCTGACAGTAAATATCACGATTTTTTCGAAGCCAGTCTTTATATTTTTGACGCTCGTCTCCGCCCAAAAGAATATGCGCCGCCCCTAAGTATTGATCGAAGCCGCTCACAAAAGTCGTGTGGAAAAATTCCCCGTGAACACCACCAGGACCCTTGGCCATCAAAAACGCGCGTTTAAAATCTTGATCTTCGGGAAGCAGGCCTTTTAAGAGTTGTTCCGTGAGGTAGGCATTGGTCTCTTTGGTGATCAAAATATCTCCAAAACGCAAGCCGGTACTCCTTTCGATTTTAGAGCGGGCCTGAATGCGCAGGGTACGTTCGGGGCACAAATCCACAATGGACTTGGAATCATCAAAAAACGAACTGTAAACCTCATCCGAAATCACAATCGCATCCTGTTCACGCGCAAAATTCGCCAATGTCGCCAAAGTTTCCTCATCAAGAGGGAAGCCGGTGGGGTTGTTGGGGTCAATAATCAAAACCACCTTCACACCCGTCAAAGTTTTCAGCATCTCCATGCTTTCCGGATCAATTTTTCCGGTCGTCGCATCCATCGAAATACTAACGGTCTGCAGTCCGCGGTTGTTCAAAATGTGAAAATAAGGACTGTACACCGGCGAGGTCACCAGCACTTTGTCGCCGTGCGCCAAAAATTGGAGGCCTTCTTGTCCAAGCAATTTGAACACCGTCCCGATTGCGTGCGTGGCTCCGCTTGTAATAATAACGTCATCCGAACTCAGTGGAGTCTGAATAGTCTTCCGATGTTCCCAAGCAACAATGCGTCTCACCAAAAGCTCCCCCAAAGGACTGTGGTAAGTTCCGCCGCTGATGGTGGAATATTTGAAAATTTCGTAAAGCACGTCGTAAGGGCTCATTACTTCACCTTCTTCCCCCGCAATTTGAATGCAACGTTTTATAAACTCACTCAAATCGTTCAAATAGCGCGTGGCGAGTGCCGGCACATAGGCGCTGCGGGCATAAACACCAATTTCTTCCAGAATTTGGCTCTCCTCTTCTTTTTTCGATGCAGCGAACAGTCGATGCGTATTGTTGAGTTTCGTGTCTAAAAACAAAAGGAATGAAGAAAAATCTCGACCACGCACGGAAGGCGCGTAACCATAGCCCGGATCTCCTCGCGACAGGTCAATAATCTCATCCGGTTTATTCCCCTCGCGTGCCAACTCTTGAAGCAGGGGGAACAAACGGAAAGGATTGCTGTGTTCCACCGAAAATCCCCAGGTGTTGTCGTAAAGTTTCATGCGGGCCGCAGCTAAAAAGCGATGAAAGTCTAAGGCTGAGCCCCAAGCGCCGCAAGCCCAAATGCTTATTCAAAGAACCAATCCGCCATTCGGTCCAAAAAAGAACGCGGTTTCTCCGATCTTTGATTCAGCTCCATTTGCATTTTTTCCAAGATACGGATGAGCATCATTTTTTCTTTATGCTGAAGCTCAATGACTTTGAGCAGCGGCGCTGACCTACTTCCGTCAGCGGACAGATTTCTGTCAATGGTGTAAAAAACGTTTTCCAAAAGCGGCATCAACTCACTCTGACTAGTCGGAATTTGCTTTTGACTAGTCAACACTTGAACAGCCTCTTGCTGCTGCGCTAAAACCTCAGTTTGTATAGGCGAATTAGACAACACTTCTTTGGCAGGCTCCGGCACAGGAGTTTCCTCCACAATAACGTCATCTTTTCGAATCACATAGTTGAATCCTTGGGGCGTTCTGACCCGTTGTGCAGGCATTTCCCCGCGTTTAATCATCCTACGCAAAGTCTGCACCGATTTCTTAAGTGCCTTGGCCGCCTCTTCCAATGTGAGAAAATCCTGCTGACTCATAGTTGTGTCGCCTTATCACAAGTGTATAGGCGAAAGATGGCTTGTTGTAAAGGAAAAATCAAATCCGACTAGTCAACTGTCTAGGCGAATTAGACAACATTGTATAGTCGACATTCCGACTAGTCAAAACCCCAAATTCCGACTAGTCGGCGCCTATACAAAACTCAACTTTACAGTTTATTTGTGCAAAACTTTCCGACTAGTCAAAACTTCAAATCTGACTAGTTGACACGGCAGCTCATGAACTCCGCCTATACACCGACTAGTCATCGCCTATACAACGCCTATCCACATAAAAAATTAAGATGAACTTTGTTTTACCCACGGTTTTTGCTAAACTTTCGCTAGTTTAATTGCCAGCGCCATGGAAAACATTCGCCTTTCCTGGGACCTCTTCATCCTCGTCTTCTTCGCGGTAGTTATTGCCTACAGTTTTATAATTGGGCGCAATCAAACGCTCAAGGTCATCATCTCTTCTTACATGGCCATCCTCACGGCGGATGGTATTGGAAATCTTATTCAGGTCTACCTTCTTCCGGCCGCTCCAACTCTTCAAGGTGCAATGGGGGAGCAGGCCATGGTGATGATAAAAATCTTTACCTTTGTTCTCGTCGTCGTGCTGCTCTCTATAAAAGGAGGCTTTCAGGTGGATATTCTTCCGGAGAGATCCGTTGTCACTCGCATTCTGGCAAACTTAAGTTTTGGGTTTCTCAACGCGGGACTCATGGTGAGTACACTTTTGGTCTACTTAACGGGAGGTTCTTTCGTTCTCGGAAACACGCAAGCCACCTTCGCCACCAATTTGTATCAAGAATCTGAATTCGTGAAAGCCATTGTGGACAACTATAATGTTTGGTTTGCACTCCCTGTTGTAGGACTGGTTCTTCTCAGTTTCTTTCAACGGTCTGAAGAATAGCTTGCGCACAGGAGCCTTCATCCATAAAATACGCCCGTGGGTTCTTCATGCCCACACAAGTGGGTCAGTAGCTCAGTTGGTAGAGCAATAGCCTTTTAAGCTAATGGTCCCGGGTTCAAGTCCCGGCTGACCCACCACTCGCTCGGCGCAAGCCGAGTTTTAGTTTTGCGAAACTTATAAACATACATCGACACACTTTCACTGGCGATTGCGCCACCTGATGCAACCTGTAAAATTCACTTAAAACTTTTCCACAAAACTCGACACCTTCTCTGTGCATAACTAAAACAATCCAAACCCGCCCTTGTTCACCTCCACGCCGGCTTCTTTAGCCAGCTGTTCATAGAGTTCCCGCTCCTTTCGGCTCAACTTCTCGGGAATTTTCACGTGAATAGTAACCTTATGATCTCCCAAAGTGTCCGACCTCAAAGAAGGGGAGCCTTTTCCTTTCAAAGTAAGCTCGGTCCCATCTTGAGTTCCGGCAGGGATTTTCAGCGACTCCTTCCCATGAATGGTATCCACCTTAATAGTCGCGCCCATAACAGCCTGGACCAAAGGGATAGCCTCTGTGGAAAAAATAGTTCGTTCTTCACGGGAAAACTTGGGATGCGGCGCCACACTAATATGGAGATACAAATCCCCATGCGCTCCGCCAAAAGTTCCGGCAGCTCCTTTCCCTTTTAATTTCACCGTGGTTCCGTCCTCAATCCCCTTCGGAATTTGCACGCTGACTTCCTGAGTGGTCTTCACGCGGGTCTGTCCATTGCACTTTGTACATATTTGATCTGGAATCTCGCCGCGACCTTGACACTGTGGACACAAATGTACACTGCTGATCGCGCCTAAAATGGTCTGTCTTGTGCTGCGTACCTGGCCCTGTCCATTGCATTGTCCGCAGCTTTTCACCGAAGTTCCCGGTTCATTGCCCGCCCCCTTACAATGTTCACACACTTCGGGCTTAGTGATTTCCAAATGCTTGCTCACCCCAAACACCGCTTCTTCGAACTTAATTTGAATTTCAGTCTCAATGTCTTTCCCCGGAGTGGGGCCTTTCTTCTTTGAACGACCTGTTCCTCCTCCGAATCCGCCGCCCTGACCAAAGAAGCTTTCAAAGATATCCGCAAAGCCCCCAAACTGGTTGGGGTCAAAGCCCTGCGCACTTTGTTGATAGTAGCCGCCGCCCGCCCCGCTACCCGCGGACCCAAACTGATCATACTGGGAACGCTTCTGTTGATCGGAAAGCACTTCGTAGGCTTCCTGCACGGCCTTAAATTTCTTTTCAGATTCCGCATTGCCCGGATTTTTATCAGGGTGATACTCCTGAGCCTTTTTTCGGTACGCACGCTTGATATCGGCGTCGTTGGCGGTTTTTTCAAGACCTAAAGTTGAGTAAAAATCGTTCATAGCTCCTACTTTATTGGAAACTGGCACGAAAGCAATACGTAAAGTACAACATTTAATAAAAACCGCAATAAAAAGATACAGAGTCCCATTCATAGGCTAAAAAGTGTCTAAGGCAAGCCAAAAAGCTTAGCTTGGCCAGTCGAAGTGAAGCTTGGCCAAAAGAGACTTATAAGGTATTTCTCGCACGGTCCTCGTTCGGGCGATAGCTCAGTTTCTAACCTGTAAAAATCAAAAATCGCTGACTAGTCGCCGACTACCCGAATGGACACAAAATCACGCCAAATGACTCAAAAAACATAGATCACAGAACAAGCTTTGGTTTGTCAAAGCAATTAAATCTGGCTTGGCGTAAACGAATTCCATCTCTAAGGGTTCGCAATTTTTACTAGGCACTAATAAGGAGGCGAGTGTATAGTCCACGGTGGTCCGCAAAGCCGATGTCTATTTTGTCCACAAAAACTTGAACGAATAGACAGAGCTGAGTAAACTGTCCAAAGTTGTTTCAAAATCGGTCCCATCGTCTAGGGGTTAGGACACTGGATTCTCATTCCGGAAACAGGGGTTCAATTCCCCTTGGGACTACCATTACTGGGCGCAGCCCAGCGCAAACTCGCCACAGGCGAGCAAAGCTTACAAATAAAAACCTGTCCATTGTCAACGTATTAAGTGCAACAACTTGTCCGCTGTCCTCGTTAGAATAGACAGCACGAGAATAATGTCGACAAAGCCGAGTCTCCTCAATTCACTTACGAGCCCTAGTCCCATTCGCTCCTTGAAAACCCGGAAAAACAGAAATTATTACTCCCTTACTTACGAGTCTGCCCCTTTATTAGGTCGAAGGGATGGACACTTCAACTTATTCTGACCCCTGCTCGAACCGGATTTTGCTTTCTGGTTCGGGGAAGCTTTTAGATTGCTTATTCTGTTTTATTCTTATTTTCTTTTAATCATTTTTTATGGATATCTCTTTCGTAACTCGAAAGATCCAGAAGTCCATGGCTAGCGTGAGCATCCTCGCATTGTTGACATCTCTTGTCAGCTTTACAGGAATCGCTTCTGCAGACACATTCACAGACGTAAGCACCAGCGCTTGGTACTACGACTACGTGGATCAAATCTCAGATGCGAGCATCATGTCCGGTTATGACAATGGAGATTTCGGTCCTAACGACTCTCTCACTCGTGACCAAGCTGCAAAAGTTCTCGTTCTCGCATTCGACTACCCTGTTGATGAGGACTACGATGCAGGTTTCTCCGATGTGAGTTCTAGCAACACTCTTGAAAACTACATCAACACGGCTGCTCTCTACGACATCGTAGGCGGTTACACCGACGCTGATGGAGTTGCTACCGGAGTGTTTGGTTCAGGCGACAACATCGACCGCGCATCCTTCGCTAAGATGGTTGCTGATGCGGCCGGTCTCGATCTCGTCTCAACCACTGGAACTTTCTCCGACGTTAGCTCAAGCGCTTGGTACGGTCCCTACGTGGAGACTGTATACGCATGGAGCATCGTTGATGGAAAAACTTCCACCACATTCGCCCCTGGCGATTCCGTTTCTCGTGCTGAAGCTGCTAAAATGTCCCTCATGGGCATTGATCCAGTTTGGCGAGAAACAGAGGAAGAGCCTGTAACTAGCGATGGTGACCTCACGGTTGAAGTCAGCGATGAATCTCCCGATGCTATGACCATCCCTTCCCAGGCTACTTCCGTAGAACTGGCTGCTTGGGACTTCACAGCAAACGGTGGAGATGTCACTCTTGACTCTATCGCTGTTCACCAGTACGGAATCACTACGCTCTCTACCACTCACCAGGTTTACCTCTACGATGGTAACGAACGTTTGACTTCCGGAAAAACTATCAGCTCTTCTACGAACGAAGCTACGTTCACCCACCTCGCCTACACGGTTGATGAAGGTGACATGGCTACTCTCACTGTCCGTATGGACATGGGTGACTACACCTCCTCCGGAGAAGTAGGTCTCGAAATCGTAAGTGCTTCCAAGGTTGATGCAGGCGACGCCGTCGTTGACGGAGACTTCGCTCTTCAGGCTGCTAAGCACAGCATTTCCACTACTGACTCAGGAACGCTTACCGTTCAAAAGAATGGTAGCATTGTTGATGCTCAGGTAGGTGAAGATGGAGCTACCATTTCTAAATTCAAACTTTCCGCCGCTACTGAAGCTGCAGGAGTTGAAGAGCTTGGTCTCTATCTTTCAGGAAGTGTTAGCACCGCGGACGTTGAAAACTTTAACCTTTATGTCTCTGGCGATGATGCAGAGCCTATTGCACAAGTTGACGCCGTTGACTCCAATGACATTATCCGTTTCGTGATTGATGGAGACTTCTCCGGAGATTCTACGGAATGTGAGAACTCATCAGGATGGTGTATTGCTAAAGGTGCCTCTAAGAGCTTCTACGTTACCGCAGACTTCAATACGGGACGCACGGGCGACACCGTTAAAGTTTACATTGATCAGAACACCGATGTAGTAGCCATTGGAAACCTCTACGGTTTCGGAATGACTGTTGATCGAGATAACGCAGATGGTTACGACGGTACTGCAACTTGTGATGCAACCGCTAGCACAGACTGTTCCTTCTCCACTTTGGAGGGAGGAGATATCACTATCTCTTCGAACGGCCCTTCTGCTTCCGACATTGCAACCAACGCTAAAGATGCGACAGTACTCGATTTCACTATCGTGTCTGTAACAGATGTAACGTTCAACAGCTTCCCAATCAGCATGGACGCAACTGAAGCTGAAGCTACGGAAGGTCTCTTGAACGCTCTTGTATCAAACTTCACAGATATTAAGATCATGAATACCGACACAGGAGCTGTGCTCTTCGACGGTGTTGATTCTAATGTATTTGTGGCGATAGAGGCTGAAACCGACACAATCCAGGAAACGGCAGTCACTGGAGATGGAGACGAGGACCCTTCCTTCCACCTCTTCACGGATGACTTCAGTATGAGCCCTGGAGAAGAACTCAATCTTGCTTTGACCATGGATGTCGCAAATACCTCCACTTTGGAGGGTATGACCTTCACGGCAGCAGTGAATTTGGGAACTACGTATCCTCAACTTAAGGATACAAACAACCAGACTCTTACGAACTCAAGCGTGCTTGTACCTACTTCGGCTGTAACGTCGAAGACTATGACAGTACGTTCACCTTCACTCGCACTCTCTTTGGCTTCTACTCCAGGAATTAAGACTTGGGTTAAAGGCGCACAAGACGTGCAGTTCTCCGGACTCGTCTTCGCTTGTGGAGATGCAAGCGACTGTTCTGTCACTGACATCACTCTTCAGGGTTACTACGACGATGAAGGAAATCAAAATGATTACGATACAGCATACTTGGCAGCAGACCACACTATTACTTTGAACTCCATTGTAGGAAGTGTTTGGCTCGAAGATGCTGATGGAGTTGAAATCGCTCCCGCTAAAACCGTTTCAGGTACAACTTTCCAAGTTGTATTCGATGCTGTTAACTGGGACCTCGATGCAGGTGAAACTGCTGTTGCCTACGTAGTAGGAGACATCACTACAACTGCAACGACACAGGACATCGCCTTCGGTATCTCTTCCGCCGCTAATGTGGTGGTTGAGGATGCAGACGGAACTGTTTTCGGAGCCACAGCTTCCGGAAGCACGACAGGTACGGTTGGAGCGGCTAGCGTTTGTACATCTTCAACAGATTGTACAACGGCACCTGCTTCCTACGTAACGACTTCCGCAGGAGGAGTTCTCACCGTTGCAGTATCTGGCGCAACACCTAGTGAAAACATTATTGTTGCCGGTTCTTCAGACGTTGAAATTTCTAGATTCACCTTCGACTCAACTTTGGAAGATTTCATTGTTGAAAACTTGTCGCTCAATAATCGTCAAAGCGCCGCTACTACAGCCGCTATGGGTGATTACGATGACAACGTTGTAGGTCTTACCATTTCGTACACAAATTCAGATGGTGACACCGAAACGAAAGCAGGTACCCTCACAGGAGGTACTGCAGTATTCTCCGGAATGGATCTCTTCGTTGATGAAGCTAGCACCTCCACAATGGTGGTGTACGCCGACTTGAACACAATCTCTTCCGGAGCCGATGCCGGGACATTTGTTGACTTGGCCGTGTCCTACAACAACTTCCGCGCTGAAGCTCAGTCCAGTGGTGACACCTACCAAGGTGGAAACCTGGATGCAGGTTCCGCTAACCTCGCTATTGGTACAATTACTTGGACTGATGGAGATCAAACTATCAACGACCCTGTTACAGCTATAGCGGCCCCTAGCTCTGCTCAGACCCTTGTGGTAGACAACGCAGGTGCAGGTACTCCTGCAAATCTTCCAGTTGGTACCCTCCTTTGTGTGTCTGCAGATACAACTTGTAGTGGAGAATCCATTATGGTTGTAACTCAATGGACTGAAGGAACAGTTTGGACTGATTACGACGCTGGGCCTCCAGTAGTAACAGGTCTAGGAGACACTGTCTCGACAATAGTTATCGACAATGCTGATACAGCATTTGCCGATGCAGACAACATTGTTTACTCTCTTCCTGGAACTGGTTTCAACGCGGGAACCAAGCAAATGCACGTTTACGGTAGCAAACCTACTTTGGCCCTTTCCGCAAGCACACCTTCCGGAACAGGTCACAACGTAGTTGCTAACGACGGTGCATTCATCTTCTCTATCAGCGCAAATGCTGTTGAGAAGGTTCAAATGCGAGCAGGAGCAGCAGGAGATGATGAGGACGACGTAGCTGGAGGCGCTGCTATCGATGACGCCGACGTTTCTCAAACTTCCGCAGCCGGAGAAGTTGTTGATGGAACTTTTGCAATCGAAGTAACCTTCGATGCAAACTCAGTAGACGATAACGACTGTTTCGTGACCAATCAGGCTCACACCGCTGGAACTATGGATGACTACGCTTACGTATCATTCTGGATCAACTCTTCTGAAGTGGATGTAACTTACAACGCTTTGGAAGCCATTTTCAATGATGATCTAACCTGTGATACAGTGCCTGGAGGAGACGATCAAATCGACTTCTCTGCAGCCAACACCTTGGTAAACGGAACAGCCCTCACGGCTGGAACCCAAATCATCGGTGGTGGAACAGCTGATCACTGGGATCTTGTAACGCTCACAGTCTCTGGTACTCTCGCCGCTAGCACCACCTTTGGATTCAATGTGAATGCTACCGACGGTACAACCGACTTTGCCGCTACAGATCAGCTCCGTATTGACGGCATCGTATTCCACAATGAATACATAGTTGTTGATATGAGCTCTAATGCTATCTTCACCACTAATGCAACGAGCGGACTTACAGCTGACCTCGTTGAGGAAGGCACCGTTGTTGCTCAAGGTGGAGTTGGATTCATCAACGCCTCATCTGCAAAAGTTGTATTTGTTCCCGGCGGGCTAAACACCACCGACACTTACACGACGATTGAAGTGGCTGCTGCTGATAGCAAGGATTACACGGTACGTTTGAATACCGACACCTTACTCACTCAAACCCAATCAGTAGACGATCCTTTGACGTTCGCCATCACTTACGGTTCCGCAGCTGGCGGCACTGTAACTCCTGGAGGATTCTGGTGGTCTGCTTATGCATCTTCCGCACAAACTCTTGTGAGATGGGTTGGAAATACTTCCATTTCTACCCTCACAAGCACAGTTAGCTACTAATCGACTTCGTCAGATTGGTTAACTGCTTGAGTTAAGAACTCAACAAAGGCCCCACCTTGAAAAAGGTGGGGCCTTTTGTTTTACAAAAAATTAAGTTAAAATCGACTCACTTATTTTTTTAAAAGTATGAAAAAAACTCTTTGCGCGCTTCTCTTGGTTCTTTCACTCACCGCCACAGCTTGCAGCAATAAGTGGGACCAAAGCGACCCTACAATGTCTGCAGACCTCATCGAACATAACCAAGAAATTCTTGACGCCCAGCTCGCCATTTTGGAGACAGCTCCTGAGGACGGCGACGCCTTGTTCGAAGTGGCCTTACGTTACCAAGAACTTGGAAACTGGAAGAAAGCTGTGGAATACTATGAAAAAGTTTTGACTCAAGATGAGTACAACTTTCCGGCCCTCAACAACATGGCCTATATGTATGAAAAAATGGAAGACTACGCCACGGCTGCCGAGTACATCAAGAAGCTCTACTCCGTGAACCAGGCGAATGTAGAGGTGATAAGGGACACGGTCCGCATTCTCCTTGAGGCCGATGATGCCGTTCATGCTCAGGAAGCTTTGGACAACTTCGAAAAACTAAGCCTTGACCCGTCCACTCCGGACGCAGGGATGCAGGCCTTAATAGAAGAGCTTCAGGGGGACATCGACGCAAAAGAATAAATTTGTCTTTACGTCAAGTCGAAAGGGCCGCTAAGTTTGCAGTTTCATTAAAGATTCGGCATGATTTTGCACAGCCATTTAATTCTTAAGCCCTCCACCTTATGTCGACATTTTTACAAACTATACGTTTGAAGGTCCTCTTCAACGCATTCTTAACTCTGACCCTATTCTTCGCCTTCGGAGTGATGTCCGCTTCCGCGGCACCCGCTACAGGTGCCACCCTAACTGGATCAATACAATCATTGGTAACAGGTACCACGCCTACTGCTAATAATGCTTTTACAGTAACGGATGCCAATGTTACTGAGATTACCGCCCTAAATGATATTAGAGTTCGAATCCCTTCAACTGTCAATGCACATTGGAATGTTGCAGATACCACTGCAGACGCACATGGAGGTACAAAGGCTGCGAGTGTCAGCACAACAGTGAGTTTTACCGGCACTAATATCCTCATCCTTAATGTAACGGCTGATTTCGCCGCTGCAAACAGTACCGTGATCGTTAGCGGCCTAGGTCTTCTCGGGGACGCGGTGACAGCAGGCGCAAATCTTGAATGGTCCATTGACGGAGGTGTCTCCTACGGTACGGGGAGTGCGAACACAGCAATAAACGTAGTAGCAGCAAACGCATCAGCTGCCATTGCCCTAACCGGGGGGAATGCTGTTGTTGGGGCTGCAGGCGTTACAACCTTGACGTTAGACATTGCGGTACCTCTGGCTGCTAATGACACAATAACCTTTACAGCTCCAAGACTTGATTTTACGAATTTAGGTTCAAATGTAACGGGAACTTTAGAGGTAGTACAGGGGAACCCGGAAGTAACTTGTGCCGCTGTCGGTCAACTGGTGACTTGTACAGCCACTACCACAACAAATTCAGGGGGAGGTCTAACCATCATAATGACGGGCGTCACTGCTAAATATGTAGGTACCGCCGCCAACACAGATGTCCAAGATCTTGCAGTAAATGACTTCTCAGCCACACCGAGCCTTGCCGACATCAACAATGACACTACGATACAAGTCACAACTTCTACGGTTGGAACTTTGACCACCACAAGCCTTACATCGGCTATCGTCGCTAACTCAGCCTTGGCCACTTACACCGTTGCTTTCACAACGGTTGGAACCACCATGGCAAATGGCGCTAAGATCGTCATTGTTTTCCCTACGGGCTACGATATAAGCACATCAAACACTAGCACAGCTACAAGCCTCTCAGGCTTGGATGGAACTTGGACTGCAACCGTGTCAGGACAAACCCTCACCTTGACTCAGTCAGGGGGCGGTACAACTGCGGCAGGAGTAAAAAGCTTAGCGCTTACAAACGTTAGAAATCCGGCAGCAACAGGGGCAACGGGAACCTTCACCCTCACTACACAGACCTCCGGAGCTGCAAACATTCAAACAGCTACACCGGCAGCAGTAACAATTCTTGGCGCTTCTTCCAGCACTCCAACCATAGGAGATATTACAGGAGTTACAGTGGTCGACGAAGCAACGGGAGGAGTCCGAGTCACTTGGACTGAACCTTCAGGCTCCAGCGACGACACCACGGGCATCGAAATCCTAAAAGGAACAGACCCTCTTCCCGTAAGCGGAACCATATATGCAACACTTGCAGCGGGAATTGAATACTACGTCGATACCGACGTAGAGGCAGGTGACATTGTCACTTATCAAATTCGTGGAACCTCAGCGGGTGTAACAGGTGACCTCAGCGATGAAGTGAGCTTCATGGTAGGTTCCGGAGAAACTGCTGTTTCCGACGACACCACCACGGATGACACAACAACCGACGATACAACGACGGACGAAGATACTACGACCGACGACACCACCACGGACGAAGATACTACCACCGATGAAGGCACAATTGAATTTGACGACGTCAGCGGTCACTGGGCTGAAATGGAAATCGAAGACATGACTTCAAAAGGTATCATCGAAGGAAACCCTGATGGAAGCTTTGATCCTGATGGAAACTTGAACCGTGCATCTGCAGCCGCTCTTCTTTGGAGAGTGCTTGTGATGGGAGACCCTTCCGATGTAATGGCAAATCCATTCTCGGATGTAGACATGGATGAATGGTACGCACCTTTCGTGGGCGGACTGCTCGACTTGGATCTTGTGGAAGGAAATCCTGATGGAACTTACCAGCCTTCCGAAGAAATCAACCGTGCAGAATTCCTCCAAATGGCAATGAACGTGTACCTCTACTTGAACGATATGCAAGCGGAGTATGACACCATCCTTGCAGGAGATATGACCAATGTTTACGCAGACCTCGATACCTCGGCTTGGTATGCCGGAGTGGTTACTGCGGGCACCGAATGGGGCTTCGTATCAGGAAGCACTTCTGATGAAGGAAATACTGTTTTCAACGCCGGAGACAGCATCACTCGCGCTGAAGCAACCAAGATTCTTTACAATATGTTCTCAGCCTCTCTCTAATAGGCTGCAGCGAAGCGAAAGCCGAGCTGAGTTAAGTTCAAAACTAAAAAGACCGGTCCCAAGTGGGCCGGTTTTTTTGTATCCAGTTTGGCGCAAAAGTCTTGAAAGTATTTAAGTCCCCGACTCCCAAGACCCTAAATACTTTTTCTGTTTCGCCGTGAGCTTATCGATTTTCACCTGCGCGGCCTCCAATTGAAGTTCCGCAATGTGCGTATCCACTTCGGTGGGCAAAGCGTAAACCTGCTTATCCAAGGTCGCGTGGTTTTTTACCAAATACTCACAGGCCATCACTTGTCCGCAAAAGCTCATGGACATCACTTCGCTGGGGTGGCCTTCGGCGGCGGACAAATTCACGAGGCGGCCTTCCGCCAAAATATAAATCTTTTTTTCGGCACCCTTCTTCCCGCCCATTGAAAATTCCTCCAGCATGGGGCGCAATAGGCGCGTTTTTTTCGCGGCGGCCCGAATGTCGTCCACAGCGATTTCACAGTCAAAATGACCGCTATTCGCTAAAATTGCCCCATCTTTCATGCGGCTCACGTGTCCCAAAGTAATGATGTCCGTGTTTCCGGTGACAGTCACAAATAAATCACCCAGGGGAGCCGCCTCCATCATAGGCATCACGCGGAATCCATCCATCATCGCTTGCAGCGCGGCAAAGGCGTCGACTTCAGTCACAATCACATTCGCACCGTGGCCCTTAAGACGCATGGCAACGCCCTTCCCGCAAGAACCATAGCCCGCCACCACCGCGGTTTTCCCGGCAATCAAAATATTCGTTGCGCGCAAAATACCATCCAGCGTGGACTGGCCTGTGCCGTACAAATTATCCATGAGGTGTTTTGTTTTATTGTCGTTAACCGCGATCATGGGAAAGGGAAGCACGCCGTCGCGTTCCATGGCTCGCAAACGCTGCACGCCAGTTGTGGTTTCCTCACAGCCCCCAATGACGTCCTTCACCTGTTTCGGATGACGCATAACGAGGCCCGTGACAAGATCACAACCATCATCAATCACCAGCTGCGGCTTAAAGGCTAAAACTTTTTCCAAGTACTCGTAATATTCTTTGGTGCTTTCGCCTTTGTGTCCGTACACTTCGACATTCTTTTCAGTCTTCAAAGCCGCCGCCACGTCGTCTTGCGTCGACAAAGGGTTGCAACTGCACAGCGCCACTTTCGCACCGCCATCGCGCAAAGTGCGTACCAAAATTCCGGTCTCCTTGGTAATGTGCAGAGCGAGCCCGATGCGCAAATTTTTGAATGGTTTTTCTTTCGCAATGCGCGCTCGCAAAGTCTGCAGCGCTCCCATGTTCCGCTCGGCAAATTCCAAATTGGTGAGTCCTTGCTCGGCGAGAGTTTTAGGCATTTTTTGAAAGTTGTTTAACCTTGTCCGTTTTCTCCCAAGTGAAGGCGGGGAGTTCACGTCCGAAGTGTCCGTAGGCCGCCGTTTGACGGTAAATGGGTCGACGTAAATTCAGATGTTTAATAATGCCGCGCGGAGTGAGGTCGAAATTTTTTCGGATGAGTTTTACCAACGCATCGGCACTCACTTTTCCCGTTCCAAAAGTCTCCACAAAAATGGACACCGGTTCCGCTACGCCAATGGCATAAGCAATTTGGATTTCACATTTTTTTGCGAGGCCCGCCGCCACAATATTTTTCGCGATGTAGCGCGCCATGTAGGCTCCGCTGCGATCCACTTTTGAAGGATCTTTTCCGGAAAAACAACCGCCGCCGTGGTGGCCCATGCCGCCGTAAGTGTCCACAATAATTTTACGTCCCGTGAGGCCGCTATCCCCCGGAGGACCTCCAATAATAAAGCGTCCGGTGGGGTTGATGTGCAATATAGTTTTCTTGGTAAAATATTTTCCGCACACGGGCTGAATCACGTGCTTTAAAAGATCTTTTTTAATTTGCCCGAGCTTCACATGAGGGTCGTGTTGCGTGGAAAGCACCACGGTATGCACAGACTTGGGTTTGCCTTTTTCATCGTACTCCACGGTCACTTGGCTTTTCCCATCAGGACGCAAGTAAGGCAGAGTTCCATCCTTTCTAAGTTTCGCCAAACGTTGTGTTAATTTGTGCGCCAAAGAAATCGGCAAAGGCATAAGCTCCGGCGTCTCATCACACGCATAACCGAACATCATTCCTTGGTCTCCGGCTCCCCCCGTGTCCACGCCCAAGGCGATGTCGGGGCTTTGTTCGTCGATGGCGGTGAGTACCGCGCACGCCTTGGAATCAAAACCATAGGACGCGTCGTTGTAACCAATTTCTTCAATCACGCGGCGAACAATCGCCGGAATATCCACATACACTTTCGTGCTGATTTCTCCCGCCACCAAAACAAGCCCGGTGGTCACCAGTGTTTCACACGCCACGCGGCCCATAGGATCCTTCGCCAAAATGGCATCCAAAACCGCGTCGGAAATTTGATCCGCAATTTTGTCGGGATGTCCCTCGGTCACCGATTCTGAAGTGAATAAATATCCG
>CAYHGP010000002.1:15141-36370 GCA_964356195.1 uncultured Candidatus Peribacteria bacterium | reverse complement strand
CTACAGGATTTACAGAACTCACTCAAGTTCATACAAGGAAGTTCCATGTGTCCTTTGAGGAAAGCCAATCTCTTGGCAAGCAGGGTGAAATTTTCACCGCTCGCGTAGTTCAAATCTTCTCGCGATGCGAATTCAATGCTGTCACATTCAAAAATCAAGAAAGGCTCAATGCCATTTTTTTTCTGATGGGCACGCAAGCGATTCACCGCTTTCAGCAGGTCTTCTTCATCCAGCTCAATGAAGGTTCGAAGATTCATTTTATACACGTAGCCGAAGGGAATTCCGAAGTGGAATTCAGCGTGCGGCAAAGGGTCTTCACTCACGGGCAGATTTTCAAAACCGCCTTCATGAAGAATCTCCAAGTCCTGCTCGGAAACTTCCAAAGGTGGTCGAAGCATACGCACTTCTTTGATCCCAACGCGATCCAAAGTCTCGCGAACTTCACGCAGTGCGCTGCGACGCATGGGGCCGGTGAGCCATTCCGTTTCCAAAGTTTTAATGCCCAATTCGTGACCGGCTTCTTGAAGTTTTTTTAATCCCTCGGCGAAAGGCTCTATGAGGTCGCTTTGAACAAAGACCGTACTTGAAATTTCGAGCTGCGCACAGAACTCCGAAAAGCGTTCCAAAAACGCGGGGATCTCTGCATTTTCCTGAGGCAGTTCATCCGTTTGCGATTCGCGAACCAAGTTGCACGTGAGGCAAAAACGAAGAGCCGCTTTGCCCTTATATTCTTTCTGATGCCCCCGCGCTTTCCAAAACAAAAGAGGAAGTTCCCAGGGCATAAAATGCTCATGAGGGCGTGCCATTTTCACGTCTTTTTCCACCATCAAGGTTTCATAAATTCGGAGCATCTTTTGCATACTCTTTTCCCAGGAATATTCTTGCACCACCAAATCGTAGCTCCCCTGGCCCAGGGCTTCCAAGTGCGGATTGCTGGCATAGTGTTCAAGATAGTAAGCCAAGTCGTCCACGTCGTCGGGTTCCACTAAATGGCCATTCACATTTTCAATCACCATATTGCGCAGATCCCCCGTAGAGGTGGCAAGAATAGGCAGGCGTGCGGCACACGCTTCCAAAACGGAAAGCGGAAGCGCTTCATTGCGGGAAGGCATTACGAAAAGGTCGCAACTTTTATACAAATGAATAAGCTCTTCTCCGGTCACCAGTCCGTGAAAACGCACATACTTTTGGATTTTTAAAGTCTCCGCCAGTTGCATAAACGCCTTGCGGTCTGGACCTTCTCCGGCGAGGTGCAGCATGAAGTCTTTGTGCGACTGAATGAAGCCATTAGAGTCGATGACTTTTTGTGCGGCTCTGAGCAAAACATCCACCCCTTTTTGACGATCAAGCCGGCCCACAAAAAGAACATTGAATTGATCCGGGGAACGCCGACTTTCGATGGCATCAAAAGGTTCCGTGTTTACGCCATAGGGCACCACAAGAACATGTTCATTCACATTCACCGCTTTCAAAAAAGATTCTGAAATACTGATTTCCTGTGCGTACTTGGTTTCCATAAACATCACGCGATGGACGATTTTTCGCAGGGTCCAACGCTTACCAAATACATGACTTGAATGCACCGTGACGAGAGTGGGAACACCGGTAAACCAATACGCAGCTTTCATGGCAATGGCAGCGGTGGCACTTTGCGCGTGGTACAGCCGGTACGATTTTCCTTTCCAAACCAAATAAACGAAGACCCAAAGCACATAAGCGAGTTGCAAGAAGAGGTTCCACGGATGGGACTTCCATCCGAATTTTTTCACACGTACGGAGCCCTCTATTCCCTCAATTTCCATTTGTTCAGCACTGCTTCGTCCTTCAATGTTGCGCGTTAAAATATCAACTTCATAGCCATGCTCATTCGCCAAGGCCCCCGCCAACTTCGCGGTATACACTTGTTCGCCGGTATGCACCGGAAACCACGTGTCCAAAATCAGTGCGATGCGCGGCTTATTGCGTTTGATTTTTCGAATTTCCATCAGGCAAATCTTAATTAAACTACCAGATCTCCTTCCATCCTCAATGACTCCCGGAGCGAGTTGAGGGCAACTTCGAGCATGGAATCATCAGGATCTTTGGTGGTGAGGCGCTGAAGCATCAACCCCGGAAACATAAACACTTTCATAACGCCCGATTTTTGAAACTTTGCACTCAGCTTGAGCAGTTCATAACTGATTCCCGCAATCAGCGGAATCACCGCAACGCGCAAGGCGAGTTGCGCCGCAAATCCTTCCACCGGCGGCACCAGAGTGTAAATAAAAACACTCATCAAAATGACGATGAAAATAAAGCTGGTCCCACAACGGGGGTGGAAACGGGTCTGTTTGCGCGCATTGGCTACGGTGAGTTCAAGTCCGTGTTCGTAAGTCCAAATGGATTTGTGTTCGGCCCCGTGATACTGAAAAACCCGCCAAATATCTTTGAAAAAAGAAATGCCCGTGATGTAAGTCAAAAAGATCGTAATTTTGGTAAGCCCGTCAATCGCGTTGAACAGAAGGTAGTTTTCTTTCACCACCGGCCACAACTCAGCGGCTTGCCCGGCAATCCACAAGGGAAGTACCTTCAACATAAAAAGGGTCACGCCCAGGCTAAGAATAATAGAAACCACTCCGAAGGCCGCCATAAAGAACTGACCGATCTTTCCACGGCCCTTTTTAGTCTCTTCCGTTTCCCCTAAAAAAATATCATTCGAATAATTGAGCGAACGATACCCGAGTCGCATCGACTCCACTAGATGTACAACCCCGCGGATCAGAGGCAGGCGCAGAATCTTATAACGCCCCGTGAGGCTTTCAAATCTCTCGTGCTTCATCTGCACCATTCCTTCCGGATCACGAACGCTGACAATATAATAATGCGGTGATCGCATCATAACCCCCTCCACTACAGCCTGGCCCCCGACGGCAAAATCGATAGGAGCGCTCAACAGAAGTCGCAGTACTGAATTCATGCGGATAGTGTGCCAGGAAAATGGAAGAAAAGCTACCCGCACTCCACCCACGTATAAAACCGTCCCGGAGTTTTGTCTCGCCTCCACGACGGCCAAGCGATGTCGCAAGCCGTGCAAATGTTCATCCACTCCAGGTTCTCATCCAAAATTCCCGCCTCCTCCAACTGCCGTCGCGCGATCCCGTTGAGATCCACCCGATTTCCGTGAATCGCCCAATGGTACTTTTCAGGAATTTCTATAAAAGGATCCGAAAACACCGCACATTCGGTGCCCAGGGAAGGCCCCACGGCCACCTTCAGGCGCTCCGTTGAAGCACCCATCGTCACCAATTTTTCTAGAACCAGAGGAATAATGTCCGCCGTCAAACCCCGCCAACCGGCATGAACGGCAGCGATCACTCCTGCTTCCTCATCCGCCATCACCAAAGGGATACAGTCCGCGGTCTTCACCACAAGCCGAATTCCAGGTGTTCGAGAAACTAGAGCATCGGCCTCAGGCTCCGGACCATAAGCGGAAACTTCTACAATCGAAACACCATGGACTTGATTCATTTTTTGTCCCGAAAAGGAGGCGCCTTCACCTCGGAAGATGCCGGATGTCACTTTATGGCCAAAAATAGAGAAAGGAGCATCGCTCATGACATTGTAATTTTTAAACATTATGCCATAATAGGCGACGTAAACCACCCATAAACCACTCCTATGAAATATGAACGACTGGCTTTGCTCCTCCTGCCTGTTCTTATTGTGGTAAAAATTGTTTTTTCGGAACCCGCGACAATTCCCATCGTGAATGTTCACGAATCAGTTGAAAGTGTGGCGGATGTCGTGAGACTGCAAGAAGCCATGAAAAGCTTGGGCATTGTGGAAACCGTGTTGCAGGCCATCCCTGCCGATCTTGTAACTTTCAATGGGAAAGACCTCGACCTTGGAGGCGTGGAAGAAAATAACGCGGCTTTAGAACAAGTAGAGCTTGCCTACCCTGAAGAATTTTCTTATTTTTGTTCCATCGATCCCAACGACCCGCTTCGTATCGACAAGTTTGAAGATTGCCTCACCGCCGGAGCCAAAGGCGTGAAACTCTACAACGGTTATTCTTACGCCCACCTGACCCCTATAGACGACGCAAAACTCAATGAATTCTATTCCCTGCTCGCTGAAAAAGGAGCATTGCTCATGCTTCCGGTGAACACAGCAAAATATGAGGAAGAACTCAAAAATCTTCTCACGCTTCACCCCGACCTCACCGTAATTTGTTCCCACTTTTGTCTTTCTTCCAAGGACCTCGACCGCCTCACGGCACTCATGAATGAATTCCCGAATTTGTACGTGGATACCAGTTTCGGAAGCATTGATTTCGTAGAAGAAGGTTTCCAGACCATCTCCGATAACCATGATGCCTATGTAGCATTTTTCGACACATTCCAGGATCGAATTCTTTTCGGAACCGATGTGGTGATCACTAGCTATGAGGATAAAAGTACGGAATGGATCACTCAGCTTTACAGCGATTACCTTTCCATCCTACAAGACGGTGAATTCGCATCCGCTTTCCCCACCTCCTCCGCTGTCTATACAGGTCTTGAACTTCCCACGACCATCCAGAACAAGGTCCTCTACAAAAACTGGAACAACCTTATTCAATAATCCAACACTATGTTCGGAACCATCCTCATTGTCATTGCAGTCATACTCCTCGTCAGCATCCGTCAGGTGAACGAATACGAACGCGGTGTGAAATACACCATGGGAAGATTCACAAAAATGACGAATCCCGGTTGGCGCCTCGTGATCCCCATTTTCCAGTCTATGACGAAGGTGGATTTACGTCTGCGCACCGTAGAAGTTCCTCCGCAAGAATCACTCACCAAGGATAATATTTCCGTTGGGGTGACCGCCGTACTTTTCTTCCGAGTTGTAGACGCGCAGAAGGCCATCATCAACATTGAAAATTTCTACTACGCCACCAGTCAACTCGCGCAGACCACGATGCGAAATGTAGTGGGGGAAGTGGTGCTCGATAACTTGCTCGCTCAACGCGAAGACCTCTCTGAAAAAATCAAAAAAATTGTCAGTGAATTCACAAAAGAGTGGGGAATTGAAGTTGCCAATGTGGAGCTGAAGGACATCATCATTCCGGATGACATGAAGCGCACCATTGGAAAACAGGCCGAAGCGGAACGTGAACGCCGTGCCGTGGTGATTAAATCCGAAGGAGAAGTGATGGCATCCGAGAATATTGCAAAGGCGGCAAAAACACTTTCAAATTCCCCAGGAGCCCTGCACCTCCGCACGCTTGAATCCATCAATGACATTTCGGCCGACCCTTCCAACACCACTGTGTGGATGGTTCCCGTTGAAGCGTTAAGAGCTTTGGAAAGCGTTGCGGACTATTTCAAGTCCAAGAAATGAAAAAATATTGGATCATCGGGCACCCGCTTTCCTTCTGTTTGAGCACCCCCGTGATGAACGGCTGCTTCAAGGAACTCGGCATCGACGCTACTTTCGAAACGCACGACGTTCTTCCGGAAGATTTACCGAAAGTCATGGCGAAGCTGAAGTCCGGCGAACTTGCGGGACTCGTGGTCACCATGCCCTTTAAAACCGCTTCCGTGGAGTATGTGGATGAAGCCAGTGAAGAAGTAAAAGCCATAAATGCCGTGAATTTACTGATCAACAAAAACGGCGAAGTCCCCGGAGGGGGCAAAATTCACGGTTACAACACCGATTGGCAAGGCGCCATGGGAGCCATTGAGCTGGCTTTGCCGGAACTTGTTGGTAAAAAAGCACTCATTTTGGGTGCCGGAGGGGCCGCCCGCGCCGCCGCCTACGGACTCAAAAAAGCCGGAGCCCACGTGGACGTGTGGAACCGAACTCCTGCAAAAGGAAAAGCCTTCGCAGATTCCATGGACTTGCACTGGGTGGAACATTTGGACAGCTGGGGCGAAGAGCCGGACCTCATAATCAACGCCACCGCCAGCAGCGACCAAGGCCGCCAATCCACTTTGGTGCCGTTCCGAATGTGGCAACGCACCAAACTCGCCCTCGACGCCGTTTACGGCAAAACCAGCCTCTTTTTGGAAGAAGCCAAAGCCGGCCAAGTGCCTTACGTCATTTCCGGCGAGGTATGGTTCCTCAAACAAGTAGTGCCACTCTTCGAAATCGTCACGGGCAAAAAAGCTCCCATGGAACTCATTTCTCGGCTGACGCAGGAGGCGAACGAGATTCAGAAGACTTGATTGTGTCATTTCATCGCTCACGGTGAGCTATAAGTCTGCCCGGGCACAGAATTGTACCAAAATATACACCTAATTGTATCATCTCGTGACAATTCCAGCTTTTTTGTGGTACAATTAAAATATGAAAAAACTCAGTAAAAAACAAGAGTTCATCGTCGCTCTTATTGAAGAGCGAGGTCTCGCCGGCACGCGTGAAATACTAAAGTCCATTAGTGAGACTTTTGAGCCTATTTCCAGGCAAACCCTGATTAGAATCTTGAATAAGCTTGTTGAAGAAAAATGGCTCATTCGGGAGGGGAAAGGCAGAGGCGTGATCTATCGAACACTTCTTGCAACACCATTATTGTCTTATATTGATTCCGAGAAGTACTTCAAAAAAGACGCGGATGAAAGGCTCATCGCCTACGAACGGTTCAATTTTCAAGTTTTTAGAGACCTTCACCACCTATTCGCCGCCTCCGAACTTGTCAAACTGGAATCCATCTCGAAAGCTTACCGCAAGAATGTACATAGTCTTAGTCCAAACTTAATCAAAAAAGAATGGGAAAGGCTAACGATTGAACTCTCTTGGAAATCATCAAAAATCGAGGGGAACACTTATACGCTCATAGATACGGAGCTTTTACTGAAAGAACACGAAGAAGCGAAGGGACATTCTCACGAAGAAGCTCAAATGATTTTAAATCATAAGGCCGCTTTTGATTTTATATTGAGGTCCAAAACATCTTTCAAGACGCTTTCAATTAGAAAAATTGAAGAATTGCACTCCCTACTCATTAACAAAATGGGCGTTCCCAAGGGCATACGCACAAGAACCGTTGGAATCACGGGCACGCGCTACCGACCGCTGGACAACGCCTTCCAAATTCGCGAAGCACTTGAAGACACGGTGAAGCAAATAAAAAAGAGCAAAAATACTTATGAAAAAGCACTTTTAGCGCTGCTTATGGTCTCTTATATTCAACCTTTTGAAGATGGGAACAAGCGAACCGCTCGAATGCTCGCTAATGCCATTTTGATTGCCAACGATACTTGTCCACTTTCATACCGAAGTGTGAGCGAAGTGGACTACAAAAAAGCTACTATCCTTTTTTACGAACAAAATAACGTAAGTTTCTTCAAAGAGCTTTTCATGGAACAGTTCGAATTTGCCGCAAACAACTATTTCTTATCTGAAAATCCATTGGTGGACAACTAAAGCTTCTCCAGCCCGTGTTCCCGAAACAGCATTCCCCACGCCAGTAAAACCACGCCCACAACAATTCCCGCATCGGCGACGTTGAACGTGGGCCACCAGTAGACTTTGATGAAATCCACCACGTAGCCCAGTCGAATTCGGTCGATGAGATTTCCAAGCGCCCCCGCAAAAAGCAGCGCCAAAGCGAAAAGATGCCAGTGGTTTTGCCACAGCTTTTCTTTGAGGACCAAATAAACGCCCACCGCCAAAATCCCAAATGTGATGACAAAAATGGCAGGTGTCGGAAGGTCAAATCCAAAAACCATGCCCACGTTTTTACTGAGCGCAAAGCCAAAATCAGCCGTGTCATAATCCTTCAGAGTGGCGAGCGCCCACATCTTCGTGAGCTGATCGAGCGCCAAAAACGCCACAAAAAGCGGTGCAAAAAACATCCAAATCTTATCCAAGTGCCGAGCGTTTTCATTTTTCATGCTTCCAGCCTATTTCACCACGCACTTCTTAGCAAGCCGCCCCCCTTGCTGAATCAGGAGAAATTTGGTATAATTTAAAGATTTATAAACGTATGGCAAAAGACGTAGAAGGCAATTCGGGAGAGAAACTTCGTTTGGGAAAGAACAATGAAGTGAACTATGAAGGCATCCACATAGACGGTGCTGAGATTAAAATTGTGGACGGTCTCGTATTTTTAGAAACGAGTCCAGGGAATTCAGTCCCTGCTAACTCAGCCCAACTCGTGGCAATCCTCGATTTCTTAAAAAAAGAATTTGGAGAAGGGGCGGAACTGAGAGGAGAAACCTTCTACTTCACTCCTGAACGTAAATCAAGTGTTTTCGGGGACTTGCTGAAAGGGGTACGGACGAGAACCGAACGAAAACTCAAGGAAGCCGCGGGGATGACACCTCAGTTGGTCAGAGACAACGGGATGGTAAGCCGTGCGCGTGAACTCCTGGGTCCTGACTCACCGGCCTCTGTTTCCGCTCAATTGGAGATCGAGTTTGCCGGCTTGGATGACTTGGAGAACTTAATCGAAGTCGCTCTCCGCGAGGCTCAAGATCCGGAAAAGAACAAAAAAGCCGCGAAACAACTGGTAAGGAAAATGGATTTGGGGGGCTATGTGTATAGCCGAATAGGTAAAAAAGACGATTGGGAAATCAAAGATGATTTAGCTCGTGATTTTCAGGAATATAAAATTGGAACAAAGTCTATCACTCGTTGCAATGAGGAGTTGAAAGAGATTATTGACGCAGCTTTTGAAGCGGCTTATGAACTTCGTGATCGGGCCGACGTGAAGGCAGGCCGAGACAAGATCAAAGAACAAATCAAAAATGAAGCTCAATCCCGCAACCCGGCAGCCGAGGCCTTTAAGTGGGATGGTCTTTTGCGACAACATGGCCTTGTAAGTACCATTCGTTTTTATAGGGGTCAGGGCCTTTCCGATGAGGTAATCCGTAAGCAGCTTGATAACGAGCTGGAAGGCAAAGGAATTCGCCGTCGTGGAGAACTTATTAATTACGCTTTCAATCGTGTGCATGACACGGCCTTTAACGAACGTGCAGCCGACCTTTTTGTTTTTAACCGAAATTTGCACGAATTTGTGATAAGAGCAAAACGGGACGGCAAGAACCCGGATGATATTGAGGAAGAATTGAGAGAAATGATTCATGCGGATGATAAGTCCGCAGATGAAGTTAAGGAAATTATTGCCGCCGCATTCAAGCGTGCCGAAGCCGGAAAAAAGTGGAAAGATAAAGGCGTTGAAGCGCGTAGCAAGGTTCCGTTTGTAACGGAGGAGAGCAAGTGGGACAACTTTGTGATTGATGAAGGAATGCTCCGTCTTGTTCGTGCGATGCGCGCCGAGAAGAAAGACGATGTGCAGATTCGTTACGAACTTGAACAGGAATCTGCCTTGAGTGGACACAAGAATCGAGATGAACTTATTGATTATCTCCTTCGTCACGCCGAGGACAAGAAGCTGCATAAACGAAGCGCTGTCCGACTGGTGGAAAAAAATAAATGGGGAGAACTGGTAAATTCCATGCAAACGGGTGGCGTTGCTGCAAGTGAAGAAATGATTCGCACCGCTTTGACCGATACTATTAACGAGGTCCATCCCAACATTACTTCTCCTGAAGAGTTGAAAGAAATCATTGAGGCCGCTTTTGAAGCCGCGAAATGGATCAACACAAAGGCGAAGGGCAAAGAGTTTGCAGCCGAATGGGCTTACCACAAACCCAAACGCGGCTTAAACAAGGCTTGGGACTGGATCAAGAATAGTTCATGGCCGGCACTGAAGGCCGCTCCGGGGAAAACTTACGACTTTATAAGACACAACGCGGAAATCATAAAAACCGGTTTAAAATACGCTGGTCTTGGCGTAGCGGTTGCCACAGCCGCCGCGGGAGCAGCCGTGCTTGGGGTGGGATGGGTGGGATGGCAGGGCTTGAAATTAGGAGGAAGAGCTCTTAAATGGGGAGCAACACACACCGCTCCGATTGCCTGGGGAGGACTTCGTTTAGGAGGAAACATTCTGAAGCACGTCGCCACCGACGGAGTGGGCGTGGTAAAAGCAGCCGCCCAAACAGTTTTCGTGAACGCTCCCAAAGCCCTTGGACGAATGGTATCTTCTCCGTTTGTACGCGCCTACCAGGGCTTCAACTGGGGACGAAAATACCCCGCACCAACCTCAAAAGTTCATGTGGATAAATGGTGGAAGAAACCTTACCAATGGACTCGCAATGGAATCTCCAGCCTTGCCTACCGCGGGAAACAAGCCGCCTTGGCAACCAGTCTCGGACTTGGATTAATGGCTTATGGAGCCGGCGAAGGAATTACTAACGCCGTTTCACAAGACCTCATTGGAACTCAGTGGCACGCACCGGAGCTTACCTTCTTTGCATCCTCTCCGACTCACGCGGCACCTCATGCCGAAGCCGGTCACGGGGGAGGCCATCCACCCGATGATCACGCCCACGGAGCCCACGCCGCACCCGCACATCACTAAAATAAACTTATGGTAGCAGGACCTTCCCATGCACCGGAACACCACGAAGCCCACGGACAACCCGCGGCCGCTAATACAATGCACTTTAACAATGGTGGAGTGCTGGGTCTTACGGAATCCATCGCCAAGCTCCTCAAAGGGGTAACTTACGATGCCACCGCCGAAACTTTTGGAGGCAGCCACGGAGCCGCTCACGGTGCAGCCGGTCACGCCGAACACACTGCTCACGGAGCTGAAGCTCACGGCCACGAAGCACCTCATGGCGAAGCTGCGCATGGAGCCGCCCATGGTGATGCACACGGTGCAGCAGGCCACGCCGAAGGAGCCCATGGTCACGACGACGACGACAAAGACCTGAGCGACAGATTTGTTCAGTTCCTTCTAGGTGCCGGACACTATGGAGTAGCATTGCCATTTATTGGTAAAGGCCTTCAGTGGGCGAAGACCAAACTCTTCCCGGAAATCCATAAAATCACTGTGGATCACGATCACCTCGGGAATCAAATCTTGTACGAATTAAAGAAAGACAAAAAGGCAGCTAAGAAAAACAAACTGGTTCTCGACCACCACGCCTTGGAAGGATTCTGTCAGGGACTTGAGGTTGCAAACCTTGGAACAACACTAAAAATGTTCACCAATGAAGCGCGCTTCAACGGTGCTTTAGACCGTGACAGCGGTAAAGAAGAACTCAAAAAAGAAATTGCCAACGTACTCAAGTTGACCGGAGATGTGGATAGAGATGAAGTCGAGAAAGCAACAAGTATGTTGATTGAACTGCTCGGAGGGCACATTGAAGGCGGCCACGACCACGAACACATTGGTTTCCACGCCGTTGATTCGCGAGTGCAAGCTCAACACAAAGCTTTAACCGACATTATAAAGAACGCTCGATCCTGGCTTACTCCTGGTGTTTTGGCAAAAATCTATGGCTATGAGAAGAAAGAGGAAGCCTACGACATGGACTACAAGGGAATAGGAGATCACATCCTGAAGCTGAATGATAAAACTTTAAAGCCCTTTTTGAACCGAATAAAGATCGATGGAATTGACGATGTTGAGATAAGGGTTGGCGACTTATTGAACCCAGGTAATTTAGTAGAAGAACTGAGACACAACCCGGATGATCTTCGAGACCAAATTCAAAACCTATTCGACGTGAAAGGGAACGTCACTTTGACGAAACTGAAAGAACGTCTAGATCAAATGAAAAAGAAACTAAAAGCACACACAGTAAAAGTTATAGCCTACGAAGAAGTTGACCGGCCAGATCCCGCAGACGCAAGCAAAACAATAAAAGTAAAAGTGGTGGTTGAAGAAGAAGTAGACGAACCGGATCCAGCCAACCCAGGCACGATGAAAAAGGTCAAGAGGCCCAAAAAGATTGATCAGCTCCAGAGCAATTCTGGAAATCCTGAACTTGATGTAGTTGGAGCCTCTCTTTTAGAAGTCCTTGAGAAGGCAGTAAACAATCTACAGAAACATCCAGAAGTCATGACAAAACTCTACCCTCTTGCGGAAGATGCCGAGGCTGCATTCAAGTGGACGGATATAAAATACACAAACTTTGGGGCAACGGTATTTGAGGAGTTGAATGATAAAAACCGTGTTTCGTTTCTTAACGGCTTTGAGGGAGATAGGTTCAAAAGAGCTTTTAACCACCTTCTACCCGGTATTAAAGCCGATCTACTTAAAACTACGGAGGGAAAAAAGAAAATCAGAAACCAAGTGGCTGCTCTTTTAAGACTGGAGCAACCTTTTGAAAAGGGCGACATTGCCCGCGAAGTAGCATCTATAAAAACACATTTAGGGAAGGGGATCAACCCGCCTACGCCGGAGAGTATTAAGTTATACGATGTAAACGTCTTTCTAGATGAAATTTACGCCGCATTGACGGATACCGTAGTTGAAGAACTATTTGCCGAAGTGAGCGTGGTAGGTCCTGAGAATTTTGTGAATACTTTTACAGTATTAGATGAGGACTCAACTATTAAGGCTTACATACGCGGGTACAAATCATCTAAGTTCAAAGGACATTTTGTCTACCTGTTTGATGGCGGTGAACTGGACGAACTGTTTAGAGGTGGTTCAGATCAAGATCGTAGAGAAGCCATAAAGCAAGTTCAGGATTTTGTCGGCATAAAGAAAAGAAAGTTGAATGCTAAGGATTTAGAGGACGCTTTAAAAGACTATACTGATCAATTGGATCGAGTAGAAAGTACTCTGAGCGCAGAAGACAAAAAATTCTCTGCGGCAATAAGAGCCGATTTAGGTGCGATCAAAGAAACACTAATGACAGACGACCCAAGCACAGGGAAAAATCGACTCAGTCGTCTTTTCGGACCAGACGTAGAGGTAGACATGAACCATTTAGGAGAAGGCATCGCTAAAGTAGACGACGAAAAGTTAATTAAATTTTTAGAGTCCGTTGACTTTACAATCCTGACTCTTGACTTTGGATATGTAAGCGATCCAAACAGTATCGACAAAATTACGACACAACAAGAAGCAAACGACGCAAAAGACCAACTCGCCAAGCTCTTAGGAGTCCCAGCTACAAAAGAACTTAGTATGCCTAATATCGTATCTCTCGTGACGGTTCTGAGAGCAAAACTCACCACAATGGTGACACCAAGACAACTAGCAGTTTCTCCCAAAGCAAATCAAGTTCACCAGACTCTCATCAAAATGCTCGATGGACTCATAAATGAGCTTAGTGACGAACGATTAAAAAAGGTTTACAGGAAAGATTACCCAAAGAATTGACCTGTGTTTATATCGTCTATGTAGACCACCAAGGCTTTTTATTGTCTTTCGTCGTTTCAAACCAAACACCATCGTCAGGTAACCAGCGACCGCGACCGCGGTCCATTACTACGTCACCAAAACCCTCGCTCTTTCTTTTCCGAACCCCACCACGAACAGTCGTATCTTTGGTTAGTAGGACTCCGTCTCCTTCTATATGTATGCAGGTAGGCTCATCATTTTGACATTTAAAGCGTGATTTACTCGCATTGAGGCTGCCGAATTTAATATGGACCTCGGTACCATTTTGGTGGGCTTGATTTGAATCCATTGTTAGTTCCGAAACTTTTACCGACCCGTGAACAATTGCTATGCCACCTCCAAACGCTGAAGTGTTGCCACTAATTTCAGTTTTTCCGATTTCAACTTCAGTTTTCTGTTGGGTTGGGTCGTCACTACCTTCTACAAGAATGCCACCACCACTTGGATATAAGCTCTTACCATGATAATCTGAACGAAAACTATCTTTTTGCCGCACTGAATTACCGTTAACTTCTGAAGAGAGAAGTGTCATTTTCCCAAAATTTACCTTAATTCCTCCACCTTCAAAATCAGCTACATTCTTTTTAATTTTAGAATCTTTAATACTCACTTGAGAACTTTTCGCACTAATTCCACCACCACACCTAGCTTTGTTGCCTGTAACCTCTGTTTGATCTATATGTAATTGTGCACACCAAGCCCTGACGCCCCCTCCTCCTGAACTAGAACTCTCCTGGCACTCTGTTGCGGTATTGCTTCGTATCTGAGATGAAGTGAAACGCACATTTCCTCCCCCAACAAAAACACCTCCACCTTGCTCAGCTGAATTTCCAGTAATAGCAGTGCTCTCTACTTTTGATTCGGTTTCATCAAGATAAATTCCTCCACCTACCTCAGCCTTATTGGAAGTGAGGGAAGTATTCTTTAGTGAAAAATTCCCACGGTCGATATATATCCCTCCGCCCTTCCCTTTGTAACTTTGGTTGCCGTCAATTCTGCAGTTTTCGATAATAGGGGAAGACTGAAGGCAAGAAATCCCTCCACCATTCCCACGCTCCGCCTCGCAACCGCGAATAAGTAAGTCTTTCAATGACACTCTATCAAGTAAATTTCTTGCAGCCACTTCCTCATCATTAAAACCCAACAAAGGTTCGTCAGTTGATAAAATCAGTATGCCACCGCCTGATCGATACGAGGAGGACTGCGTGTATGGCAATGGAATGGTTTCAGCCTTTCCAGTATCTAACTGTCTTCCACCTCCATTTTCAACAACACAGTATTCAAGTTGACTGCCACGAACTCCCTTGCCATATAAAGTAATATTACCCCAACGTTTTTCAGAGGCCTTGAAAATAATGGGAGCTTCTTTTGTACCAATAGCTCTTAACAAGCCTCTGGCTAAAATACCGGTATCAGTTTGAAACTCCAAAACAGCACCAGCCTCAATCACCAAACAACCCCCTTCCTCCACATTAATGTCCCCAGTTACCTTATAGGTTTCCTTAGCGAGTCTAAACTCTTCTCCATTTTTAATCGCCCTTTTACCGCTCAAAACTTCATTTAGAATATCTGAAGGCGCAGCCTCTTCTTTCGGTAAAACGGTAGCCACTTTCAAAACTAAAGAGACTCTTCTTTGAGTACCTTGTTGGGCACCTAAAATAGTTTCTCTTCGGTACTCGCCTTTACCATCAGTTTTCGCATCAACAGGCCCATCATTCTCCACTTGTACCTTAAAGGGATATCCAATCAGTGGCTTCCCCGCCGCATCAAGAACTTTCACACTAACTTCCATGGTTTCTGGCACCTGAGGTTCCTCTTTTTTCTCCCCAACAGTTTTCCAGTCTGTTGCTGCCGAGCCATCCAATACTAGAAATACTTTTCTTTGCGTCCCTTCTTGAACGGTCAGAACCCTTTGTCCACTAAATTCACCGCGTTCGTTAGTAATTCCTTCCAGCAGAACTTCACCATCTGCATGGACTTGGAAGGGCTGACCACTAACCGGTTCACTTGTCTGGTCAAGAATCTTTACCGCCAATTCCACGCCAACCCGGTCAGGGGACAGCCTCTCCTCAGATTGAATAGTAAGTCGAACTTTATCAGGTTTCCCTTTAGTCATATTTATTGGGGCTTACGAAGCCAGTTAAAGTTAGTGTCCACTGAACAAATCGACTCTACGAGTTCATGCAAATGTTCTTTGTCGATCTTTCCAAGTGCAACCAAGACCGAATTACTATCACCTCTCTGGTAACTCATATCATGTTTCAAACCGCGTTGAAAACACTGAAGGACATTCTGAGCATTCAAGTTTACCCTCGAAGCTATAAAAGTCATAGCATACCAATCCTCGGCAGAGTAGGGATCGGCAGAACCTACAATAATAGTTTGAATATACTCAGAGACCACTGCTACCGTTGCAGGAAAACTCGTGGAGTCAAATATACGATACTGTAATACCAATCTAGGACCTCCTGTCATCAAGCGCTTAAATATTAAAATAGCCATTTCTTTCTCACCCAAAGAAGCAAATTCTTCGAGTAAGAACAAAATCACTTTTAATCCTTTCTTAGTCGGCCCACCTTGTTCCCAGACTGTTGTATAAACTCTTAGCGATAAGTCAGGACTAAAGGCGGGGTCCAATTTTAATTTGAACAAAAACTGAGTGTTCTCATCTATGAGTTGTAAAACTATTTCTTCAGCTTCCTCTTCTTGGCCGGACAAAGCTAAAAGTCGAGCTAACTTGAAACGTAGTTCAGGATTTTTTGGATCTCTTCCGAGAGCGGAACGCATCCCTTCAATGGCTAAAGGAAAGTTCCCGGCTGCTTCTTCAAGTTTTGCATACTTCACCCAAGCAGTAACGGCGAGATCGCCTTTTTCTTTTGGCGCCAATCTTCCGGCGTCTCGATACCACTCTCGAGCTCCTACAGTGTCGTCCATACCCTCCGAAGCTACGCCTAAACCAAATTGATTCTCAACCAGGGTGGGGTCATCTTCGATTCCTTTTTTGAAAACATCCGCCGCTTTGCCGAAATCTTTTGCATTTTTTGCACTCTTCAAAAGTTCAAGTCCTTGCCTTAAGCGTTGTTGGGCTAAGTTGCGTTGGCTATCAACTTGTAGAGCAACCAACCTTTCTAGCTGTTGATTCCCATAGGCGACTTCATTGACAATGTTTGCACCCACAACACGAATAGTATCGTCGATTTGCCTCAAGTGACTGACAATCGCCGCTCTGGAAATCGCAATTTCGGATGCAACCTGATCTAAACCCTCCGCAACCATGTTGAAACCGCCTATAAGCGTGTCATTTACCTGCTCAAATCCATCGTTCACCGCATCTATAAAGCCCTCTCCAAGTCGTTCAAGGTTTATCAAATGGTCATTGGCTTTGGTTAAGTTATCGACAACTCTTTCGAGATGTACATCTCTTTTTTTAAGACTTTCATCAATACTCGCAAGGTGAACCACGCCTCTAACACCGACGAAAACAGCCTGTCTAGCCAAATTTATTTGCTCATCTCTCTGTCCAGCCGCACTGACTCCTTGCTCAATAATCACATCTCTCTGTCCCGCCGCATGAAACCCTTGTCCAATAACCACGTTCCTCTGTCTTACACCCACTTCATCCACAGCCAAATGTCTTTCGGCCAATTCAACCAGTCTTCCACGTTGAGTCTTCGCATAATCTCCCTGGTCGAGCAGTTCCATGAGGTTGTAGTTTCTGTCGACAGCAGTTCCAGCTAAACGTGCTCCACGGTGACTTCGCTTTACAGAATGTTGCACGGCATCCGTGACCAAACCCGAGTTGGTCAGGTCTACTAAAAACTCCTGGGAAACGGGAGCGCCGCTCGCTTTCCTTGCCAGAGAACACATGGAAACCGCATTTCGAACAAACTCACTAAGGGCTTCATCCGGGCATACTCGTGAAAGTTTTTGCAGAGTCCTTAATTTATCCAGAGCTGCAGCGTTATTTTCACCAACAAGTTCACTGGGATTATCAATAATGCTGGTCACTTCAGTGGCATCTCTTCGCATGGTTCTTTTTAACTCTCGCCACCCTTGCTCGTCGTAGTCATCAGGCCTGTCTCTGCGCATTTTTTCAACGGTCTCCTCCACTTTTCCTTCAATGAATGTTCTTACACTCGCTCGCGCGGTAGGGGAGCGGAGTCTTTCATTCACCAAGTTTTCCACCTCTCTTCTTGCCTGAGGCGTTAAAATTCCTTTTGAATAAGCGCTCAAAGCATCAAAGAAAAGTTGTCCTCTTGAGGCAATGTTAGTAAGGGACTCGGCAGGAAAGGCGGGGCCTTGTTGCATCCTTGCCGAATCATTTACAGCACCGGTTATAGATGCTCCAATGCCGGCAAGATCGCTTCGCACACCTCTCACTTCATGTCTTACTCCGGCCATTTCTCCTCCCAACACACTAAAACCCTCGGAGGCAATTTGGTTCAGTACTCTACTTTCACCCAGTAAGTCCGATTGAGTTCTGTTCAATTCTTGGATTCTTCCAACGGCCTCTCTAAAAGCAGGGAGAACATCTTCACGGCGAGCGCGAAAATCATCACGAGTAACAGTTGGGGAACCTCGGTTTGCGTCACGCAAAGTTCGTACCAATTCTCCTTGAATAGCCACCATCTCGCCATGTCTTTTCGCATCGGCTTGTCCTTGTTGGTGGATCTCCAAAAGTACTCGTCCGTCGGGAGTACGAATACCGGGGTGCATGGGAACACCGGTCAGTAAGGACTCAAAGAATCGATCGGAATTCACGTCTTTTCCAGACATAAACTTCAGGGGATAAGAAGCGATTCTACGTCAATCACAGCAACTTGTCCAGGTCGCTATACATCAGGCCTCAGCCGTTGCGGCCGCCTAGTTCAGAGTATACAATACCCCCACTTAGTCTTTTTGCTGAATATGACTGTGCGCCGTACCAAATACGATGCCGTTTTGCTCGCTGCGGTCCTTGCGATTGTGGTGATTGGCGTGGTGATGATCACCAGCGTGGGCGTGCCGAAATCCATTGAACTTTCGGCGCCGGATGTGAAGTATCCGGATTGTGCGGATGCAGCGGTGGATTGTTACCTCGTCCTCAAAAATCACCTCGTGCGCACGGGCGTGGGTTTGATTGGAATGCTCATCGCGTGGAAGATGAGTTATCGTCTTTGGAGGCCTTTGTCCATACTCGTTTACGGAGCGGCCCTCGCGCTGCTGGTCTTTGTACTCTTCGGAGGAAACGACAATGGAACTTTCGCCACCAGTTGGATCAACCTTCCGGCCTTGCCTTTTGTGGATTCCATTCAGCCTTCCGAAATCGCCAAGTTCGGACTCATCCTCTACTTGAGCTACTTTTTCGCTGAGAAAGTTTCGCACGAGCAAGTGGCGGATTTCAAAGAAGGTTTTATGAAATTTTGTCTCATCGCGGGACTCTTCATCGGACTCATTGTTATGCAGCCGGATTTAGGGTCGGCCATGGTACTTTCCTTCATTGCCGTCTCCATTTACTGGGTGGCCGGCGCCAATATAAAGCACATGGCGATTGGACTGGCGATTGTGGTGGTTTTTGCAAGTATTGCTTATGGCACCGTGACCCACGTTCACGACCGTGTGTCAGCTTTTCTCGGGACCACCGAAAATTGTGAAGAGTCGTATTGTTGGCAAACGCGTCAGGCGAGCATCGCCATTGGAAGCGGAGGATTTTGGGGGAAGGGGCTTACACAAGGAATCCAGAAATCTTACTGGCTTCCGCAGGCAGTGGACGACTTTGTTTTCGCGGCCTCCGCGGAAGAACTCGGCTTTCTCCGCAGCTCGGGGCTGGTTTTACTCTATGCCCTCATCGCTTACCGCGGCTTTCAAATTGCCGGCCGTGCGCCGAACAAATTTTCAATGCTGCTGGCAACCGGAATCACCACCTGGATTTCTGTCCAAGCTTTCGTTAACATTATGGTCAACACGTCCTTGTTCCCCATCACCGGAATCACGCTCCCTTTCATGAGCTATGGAGGGTCGTCTATGGTGATGACTCTGGTAGCGGTGGGCGTGCTGCTGAACATCTCTCAATCACAAACACTTTATGCATATTCTCCTGACAGGCGGGGGAACAGCCGGACACGTAATACCCAATCTCGCTATAGCCGACGCGCTACGTACTCTCGATAGCAAAGTGCGCATTACGTACATTGGCTCTTACGCGGGACTCGAACGTCGTTTGTGCGAGGAGGCGAAAATCCCTTTCGAGGCGATTCACACGGGAAAGTTGCGCCGCTATTTCAGTCTACGCAATTTTTTCGATTTATTCCGTATTCCGGTCGGAATTGTTCAGGCTTTTTTTAAACTCCTTCGACTTCGTCCAAAAGTGGTTTTCAGTAAAGGCGGCTTTGTAGGATTCCCCGTGGTTTTTGCGGCATGGTTGATTGGGATTCCGGTCCTCATCCACGAGTCCGATGCCATTCCGGGCCTGGCCACAAAAATGTCTGCGCCTTTTGCAAAAAAAATCTTTCTTGGTTACGAAGAAGCGGCAAGCGCCCTCCAGCACGATCAAAAAAAACTCGAATTTGTGGGTAACCCGGTGCGACTCAGTCTTTACGACGGCGATGTCAAAAAGGGTTTGAAATGGGCCGGCTTTGATGGGAAGAAACCCGTGCTTTTAGTGATGGGCGGCAGTGGCGGCTCGGCACAACTCAACACGCTCGTGGAAGACGAAAAAGAAAAGCTGCTCGAGCAATACGACGTGGTCCATATTACAGGAGAGGGGAAATCAAAACAGCAGAAGGGAAAATACTACCTCGCGGTCCAATTCATCGGTGAAGAATTGAAAGACGTGTTCGCCATCACTTCGGTGGCCATTTGCCGTGCCGGGGCCAACACGCTCGCCGAACTTGAGGCGCTGCAAATTCCGGCTTTGCTTTACCCCTTGGGGAAACACGCCAGTCGTGGAGACCAATGGGCCAATGCCCAGGCGCTGTGCAGCGAAAGTGGTTTGTACAGAATTGCGGAAGAAGATAAGCCCGCACTGACGCAGCTTTTACTGCTTCCCCCGCGTCCCGATGAACCTGTGAAAAGCGCCAGCACTCAAAAGATGGCCTTCACTTTGCTTTCTGACCTCAAGGCTTTATGAAAATCGGTTTTCAAGGATGGTTTTTGACTCAGCCCTACACGGGAATCGGACAGCACTGTTTGGGAATGCTACGAACTTTAAGCAAAGAAAAAAACACAGACGTGCTTGTCGCCGTTCCGCAGCCCGTCTACCCAAAAGGAATCCCGCGAAAATGGATTCACGTGGTGAAGGCGCCTTTTTGGATTTTCCACCCGGCCATTAAAAAGTGGTGGTGGGAAAAAATTTCCGTACCCCAGTATTTTGCGCGTAAAAAACTCGACTGGGAATATTACCCCTACCCCTGTCCTTTGCCGGAGTCCTCTCCAAACTTGCGCGCCATGACCGTACATGACCTCATTTTGTGGAACGACCCGCGCTACAAGGGAAATGCCACAAAATCACGCTACCACCGCCAGGCTCGACGCTCTCTCATTTATGTGGATCATATTTTCACCGTTTCTCAGGCCACGCACGATGCCCTCGGCATTCCTGTCGCCACGGTACTTGGAAGCGGCGCCCCCGAAGTGCCAACAAAGATTCCAAAGCTCAGCTACGACGACGCGCTGGTCTACTTGGGAGGCTACGACATCCGCAAAAACGTGCCGGAATTGGTGGAAGTTTTTTCAAGAATTGCCTCCTCGGCGAAGCTCCGCCTTCTGCTCATCGGCGAGCCTCTTCACGTCTCGCGATATTATCCCGAAGTTCCACAGTCGCCCAACGTGTACAGCCTCGGCACTCTCACCGACGAGGAAGTTTACGCGGTGCTAAAATCCTCTTTCGCGTTCATTAATTTTTCCGATAGCGAGGGCTTCAATATCCCTTTGCTGCAAGCCATGCTTGCGGGAACGCCGGCCATTGTTAAAGACCTCTGCGTCAATCGCGAAGTTTCCAACGGCTCGGCACTCTTTCTCACGGACACACATCAGAAAACCTCGCTTGCAAAGGCGCTCTCTGATATGATCAAG
>CAYHGP010000002.1:0-15041 GCA_964356195.1 uncultured Candidatus Peribacteria bacterium | reverse complement strand
GTTTTTAATCTTCCTCCAAAGAACGCGATGTCCGACTTGGCCCTTGAACTTGAGTTTGAAAAAACACTGAATAATTATCTCCAAAACAGCACCTACCGCAACGTAAGTTTCCTCGACGCAAAAAAAGACATTGAAGGACTCAGTCTCCTCATAGAAAAAGAAAAATCCGCTCTTCATGAGGCTGTAAACCGCTTCAATAAGCAGAGGAAGGAGTTTCCTTACTCTCTGGCTTCTGGTATCTTCGGACTCACTGTCCTCGGCGGAGCCGAGTCTGAGCTACTTAAAAAATGAAGTACTTTATTCAAACCTTCGGCTGCGCCATGAACACATCCGATTCCCAGCGTGTGGCGAGTATTTTGGAGCGCCTGGGTTACGAACACGCGGAGCGAAGCGAAGCGGCGGATCTGCTCGTGTTCAACACGTGCAGCGTGAAACAAAAGGCGGAAGATAAAGTCACGGGCCTGCGTAAAAATCTCGCCCGTCTCCACGAAGCCAATCGCGACCTAATGGTGGCCGTCACCGGCTGCATGGTCCGAAAAACAACTCAAAGAAACGATGAAAACCGCGACGCCCTTTTGGACACCATGCCCGAAATGGACATCGCCTTTCGCATTGAAGATGTTGCCAAACTTCCGGAACTTCTCAAACAAGTGAACCCCGCTCTCGACTTCGAAGACCAGCTCGATGAAGGCACTCTCGAAAACTACTTCAAAATCGCACCCAAAAAAGATTCCACCTTTTCCGTCTTCGTCCCTGTCATGACCGGCTGTGACAAAATGTGTACATACTGCATTGTGCCCTTCACCCGGGGCCGCGAAACGAGCCGGGACTTCAATGAAGTCCTCGCCGAATGCGCTCGCCACGTGGCAGAAGGCGCCCTGGAAATAACGCTCGTGGGACAGACGGTGAATTCCTACGGTCTCAGCTTCGCCGACCGTAAATCCGGCAAATTCACCGATTACGGCAAATCACCCTTCGCCGCTCTCCTGCGTGAAATCGACAAGCTCCATTCAACAGGCCTCAGCCGCCTGCGTTTCACTTCTCCGCATCCCCGCGATTTTTCCGACGAACTTATTCAAACGCTCGCCGAGCTCAAAACCATTTGCCCATACCTGCATATGCCCGTACAGTCCGGCGACAACCACACCCTTCGTCGTATGAACCGCAATTACACCGTGGAAGAGTACAAAACCATCATGAAAAAAATTCAAGCGGTGCTTCCCGGCTGCGCCATTTCCACCGACATTATTGTGGGCTTCTGCGGCGAAACGGACGAAGAATTCGAAAACACCTACGCCATGTACAACGAGCTGGAATGGGACACCTGCTACACGTCCCGCTATTCGCCCCGCAAAGGGACCTATTCCGAAAAAACGCTCAAAGATGACGTTCCGGCCCGCACAAAAGCGGAGCGCTGGCATCGTCTCAACGTACTTCTCAAAGAAAAAGCAGCGAAGCGCCATGCCTCTTTACTCGGCACCACAGCGGAAGTTCTCGTGACTCAGCAAATCGGCCAAAGCTGCATCGGACGCAGCCGCGATTACAGAGAGGTGCATTTTCAATCAGGCCGCCCCATGGTTGGCAAACTAGCCACCGTAAAACTCACGGGCGCTAGAGAGTTTTACCTGGATGGGGAGCTGGCTTAAGACAGGGCCTCTGCCGTGAGTACACTGAGGTAGACCACGAGGCTGGCCGCACTCAACACCGAAACAAGATTGGCAATAAATAGTATTTTCATAAAGGGAAGAATCGTTGTACACTAATACAACGCTTTCCTCCGCGGTTTCTTACAGGATTTTAGTTTGCAGAAGCCAAATCCATGAGTTGCCCTTCGCAAGATTCAGGATTTTCAAGGCTCACGCGGCCGTAAAGAGTTTTTGAACCAACTTCGAAGGAAACATAACTTGCGATGGCTGCTCCGGATTCAAAATAAAGCGTAGTTCCATCATTATCCACGGCTTCCAAGGCTTCACTTGCAAAAGGAGTGGTAAGATCTCCCTCAAGGTCAATCCAGCAGGATTCATCGCCTTTCACACCGAGCCCCGTGGCGAGTTCATTTGAAAAGTATTCCCAAGTTCCGGAGTTATAAGTGAGCGTGCTTCCGCCTACTTCCACGGTTTGAGGCCCGTTACAAGCGGTCAAAAGGAGAGTGAGAGTAAGAAGGGCAAATGCTTTTGACATAGGGGAAAGGTAAAAATTATTGAAGAATGGCTTTGATGCGACGAATCCCGGAAGACGAAGATTCTTCTTTCAGAATTTTGAAATGACTACCGAGTTGCCCGGTGTGTTCCACGTGAGGACCTCCGCAAATTTCCTTGGAATAGTCTCCCATGAAATACACTTTTACGCGCCCGGCAAGTTCACCTTCATATTTGTCTATGAAGACTCCGGTGGCATTGAGCTTGCGAGCTTCTTCCACGGTCATTTCTTCAAAGTGTACGGGGTAGTCGGCTTGAATGGCATCGTTCACAATTTTTTCCACTTCGGCAATTTGCTCAGGGGTGAGTTTTTCCGGATAATTGAAGTCAAAACGCAAACGTTCCTGGGTGATGTTGGACCCTTTTTGCTCAACTGTTTTTCCAAGCACACGGCGCAGCGCCTCCAGCATAAGATGAGTGGCCGTGTGTAGTTTTCGAGTTTCAAAACTGTGGTCGGCAAGCCCCCCTGCAAACTTTTGCTCGGAGCCTGCGCGGGATTTTTCTTGATGCACTTTGAAGGCTTTTTGGAAACCTTCTTCTTCCACCGTGACGCCTCGTTCTCGCATCATTTCCACGGTCATTTCTAACGGAAATCCGAAGCTTTCAAAGTAGAAAAAGGCTCGATCCCCGCGAAGCTCCCAACCCTTTGCCTGCAAAGTTTCCGCTTGTTCTCGCATGGGTTTTAAAATATTTTCATCGATTTCTTTTGTTGCCGCTTCACCCTTGAATTCAGCGCGCAGTTTTCCAAGCACAGGACGCAGAGTTTCATTCATCACCCTCAAACATTCTTTTCCGCTCACCATTTGAGACAGGGCATTGAGTCCCATTTCAAGGGGTGCCACTTGCGTTTCTTTGCTGAGCAGTTGGAGGGCTTCCTGCACGCGGCTAATGTCTTTCTCGATTTCAATTTCTCCATTGGCAAGCGTTTTTTGGAACTGCTCTTCCTCCTTTTCCAAGCTCTCCAAAATTCGCTTTTCGTTCTTCACGAGTTCCTTGTAGGGGTCGGCATATTGACCAATAAAAATTCTGGCAAGTTCTGCCGTGAACGCACCTTTGATCCCAAGTTTTCTTCCGTGACGAATCGCTCGACGAATCAATTTTCGAAGCACATACCCTTGATCCATATTCGACGGAGTCACTCCGCGTTCATCACCCAAAATAAAAGTCGCGCTGCGAATGTGGTCGGCCACAATACGCTCGCTCACGAAATTATTGTCGTCCACGGAAAGCGCGCGAATGCGCTTAATGACCGGTTCAAAAAGTTCGGTTTCGTAGTGACTCGCCTTGCCCTGCAAAATAGCGGTCACGCGCTCGAGTCCCATTCCTGTGTCCACATTTTGCTGCTTCAGAGGAATGAACAAACCCTCTTCATTTTTGTTGTACTGCATGAATACATCGTTCCAAATTTCGACATAGCGTCCGCATTCACAGTTGGGGTGGCAACGCCCGCCTTCGTAAGTATATTTTTGGATCAAAGCTTCAGCGGCTCCCGGTTTGTGTTCAGTGGAAGGCAGGGTAGGGCAGAGATCGTAAAACATTTCCGTGTCCGGTCCGCACGGCCCCGTTTGACCCGCCGGTCCCCACCAGTTTTTCTTTTTTTCGTAGAAGAAAATCATTTGCTTGTCTCCCGAGTCGTCCACAAGTTTGAATCCATACTTTTGCCATTCAGCGGCGGCTTCATCATCGCGCGGAGCATTCTCATCACCTTTAAAACAAGTCACCATGAGTCGTTGTGCATCAAGGCCCAATTCCTTAGTCAAAAATTCAAAAGACATTTGAATGGCCCCGGCTTTGAAATAATCCCCGAGCGACCAATTCCCCAGCATCTCAAAAAAAGTACAGTGTGTTGGGTCGCCCACCTCTTCAATATCATCGGTGCGCACACATTTTTGCACATCCACGAGGCGCGTTCCTTCGGGATGTTTTTCACCCATCAAATAAGGGACCAAAGGATGCATCCCCGCAGTGGTAAAAAGCACGGTGGGATCGTTCTCGGGAAGCAAGCTGGCTCCGAGAATTTCCTTGTGCCCGTGCTGCTGCACAAAGAAGTCAATATATCTGCGGCGAAGTTCGGAAGATTTCATATTATTGTTTGAATTGGATAGTATGGAAAATTTGCAGGGCAAGAGCTTCTTGCTCGGTATTCAAGTCATCTGCGCTCATGGAAAAGCGGGCTGTCTCCCGAATATTTTCAAAGAACAACACCGTCCTGCCTTCACCCGTCGTTTTGGGCGTAGCAATCTTTGCCTCGAAGCCGTTAATAGTCTCCTCGGTCACGTCGTAAGCATCTTCAGTTCCGTTATCAAGGAAACCGGAATAGTTGCCATAGTCGTAACGTAAAATAATCCCATCTCCGGAGAAGTTTCCTACGGCAGAATCAATGCCTTGTTCAGACGTGTGAGTCCAGCCGGCGGGTGCATAGAGGGTAAAGTCACCTTGATCGAGCATTGCCCAATCTGAGGGAACAGTTTCCTTCGTAGCATCGTTAAACAGGGTTGGCTCCACACAAGCCGTTTCATCAGTGTAGGTTTCAGGGATGTAATAGCTTGTGCATGCTTCCTTCTGCCACGTGTAAAGATTCTCATCGGTGACTCCGCTTACGAGGTAAGCGTAGCGTTGAAGGGTACCTTCGCCACTGCCGGCACCGCTATCATCCACAGCGTCTAAAAAGAGACCTTCCTCAGTCGAGTAAAGCGCAAGGGGATTGAAGTCCTCATCAGGAATTTGAAATAAAAGTTCCCATTCACCTTTGATCGGCTTTGCCACTAAGCCACTCCATGCGGTGTTTCCTTCTGCTTCCCACTCTCTAACCTCTTCAAGCGCCGTCCAGGTGTTAGGTTGAGTCACAAAGGCGATCGTGAGATCGGTTAAGGAGTAGCAAGCGGTGATTTGCTGGGGATGGATATTTGAAAGGTCTGAGTCAGCGATTTCTTCCTGACAAGGCTCTGCAGAGTCCCACTCCGTGAGTTCTAGCCCTTCCTTCAGGGCAGATTTTATGGTGCCCTCAATCCATTCTTTATTTGTGAAACTTGGGTTTTCGGGTGAAAGTTGAGTAGTACACGCTGTCAGAAAGAGTACGAATCCAAGGAATGGCTTTTTCATGAACATAAAGGAAGAGAAATTAGAGGTCCTGAGTTTAAACCACCACAGTCAACGATTCAAGCCGTTCAGAAATGGCTCGGGGTAGGAGGGCTAGACAGCTCATGCTAGACTGTGTCCACTATGAATTTAGCGACAGCGACCGAACGACTAAAAACATGGCTTGTGGAAGGCCTGCTACTCTGTTCCATCCTGCTCTTGGCCATTTTTATGATGATCGCTCTTTACGTGCGCCTCAACGCCCTGGCTAACCCCGCGGCACTTTTACCAGCCGAAGAAACCGAAGGATTTTTAGTATTGAGTCGCGAAGACTATGTAGCCACCACGCCCACCCCATCCGAGTTTGTAAGCACCGTACTCGGCCACCCTGCTGACAAACTCACCTGGCTCAGCCGCGACCTTGCTTTTGCTTCTGTCGACGGGAATTGGGTCACTTTTCTTCAAATCAATTCCACCAGCGGAGCGCAAACTTTTCTCGACAGTTTGAAAACCGAAGGCGAAGAATACACGGGGGAAGTCGCCCGCTGTTTTGTTTCACTTCCAACGTGCTTCCTTTTTTTGGATGATTTTCTGGTTTTATCTTCTTCACCCGAAACACTCACCCTGCTCGATGAAGCGCAATTCAGCGCCCACAAGCTAAGCGACAGTTCCGACTATCAAAATGTTCGTGGACGACTTCCCGCTTTCAGCAGCGGCTTTCTTTATGTGAATCTGGAAAACGCACGCCGCCAACTCACTCGTTATGCAAATTCCATCGGTATTTCCGAGCCCGGATTTCTGGAGTCCGTCTTCCAGATTTTCCCCGCATTCGGCGCCAGCCTTCGCATGGAAAGCACGGGCTGGTACGTGGAAAGTTTCACCCCGGTGGACAAATCCGCTTTGAACGGCGAGGCCTATTATCACCCGGTTGCCAAGTACGAACAAAACTTTCTCGCGTGGACTCAGCCCTTTGCCTTTGAGTGGGGAGGAGAAAATATTGGGGCGCAGCTCACCCGCCTCAGCGAAATTTTTGCGCAATTGAACAGCACGGCTTCATTGGTTTTTGAGTCGAGTCTTGAAGAAACCCTCCGCGAGATTTTAGGCACCACAACCTTCGAAGAAATCCTTCCCCTTCTCGATGGCGAATACTATCTCGGCTATACCCCCGACAACTCCTTTCTGGCGCTGATTGAACTCGACAATGAAGAGGAACTTCAAACGGCCGGTCAGCTCAAAGATCGCTTCGCTCAAAATTACAGCTACAAAAAACTCAGCACCGACGACAAGGGTGAAACGCGCGCCGAACTCCTTCCTCTCACAACGAGCCTCCTCGATTACACCGACCACCAGTACTACAAATTTGAGGCTGACGGTCAAACCGTTGCTGTCATCGCTTTCTCCGACAATTTGGCGATTGTTGCGAGTTCCGAAGAAGTGCTTTTCGCCACGCTTGAACGCATATCGGGTGGACAAAGTAGTCGCCCTCTTGAGGACTTTATGGTTTTGCTTCCCGGCTCAGATGAAATCTTCATTTTAAATAGTGCATTTTTACCCGAAGAGTCTATACTGAATTCACTCTTGTCCACTTTCACACACCTCGCGTCCACTCGGAAACTCTTTGACGACGGCGTCACCGCACGCACTTCTCTGCTCCCATGAGCGTAAAACTCCACATCGGCCCCGAAGAAAATCTCCACCCTGAGCTTCCTCAGGCGTCTAAACACGTGCTGAATTTGAGAAATATCGACCAGGCGGAGCGAAGCGCAGCTCACGAAAACGTCAGCCTGGACCTCAAAGAAGAAATTAAATCGAATAATAAAAAACCGGGCCGTATTTGTATTCTCGCGCAATTGCCCGATCACCGCAGAGGCCTGAGCCGAATTCCAATGGTGGCCGCGGCGCTGCTCATCATCATGGTTTTGAATTTGGGCCAACTTATTTTTCGCGGACAGGAACAAGGAGGGGAGACGTTGGCACTGGCCGGTGAAGCTTTTTTGTCGCTGCAAGGAGCGGGGCAATCGGTGCTTTCCGGTGAAGAAGGTTCCGACCTGCTGCTTTTTGAAGATGCGGAAAAATTGTTTGAAGAAGCCAGGACCAAAGGCGCTTTTTTACTCGAAAGCGAGTCCGATTGGTTAGCCTCTCCAAATGAAGTAAGTAGTTTCAAAAATCTTCTCGACGCCGGAACTTTGATGGCCGAAGTCGGTCAACATTTAAGCAAAGCCCGCACCGCTCTCAACAATTTCCCCGAAGCCGGATCCCTCACGGAATATCTTCGCCTCGTTTCTGAAACCGAACTCGAACCCGCTGCTTTGCAAGTCCATGAAATCACGACACTGCTCGCAAGCGTAGACCTTTCGGGGACTCCTTACGCCGAACAATTCAGCGGCTTCCAAGAAAAACTCAGCGCCCTTTCCAGTCTCTTCGACCTCTGGGTAAGTTCAAAAGAGCCACTGCTCACGGCCCTCGGCGACCGCTACCCTCAAACCTACCTCGTTCTCCTCGAGAATAACGATGAAATGCGCATGGGTGGCGGCTTCATGGGGAGCATGGCGCTCGTGACGATGAACGATGGCCGCGTCACGGATCTTTCTTTCCACGACGTCTACGAATACGACGGCAATTACTTCACACACCAGGAAGTTCCTGTCCACGAGCTCAAAGGACTCACGAGCGAATGGCGCCTCCGCGACAGCAACACATCTCCCGACTTTCCCACTTCCGCCAAACAAGCCATGTGGTTTTTGGAAGAAGAAGGCGGCCCCGGCGTGGACGGCGTGATTGCCATAAATCTTTCATCCGCGCAGGCTTTTCTGGAAGACACCGGTCCCGTGAAAGTGTCTTCGCTCGGCAAAGAAATTTCAGCGGCAACTTTCCCGGCCGTGATGAGTACGCTCATTGAAGCGAAAGTGAATAAAACCGATCCCAAGGCCATTTTGGGCGAGTTTATTAATGCCTTTACCGCCAAGCTCAGTGATTCCAAAACACAAACCGCTGTGGCGCTCACAACCTTGGAAGAAGCGCACAAAAAACAAATTCTGTTTTATTCCAAGGATCCTTCCGTTCAGGCGCTCATCACGTCAATGGGCATGAGCGGCGCCCTTCCCACGCTCTCGACGATAGGCCATGATTTCTTCATGCCGGTCTTCACCAACATCGGTGCTAACAAAACGGACCGCTACATGGAAACCGCACTCCAACACGACACCCAAATTTTCGATGATGGCACCATGGTTTCTTCCGTCACCATGACGCGCACGCATACATTCAATGCCGCCACACTTTCGTGGCTCAAAAGCACTCTTGCCGATTACGGCTTCACCGCGTGGAATAGCGGTTTGGAGCAAACTTTGGGCAATGACGTGAACCATTCCGGCATTCGTCTTTATGTTCCGGAAGGTGCCACTATCCTCGGTACGGAGGGAGTTTTGCGTGACGAAATACAATTCTACTACGACCCCGATCAAGACATTTCTTACTACTACATCGACCAAATTGTAGCCCCCGATTCCAGCAAAACCTTCACCATCAATTTCGCACTTCCATGGAACTTCAACGGTGATTTCCAACAGTACGATTTCGACCTCTTCAAACAGCCCGGTCTCAAAGGAGTGACCTTCGAAAAAACAGTCTCCGCCCCAAACATGATGCTTTCCGGCTACCCTCTGGCCACCATCGTTAAAGATGGCCTGGACTACGTTCTGTCCGGGCCTCTGAACCGGGATACTCACGTGACCTTACTTTACCGCTAAGCCATCCGGAAGCGAAGTACAAGCGCCTCCCCAGCCGGTTTCATGATCTTCAAATTTCATGACAACGGTCACCGGACGGTCTTTGTCGGAGGCCAAAAGAGCCGCTTCATTTTCAATTTTAAACAGACTGTCATCGTTCGCAACATTCATGCCGTCTATGCAACCGATTTGAATTCGAATCTGTCCGCGAGCATCCTTGCGAGCTAAAGTATTTCCGGATGCAATTAAATCTTCAAGACTTTTCATCAGAACAGGGTCAGAAGGTGTAATCAATACTAATTCGGCTTTTTTCGAACCGACTTTTTCTCCGTCTAAATCAACAGCATCTTCATCAGCAGCCAAGTAACCGGTCACAGTGCTTTCAATCTTCTGTCCATCAGTCAAATCATAACGGCTCAATTCGCCGGCATGTGCATCCAAACAAGCGGAAGCGAGAAGGGGAAGGGCTAGTCGATTCAAAGACATATGCAATCAGGTTAATTAAGCATAGTCTAAGACTACTTAGGTAATTTGTCAAGTTCTAGAAGTTCTTCCTCTTAAACAGCGTTTCCAGGTGATCAAAGCTGAATGAAAGCAGGGACGGGCGGCCATGCGGACAGTGCGTAGAATTCTCGGTTCCTTCCATGTCCTTTATGAGGGCTTCCATTTCCATCACGGTGAGAGAGTCGCCAAACTTAATAGCTCCTCGGCAAGCAGCCATAGTCAGCAGAGATTCGCGCACATTTTTCACGGCATTGTTTTTATAGTCCGTGGCCAAGGTGGACAAAAGCTCACGAACCACTCGTTCCGGCTCCTTTTTCTCGATTCCTTGCGGAACGGCGCGTAGCAAAAAAGTAGAGCCGCCAAAGGGTTCCAGTTCAAAACCCAGAGCCGCGAAATCTTCCGCGTAGTCGGTGACCAGTCGGGCGCTTTCAATTCCCAGGTCCAAGGACAAAGGCGTGAGCAGCGGCTGTTTCAATACTTCTTCTTTTTCCAGCGCCTTCATCATGCGGTCGTAACGCACGCGTTCATGCGCCGCGTGTTGATCAATCAAAACCAAACCTTCCTCACTTTCCGCCACAATGTAAGAGTTCGCAATTTGTGCGAGCGGCCGCAAACGCAGTCCTTTTACTTCAAACACCGGTGACGTTTCCGCCGAAACCAACTCTTCTTGAACCGGCGCAAAACTTCGCTCAGGCGCAGGGCCACGTGGGATGACCGAAGTAAAGCCGCCACTCAAACCCGGACTCAACATATTATTTTGCAGCGCGTGCGAAACGGATCCAAACACCGCACGATACATTTCTTGCGTGTTCACAAATTTCACTTCCCACTTTCGCGGATGCACATTCACGTCCACCAAAGCCGGATCCATTTCAATGTTCAGCAAATACCACGGATATTTTTCGTGCATGAGCAAGGAATGAAACGCTTCTTTCACCGCGTGTCCAATAAGCCGGTCTTCAACCGCTCTGCCGTTCACAAACAAAAACTGATATTTTTTTCCGCTCCGCGCCAACTCCGGTTTTCCAACAAACCCACCAATCATTAAATTCGATTGATGATACGTCACGGGAATCAAAGCGTTCGCCGTTTCCCCGCCAAACAAATCTCTTACGCGCTCTTTTATAGACTGTCCCGCCGCCAAAGAAAACACACTTTCTCCATCGCGCATGAGGCGAAAGGCAACCCCAGGGTGCGCCAAACTCACCGCCACCAAAAGATCAAAAATATGGCCGTATTCCGTCCGCTCTAACTTCATGTATTTTTTGCGTGCCGGCGTGTGTTCAAACAAACTCAAAACAAGAACTTCCGTCCCCGTGTCACACGCACATTCCTCTGCGGTCAGCAATTTTCCTCCGTCCATTTCCACCAAAGTTCCAACACGATCATCTTCCGTCCGCGTCCGAAGCGAAACCCGCGCAATGCTTCCAATGCTCGCTAAAGCTTCACCACGAAAACCCAAACTTCGAATTTGAAACAAGTCGTCGATGCTCGCAATTTTGCTCGTGGCGTGCCGCGTAAAAGCCATTCGTGCATCTTCGCTGTCCATTCCGCAACCGTTGTCCACCACGCGAATTTTCCGCAAGCCACCCTCTTCAATTTCCACCGACACCGCCGTGGCCCCGGCATCCAAACTATTTTCTACAAGCTCCTTCACGGCCGAAGCCGGCCGTTCAATCACTTCGCCCGCCGCAATTTGGCTGATGAGTTCGTCCGACAGGAGATGAATACGTTTCATGCGCTTAGTATAACACGGGGCAGCCTGCATGGAATTCTTCCCCGCAGGCTGCCCCCTTGACCCAAGAGGTCTTTTATGCGAGACTCCAAAGGATGAGTAAGGTTAATATAGATGCCCAAAAAGAGCGCCACAAAAAGCTCTTTGAAGGTCACTATCACACTTTGCCGGGACAGGTTTGGTTTCACACAAAGCGTGGGCTAGTGAAGCTAATACACTTCGTTCTTCCCTCAGGAAGGCGGATTTCGGAGTTCATGCACCCTTTGGACAATATGCCGGCTCCCAAGCGTCTTTACGCTCAGGTAGCTCTGTTCAGTATGAGCTTATTGGTCATCAACTCCGTCAATATTTCCAACGCAGCCTATTACGAAGGAGGAGAAGGAGTGGGAGACGAATATCTCTCCCTGGAAATCACAGAGTCTTACATCAGTGATGAAGAAGGTTACACTATTAAAAATATGCCCCTCGAAGGGGAGACCACATTTAATCAAAATCGCACTGAAGACGAGGAATACACGGTAACCGAAGGAGACACTCTTTCTGTGATTGCCTACCGTTATGGGCTCTCCACCAGTACTATTCGTTACGCCAACCCTACTTTGGGAAATGGCGATTACTTAAAAGTCGGACAAACACTCGCGATTCCTCCTAAGGATGGAGTTTACGTAAAGATTGAATCCGGCAGCACTTTGGTGTCTTTGATGGACAAATACAAGGGGGATTTGGAGAAGACGAAGGAATTCAACGGAGTGAATGATGACAGCCAACTCGTGGCCGGGAACGACATCTTCATTGTGGACGGACGTCCGGCCGTCATTTACGTGGCTTCCAATGAAACCGCCTACTCTTCCGGCGACACCACCAGCTACGAACTTCCTAGTGTGATGCAATACGACATTCCCGCAAGCGCCGAGGGTTGGATTCGTCCCACCAGCGGTATCATCACGCAGGGTTTCCACTCGGGTCACTACGCCTACGACATTGCTGACCGCAGCAAGCCACCAATTTTGGCTGCCGCCAGCGGGACGGTGGTTTACGCCTCCTCGGGAACTTATGATGGGGGCTACGGAACCAACGTATGGATTGACCACGGGAACGGCTACCGCTCCCACTATGCTCACATGGAAGTGATTTATGTGAACGTGGGGGACGTCATGACCCAAGGGCAAGTGATCGGAAAGATGGGTCGCACCGGCCGCGTGTACGGGGTGACGGGAATCCATCTTCACTTGGAGTTGGAATACAACGGAACCAAAATCTCTCCGAGCGTGATGGGAGTTTTCTAGCCTTGGTTAGGAAGCGAAGCGCACCAACCAATCTTCCCCATGAAAACTCTTTTCCAGTTTTTCATCACTCTCTACCAAAAAACCATTTCCCCGGACCACTCCTGGCTCCGGCACCTTTTTCCGGGCGGGTTTTGCCGTTTCACACCTTCCTGTTCCAGTTACACGCACCAAGCCATTGGCAAATACGGCGTCATCCTCGGCTGCCTCAAGGGTTTCTGGCGCATCCTGAGGTGTAACCCTTGGAGTAAAGGGGGACTTGATTTGCCTTGAGAATGTCGTTAAGCTCTCCCAGGTTTGCCACCACTCGGCGAAGCCGAGATTTGTTCTCACCTTATGAATCCTCTCACCGGAGTTCGCAAGATTGCCCGCGCATTGATCAGTGTGTCCGATAAAACGGATCTGATCCCTCTCGCCGAAGCCCTTCTCAAACACGGAGCCGAGATTCTTTCCACCGGTGGAACGGCAAAAACTCTCAAAGAGGCCGGTATTGAAGTGACCGACGTTTCCGACTACACGGGTTTCCCCGAAATGATGGGAGGCCGCGTAAAGACCCTGCACCCTCTGGTCCATGGAGGAATTTTAATGCGTCGTGGGGAAGATGATGAAATTGCGGAAGCAAATGGAATCAAGCCAATCGACATGGTGATTATTAATTTATACCCATTCAAAGAAACCGTGGCCAAAGAGGGAATCACCGAGGAAGACGCCATTGAACAAATCGACATCGGCGGCCCTGCCATGCTTCGCAGCGCGGCAAAAAATTTCAAATATGTCACGGCGGTGACAGCCATCAAAGACTACGCTCTCATCATTCAAGAACTTGAGGAGTTTGGAGGCACAGGCATCGAAACCCGCCGCGCGCTCGCAATTAAAGTTTTCGACAAAACCAGCCATTACGATCAAGCCATTGCCGAGTACCTGCGTTACAAAGGCGAGCCGGTAGAGTTGCTCGACCTCCACTACGAAAAAGTGATGAAGTTGCGTTACGGCGAGAACCCGCACCAAAAAGCAGCCTTCTTCCGTGACCCCACCGACCAATTCCCGAATGTCACCAACGCCAAGGTTTTACAGGGCAAGGAACTTTCCTTCAATAACATCATCGATACCGACGGAGCTCTCGAACTTGTCAAAGATTTTGACAAGCCTGCAGCCGCTATCATTAAACACACAAACCCTTGTGGGGCAGCTACCGCTGACAGCATTACCGATGCCTTTACCGAGGCTTATGAAGTGGACCCCATGGCCGCTTTCGGTTGTGTGATTGCGCTCAATAATAAATGTACCAAAGAAATCGCCGAGTACATCCGCGACCACAAAATGTTTGTGGAAATTATTATTTGTACGGCCTTCGAAAAAGAAGCTCTCACAATTCTCAGTGAAAAGAAAAATCTCCGACTCATGGAAACCGGCCCCCTCCGAAAAAATCCCAATCAGCGCAATATTAAAACGGTGTCCGGAGGAATGCTCGTACAAACCGCCGACGAATATGTGGTGACCGAAAAAGACTTGAAAGTGGTGACCAAAGCGCAGCCCACCGCCGACGAAATTGAAGCGATGCTTTTTGCTCGTGTGCTTGTGAAACACGTAAAATCGAACGCCGTAGTTTTCGCAAAGAAAAATAAGAAAGGGGGTTGCACGGCTACGGGAATCGGAGCCGGACAAATGTCCCGCGTAGACAGCGTACTCATTGCCACCCGCAAAGGCGGCGACCGCATCCCCGGCAGCGTCATGGCCTCCGACGCCTTTTTCCCTTTCCCCGATGCCGTGGAAGAAGCTCAATCGGCAGGTGCTCACGCCATCATTCAACCGGGCGGATCCATTCGCGACGCCGAAGTTATTGCCAAAGCCGACGAACTCGGCATGACCATGGTGGTCACGGGAATTCGAAGTTTTAAGCACTAAAACCTATGAACATCCTCGACGCCACTCTTCTCGGTCTCCTTCAGGGACTCACAGAGTTCCTTCCCATTTCTTCTTCGGGACACCTCATTCTTGCCGAAACTTTTTTAGGCCTGCACGTAGACGAGTTGAAAGATTTTGATGTCACTTTGCACGTGGGAACATTGCTCGCCATTTTATTTTACTTCCGCAAAGATCTAATCAATTTCAAATGGTGGCCCTGGCTCATTCTGGGCAGTGTTCCCGCGGCCTTGGTGGGATTCCTTTTGGAAGACCAAATTGATGCAGCATTTCGCAGCGCGCATTCCGTCGCCATTTTCATGATTCTTGTGGGGCTGCTCTTTTTCATTCCGCAACGCCACAACGATCGCCCTCTCACTTGGTGGCGCACTTTGCTCATGGGCTGTGGACAAGCACTCGCCATTATCCCGGGAGTGTCCCGCAGTGGCGCAAGTATTTTCACCGGAATGCAACTCGGTGTGAAGCGCGAAGATGCCGCTCGATTTTCCTTCCTTTTGGGTTCAATTGCGATTGCGGGCGCAGGCCTTTTAAAAGCCCTCGACACGGATTCTTTGCAGCTGCCATGGTCCGTTCTTTCCGCCGGATTTTTCGC
>CAYHGP010000001.1:128440-141825 GCA_964356195.1 uncultured Candidatus Peribacteria bacterium | reverse complement strand
TTTTTCCCAAGCGTCACGAGCATACGTTCGTTCTCCGCAAGGCCCATCCAACGCTCACTGCGGAAAAGTCCGTTGATGAGTTTGTTGTTGAGAGGCCCACAAAGTCCCTTGTCGGAAGTGTAGAGAACAAACAGCACCTGGCCCTTTTCACGCTGCTCAGTGTAAGCACTTTGCACCAAAATATTCTCCTCCAAAAGATCAATAAGGTCCCACACATAACGACGAGCCGTGACCGCGCGTTTTTGAAACTGACGCATCTTGCTCGCAGCCACGAGCTGCATGGCTTTAGTGATCTTACGCGTATTTTTTACGCTGCTGATTCTTTTTCGAATTTCGAGAAGAGAGCCGGACATTTTTAAGCGTTAAAGAATTTTTCAACAATGGCTTTGATGCCACTTTCGATTTCAGGGGTGAGTTCTTTCTTGGTTTCAATTTCCTTCACCAACTCTGCATGGTTACTTTCCACAAGAGCGTAAAGAGCCTTCACTTTTGAGCCCACTTCTTCCGCCTCAATTTTGTCGAGATACCCCTTGGTCGCACTGTAAAGTACAAAGGCTTCTTGCCAAAGTTTAAGCGGTTGATTCACCCCTTGTTTCAAAGCCTCTACCACACGTTTCCCACGAGTGAGTTGAGCCTTGGTGGAAGCATCAAGCTCGGAAGCAAATTGAGAGAACGCTTCAAGTTCATAGTACTGCGCAAGGTCGAGCTTCACAGGCCCAGATACTTTTTTAATGATTTTAGTTTGAGCGGATCCTCCTACACGGGAAACAGAGATACCCACGTTGATAGCGGGACGAATTCCTTTGTTGAACAATTGAGGTTCCAAGAAAATTTGTCCGTCCGTAATAGAAATCACGTTCGTAGGGATGTAGGCGGAAACGTCTGCAGCCTGAGTTTCAATAATCGGCAAAGCGGTAAGACTTCCTCCTCCATTTTCATCGTTGAGCTTAGCGGCACGTTCGAGCAAACGAGAGTGGAGGTAGAACACATCTCCGGGGTACGCCTCACGTCCGGGAGGTCGGCGAAGCAGCAAGGACATTTCGCGGTAAGCCACAGCGTGCTTGGAAAGATCATCGTAAATTACGAGCACATCTTTCCCTTTCGCCATAAAATATTCTCCAACGGCACATCCGGCGTACGGAGCGAGGTATTGCATAACGGCGGAGGAAGCAGCCGGAGCAGACACCACAATGGTGTAGTCCATAGCTCCATGGCGTTTCAAAGTTTCGATCACTTGTGCGGTGCGGGATTCACGTTGCCCAATAGCCACATAAATACAAACCATGTTTTGATCTTTTTGATTGATGATTGTATCAATGGCAATAGTCGTCTTACCGGTCTGACGATCTCCAATAATAAGTTCACGTTGTCCACGTCCCACAGGAATCAGAGAGTCGATGGCCACGATTCCGGTCTGCACCGGTTGGTGCACGGATTTTCGAACCATCACGGACGGCGCGGCCGCTTCATGCGGCATACGTTTTTCCGCCTTAACGTCAGCTTGTCCATCGAGCGGAGCCCCAAGGGGATCCACCACGCGTCCGAGGAGTTCTTCACTCACGGGAAGAGACATGGCTTGTCCGGTCGCGCGAACGAAGAGTCCTTCACGAACTCCACGATTTGCTTGCAGTACGAGAGCGTAGGCAGAGTCTTTTTCCAAGTTCATCACAAGAGCTTCCACGTCCACTCCTTCAATTTTGACCACCTCGTTCATTTTCAAATTGGAGAGACCTTTGATCCAAATTACTCCGTCTTTGTAAGACTGAATAACTCCGTGATTTCCGCCGGCCTCGCTGGCTTCTTCCGACTGCGTAAGCGCGGTCTCAATTTGAGCCAGGAATTGATGTAAAGATTCTTTTGCCATAATAAATTAAGATTTTAAAGAAGTGAGTTTTTGAACTTGAGAGAACCAAGAGAGGTCATGAGATTTCCCGTTGATGAAGACTCGAAATCCACCGATGAGCTGCCGATTGATTTGAAAGCTTGGAAAACTGAGCGGAAAGTCCGCCGCAAATTTTTCACGCATTTCTTTTTTAAGCTCGGGGGCAATTTCTCGCGGAGCTTGAACCACTATAGTGCCCGCATCGGCAAGATTTTTAGAAAGCATTTCAATCGCTTCCGTGATTTCTTGATACGAATTGGTCACCACGAGGTCACGGAGCGCGGCAGTGGTATGCGAGTCGCCTTCAATGAGCTGCTCTGCCTTTTTCTTGCGTTCTTCATAGGGAAGCAGATAAAAACTGCTTCCAAGGGCATCCAGTTTGGAGGCAAAGCTCTCAGCAAAGAAATGGAGCGTAGTTTTGAAAAACCCGCTGTCTTTTAAGTTGAGGACGCCAAGGTCCGTCCCGTTGATCACTTGAAGAATCAAACGGAGATCACCCATGAGGTCCTCTTCACTCACACTATCCAAGTAATCCTTGTAGACTTTTGGACCCGCAAACCCTCCTTCCTTTTTGAAGGAACGAAGGATTTCCAAAGTGAGCGCGCTGAGAAAATCTTTAAACATTCTTAGGATTTAAATTGTTTCCAACTGTCTTTGATGCTGGCTTCCACCACTTCTTCAGGAACTTTATTCTGAACAATGTGGAGTACAACTTTCTGAATGAGATCCATGGTTGCCTTTTCAGCATCCTTGAGGATTTCTTCTTTTCGACGAGTGATATCAAGATCCGCCTTGGCCAGCATTTCATTGCGAGCCGCTTCCATGTCGGAGATGAGCTCAGCGCGTTTTTCCTCCGTAAACTTGCGGAGATTTTCCATTTCGCGCTTGAGCGTTTCTTCGGCCTTTTTGGAAGCTTCTTCGGCTTCAACGGACTTTTTATCGAGCTCGACTTTTAAAAGTTGCGCCTCCTCCACACTACGACGAATTTGATCTCGTCTTTCGTCGAGGTAGCGGAGAATCGGCTTATAAAGAACGTAAATTAAAACGACAAGAAGCAGCCCCGTATTCAGCAAGTAAAGCAGAATACTGAGTGGATCAATCCCAAGTTTGGATAGTCCTTCCATAATAGGGGGCTGTTAATACTCGGCCTTGCCGAGTTAAATAAAAATTACAAAACGAACATAATGATCAAGGCAACGAGGAAGGAGTAAACTCCAAGAGATTCCACGAACGCCATGCTGATCAGCATGTTGGTGAACATTTTTCCTCCCATTTCTGGGTTGCGGCTTACAGCTTCCATCGTTTTTCCTGCGATGTGGGCTTCACCGAGAGCAGGTCCGGTCACTCCAACTGCAACTGCGAGAGCGGCAGCGAGCATTTTCATCATTTCAGCATCCATACGTTTTGGGTTAGGGAATAAGTAGGATGAATAAACTAAAGTTTTTATTTTTAATGATCATGCGAAGTCGCATGAATCATGTTATTGGAAATAAAGATCGTGGACAAAAGCGCAAATACAAAGGCCTGAATGAGCCCTGCAAACAGTGCAAGAATAATAAAAGGGATGGGCACCAGAAATTGCGTCGCAAACATGAGTCCGCTAATCACAAGAATCACCACTTCCCCGGCCAGCAAGTTTCCAAACAGACGGGTACCGAGCGAGATGACCTTAATAAAATCTCCCAAAATTTCGAGTAATCCAAGAAAAATTTCGATGCCGGCATTGAAGAGTTCGGACACGGGCCTCTTTCCGCTAAGGACCTGGAACAAAGGCTTAATACGAATGTAGTTTCCGATGTGTTGAAGCGGTGAAGCTACAAAAGCGAGAATGTGAGCCGCTCCCATCGTAATAATAGCGAGCGCAATCGTTAAACTGTAATCGGTTGTAGGCGTACGAAAGAAATGACCGTGTTCCGTCACTAAACTACCCACGAAAGGAATTAAAATGAAGGAGTTAGCGACCAACACAAAGAGGAACAAAGTGACAATCAACGGCGTAATAAGACGGGCACGTTTCTCTCCCACGGCTTCATCAAGCTGTACATAGAACATCATAAACAATTCTTCGAAAATGACCTGCATACGACTGGGAACCACCCCTGCCTTCCAACGAACCGTCAGGGCAAAAAGAAGGACTAAAAGCGTGGTAAACATCGTGGCGGTCATGGCATTGCTAACTGTGAAACCACCAATTTCAAAAGCAGGTTCGGTAGCGAGCTGAACATGCATTTCACTTTCTTCTTGCTCTTCAACAAGCTGCGTAGGCTGCTCGAGACCCTCTATGGTAAGAACTTCTTGCGACATCAGTCTTGAGGATTATTTTTTACGTAGCGTTGCATGATCTTAATGACCATGAACTGCGAAATCGGTAAAGAAAGGACAAGTGCAATTCCAAAAATCAGCGGGAAAGTACCGAGCCATTTGTCCAAAAAATAAGTAGGCACACCGAGAACAGCAATAGTTCCCACCGTAGCCGCCAAAACTCGCGAAGTGATCTCGGTATAGTGCCGAAACGCACGAGCCATAATGGACCTTTGGGAATCTTTGCTGCTAGTCATAACGTGAATTTGGCTCATATAAGCTAAATCTTGAACGCCGATAGTGTATTCATTTTCAAATAAAAATCAAGGGGCTTAGAGAAACTCTGACTTTCGAGCAAAAGCACGGCAATTTTTACAGCCTTCCTCTCATCTCCTCAATCTCATCGCGAAGGACCGCTGCCTTCTCAAATTCCATGTTGAGAGCCGCCATATCCATTTCAGCTTCCAAAGTTTGAATGAGGCGGAACAGCTCTTCCTTCGGGACTTTTTTAGAGTCATAACGACGAACTTGCTTCACTTCCTCTTCTTTGCGATGCAGTTCAATATCCTTAATGGCCTTGCGAATGGTCTGTGGCGTAATACCGTGCTTCAAATTGTAAGCCACTTGAATTTCTCGACGACGATCAGTTTCATCAATCGCCCCTTTCATACCGGCCGTGATTTTATCGGCGTACATAATCACGGTTCCATCCGCATTACGAGCCGCACGTCCGATGGTTTGAACGAGTGCGGAGGTGCTGCGCAAAAATCCTTCTTTATCCGCGTCCAAAATCGCAACGAGCGAAACTTCCGGAAGGTCGAGCCCTTCACGAAGCAAGTTGATTCCCACAAGCACATCAAATACTCCAAGACGAAGATCGCGCAAAATTTCAATACGCTCCAGCGTTTCAATATCAGAATGAAGGTAACGCACTTTGATGTTCGCATCCGTCAAATACTCGGTTAAATCTTCGGAACTGCGTTTGGTCAAAGTCGTCACCAAAACACGGTCCCCCTTTTCCGTTCGCTTAATAATTTCGCCCAAAAGATCGTCGATTTGCCCTTCCTTTTTGCGCACGGAAATCTGTGGATCAATAAGACCGGTGGGACGAATAATTTGTTCCACAAGATTGTCTTTTTTAGCCATTTCATATTTGGAAGGCGTGGCCGAAACATAAATACAACTCTTCATATATTTTTCAAACTCCTCGAACTTGAGCGGTCGATTGTCGAACGCGGACGGCAAGCGAAACCCGTGTTCCACCAAGGTTTGCTTACGGGACAAATTTCCGTTGTGCATGGCCCCGATTTGCGGAACAGACATATGTGACTCATCAATCACCATCAAAAAATCTTCAGGAAAATAATCCATCAAAGTCGCAGGCTTTCCTCCCACTCCGGTTTCATTGAAGTAGCGAACATAGTTTTCAATTCCGGTGCAATAACCCGTCTCCAGCAAAATTTCGATGTCGTATTCGGTGCGTGTTCGAAGTCGTTCAGCCTCGAGCCCCTTCCCAATGGCTTGAAGTTGTTTCACGCGGTCTTCCAGCTCCAAACGAATCCCTTCAATGGCCACTTTGATTTTTGCTTCCGTGGTCACCGCGTGCTTGGCCGGGAAAATAGTCACCTCCTCAAGTTCCCCCAAAATTTCTCCCGTGAAAGGCTCCACTTCACTGATTTTTTCGATTTCATCATCCCAGAATTCCAAACGAAGTGCCGTGTCTCCACCCGGTGGAAAAACCTCCAAAGTGTCTCCCAAAACGTGGAACATACTTTGCTTGAAGTCCATGGCAGCTCGAACATATTGAAGGTCCGTGAATTTACGAAGCAAAGTATCGCGCGGAATTTTATCTCCCACTTTGAGCTCAATACGCATATCCAAATATTCTTTCGGAGAACCCAGCCCGTAAATACAAGAGACGGAAGCCACTACAATAATATCGCGACGCGTGAGCAAACTTTCCGTAGCTTTGTGACGATATTTATTAATTTCCTCGTTGATTTGCGCGTCCTTTTCAATGAAGGTGTCGGTGTGAGGCAAGTAAGCCTCCGGTTGATAATAGTCGTAATAAGAAACGAAGTAACACACCGCATTCTCGGGGAACATGTCCTTAAGCTCGGTACAAAGCTGTGCCGCTAAAGTCTTGTTGTGCGCAATCACCAAAGTGGGCCTTTGCACTTGCTGAATAACATTTCCAATCGTGAAGGTTTTTCCGGTTCCCGTGGCCCCCAAAAGAACCTGGTCATGAAGACCTTTTTTCAGTCCCGCCACCAAACCTTCAATCGCCTTGGGCTGGTCCCCCTTAGGCGTCATCTCCGTCGACAATTTGAATTTCTTTTGTAGCATTCACTCGCTTAAAGAGCCCAAGGAGTTTAGCAGAAAAGTCTCCTCCGAGCAACAAAGCTAATAACTGTTAACAAAAACCCAGCCATAAAAAGAACTCAAGTCTTGGCGCCCCCTGGCAAGAGACCAGCCCTCTTGAAGCTTGCAATGAGCTTTTTCGACTCTAAAGGCAAAGGTATCATGCTCCATATGAGGCACAGACAAATCTTCCTGAACCGGTTCAAGAGTGACAAGTTCGAGTGGATTTGAACCACCGGGAGAATGAAGCCTCGAAATCGGAACGGTTGGAAGATCAAGCACCTTATCAGGAATATGCTCCGGGTAGCGAAATAAGTCAGGATCAATACCAGGAATAACTAAACGCAGCACTCCCCTCCTCGCTAAGGCTTGAATAAAAGCAAATGCGTTTCTGGCCCCAATAACATCAATCCCCTCTTTCATATCTAAAAGAAGCCCCGCGCGCACTTTAAGTGCTTTGGGACCCATCGAAGGCACTGATAAGACGTGAATATTACTTCCCGCCATAAAAACTTATCTTAAAAAGATTTGAGTGACCGATGCCTTCTCTCCGAAGACATCAAAACTCCCATACGTTGTTCAGACGCGGGTGAAAGTTTCAGCTGGAGCTGCTCAGCAAGGAGAAAACTGTAAATCTGTTGAAGGAGAAGCTTCATAATTCGTATTGAAGGCTTTGAGCATAACATTTTTTCACCATAAGTCAAGTTTTTCCGCTGACTAAAGCCATTTTTCAGGGTATGATGCAAACGCTTAAAAACGCCGACTTTGGACTCCATGCCTATCCATTTGCTGCAGATTGCTAAAAAACTCGCCAACGACGCGGGAAGAATGGCTCTTGAATTCCAGAAAAAAGGCTTCAAAATTTCCACCAAAAGCAGCCCCATCGACTTGATCACAGAGGCGGACACCGCTTGTGAGCAACTGATCTTAAAAACAATTAAAAGTCACTTCCCTGATCATTCGGTTTTAACCGAAGAAAGCGGGGCTATTGATCGCGACGGCGAGTACAAATGGATTGTGGACCCAATCGACGGCACCACAAACTTCGCCCATGGACTTCCTATTTTTGCCATTTCAATTGCCATTGTTCACAAGGGAAAGCCTATTATTGGGGTGGTAGAAATCCCCGCTCTCAAGGAAACTTTCTGGGCGCAAGAGGGGCGCGGCGCCTACCTGAACAACAAGCGAATTCACGTGTCCAAAATCGGAAAATTCCAGGAGGGTCTCCTGGCGACCGGCTTCCCTTATGCCAGAACCGACCGTTACAAAAAAAATATCGCTCTTTTTGATGCATTCTACAAACCAAGCCAAGGGGTTCGCCGCCTGGGTTCCGCCGCTACGGATCTGTGCTTCGTCGCCGCGGGTCGTTTCGATGGATTCTGGGAATACGACCTGGAAGCGTGGGACGTAGCCGCCGGAAAAATAATCGTAGAAGAAGCGGGAGGCACCGTCACCAACATGGACGGCAGCAGCTTCAGCCCAAAACTTAAAAACATCCTGGCCACCAACGGCCTCCTTCACTCCGATATGCTTCGAGTGATCAAAGAACACGGCGGGGATAAGATTTAGATGGCCAATCGCTGACTCCACCTTATCTCAAACAAATGTGCTGCGAATTGCTGCACCAGCGCGCAGCTTGACGAGTTAACTGAATACGCAGAAGAAATCGCTGTTCGATGTGGGATTACACTTTCAGCTCAGCAAATACAAATTTTAAGGGATGCCTACATTGAAACCGGGGGCTGGTACTCACAACCGATGAAAATTCTATCCGAGTCTTTTGATGACCCGGAGCTTGGGAGAAGGTTTCTGGCAGGCTATCTTACAGATAACTCTGATGGCGATGATTACTATTCACTAGGAATTAGTTCAAATCGACTCGAGCTTCTATATTGATCTCTTTAAATGCGGAATGAACCCGCAGGACGAAACTCTAAAACTCGCTGATTTTTTGGGTGAAGAGAGTGAGAACTTCCAGGGATCTTATTTCGAGTACAATTAACGAGAATTAATCTACTATCTTGACTCCAGGCCTCTTTTCAAGGTATAATTTTACCGTTTCCTTATCGATCACAAAAACGTATGACAATCACTCTTTCCCCAAAATTCCAAATCGTCATTCCCAAAGAAGTACGTGAACAGTTGGATCTGAAGGCAGGCACAAAACTTCAGATTTTCGCTTACCAAGGTAGGATTGAAGTCATACCCGATGAGCCGATTCAGAACCTGAGAGGAAGATATAAAAACCTAACTCCCTTCGTCCGTGAACCGGACCGTGAAGTATGAACAGCGTACTAGACTCTTCAGCATGGATTGAGTATTTTTCCGACGGCAAACAGGCGGATCTTTTTGCGGAACTTATCGAGTCAGGTGACTTCATCGTGCCCACCATTTCAATCTATGAAGTATACAAAAAATTCATTCGAGAGTACGACGAAACGCAGGCTCTAACCGTCACAAACCATATGCGAAAAGGCAAAGTTGTTGAATTGAACGCATACCTCGCTGTGTGGGCCGCCAAACTCAGCCAAGACCTCAAACTTCCGATGGCGGACAGTATTATTTTAGCTACTGCCTATGCTACTGGATCAACAGTTTACACCCTAGACAGTGACTTTGAAGGAATCGAAGGGGTAAATTACGTCGCCAAGACCTGATCTTGCATTTCTTCGGCTTTTCTCGTAGGATGCCCAGCGTGATCGTGTAGCTCAGTTGGATAGAGCATCAGCTTGCGGAGCTGGGGGTCGCAGGTTCGACTCCTGCCACGGTCACCATTGTTTTTCTAAAGAAGTGGCGGAGTTAGCGAACAATGTGAGCGTCCTCCTGCCACGGTCACCATACTCGTCGAAGACGAGTGTTCCCCTCCCAATGACCCCAGACATCGAATTCCAAACCGTCCTTCGCGCTCACCCCCTCACCTTTCACAGCACGTGGGGGCTTTTCAGTCCGAAGGAAATTGATTTGGGGACACAAATGCTTCTCGAGGACATCGAGGTGAAACCCACTGATACTATTTTAGACCTCGGTTGTGGTTACGGACCCATTGGCATCACGCTTGCCAAGGAAACTCAGGGCGAAGTACACATGGTGGACAAAGATTTTGTCGCCATTGAATATGCCCACGAAAACGCAAAGATCAACGGTCTCCTCAACTGTAAAATTTATCTGAGCAACGGCCTCAGCGCCGTCCCATCGGACATGAAATTTGACCTCATTGTTTCTAACCTTCCCGCCAAACCAGGTAAAGAACTCTATGAGATCATGCTGAACGATTGTCTTCGCCACCTCAAACCTGGAGGTCGTGTCTACTTTGTAACCATCGCCGGCCTCCGCGAATACATCAAACGGACTTTCAAAGAAAAATTCGGCAACTACAAGAAACTAAAAGAAGCGAAGGGCTACACTTGCGCCTTGGCGGAAGCTGCTTGACTAAATTGATAAAAGAGCTATAGTTGGACCTTGTTTTCTTTTAACATGGATACCAACACACCGGAAGGAATCTTTGTAGGGAGCGACCGAGTGAGCAATAAGGCCCCAATTGACCTTATGAGCAAAGCGTGTGCAAAGACCATTTCGGCCCGTCAGTTGGAAGAAGAGCTAGTAACCGTAAGAGACTCTATCGTTGAAACCGGATTCCAGCGCCTAGAAGACGAAGAATTCCAGCAAGCCTAAAAGACGCGCAAGCTCCGCACAGCTTCTTCGCGATCTTTGGCGTTAAAAATAAAAGACCCGGCAATTAAAGTAGAGGCCCCGGCTTCTCTGCATTGTTTTCCGGTCTCGGCATTAATACCTCCATCCACAGCAATATCAAGCTCAGGAAATTTTTCGCGTAGGACGCGGATTTTTTCGAGCGCCACGGGCATAAAAGCTTGGCCGCCAAAGCCCGGCTGAACGCTCATCACCAGAACGCTATCAACTTCCCCAAGCACTCCATCGAGCGATGAAAGCTCGGTCCCGGGATTCAACGACACTCCTGCCTTCATTCCGGCGGCGCGAATTTTTTTGACGAGTCCCGGCGCCTCAGAGGTGGTTTCAATATGAAAAATAAAACTGCCTGCTCCCGCCTCTTTAAACGCATCAACATAAAGCTCAGGATGCTCCACCATGAGGTGGCACTGGAGAGGAAGCTTGGTTTTAATGCAACGAACCACGGGCGCTCCAAACGTTAGGTTCGGCACAAAATGGTTATCCATCACGTCCACGTGCAAAGAATCCGAAAACGCCTCGATACTGGCAATATCTTCATTGAGACGTCCAAAATCCGCGGATAGAATAGACGGGGAAATCTGAACTTTATTGTTCATTTTCAATGGCCGTTATTTTTTTAACGCGCTCTTCGTGACGTCCTCCCTCAAAGTCTGTTGATAAGAAAGTATCCACCACGTCTTTTGCTGTTTCAGCGCCGAGTGTTCGCTGCCCAACCGTCACAATGTTGGCGTTGTTGTGCAGGCGAGCGAAGCGAGCCTCCGTAACATCATGCACATTCGCGGCACGAATTCCTTTCACTTTGTTCGCCGCGATGGCCACACCTATTCCGGTGCCGCACACCAAAACTCCACGGCTACTTGAATCATCCCTCACCTTCTCCGCCACGTCCTTTGCCACGTCCGGGTAATCCACTTTCTTTTCATCCGTAAAAACACCCACGTCCACCACTTCGTGTCCGGCTGTTTTCAAATGTTCCAAAATGGACTCTTTAAGAGGAAATCCAGCATGATCACATCCCAAATAAACTTTCATATTTTTAAAGTTAGAGAACTTCCGTTACGGAATGAGCTTCATGCACGGAGCGAATCACTCGAGCGAGCAAAGGAGCCACCGAAAGCACCGTGAGCCCTGGGAAATGTTTCTCTTTTGGTACGGGCACGGTGTCCGTAACCACTACTTCTTTGAACTTCGTTTTCCTAAGTCGTTCCACCGCAGGCCCGGAAAAAACCGCGTGTGTTGAAAGTAAATAAATATCTTTGTTCGCGCCTTTCTTCAGCAATGCCGCATGAGCCGCAACAACAGACCCGGCCGTATCCACCATGTCATCAATGATAATACAGGTCTTCCCTTCCACGTCCCCCACCACGGAAGTCACTTCCGCCGTATTAAAACTCGGGCGCTCTTTGGTCAAAATCGCGAGAGGATAGTCCATTTCCCGTGCCAGCCTTCCCGCCTCTTTCGCAGCCCCTGCGTCAGGCGCCACAATCATAGGATTCTTGATTTTTTTCTTCCTCAAATAGTCCACAAAAAGGTTTTTCGTGTGAAGATTATCCATCGGGAAAGGAAAGAATCCTTGAGTTTGATCGCTGTGGAAATGAATAGAAATAACATGATCCGCTCCCGCAGCAGCAATCAAATTCGCCATCACCTTTGCACTGATGGGTTCCCGCGGCGACGCCACACGGTCTTGCCGGGCGTAACCAAAATGAGGAATGACGACGTGGACTTCACGGGCAAAAGAGCGCTTCAAAGCATCGATCATAATGAAGAGCTCCATGTAATCTTCATTTACATTTCCGGTGCAAGTTTGCACAAGGTACACGTCCATACCGCGCACGGTTTCATCAGGCTTCGCATAAATTTCATTGCAAGCAAAGCGAGAATGATGCATTTTCGAAAGAGGAATCTTCAACGCTTTGGCAATCGCAGCGGCCAAGGCGGGGTGAGAAGTTCCTGAGAAAAGTCTGAGGGTGGTTTTAGCCATTGAGCGATGTGTGTCTCTAAGTTACTTCAATCTTCCTCGGGAATCAACAAAACTGCAGGCCCAAAAGCTTTTAAGTCCACTTCCAATGTTTCCCATTTCCCTTCTTCACTTTCCTGCAAAACTTTCACATTCAGAGTGGTATCGGGAATGGTACTGTTCTTGCAGTCGTCGCCATACACAACAATGAGCTTCCCAAAACTCGCGAGCCCCGCCGCCATGGAAACGGCCATTTCTCCACGACACGGCAAACAAATATAGCGATTTTCATAAGCCTTTTTAAACTCCGGAAATTTCATATGAGGAAAACTCAAATCCAAAAGCACAAGGTTCTTCATTTTCAGCGCGAGTTGAGTGAGCTTTACGTCGAGCAGCATAATTTAAATTAAAATAGATCGAATTTCTTGCAGTTCCGCAGCCGAAAAAATCGTGTCATCATATTCCGCTTTTCGTTCCGCAAACGGTACTCCAGCCGACTTTTTAGTAGGCGCCCAAATACACGTCGGCTTACGCAAAGTGAGCCGCGCTTTCATGTAACCGTAAACAATTTCATCGTGATCATGAGCATCACGCAGCTTAATCACTTTCCAACCGAAAGACTCAAATCGTTCCTGAATCGGAATGTCATGAGGGTCGTTCTCATCAATGATCAAACACAGGCGTTCAAGTTTATTTTCCGCCGCCGTCATCACCGCTTCCCACGCAATACCATGACGAAGTTCATAGTCTCCAATCAAGCAAAACACGTGCTGATTCAAGCGATCCATTTTAATAGCCTGTGCCATTCCAACGGCCACCGAAAGTCCGTAACCGTGTTCATCCGTGGTCACCTCCACTCCGGGCACTTTTCGATTGGGGAATACCGGCAAAACTTCAGGCACCGCGTAGCCATCTTTCGCCAAAACCGAATACAACGCAGGCAATGCCTCCAGCTTGGAAAGCACGAAATAATCACGGTCTTCCCACTGTGGAACTTTTGGATTGTGTTTAAAAACCTGCCGATCATTTTCGGTACCAAAATACAGCCCTTCAATCAGATCTATGGAAGACAGCATACGTCCACTGTGTCCATGACCCATCTTGGAAATGAGCTCCAGAGCCGAAAGTCGAAGTTCTCGTTGTCGAGGATTCATGCGTGCATTATGCCTGAGC
>CAYHGP010000001.1:119557-128340 GCA_964356195.1 uncultured Candidatus Peribacteria bacterium | reverse complement strand
TCCCGCATCACAAAATCGCGCTCCACCACTCCCGGATGTGGGATTTTTAAAATCGGCGTATCCAGAACCTGGTCGCCATAAAACAAAATATCGATATCAATAATTCTAGACTCCCACTTCGGCTTCGGTGCCGCCATACCAAACTGCACATTCCCCACCACCGCCTCAACCGGCCTCCCCATCTCCTTTTCCACTTGCTTGCACACACTCAGCAAAGCCTCAGGCGACAAATCCGTTTGGCAATCCACCACTTGATTCAAATACTTCGGTTGATCAAGTCCACCGAGCGGCTCCGTTTCCTCAACACTCGATTGTCCCATAACCAAAACGTCTTTTTTCATCAGCAAATCCCGCGCCGTTACGAGGTTCATTTCGCGATCTCCCAAGTTAGTCCCGAGTCCCAAAAAAACACGCATTATTCCCCGCGGTAAGTAACAAAACTATCCGGCGTTTCCCACAAACAAACTTCATAGAGCCTCACGTGCTGTGAAACATCCTTCACCCCCTCTCCTTCCAAAAGTCGCTTAATCTCTTCCGGCAAATTCGGATCCTGCGCCTCCATTTTCAATAAAGTCGACAAGTCCTCCAGCTCCCCCCAAATCGCCTTCGCCACCACTTCTGCAGAGGGGTTGTCCAAAACATCGTTCAAACAGCGATGGTCAAATTTATTAAGCACCCGCTCTTTCACAATCTTTTTCAAAATGCCAAAATCAATCACCAGTCCATTTTCTTGGATTTTCCCTTCCACGGTCACCCGTAATTTATAGGTATGACCATGCAGATGTTCACACTTCCCATGGTATTTCGTGAGAAAGTGCGCAGAATCGAAAGTAAAGTCTTTGGAAACAAACATAGGAAAACCAGATTAGCAGAGTGTCGTCACATTCTCAAACACATCGTGTACGCGCAAATAGTCCACCTTGCCCGCAAGTTCTTGAGTAGTCCACAGCGTCATCCCCAATTTATCCTCACCCAGAAAACCTTTTCGAGATGTTCCCGCCAAAATAGGACAACCAAGTTCGCGCAATTCTTCAATGCGTTCGATAATTTCAAAACTATATTTGGGCTCCCCGCTCACAAAAGCTCCCATTCCCGGGTCCACAATGATTTGTTTAACACCCGCCGCCCGCGCCACCGCAATGCGTTCGCGCAAAAAAGCCTTAATGGTCTTCATCACATCGTCATACTCAACAACTTCCCTATTTGTCCGCGGCGAATTTTGTTTGGAGTACATAAGAACCATCGGCACCCCCGCCGCTGCCACCACCTCAAAAATCCGCGAATCCCCTCGCCCGGCCGTCACATCGTTCACCCAGTCGGCTCCAGCTTCGAGAGCCGCAGCAGCCACTTCACTTTTCCAAGTATCAATGGACAAAATCGCTTCCGGAAAAGCAGCCCGCACTTTCTTCAAAATTGGCAAAACACGTCCCAACTCTTCCTCAACGGAAACATCAGTCGAACCCGGCCCCGTCGACTCCCCACCCAAATCCAAAACCATCGCTCCGTCTTTGAGCATCTGCCTGGCCACCTCCACCGCGTCCTCCTCCCCACCAAATTCCTTAAACCGCCCTCCATCGGAAAAACTATTGGGAGTGAGGTTGAGAATGCCAACGAATTGAGTTCGTACAGGTATATTTTCCGTATTCAAAATTGCTAATAAAAATCCGCAGGCTGGAGTTTAACACATTTGATACCTCCAAGGTATTTGCGTAATTCTATTTTTATGATATAATATCATGATTCATAACCCCCTCCTCTCCATGCTCTCTAAAAAAGTCCTCCTCAGCACTCTGGCCATACTCGTTGTAGCCGGCGGTGCTTATTTCTACAGTTCCGGCGCTTCCCTCCAAGGGAAGTTTAAAACTTCAAACCCGGTAAAAACGACAGTAGTCTCTGACACCACCAAAGTGGTGACCGCCTCTCCATTGCTGACCCTCACCAACAAAAGTGGCAGTGCCGACAATCGTAACATCCAAGTGAGTGAAATCGATTATGACACGGCTTACGACCCTACGGATGAAATGACTACCGACCCCAAAGCCTTCTCATTGGCTACGGTGAGCATGAAGTTCGGTAGCGGTGTGACCCCTTGCACCGATACTGTCTGGGAATACATCCTGACAGACGGTGGCAGTTATGCGAATTATGACGACAAAATTTTCGACAAACTCACCATGCACTTCCGCAGCACTTCAGACAACTGGTGGGTCCAAAAAGTGGATAACTATCCAAACAAATTGTCACACTTCCTCCTCAACGAGGTATCTACTCTTACCGGCAGTGACTATTACTATTATGTGGATGGTACTGTTAAAGAGGGTATCGACTCTTCCGCTTACGATGAAAACCTCACACTTTATCTTCGCAGCGCCTGTGTTGTGAAGGGCGGCACCAAGTACCTATGGGAAAAAGCGGACGATTACGGACAAAACTCCTACTTTAGCATCACGAGCGACGGCACCTATGGATTAAAGATCGGTACCTTGAAGATCACCGAATAAGTATATTTGTAGACCTAAAAAAACCCCTCCTAACCGTGGGGCTTTTTTAGGTCTCGTGAGAACGCTTGACGTATTGGCAATATGTTCTTACGATAGCGGGCTTCAGCTTAAAATACCTTATGGCAGACGCCGAACCCCAATTTCAAAACGGACTGGTTGTGGACCAAGAAGAGCTTATCGTGATGAGCGTTCAGAGCTTGCTCTCTAGGATCTGTAACGCTGTTGATTCCTTAGTCAGCAAGGACATACCCATTCATAAAGTAATAGAGACCGTGCGAGGAAAACTGACTCCTGGAGGTCTTTTAGTATTGGGCGGCAAATACGAGGGGGGTGAAGCGCATCAGATCCTCGAGGCATTGAGTCCTGAACTCGCTCAGAATGGTGTCCACGTCATAGTCATGACTGCAAGTACTGAAACCGCTCAAAGAGTCGAACAACACTGCGCCCAGGTTATGATACTCCATAAACCCTTCAGCACTTTCGAGCTTGATCTTGCCGTCACAGGCACAAGGCCTTTTCAGGTTCTCAGCTAGGGACTAAGCCCGTTCTTCATCGTTGTAAACGTGTTCGTACTCGCTTTTGAAGTATTCGTGAATTTCATCAGACTTGAAGAAACGTGAAACTTCTTTTGCGGCATTTTCAACGGTGTCGGAAGCATGAATCACATTGCAGGAGACGCTCATGGCAAGGTCGCCGCGAATGGTTCCGGCATCGGCTTCACGAGCCTTGGTGATTCCGGTGATCAAACGAACCGCGTTCACAGCCTCAAGACCTTCCCAACACATCGCCACCACAGGAGAACTTTTCATAAAGTTAGAAACCCCCGGAAAGAAGGGCTTATCCGCAATGTGCGCATAATGTTCACGAAGAATGGCTTCATCCAAACTCATCATTTTGAGAGCCACGAGTTTCAATCCTTTTCGTTCGAAGCGAGTCATAATTTCTCCCACGAGGGCGCGTTGTACTGCGTCCGGTTTTAAAAGTACCAAGGTGCGTTCCATTGCCATAAAATCAAAATTAAGTGTTAGAACAGGGCTAAAGTGCATCAAAACGAGCCTCTTGTCAAAAGGCTTACCCAGACTTGAGTTGACACCAGTCACCATTATTTTCTAAACTAGATTCTTATCTCTTTGACGACATCCATGGATAAAGACAGAGCTGACCCCATCCTCGACGTCGAAACCTATGAACTGTTTCTTCGCGCTCTCTCAACGGGCGACCCCGGCTACTATCACGAAGAGAAAGCTTCCACCCATCCTTATTTCGGCAAAGGAATTGAAAAAATCTCATTCCTAGAACTTGAAGAGCTCTCTCGTTTTTTACAAGAGGAAATTGGCAGGCAAACACAAGATTTGGACAGCATGAGGGCAAGGGTACCATACGAGAAGAACCTATGGATCGTGGAAGAAGCTGTGCTGCAACAAAACGTGGAACGCCTTCAAATCCAAGTAAATCGCCTATGGCACTTACGGATGGAACTGGAAAAACACTACCTAAACAGACTGAATACATTGAGTCGACACTGTGCCTCCAACCTCAACCTTAGAGACGGAGACCTGGACCCCCTAGCAAGGACCTATGGGGCGAATATTCTCACAGCCCTGGCTGCAGGCTGGACAAAACAACCCATCGGCGAAGCTTGACACCCGCAAGATAAACTGTCATAGTCGACAAACAAGTTCACTAAACTTAAGAATGTCACTCAACGACTACAATTCGGACCACGGCGGACGCGAAAAAGTTCCCAGCAACCCAATTATTCTTGGTGCGTGTCTCATTTCGATGCTCCCCGCACTTGGCTTGAGCGCGATGAAAAATTTGGACGCCCTTGAAGGCGGTGTTGCCGACCAAGTGGCGAACGTTATTGAATTCGTACAACACTCGAACGACTAGAGCAAGTTTTCAAATCGTTCTTTTGAGTCGTAAGGCCCAATAATCGCCAAATGCATGGCTTCTTTTTTGAGCAAGGTTTGAGCCACGCGCAGCACGTCTTCCACCGTTACGGCATCAATGGCCTTGGAAATATCGGCGAGTGATTTGTGTTTGTCGTAAAGCAATTCGCTGTACGCGTGCATCTGTGCGACGTGTTCGGAATCTTCCAAAGACAGCGTGAGCTTACCTTTCAAAAACTCCTTCCCTTTTTTGAGTTCCTCGGCAGGCACAGCCTCGGAAGAAATTTTCTTATACTCCTCTAAAATAGCAATAATGGCTTCATCCACGCGGTCCACGTCCACTCCAGCTCGTGTGTAAAAAACACCGGTGTCGAGATAATCTTCGGTGCCGCTGGAAATGTAGTACGCCAAGCCCTTTTCTTCACGCACCGCCAAGAACATACGAGAGCTCATGTTGCCTCCCAAAATAGAGGAAAGAACCTTGAGAGCATAGTGGTCAGGATGTTCCTCCGGCAAACCGGAAACTCCACACACAATGTGCGTTTGCTCCGTTTTTTTCGTTTGTAAAGTAACGCGTTGCACACTGGAAAGTCCGGCCTTAAAAGGCAGCATTTCACGCGTAGGCTCCGCATTTTCCATGGGGAAATATTTTTGAATCATCTCCACCACTTCGTCGTGATCCACGGCCCCGGCCAAACACACCACCATGTTTCCGGGAGTGTAGAGCGATTCTTTATAAGCCACGAAATCATCACGCTGCAAAGAGTGGATATTTTCTTTCGTCCCAATTTCATCCCAACCGAGCGGCTGATCCCCAAAAATAGCGCGTTCAAAATTCCAGGCCACTTGGTACATCGGGGTGTCTTGATACATATTGTATTCGCCCATAATCACTCCGCGTTCTTTTTCAATTTCTTCCTGATCAAAACGCGCGTGAAGCATCATGTCCGAGATCACATCGAGAGCAAGTTTGGTGTGATGTGCGGCCACTTTCACAAAGTAACCGGCGTATTCCTTGGACGTGAACGCATTAAAATCCCCACCCACTCCATCAATAGCTTCGGAAACGGCTTTTGCTGTTTTATACTTTTTAGCCCCCTTGAAAAACATATGTTCCAAAAAGTGGGAAATTCCATTGAACTTGTCATGTTCCCAGCGAGAACCGGCTTTCACCAAAACCAAAGCCGTCACGGCCTCGGTTCCTTTGATACTGTCCGTGATCACACGAAGACCGCTGGCGAGTGTTGTTTTTCGATGCATAAAGAGCTTGGCAAAAGGATTGCGCGGGAATGCTAGCAAAAGGTAGGATAGATGTCCACCACTACACGGAGTGTAGCCTACAAAAAATGAATAATCGCTTTGTCTTCAGCCGTTTGACCCCTCTTTTCATCTCCGTGTATTTAATTACGGGACTCATTGTGGTGCGACTTTTTTACTTGCAGGTCATCGCCAATGGCTACTATGAAGATTTGGCCGAAAGCGAACAATACGGTTACACCACCCTACCCTCCCGCCGAGGAGAAATTCTCATTGAAGATTTTCAATCCGGTGAAACTTACACCCTCGCCACCAACACCACGCTCGAAATGATCTACGCCGACCCCACAACGGACGGCATGGAGCCGGATTTGGTCGCACAAACCCTAGCCCCCCTGCTCTTTGACCTCGATACCGAGAAAGAACTCGACCAAAAACGCTACGACGACGAATACAACGCCCTTCTAAAGATGGAGAATATCACCCTTCGAGAGGAAGGCCTTTCCAAGCTCAAACTCAAAACCGACGAAGAACTCTTCACCGATTATCAAACGAATCTCGAAAACACCCTTGCGGATAAAACCCGCGACATCATTTTGGTCACCGCAGACCTCGATGCCGCTCAACAAGAAGAGCTCAAGGCCATGGACCTCGAAGGATTGGAACTCACCAGCGACGGTGAGCTCTACGCCTACCCAGCCAAAATAAGCGATAAAAAAGATACGGCAGAACGCCTGGGAGCTATTCTCAATTCCAGCGACAAAGAGATAGCAGGGCTCAAAACCATTTTAGAGGGAAAAAATCGCTACGTGGTTTTACGCCGCAAGCTCGACCCCGCCATTTCCGATCAAATTGAAGCCATTCTTAAGGAAGACCGCAAAGAAGGCGTGGATGCAAACGGAGCTCCTACCGAAGCACCGCTCAAGTTCCTCGGAATTCGAATGCAGGAAGAATATTTCCGCTTCTACCCCGAGCAAGACCTCGCCGCTCAAGTGTTGGGCTACGTGGCGGGAGACGGCACGGGCCAGTATGGAATTGAAGGCACTTTTGACGACATCCTCAAAGGAACGGACGGAATTTTCACCTCCAAGGTAGACGCCTACGGAAACCAAATCACCGTGGGAGACTCCGTCATTGAAGACGCTGTTGACGGTGCCGACATCACGCTCACTATCGATCGCGCCATTCAAACCAAAGTGGAAGAATTTTTGAAAGCAGGTGTGGAAGAGTACCGCCCGGACAGCGGCCAAGTCATTGTTATTAATCCAAACACGGGCGCCATTTTGGCCATGGCCCAATACCCTACCTTCAACCCAAACTCCTACAGCGACGTCTTTGAAAAAGTGGAAATTGAAATCCCGGAAGACAAGAAAGATAAGCTCTACACTTCAGGGACCGAAGAGGAACCCATTTACTATTACTACCTTCAAGTGGACCCCGATGTGCGCATTCAAGTCTTCCCCGACCTCGATGTGCCCGGAAAATATTATTCCTACAAAAACACTTGGGGACCGGAAGTTTACAAGAATAAAATGATTCAAGAAGTCTACGAGCCCGGATCCGTATTCAAACCGCTGGTCGTGGCCGCTGCGCTTGATGCCGGCGAAATCACAGCGGGCAGCACCTTCATGGACAGCGGTCCCGTTGGAGTGGATTTCAACAAATTCACCAACGAATTCGACTACGAAATTGAAACCTTCAACAAGCAGTATCACGGCCTAGAAACCATGACCCAAGTTCTCGAACATTCCTGCAACACCGGAATGACATACATCGTAAAAAAACTAGGTTCGACCCTCTTCTATTCCTACATCAAAGACTACGGGCTTTTGGACAAAGCCGGCATTGGAATCAACGATGAAGTGAAGGGAGACGTGGAACATTTCAGCAACTGGACGGAATCCGAAATGGTCACAAAATCCTTCGGTCAAGGAATTTCATTGACGCCGCTGCAACTCATCACGGCTTACACCGCGCTTGCCAACGAAGGCACCATGATGCGCCCATACTTGGTAGAAAAAATTGAATACGCCGATGGCAGCGTGGAAGACTTTGAACCCGAAGTCTTGAACCAGGTCATTAAGGCGGAAACCGCCCAAACCATCACCGCCATGCTCACGTCCGTGGTGGCCCAGTACAGTTCAAAAATCGCCCTCGACGATCACTACATCGCCGGAAAATCCGGAACCGCTCAAACTTACAAATGGGGCCAAGCTCTCTCCGGAGTAGGAACCACCGAAGTGACTTTCATGGGTTACGGTCCCATCGAAGATCCCCAGTTCCTCATTCTCGTCAAAATGGACCATCCTCGCTCCACCGAATGGGCCGAAGGAACCTCAGGCCAGGTCTTCCACAAAGTCATAGAATTCCTCTTCGACTACTACAGCATCCCGCCGGACAAAGAGACGCTCTAGCGCGTCACCCCGTTGTATCCATTCAAAGTCACCGTGGAACTTCCCAAGGTCACCGTAAGGTACGCGGTACCGGAAACTGCTGTGATTTTTGGTATGGCACCGGTCTTGGTGAACACCTGGTAACGGTAAACGGACCAATCAGCATAACGAACGCCAATTTCTCCGGTCTTAAGACCCCAGTATCCAATAATTTTCCCTCTTGAGGAGACGTTAGCATCCAAAGTGCTGAAATAAGGGTGGTAGCCGTTCCAAGCGACCGTATTGTGTTCATCAACAATACTGTCTCCGTCATTATCGATTCCATCTTTCACCTCAACCCCCGCATTAGGGATCGTATCGTACTTGTCGGTGGAAGTAGTGGAATATCCGTAAGGTGCCGTAGCGCTGCAAAGTGACGCGGTTGTTGTAGACCCAATGCCATCGTAATCCGCATCCACGTAGAAAGTTGCGAAGGCACTCACGGTGGCGTCGTTGTCATTACAGTCGGAGGCCGCTTCAACTCCATCATTATCCGCATCAATAACGACGGGAACCGGTGCAGGTGCAACCCATCCGTAAATGAGGAAATTATCATAGTCATAAACTTGAGCGGGCGTGTCGTGTGCAATAAAAATATCCGCATCTCCATCGTTGTTGGAATCCATTCCGATGGCGATTCCTTCTTGGTCAGAACCCGGCACACTGTAGGTCACTTTCACATTCCCCTGGGTATCCATAAC
>CAYHGP010000001.1:111920-119457 GCA_964356195.1 uncultured Candidatus Peribacteria bacterium | reverse complement strand
CCATCCGCATTCATGGCAAAAACTTGACCTTCATCACCCACTCCCATCAATTGATTTCGTCCGCTGTGCCAAACAAGTCCGCTCGGTTCAATGGCGGCAACCGCCGTTTTCAAAGAAGCTCCAATATCCACCGCTGTTGTTGAAGCCGGCCAAGCAAGGTTAGCCGCAAAAGCGGACCCGGTGCTGAGGAAAAGAGCGAGGGTGACAAAAAGCGCGAGGCGTTTGCTTTGCATGAGACGTCTGGGTAAAAATACAAAGATATTATAGAAGCACACTATTGTTCCTGTCCACCATGAAAGTCAGCAAGTGCTCTTCTTGAGGCGGCAAGAACACTTTCAACATTCACTCCCTTCCCAAGCGCCCTATGAACTTCTTTTGGAATTCGACCGGCGCCGGTTGCAAGACTCTTAATGACAAGATGAGGTTCATCGGCAAGTCCAATCGCCTCTCTAAATCGCGCATGAAATTCCGCAGGTAAATATCTTTCAATCTGTGCTACAAGTTCCGGAGCATGATGAGGAAGAAGCTCACGACGACCGGGAGCAGCCGGACCTGTAGATTGCTTGCCAAAAACAGCATGAGCCTTTGTACGAAGTTGGAACTCATACATTGGATTCGTTCCCAAAATAGCCACATACGCCTCACCTAAAGGAATCGCTTCATGCAAATCTAACAAAAATTGGTCCTGCCCGCCTCTATCTAACCCAGCCAAATGAGTCTGTAGAGCGAGACTTTTTCTTGGGTCACGCAATACGCCGCACACCTCTACAATTTCAGGCGTCAAAAGATCTGAAAGTTCATCCGGACTTAGGACCTCTTCTCGATTTCGAGCCATAAAGTTATAGGTAAGATGCCGTGGCACCATAGCGCTTTCTCGAATCATGTCAAGGGCTTGCCCTCACAGCGACGCTTGAAATTCATCATAAGCCTCTCCCTGCGTGGCCCACTGCACAGTGCCGTTGTCTACGTAAGTTTGGATTCCGGCAAGAAGCGAACGAAGTAAGATTTCATTCTCTTTTTTAAACAGAACCGCGGGAATATGGATATTAATGCGCGTGAAACGCGTAGGATCTCGAATGGCATCCGCCTCTTCAATGGAATCCAGAAAACTTTGAACATCATCGGCATCAAAAATGCACTTCGTCCCGCAAGTCTCTCTCCCCTCGGCCAAACTACTAAGCTCTCCGATGTCTCCACTCAAAACAGTCATAATACCATCCTCATCAGGAACGAGGTCGGTCGCATCTTTTAAAATAAAAGGGTAAATGCGGTCTGCAAACTCGGGTGGGATCGGATTATGATAAGCGACTTCCGTAATATAAATATCCGTCCACGTGGAATCAGGCCGAGCCGAAAGCGGCATGGAGAGGTAAGCAAAACCAGTAACTCCGTCCATATATTCAAATCCGGCACCGGAAGCCCCAAGCACCCAGTCCGTTATTCCCTGCCCTCCTGAAACTCCGCGATTATTTTCCGCACCCACAAGCGCATCCACCAAGGCTTTGTTCTCTTTAAATTTTTGGATCAGTTCCTCGACACTGAGCGCCGGCTCTTCGTGCGCTCCAAAGTCCGCATGAGTCCCCACTCCGTGTCCGCGATCCACCACTTCTTTGAGAAAATTCAAATCCCAATTCACATTCGCTTTCGCAAAAGACTGTTCACTTTCAATGGTCATTTTCGCACCATACTCATCAAAAAGATCCATAGCCCAGCGGAGTTGCTCAACGTGTTTATTAAACAGCGCTTCGACTTCATCATCCTTAAAATTTCCCTCCATGTGCGTCATGGTGCTGATGGTGATGGGAATGTTTTCTGTGGACACATCGGTCGTTGTTGCAGAAACTCCAAGTTGCTCAACAAGCCAGTCGCTCATGGTTTCAATGGGAACGCCTTTTGTAGCAGGTGAAAACCCATGACCCGCATCCTCCACTCGCACAAAAGTCACCTCAATGCCCGCAGACTGAAGGGCTTCCACAAAAACCTCCGATTGACTAATGGGCACCAGCGCATCTTCTTCCCCGTGCATGACCAAAAAAGGAGGATCATCACTCGTCACATAACTAATGGGGCTCACCCAGGCGGCGTTGGAATAAGTTTCTCCAAAAGCATTCTTTAAAAGCTCCGCCGAATTCCACTCGAACTCAATGGTCAAATCCGTAGGGCCGTACATATCCACAACCGCAGAAAGACGGCTGGAGACGCCGGGGTAATCCATAGCATCATCCCAACCTGCAGATTCATCCGCCGTGCCCAGAAGAGCAACCAAATGTCCGCCGGCACTTCCGCCGTAGCCTCCAATGCGATCTGGATCAATATTGTAAACCTCGGCATTCGTTCTCAAATAACGAACCGCACATTTTAAATCCTCAATAGCCGCGGGAAATACGGAATCCGGTGCTAAGCGATAATTCACCGCCGCCACCGCAATCCCTTTTGACGTGAGCGCTTCACGGTACTCCGGCAAAGTAGTTTTGTCTCCACTCGTCCACCCTCCTCCATGCACATACAAAACCACAGGGAACGGTTCCTCGGCAGAAGCCGAAGCTGCACTGGGATAATAAAAGTCCATAAGTTCCTCAGCATTGTTTGAACAGTAGGCCACGTCAGAATCCACGGTCCCCAATTTCTCTGCGGGGAAAACCGTAACCGTCGGTGATTCCACAGGACGAGTGTCCAAATAAATCCACACAAGAAAGCCAAGACCAAAAACAAGCGCCGCAACCATTAAGAATTTGAAAGTAAAAGTTTTAGTCATAAAAAATAGGTTAAATTAATCACAAAACGGTTCCGGATCGGAGTTGATTTTTGTAGCGTAATGAACAGTAAAATAATACTCACTGTCCGTCACCACAATTCCAAAACCAATTTCCTGGAAGGACGAACTCATAATACTGTCGTAATGCGCCGTATAACTCGTTCCCTCTTCGCCGATGAAGTAATCGAAACTGTACTGGATGGCATCCAAAAGTTCATCCGTACAATCGGTATCATTGCATGAGTATGGACCGTGACCAATATTTTCCGTAAACGTAACCCCGTTCCAATTTTCAAAAGTCAGACCGAGGTCCTCAAACCAAGACTGAATAGCATAATAATCGTAATACGCCGTTGTTCCGGGTCGCTTATGATCCATGTACCCTTTCGCACGACTGGCGTCAGACCAAATAAAAGCGGTCCTATCGAGTTGTTCATTATAAACATACGGATCCAATCCCTGGCCCGCCCTCGCCTCGTTGTACCAAGAAAGCCAGGTCTCCCGTACTCGCTCCATGTCCACATCCTCATAGCTTTCAGCCTCAAATGTGCTGCAAAGCGGCCCCACAAATTCATCGAGCGTCGTAGCCTCTTCGTCCTTTTTTTCGTTCATTGCTCGCCACACCAATTCAGCCACTTCCCCGCGTGTCATCGGCTCAACATAATAATGGAGAGTCGCAGGAATGTAGTTAAGCGCAGCTATCGTCTCCAAAGACGCGCTGTACCATTCCCCTCCCTCGGCCTGCACCGTTGCAACTTCAAAGACATTCACCAAAATCTTTAGGGCCTCAATTAAATTCACCGCTTGATTGGGAAGAAAGGTCCCATCACTGTAGCCGCCCACAATCTCGGATTCTTTGGCCGTGCAAATGGCAGGCGCATACCATTCGTCCCCAACGTCACTAAAACAATCCACGCCCACGGTTTCAAGTCCCGCCGCTCCCAAAACCATTTTCAAAAACTCCGCCCGGGTGATTTTCGAATCCGGTTTAAAAGTCCCGTCAGTATAGCCGTGAAGAATTCCTTCGTCGCTCAAGCTTTGAATGGAGTCTTCAAATAAATAGCCGCTTATGTCTGAATACGCGCTGACGAGAGCCACCTGAGAAAGGCTGAGAAGAGCGCCAATGAGTAATAAATATTTTTTCAAAAAATATGTTTGTTTACCTATACTAGCACAGAAATTGGGACTAAAATAAATCCATGAAAAGTCTCACGCAACTCCTCGATCTTTCCGGGCAAACGGCCATTGTCACCGGCGGCGTACTCTTAGCCTAATTAAGCGGAAGAACGTTTGTCCCATGCGAAACGCATGAGCAATCAATTTACATCCTAGCCTCTACCCCATGACAAACGCCGCCAAAAAAACCTTACTTCTTACTTTTGCATTTGTAATTCTGAGTGCCTGCCAAACACCGGAGACGCCACTTGCAACAAGTTCTCTCACGGCAGACTTCACTCCCCCCATTGGAGCCGGAGATCACGAGGGCATTGAAGGACCTTGGGCCCGACGCCTGATGGGAGCCTACTCGGAAGACGGACTCACTTGGACTAAAACCAATGAAGTGATTACCGATCAAGCGGACGTGGCCGATTTGGCCGTGGATGAAAACGGACGTTTGTTTCTCTACTACTATGCCTGGACCGTGGGTGACAAAGAGAATTTACCGGCCATGGCGATTTCCGATGACAATGGTGCCACCTGGACTTTCAAATTCATGAACTTCGAGGGTTTCCCCAATCGTGGAGACGTTTCTGATCCCAATGTTGTATACGACAACGGCATATTTCAACTCTACGGAAGCACTCGAGACAATGGCAAAACTTACATTTTACACGGGGAAAGCACGGACGGAATTAATTTCACTTACAAAGGAATAGCCTTTAAGCCGGAAACCGGAAATGCAGGAGTCGCCGCCGCTTACAAAACAGTGGATGGATGGCAACTCCTTTCACTCGCCAGCCTGGGTATTTTGGGGGCAGAAGATGGAACAGAAGCGGGAACAACGTGGCACGCCACCTCTCAAGATGGAGAATCTTTTGAACTGAAAGACACCCTCCTGTTCAACGACGGAAAAAACGTTTACTTCCAAGGGAATGTAACCCCGTTTGAAAACGGATATCGCCTCTATGTTTTTAGCGATCAAAGTGAAGGCATTCGCTCCTACTTTAGTGAAGACGGAACCGAATGGGAACTTGAAGAAGGCTTCCGCCTTTTGCTGGACGAAAGTTCAGGCTTTGAATCGAGCTATGTGGGCGACCCGGACATTGTTCAATTGAGTGACGGAACTTACTTCATGGCCTATTCGACTTTGATTCCCTGATACTGAATTGGCAGGCCAGCGTAGAACTAGTTCGAACGGATTTTATGCACCAGACTTGTCAATTGGATGAATCGTGATAGACGTGTCAATTGGATGAAAGATGATAGAGGAGCAGCCTTTCTCCTCCACAACTGTATTAGACCTATCGCCAACAACATGCAAACCTAGCGTTGCAAATGCAGCCATTTCTCTTAATAAACCTGCATCTGGACCTGGCCGTCCAATTTCCCCAGCACCTAAACGGTCCACCCATGCTTCTTGAGAGCTACCGCTAGTACTGGGTGCTTCATCAGTGGGCGGAACTAAACGCAAATAATCATTTTTCCTTCTCATTTCATTAGAAATCAGGTGAATACAATTGTGGATATAATACCACAAAATTTTGAGTACACAAGATGCCAACAGGAATCGAACTCACTCATCAGGTTAAACTCGCCGAAACCACACCACAAAACTCCAACCTGTTAACAGGTTAAATGGCAGGCCCTGAGGGAATCGAACCCACGCTAACGGTTTTGGAGACCGTTGTACTACCACTATACGAAAGGCCTAAGCCCGAGCATTGTAGCAAAAGCTTCCCTTAACGCAAACTCCCCGATGGAGATTTTTTAGGAATGGCTTTGAAAAGGTACTTCAAGTAGTACTTCACCGCGTCCCTCACGTGAAGGCGCAAAGTGCGTTTTTTGAAGAAAGCCAGAATGCCGCCGGAGGAAAGGCGCTCGTCATTATGAAAGGCTTCGGTCTCCCCCACAAAATGCACTTCAAAACCTTTGGACCAGGCTTTGCGGCAAACATCCACATCGGACATGAAGAGAAAATATCGTTCATCATTGGGCTTCAGCGCATCCCAAGCCTTGCGCGTAAAAACTTGAAAAGCTCCGGTGAGCCAATCCACCGCCTCGGATTCGTAGGGATCTTTGTCCCACATAAGGTAGCGGCGCATTCGTTTTTGGAAAATCTTACGAAGCAAAGTGCGCTTCACAAATAGGTCGAAAGCGCGCGGGAATTTACGGTAATTGTCTTGAATGGAATCATCGCCGTAACGCAGTCGCGGTGCTGCAATTCCAACACGAGGATGGGCCTTCAAATAATCGAGCAAAACTTTAAAGGTATTTTTATCAACTTGAATATCAGGATTCAAAATGCACAAAAACTTCCCGGTCGCCTGTTTGAGACCGAAGTTATTCCCCTGAGGGTAGCCGCGGTTTTCAATCTCGAAATAGCGCAAATCAAACTTTGGATTTTTATCGAAAGGGATTTTTGCATTGTCTCCCTTTTGCCCATTGTTGATGACAAAAACCTCGGTTTTTTCGGGTAGCCAAGCCTCCTTCAATGCCTGAAGATTAGCCGTGACTTCGCGGGGGCTTCCGTGGTGTAAAATAATAATTGAGAGGATCATCTTTTAGTGGGGCTAGCGCCCTGCTCGAAGTAACTGAGCATTTTTTTTACCGATGCGATCCTAGAACTACGCTTGCCGGGAACGAAAAGCAAGGTTTTCAAGCCTGCAAAAAACACTTTGGGATGACGTAGCAACATATACCCGCCTTTCAAAATCTCATAAAAAATCACGCGCAAGCAAACTCCAAGTCCATAGCGCCACGTGAAATTATTTTTCAAAAGTAGGAAATGATTTTTGTACGAGTGCAGACGTCCGTAGTCCCGTTTTGTTTGATCCGCTTTACTGAGGGCGCGCAGCGAATGACCTTCTTTGTTGGCCACGGTGCGCGCGTGCCAGGCCCACACTTCCGGAAAAATTTCGATTTTTTCGTCGAGCCAACGCAGGCGGTACGCCAGATCAATATCTTCCTTATACATCCACATTTTGGGGTCGAAGAGTTCGCCCAATTTCTCCACTACACTACTGCGAAGCAAGAACACAGCGCCGGAAATTCCAAACGCGTCACCCAAGGTGTCATCGTACTGCCCGTGATCCATTTCCCCATGCCCCCGATCAAAAAAGTGATGCCGTTTTTCGGCCACAATTCCAAAAGAATCAATGACGTTTGTTTTACGATGCTGCTCCGCGTCCCAGTGGTACAGCTTCCCCGCACACATCGCGATTTCGGAATCCTCCTCCATCCGCTGCACAAAAAGCTTCACCACGGCCGGGTCAAGAATCACATCACTCGTCACCACCAAAAAGTACTTGTGTCCAGGAGCTTCCTTGAGTATTTCCGTATAAGAACGCCCGTAACCGATGTTCCCGTCCTTGTGACGCGTGTACTTAAAATGCGGATAATTTTTCCGCACAAACTCACGAATCTCGTCGTTCCAAGCGGTGTCCAAAATCACCACATCGGCAGGCAAGTTTTCACGCAATTCTTCAAGCGCCGGAAGGCTGTCCTTCAGGAAGTGAAGATCGTTGAACGTGTTGAGACCAATAAGAACTTTATGCATCAGTCAGCAAGCATCAAGAAGCCACCAAAGTGACTTTCATAAGCCTTGGTTTCACTCATGGCCAT
>CAYHGP010000001.1:109863-111820 GCA_964356195.1 uncultured Candidatus Peribacteria bacterium | reverse complement strand
CTGACGCGACTGAACGTTTCCCCTCCCCAAGTAACCGTATCCTTAGACACAACGCCTGGCAGTGTCATGCCCAAAGCTGTAATGAGACCCGTGAGCTGTCCATCCATCTTGTCCACAAAAGTCTGAGCTCCTTCCGTATTGGAACTAATGTCCACATAGAAAGTAATGCCCGGGAACACGCCTTCTCCGTTTTTCTGGAGGACAATGGCGTAACCTTTATCGAGAAAGCTCATAATATCCGCATCAAAATCCATACCAAAGTAGCTGCGCACACCTTCACGGAGAGTGTCCAAAGTAGACGTGTCATCCCCGAGCTTGTCCGCTTCTGCAAAAGTTTGTTGAAGCCCGAACGATTCAAAGTAAGCCATTAAACCTTCCGAAGGGACTTCTTCAAAGAGATACGGTTCCGATCGAGGAACGGCATCAAAAGAAATGCCGGCTTCATCTGCCTGATCCTCGTTGGCATTCACCCATGCATCAAAACTGAACCCATTTTCAGCAGCTCGAACCACCATCACCTGCTGGTCCACCACGGAAGGAATATCGCTGAGCGAGAAACCCGCCGTCAAACCAACGTCCCCGGTGTACAAAGCAGGGTAAAGAATCCCATAGAAAACCTGGTTGGACCCAAGCTCGTCGAGAGTGTCTTGGTAGAGGTCCGCATTCCACAAACTCTCCCCTTCATCCTGTTGCACCATGCCTACAAGGTCTTCGGGAGTCGTGGCCATGAACAAAAGGTCCTCGTTAATCGTCACATAAACCTGGGCCTCTTCGTCCACATAAGCGTCGATGTCACTGAGTTTTTTGTAAGAAAGTTGCTCGGCCTCCACCAAAGTGTCCAAAACGGTTTTCATTTGCTCGGGATCTTCCAGCGTCACCACGGTAAAGGTTTCAGGAGTCTCGGTGCCCGCTCGCACAGCATAAACCATGCGGAACTGATCCCCAAAAGCCGGCTGAAGGTCGCGTTCAAAATCGAGTCCCACTTCCCCGAACTGGGAGTCCAAAGTCTCGGAAGCAGTGCGGGAAACACGGTCCGTGTCTCCTAAGTTTTTCTCGATGCTTTGAATAAAAGCGAATTGTTCATCATCCCGGGAAGAATAAGAAGCAAGCATTCCCACATCGGCGGGAATGTAAGCCTCGGGGATGAGGCCGGAGTCACTGTAGTGCGCGCTCATATCCGCACTGCCTCCACAAGAAGCGAGTGAAATAGCGCTCAATAAAAGTCCGTAGAAAAGGGTGCGTCGAGGATTCATAATTTGTTGTAAAGTCGACCGAAGCCTAACACGAAAAAATTCGGGAGTGAAGCGCAGTTTCGCCCGCAAGTTCGGGGTGGAAAGAGCTTCCCCACACATTTCCCTGGCGCACTAAAACGGCCGAGCCTGCTTCCTGCTCCAAAACCTCCACCGCCTTTCCCACCCGAGTGATTTTCGGCGCCCGAATAAAGTGTCCGCCTTTCCGTGTAAAACTCGCACTCTGCCTTCCGTACGCATTCCGTTCCACATCCACATCAAGGAGCCCGTACCGCTCGAGCAAAATCAGCCCAGCGCACGTCCCATAGATTTTCAAATCCGCCGCATGCACCTTTAACCACTCATCGAGTCCGTACTTTTTCATGAACAAATCCATGACCGTACTTTCGCCGCCGGGAATAATAAAACCAGTCAGACCCTCTGTGTCCTTCAAACTCCGCACCTGTTTATGCTCCAAACCCAGCTGATCCAAAATCTGCTCATGCTCCGCGAATCCACCTTGTAGGGCTAAAACTCCAATCATAGAGCAAGTATATCCTAGGAACTTTCAAAACCAAAATGGCTTTCTTCAGCCATTCATCGAGGCACAAACCATGCACGTGCAGACTTTAGTTCCCCCTCTCCTGCATCTTCACCAGGCTCTCATCAATCTCCAACCCGGGCATCGCTGCGCCCAAGCCCTCAGAAATTTCCGCTAGCTTTTTCGG
>CAYHGP010000001.1:39889-109763 GCA_964356195.1 uncultured Candidatus Peribacteria bacterium | reverse complement strand
AATTTGTGCTTCAACCGTGTGCCCAATACGTATTTTCGCCATCACGGGAATGGTCACCGCCGCCTGAATTTCTTTGATCATCGCCGGGTCGCTCATGCGCGCCACACCTCCATCTCGACGAATATCCGAAGGCACACGTTCAAGAGCCATCACGGCGCAAGCTCCTGCGGCTTCCGCGATTTTAGCTTGTTCGGCATTCGTGACATCCATAATCACGCCTCCCTTCAGCATTTGCGCAAGATTTCGTCCTGTTTCGTTCATCAGACACTAAGTGTCAATTATAAAAGACAGCACCCATAAACTAAAGTAAAGCACCGGTTGATGCAACAAATAAATGGCTAGAGAGTGCCTTCCCATGGCTGCCAGCAGCGGGATTCTGCCCAAAGGCGCCAAGCGCGTAGCCTTCCGCGCACCCCAAATCCACTCGCCCAAAACCAGCCCCACCAGCGGTACCGCAATCCAAGGGAAAATCGGGAAATAATCGAGCGAAGAAAAGCCCGGCGCGAGCAAACCAAGCGGGAACAGCCACCCCGTCCCGACCGAAAGCCCTAAAAAGTACTCTCCAAGCACAAAACTCCCTGCCGCAACCGCCAAGGCCGCCATTTTTCGCCCTTTGAAAAAAACTAAAAGGGGCACGGCCACTCCCACAAAATGCAAAACCCCAAACTTTACAAACTCGGCAGGAAACAAAACCCAAGTCGCAAAGCTCACCAGCATTCCGCATGAAAAAATCAGGCCACCCCTCCGCAGCTGACCCACAAATCCGCGCCCGGAGAGCGCCACCGAAACCCCCGCCAAACCCAAAAACAAAAACTGCACGGCACGCACCAAAATAATCAGAGGCCAGCCATAAGGTTCAAAATCAAGCATTCCCAAGATCATCGCGTCAAAAGCCGCATGAAACAAAATCATTCCGCAAATCGCCAGGCCGCGCAGTGCATCGATTTCTGTTAGACGAGTACTCATAAAATATTTAGAATGACACAAGAAACATTATCTAGCCTTCATTCAAAACACCATGAAAAAAATCCTGCTCTCCTCGCTTCTTCTCTCTACTCTCCTCCTCAGTGCGTGTAACAAACTCTGGGAATGGCCTTTTAGCGACAAGGAAACCGAAGTGTCCGTTCAAGAGGGCAGTACCGACTCTTCTTACTACTCCTACACCGCACCCTACGATGCCATGAGCACCCTGAACCGCTACACCGATCTTTTCAATGCCGTGCAAACCGAAGCTTCTTACCTGGATGACAGCATTGGCTACTTCGAAAGCGGCATCGAAGATTATAAGGATTATGAAATCGAGCCTTACTTCGACTGCTACTTCGAACTTTACGATCGCGATGCACTCTACAATGACACCATGAATCCCGTGGGACTCACCCAGGAAGAGACAGAGAACATCAAACCCCAAGCGGAACGAATCTTTTACATGGTGGACGAAACCGAAGCCCTCTGTAATGAACTGACAAAATACGTTATCGCTCAAGATTACAAAGATGATGATTTCATGCTGGGTCTTGACCTGGCCGGCCAAATCAATGGATACATTGAGGCCCTTTACAGCACAAGCGGCGAACTCGGAGACGATTTAGATGCGCTTTCCGCCATTTACGACACCTGGACGGTGGACTTCACAGACCCCATTAGCGTAGGCCGAGACAATATGTCCAAAGATCTGGACCAAGCCAAACTCATTTACGATCTTGTGGAGGAAGCCTATGTCAGTGACGTCACTGAAGGAAAGGCCGAGGAATTACAAGCCCTCTACGATCTTCTCACGGACGCCGCTTCAGAACACTTGGCCGCCACTCCGGATGCCGAAAGCTACGTCACTTACAACTACGACGATTTCTACGATGTCATGGACCAAAACTTCCTTCCCACAGTGAAACGCACCCTCCGTTCTTTGGAGGCGGGAGATTTGGACGCGCTGGCTTCAGACTACAGCGATCTTTTGGATTACTACAATCTCCTAATCAGCGATTACAACTACTACCTGGACGCCAGTGGGTACTAAATTCCTCCTCAGCGTATTTGGAATCTTGGGCTACATGGCCGCTTGGGCGGTCGTACTTATAATAATTACTTTTTTTGAGGGCGGGCTTAGTGACGAAACACTTGGCGTGATCTTAGTCATTCTGGGAGCCTTAATCTTCATCCTCTACCTGCCCTATTTCATTTGGCTCACCCAAAAAGTGTGGTTCTTTCCCTCCTCGGCGAAGCCGAGTGTTCCTTTTGAAAAGCTTAAGGAAGATATCTTAAGCATCAACACCTACGACGCCCCAGTCATGGTCACAGAAAAAGATCCCAAACACCTCCTCATAACGTGGAAATATGTAGACGCCAAATGGTGGGAAATTTTCCGCAAAGCCGGCCTCACTTCCATTTACCGTCTCCACGTCAAATTTGTCCCCGAAAAACACGAAGTCCACCTCACCGATGTCACCAGCTCCGTCAACTGGGGTGCCGGCCCAGCCGGCGTAAGCTACCGTTGGACTTTCTTCCGAGGCATCCTCATGGGCGTCTCCATCGGCAAAGCCTGGGGCATCAAAGAAAACTTATCACTCGGCAAAATCTACGACTACCGCTTCGACCCCATGGAAATCAAAAACCCCGTCCTCAACACCATTTTGAAGAGCGGCTGGAACGTGAGGTTTACCTTGTTCTAAAAACTGGAGCCATCGAACGGGATTGAACCGTCGACCCCCACCTTACCATGGTGGTGCTCTACCACTGAGCTACGATGGCACGCTTGGTACGAACTGGGTTATATAAGCAGATTCAAAAACGAAAAGAAAGGCTTTTGTGTGAGCGGCATCTTTATTCTCCTCTATAACAAAGAACGACGTTGTGCCGTGAACCCGGGCGTAATTGGAACGGTGGGACACACCGTGCGCCGTAAAGCGCCCAAAGTCCGCCTGAATGGATTTCACGAACACTGTCGTTCTTTTGTCGTGAGATACTTTGCCCTAAGGCTGCATAAAAGTCAAGCTTCGTGTCTACTCTCCTACTCGTAATAGACATACCAAACACGGCGAGCAATCACCGCCACTTCGGCGCGCGTGATGCTGTTTCCAGGTTTAAACGTGTCATCTTCGTATCCTTCGGAGATTTTATTATCGGAAGCTTCCACAACGGCCCAAGCAAACCAATCACTTGAAGAAACATCGTCAAAGGTGATGTCGGATTCACTCACCGTTGTTTCGGCAACACCCGCAATGCGCAGCATCATGATCATGGCTTCCGCTCGGTTGATCTCTTCATCGGGATGAAAAGTGCCATCGTCGTAACCTTCAACATAACCTTCCGCCGTAGCGTAAGTGACGTAGGAGTAGTACCAAGCACTGGCGTCCACATCGTCATATTCAACGCTGCTGTCCTCAGTCACGGTAAGACCCGCATTGAGCAAGGCAATCTTCAGGAACTCCGCACGAGTGATGGAAGCGCTGGGCTCATATTCGGTAGAACTGCGGCCTTGCACCACTCCCTCATCATGCAAAATACAAATGGATTGCTCCGCGAAGTTTCCGGCAGTGTCTACAAAAGGGTCACTGCAGTCGATGTAAAAATCTTCTCCATTCGCAAGGTAGTCCGAACTGTCCAAAGGATCCGTAGCTCCGTCCACTTCAGCCCCGTCGCGAATGCCATCATTGTCGCTGTCCGAATCATTTTCATCGGTGCCAAGCTCACCTTCTTCCACGTCGGTAAGTCCATCGCTGTCCGTGTCCGTTCCGTCATCCGTAGGGTCAGGCGTAGGATCCGGATCCGGCTCTCCAGTATCTTCCGTAAGTCTAAAGGTGGTGGCCACTTGTGCAGAAGCAGGTGCACTTCGTTCACTACCGAATACGCTGTCCAAAGTTTCATAACCTGTAGCGGAAATACGCACCAAAGGCTCAGCATCCGAGAGAGAAATAGGACATCCATAATGGCCGCTGCCGATGTAATCACAGGTAAGACTAAGATCATCTCCAGCCTTCACCGTAGCGGACGTCAAAGGATTTCCGGCGGCATCTTTGACCGTTGCAACGTAGCCATAGTCCAAGACGTAGGACTCTTGGGCCTGAGTCATGTTACTGGAGTTCCGATTGGTAATCGTCCCCGTGAGTGCCACATAACCATCCGTATACACATACGCCTCGGCTCCGCTGCCATCATTGCCAATATCCACGGGACAATAAGCCTCCACTCCATCAATAAGACAATCCACAGGAGTAACTCCCGCTGTTGCTTCCTCAATACCCACCTCTATTCCCGCTTCATTTTCCGCCATAAAAAGATGACTGTAAGGAATGTCGAAATCATCATAAAGCGTTTCGCCAAAATCCAAGTCCACCGCTGTACGTGCCGGATCCTGTTCCACAAAGCCGGAAGGGAAAACAGACAATTCGTATTCGGAGCCCGTAGCGGTGGGCGCATCCACGGCAAACCCATAGAGCCCATCGCCCAAATCTTCAAAAGCATAAATAGTGTCGTCGGCGCTTCCGGTGGCTGCCAAAACAAAGTCGCTTTCCTCAAGACCTTCAATGGCGTAGCCCAACTCATCAAGCACTTCAACTTTTAAGTTGTAATCAATAATGCCCACTCCCCCGGCGAGACCAGTGGTGGAGTAATCCGCCGTTGCAATCAAACGTACATAGTAAAGAGAACTGGAGCTGGCGGTAGTGATCACCTTCGTGGCCCAGTCGTCAGGCCGAATCCAGGTTTTGTACAAAACGCCTTCGCTTCCATTGTCGAAATCATAAGTCGTCGTGAGCATGGACCCCAAGCTATATTCCAGGTCTATCCAATCCGTTCCATTCCAATACTCAAAGTCATACCGGCCCCCAGCCGTATCAAAGAAAGTTGAATCATAGCCGTCCGCATCCGTAGTGACGTCCAAAGCCACACCATCAAACATTTCCGAAAACCCAACGACAAGGTTGTCATTCTCATCCGTAGGAAGGTAAACGTCGTCCACACCAGCATCACTCGCATCCGTCGTTTCACCCGCACAAATATAAAAACCCCCACTGTAGTTACAATAGGAGACGCCGTCGGCCTCCGTATTGGCAAGAGTGACACCGGAATACGCAAATGCCAAAGTCGGTACCAAGCTGAAAAGCAAACCGGCTAAACTGAGTAAAGAAATCTGTTTTTTCATAACTGAAAAGGATTAAATTATTAAAAGTATAGCCGCCTTGAGCCAAAATGTCGCAGTGGAAACGGCTGTCCACACGAACGAGAATCCAAGATATTTTTCAAAAAGGTAAAGATCCATAACCAATAAGACGATGAAATAGGGCATTCCCTTACGCATAAAGTTTTCATAGGAGGGCTGAAGGCGGTGTGGAACCAGAAGACGAATGAACTTGGATCCGTCTAAAGGTGGAAAGGGCAACATATTAAAAAGAAAAAGCACCAGGCTCAAATCCAGCACCGCTCCGCTGAAGTTCACGAGCCAGGAAAAGCCTTCCGCCGGAAGATACGTATAAGGAACCGCAGCCACAATCGCCAAGAGCAGATTTGCCAAGGGCCCTGCAAAAGCCGTTAAAGCCTCGTCACGAACAGGATGTTCAAAGTTTCTTGGATTCACCGGAACCGGCTTTCCCCACCCGATGCCCACAAAAAAAAGCATCAAAGTCCCTAAAAGATCCAAATGTGCGAGCGGATTTAAAGTAAGGCGTCCGGCTCTATGCGCTGTGGGATCGCCTAAACGGTTCGCCACCCATGCGTGACTGCACTCATGCACGGTCAGAATAAGGACGAGAGCGAGGAGATAAGTGATCGAAAGAAACATGAGTGTAGTCTAACAGGAAAAAAGCGCTTGCCAAATCGGTTTTTGTCACTTAAAATGCCCCAGCTATGTCAAATGTTTGCCAACTTACCGGTGCTCGCCCCTCAAGTGGAAACAAGGTTTCCCACTCGAATCGTAAAAGCCGACGACGCTTTATCCCCAATTTAGTGAAAAAGAGTTTTGTGGATGAAAAAACGGGACGAAAGATAACTCTTTATGTCACTGCTCGTGCACTTCGCACACTCGCAAAAAATCCTAAAAAATTCGACAAACAGATTAATACCTACGCAAAAAAAGACTTGAGAAAAAAATCAAAATAAAATATAGTGTCGGTGCGTTCAGAATAAGCAACCAAAAAAAGCTCCTCACAAAACGGGGCTTTTTTTGGGCCCGGATTCCGGCAGTAAGGTTGAAAGAGTTGCGTCTCAAGCTCATTTCCGCTAAAACATCCAGGCTACAAACAAACGGAGGGGTCGCATAGTGGCCTAGTGCACACCCTTGGAAAGGGTGCAAACTCGAAAGGGTTTCGGGAGTTCGAATCCCCCCCCCTCCGCCATCTTACTCGCAAGTAACCGCCGTGGCCTCTATTCCGGCCACAAAGTCGCTATTGGTGTACCACGCTTTTTCATCATTGTAGTTGAGCCGTGTCCCATCCGGAAACACAAAAACCCCATCTTCCAAGGTGCCAAATCCTTCAACATCCTCTCCCCCAACAGGATCCGTAACGGTGAGCTTCGGCTGTGAAGGATTTTCTTCAAGAATCAAGCGTGTCCCATCCGGATCTCCCACAACTTCGTAACAACGAGTTTGAAAACCGGTGGCACTACACGCCTGAAGTAAAAGGACGGAGCTAATGATGAGTTTTCGCATAAGGACATATTAAACGTCGACACGATGACCAACAAGACCAATTGTTGACGGGTCCTCGTCACAAGCGTAAACTTTTAATAAGTTATTAATTTAATATTTATGGAAATTTTCCAGATCACCACGAGCGGACAAATTACAATTCCGAAAAAAATCCGCAAACATCTGAAAACTAAGCATTTCACTTGTGAGCGTGGAGAGGGAGACGTTTTAATTTTACGACCCATCGGCGCGAAGGAGAGCTTTGGAAAGAAGGCTTATTCCATAAAAGACTTACGAAAAGCCATCATTAAAAAGAGCAAGTGTCCCGAAGAAAAAAACCTGGCCGGAAAAATTGATGAAATAGTGTATGGACTCTAAAAAATTCTTGATTGATTCAAGCGTGTTTGTGGCCTATTTCCGCAAAGAAGATCGTTTCCATGAACAAGCTCTCAAGTGGATTGAATCTCAAAAAAACTTGGCGATAACGGACTATGTCCTCCTTGAGGCAAGCACCGTCTTGCAAATAAAAGAGGGCCACCTGGAAGCCACTAAAGCTCTCCACTCCATGGTTTTCAACAAAGAGATTGAAATCCTAAAACTTACAGTTGACGAACTGGCTCAAACCATTGCTCTTTTTTCAGAGCAAAAGGAAAAAATCTCTTTCGTCGATGCAAGCTTACTCGTCCTTGCAAAAGACCGCGGTCTAACTCTTGCGACCTTCGATAAAGGAATCGTGACGGCAGGCTCGATCCTCGTCAAGAAGCACTAAAAAACCGCCTTGCGGCGGCTTTTTAGACTCTAAGCGAACTTAAAGATTTGAGGGAAGATTACTCAGAAGGGGTGTCGGTCGTTGTATCAACGGTTGGTGCTGTGTCCGTCGTATCAACGGTTGGAACAGCATCTACGTCTACATCACCATCTACATCAGTATCAGTAGCGGTGCTGCATCCTGCGAGCATGAGAGCGAGGATACCAAAACTTGCGAGAGACATTTTCATGAAGCTTTTCATAAGCAAAATAATTAAAGAATAAAAAGCTGCAATCAGCCTAGTCGGGTTTCATAAACCTGTAAACAGATTGGCATTGCTAAAAACTTAAAATTGACGGCTTTTATAATAGTCTTCTATGCTGTAACCATGCAAAAAACACTCGTTAAAAACAAAAAGGCCTTTCACGATTATGAGATCCTGGAGCGCTTTACGGCCGGTATTGTCCTTTTGGGGCATGAAGTAAAAGCCCTAAAATTCGAAGGCGGCCATTTCACAGGCGCTTTTATCGCTTCGCGTGGCGGAGAACTCTATTTGGATCATTTCCATATCCCTCTTTATAGAAAAGCCACGGTAGACCACTATGAGCCCGAAAGACCACGAAAACTCCTTGTGCGCAAAGCGGAAATTCTAAAAATCACTAGTGCGCTAAATACCGCGGGTGTTACTGTGATTCCGCTTGAATGCGGCCAGGAAAACGGCAGAATCAAAATCGAGTTTGCCCTCGCCCGAGGAAAGAAGCTGTACGACAAACGCGAAGACCTTCGCAAAAAGGACTCCGCCCGCCGAATCCAAAGCGCACTCAAGGACTACTGATTTCCCCTTTTCCCTTCACACCATGCATATCATTTATTCAACGCTCATTCAGGAACTTCACAGTTTTGCAAAAGCCCGCCAAGCGGACCGTGCCGTTGTAGGACTTTCCGGCGGCCTCGATAGCGCCGTGGTGCTGTGCATTGCCGTTCGTGCTTTCGGAGCCAAGAATGTGACCGCCGTCGTGATGCCAGAGATGGGCCTGACTCCTTATGAAGACATCGAACGCGCCAAAATGCTCGCCGAATATTTTGACTGTGAAGTACAGTACCAGCCCATCAATAATTTCTTAGTGGATTTTCATTTCGTCCCCTGGACTCAAACCGAAGCCGCCAACGAAAATTTGAAAGCAAAAATGCGCGCCCTTGTGCTGGAACACTGCTCCGAAGCCACCAACAGTATCATTCTGGGCACTGCGAACAAGAGTGATTTACAACTCGGCCTGGGCCAGATCAACGGTGCCTTCATCGGCAGCCTCCACGTCCTCGGTGATCTTTACAAAACCGACGTCGTGGAACTCGCCCGCACCATCGGCCTTCCCGCAGAACTTCTGGACGCTCCTTTCTCCCGCAATCTCAAGTTCAAACAAACTGACGAGGAAGACCTAGGCGCCCCTTGGACTAAAATCGACGACATCCTTCGTCAATTGGAAGACAAAGTGGACCCCGACACCATGATTGAGAAAGGAATGGACGCTCTTCTTATTCACAAGCTCGTGCGCCTCGTTCATGAAAGCTCCACAAAAATTCCCGTGGTTCACGTAGGCCGTGTCACCGAATCTATTAAAAAAGCCCAGAAAGCGGAAGCGGAGAGTTTAAGCTAGGCAATCTGACCTTCAGGTCCTCCATGACCGCGGAAATTTTGTGAAAGCTGCGAATCGGGATTCGTATTCTCGCCATTTTTCCAAAGTTCAAAGTGAAGATGGTCCCCTTTAGAATGCCCCGTATGTCCCACGTAACCAATAACACTTCCTTCTTGGATCGGTTCTTCAAGAGTGCTGGCCACTTGCAAATGGAACCACTTTCCCATATCTCCATTCTTCAAACGAATGTCCACCAAGTTTCCGGCTCCATCGGCATCAAAACCCTTATGATCGATAGTTGCCCCCACAAGACCTTTCGTGGCAATAATAGGCGTCCCCTCAGGCAGACCTCCAATGTCCACACCTTCATGAGGACGAGTGACGCCATCCAAAGTGCGCATGCCTCGGTCCGAAGTGACCTGAGGGGTAACCCCTTTAGGGAAGGTAAAAAGAGGAGCATCCGGGTCAATCATATCCAAAAGTTCATAGATTTTTTCTTTCGCCTTCGCCACCGCTGCTCCAGCCACTTCACCCACCGCTTGAGCCGCATCTTCTGTTTTTTTCTTTCCCCATCCAAACCATCCAAAAACAGTATCTTTTATCGTTTTGAGAAAAGCGAAAACTCCATCCTTTGTGGAACCAAGTCCGGCGATGATACTTGCCCACCACGATTTTGGTGCTTCAGGAACGGTAAGGTTCCCAAAGTCGAGTCCATACGGTTTAATACTTGCCTCGGCAGCATCCACATAAGCCTTCACTTTTTCAGGAGTATCCATTAGCCCTGCATACCCAGCCTCCACCAGAGCCGTCAAAAAGGCTCTCGGATCATCCTTATGCTTAAGCGCCTCTGCATATTCAGGCTTTGCAATAACAATCGCAAAATTTCTCAAGAATGCTTCAGGATTAACCGGACCCGTTTCGTCGCTATAAGAGGACTCCATGCCTGCCATAGCCACCATTACAGGAACCGGAATCTTCAACTCAGGTTCTAGTTTTTTAGCCAAGGCCTCTAGGGCTTTTACAAAGTTTTCTGCGGGATCCCCGGTATCTTCAATCTTAAATTCAAACACAAGGGCTTCCATACCGGCTTGATAAGGAGATTTTTGAGCATCTTCCTCTGTCGGCGGAGCTTCTACCCCTAATCCGGCCTCTACATCTGCACTAACAAGATCGCGTTGTAACTCAGACGTCGCTTCAACCGTACCCACTTTCGTTTCTTTCGTTTCTGCAGCTTTGTGAGCAGCAGCCAGCGCTGCGGCAGACGCTTCTGCATCCACTTCCACAGGTTTAGCAGCCTCCACAGGCACAGCTGTTGGAGCAGCAACATCGTCTTCAGTGAGGAACCCGGGACTCATTTTTGCGCCCATAAGCTATTTTAATCTCATGATTATACCATTTTTTGAAAGATTTTTCCAGGAGGTTCTGGTAGAATCGCGGCAGCTATGGCAAACCTCCCCCCTGCAAACATCTTCCGCGCCTACGATATTCGTGGAATTGCACACAAGCCCGTGAGCACCACGCCGGATCTCACTCCTGAAACCATCCGCCAAATCGGTCAGGGCTCGGGCGTGTATTTTCAAAAACATTTCGGGAAAAACATTGTAGTGGCCTACGACTGCCGCATCAGCAACCCGGAGCTCTCCGATGCCTTTATTGACGGCCTCCGCAGCACCGGTTGCGACGTCACCGTCATTGGCATGGTTTTTACACCCCTGCTCTACTTTGCCGTCTGCAAGTTCGGTTTCGACGGCGGCGCGTCCATTACCGCAAGCCACAACCCCAAGGAATACAATGGCGTAAAGCTCGTGGGCAAAGCGGCGCACTCTATTTGCGGAGATGAACTCCAAGAAGTTTTAAAGATTATTGAGGCCGGCGGCATTGAAGAAAAACCCATGGGTAAACTCGAAAAGCTCGATGCCTTTCCGGCCTACCTCGAAAAACTCACCTCAATTGTCCGATTGAAGCGCCCACTCAAAGTGGTGGTGGACAGTGGAAACGGAGCCACCGGACCTTTTGTTAAACCTTTTTTGGAAGCCCTGGGTTGCACAGTGACGCCGCTGTTCACGGAACCCGATGGAAACTTTCCGAATCATGAAGCGAACCCCGAAGAACTGGAAAATATGTTGAGCCTCATTGCAAAAGTAAAAGAAGAAAAAGCGGACCTCGGAATTGGTTTTGACGGCGATGGGGACCGCGTGGGCGTTGTCGACGAAAACGGCAAACACTACGCCGCAGACCTGCTCCTACTGCTTGTCGCCCGCGACCTTCTCAAACGAATGCCGGGCTCCAAAATTGTCTTCGACGTCAAAGTTTCACAGGTCCTCATCGACGACATCAAAGCGCACGGCGGAGAACCCGTGATGACCAAAACCGGCCACTCCTTCATTGAAAAACAAATGCAGGATCTCGGCTCACCCCTCGGCGGAGAAATAAGCGGACACCTCTTTTTTGGCGAAAATTATTACGGCTTCGACGACGCCTTCCTCGGGGCCGCAAAACTTCTCCAAATTCTCTCCGAAAGCACCGAAGGCTTTTCACAGCTCTTCAAAGGACTTCCTGTCACCGTGGCCACCCCCGAATTCAAATCCCCCTGCCCCGACGACAAAAAATTCGCCATTGTTAAACAAATCACCGAGGATATGTCAAAAAAATACGACTGCATCACTCTCGACGGCGTGCGCGTGAATTTCGACGCCAATTCTTGGGGCGCCGTGCGCTGCAGCAACACCTCCCCCAACCTCACTCTGCGCTTTGAAGCCCTCAACGAAACACGGCTCAAAGAAATTGTAAAACTCATGCTTGAGGAGCTTGAAAAGTACCCGGAAATTGACGTTTGGTGGGCAACTGAGTTTAAATAGAGCCATGCTCCCTCTCATCATTGGAATCATTCTCGGCGTATTCACCCTCGTGTATTTATTTTACGCCAGCATCACGGTTCGCCACGCCGCGCGTTTCCGCTACCTCAGCAAACGAACCGTGTATTTAACAGTTTTCTTCGTCGGCATGAGCACCTTTCTTTTCGTATTGTGCTATGTAGCCTACGGGCTCATTCTTTTCAACTAGCGGAACAGTCCGGACTCCATATTGAAGAGCGGTAAGTCACTTGTCGGGCTGAATTCAAGAATGAAGGAATTATAGACCGGAAGCCCCGTGGTTTCATCGCGATACTCCGACAGCACTTCTCCTTCACCACAGTCCATCTCGGTGGTACTTAAAGTTCCATCCGTCTCCAGTTCATAGCAACGACGGTACTGACGCAAGAAGTTGAGGTCATGTTCCTGTGCTTCTTCATAAACCGTGGTTGTTGTTCCGTCCCCTTTGTCCCAAGAGCTTAGAGTGTCATCATCTGCGGTATTCACACCATTGCGTCCGACAAAAGATCCATTCAAGTAGAACTGATTCAAGAGCGTTTCCAGGCGCACTCCGGCATTATACCAAGTGGGATAGTCTCCGGTAGGAGCAGAAACTCCGTCGTAGCTGAACAAACTGCCGTCAATAAAGATATTGGCATGAACGTTGTTTACCGAAGGCGCGAGGTGAACATCTCCTCCGACGCCTCCGCTCTTCACCACAAAGATTCCCAGCTGTCCACCGGTGATATCACCATCAATAAACACATCACCCCCCTTCACCGCCAAAGTTTTGTTGCTGAACGCAGAAGATCCATCAATCGTCACATCTCCCTCCGCAAACAAAAGTCGGCCGTTCATAAGAGAAATAATATCTCCCGTGGGCTCCATATCGGAATCCAAAGTGCCCGACCCCGCCGTTTGACCCAAAGTATAGCGCGCCAACTGTGCATACATTAAATTGCGTGAGTTGAGGCTTCCAGTACCCAAGGCAGAGACGTAGTTTTCGTCCAAAAGATCGGTAGCGTCAATCACGGAGTTGATGGCTCCAATCACAAGCATGTCTTGAGGCTCTACATGGCGATCAACACGAGGAAGGTAGTCGGTGTAGTAACAGGAATCATCGTTGTTGCGTTTATCGCCGGCAGCATCACACACCCACTGCTCCGCGGTGGGAGAACTCAAAACGTTGGTCGGAGTGACACAGGACACTAAACCTCCACACGTAGCCAGGTAAGAAGCTTTTTGCCCGTACCCCATGGCATAGTCTCTGGAGTAAGTGGTGTTGGTGTAATCCGTGGCTATGGAGTTTTCACGGTGAGTCTCCTCAACGTCCTGGGAACTAGGATCATTGGGAGGAGTATCAGTATCTATGAGCAAGTAAGTATTCGTGGTGGCTCCGGCATCACCGGTCGTTTCAGCATCCAACTGGTAGGTCACCGTAAACCCGGGTCGATCGTTCCCACCATAAGTTCCTTGGTATTCTTCCGAAGTATCGTAAAGAGTCGCCTCCGTTCGTAAGCTCATCACCTTAACAGGGTCCTCCGTGATATCTGTGTGTTCTCCCTCATCGTAGTAGCCCACAAACTTGGTGATTTGGTAGCGAGGACGGAAACTCAAGTCGGTAAAGCCGGAAGCGGGCCAATACCCATAGTAAGTACCGGAGGCTGAACTACCGGCGGAAAATGCAGACCCTCCGGTCGCACTGTCATCCCAGGTATACATTTCCAAATCTTGAGGTCCGGAGGTAGAGGTGTCGGCGAAGCTCACACGAAGCGTGATGTAGTCGATTTCATACTTATTGAAGGCATCTTGACGTGCGTAGAAATAGTCGGCCTTGACCATATAAGAGCCAGTCCCAAGCTCACACTTAGGTTGAGCCCCCCTTCCATCCACTTCACTCCACTGATCTTCATAAATCCATCGGCATCCGTCACGGTCGGAATAAAACACGCCTGGAGTATCCGAATAGTCCGCCAACACATTCGACGTGGGTGAGCCCGAGAAAATATAAGTATTGAAACTGTCCGATCCATCGTCCTCCGTTTGCAAACAATAATCGGTTACACCCGTACACCCAAGGTAGACATTTTCCGGAGTCTCATCAATAGCATCCCCATCCTTCTCCACTTGGTTCAAGAAAACATTGGTGTCGGCGGTCTGAGCTACATCGAGGTACAAACTGGTGATGTCACTTTCCGGCAAAGGCAGGCCGGTCACACGATTGAAAAATTGAACACGGACACGCCAGTAATCATAGCCGTCGGCTAAAGGTGCATTGGTGTAGTCCACCGTATCGGGCTCGTTACCATCCGAGTCCAAAATAGTAATGACCGTCTCAATTTGTCGAGGCGCCAATTCCTCCGTCAAACTGTTGAAAGAAATGAAGCCATAGTAATCGCTCCAAGCGTAACCCGTAACGGCACCGGTACTGAGATTGGTAGTCACATGGTATTTCCCGGTATCGAGCCCATAGCAAGAGCTGCTCGGGGCACAGGTCCAATCAAACGACACGAGACGGGAGGAGGCGGGAGTAATGCTTGAATCCAAAATTCTAGCGTAGCCACCCCAGTACCCCGTGCTTTGGTCCACCACAACATTATTAGCAGCGGTAGTACTCCAATCCATGTCCATGGTGACCGTAGTGGAAATGGGCGTTCCCGCCGTAAAATTAGCGTAGGATTCGCGGGACGAAGACGAGTAAGCGTAACCACTTGCATCAATACACCCTTGATCTCGATCAGGTTCCACGGACGTAAAAGCCACTGTAGTGGAACCCCGAAGACTGGAATAAGAACTTGCCGTTCCCATCACAAACCCACAATCATCTCCGGACATAAATCCATCTCCTCCTTCAACGTAGGGCGTATCTCCAGTCATCGTAAAGGCCGAGGCGGCACCCGAAAAAGGCGCTAGCAAAAGAGGTAAAACGAGAACAAGAAACATGAGTTTTTTCATGGACGTGGGTGAAGTGCCACCAGTTTAGCAAAAGCGCCGCGTGCTTTCTACTCTTTTTCCTTTTTTTCTTTCTTTTCTACTTGTTTCTCATGAAGCTCTTCCGCGTGTTCACTCGACGTAGGCTTTTCCCACACAGCAAACTTGCACTTAGGATACTGATTACATCCATAAAACGCCTTGCCTCCTTTTTTAGTGTGACGTTCCACAAGCTCACCTTTTTTGCACTCCGGACATTTCACCCCAATGACCTTTAAAATAGTTTCCGTAGATTTACACTTAGGATAATCGGTACACGCCAAGTATTGACCGAAACGACCGGTCTTCACTTCCATGGCTTTGCCGCACTTGGGACATTTTTTGCCGCTAAATTTTTTCTCCAACTCCTCGGTTTCTTTCTCTTTCACTTCGTCCACTTTTCCTGTTTTCTCATCAAGAGGCTTTGCGTTTTTACACGTTGGGAAATTCGTACAGGAAAGAAACTTTCCATAACGTCCGAGTTTCACCATCATGGGACTTCCGCACAAATCACAAATTTCATCGGTCGTTCCGATTACGATATCTTCTTTTTTGATGTTCTCACTTTTCTCCTCCACCAATTTATGAAAGGGCTCATAGAAATCGCGGATTTCTTGCTGCCACGTTTCCTCCCCTTCTTCCACTCCATCGAGCATTTCTTCCATGTGGACGGTGAACTGATAATCCAAAACTTGAGGGAAATGTTCAACCAAAAAGTCATTCACCACCGTTCCAATTTCCGTGGGCACAAGTTGCTTCGCATCTTTTTCAATATAACCGCGGGTCAAAATGGTGGAGATGGTGGGCGCGTAAGTGGAGGGACGCCCAATACCTTCCGATTCGAGTTTTTTTACCAAACTGGCTTCCGTATAACGAGCCGGTGGTTTCGTAAAATGCTGTTCGGGGAGTAATTCCTTGAGCTGAGGTTTTTCGCCTTCGGTGAGCACGGGGAGAATGTTTTCTCCATCATCATCTTCTTCCATTTCATCTTTCCCTTCCCTATACACTTGCATGAATCCGGCAAAACGGATGGTTTGCCCCGTGGCACGGAAACCATAGCCTTTCGCTTCAATATCCACGCCCACTTGGTCCAAAATAGCGGGCGCCATTTGGCAGGCCAAGGTTCGTTTCCAAATGAGTTCGTAGAGTTTGAGTTCATCTTTTTCAAGATACTTCGCAATTTTTTCCGGCTCACGAGAGAGGTCCGAAGGACGAACGGCCTCATGCGCTTCTTGCGCACCCTTCTTTCCTTTGAAGACACGCGGTTCATTCAGTCCAAATTCTTTTCCAAAAAGTTTCATTATCACTTCCTGCGCTTGCTTTAGAGCAGTTTCGGAAAGGGTCACGGAATCGGTACGCATATAAGTGATGAGACCTTCATGCCCGGTGTCGAGCTCCACACCCTCGTAAAGATGCTGAGCCACCATCATGGTTTTCTTCACGGAAAATCCAAGTTTGCGCGCGGCCTCTTGTTGCAAAGTCGAAGTGGTGAATGGCGCCGCCGGGTTTCGACGAGCCTCTTTTTTCTCAACAGAAGTCACCGTATAAGTGGCTCCTTCCAGCGCTTTCATAGCCATGTCACTTCCCTCTTGATTCACAATTTTAAAATTCTCACCTTTGAATTTTTGCAATTTCGCCTCAAAGACTTCTTTGCCTTTCTCAGGAGTCATCTGTGCGGTAATGCTCCAGTACTCTTCCGGTTTAAACGCCTGAATTTCACGTTCACGATCAACAACGAGTCGCACGGCCACACTCTGCACGCGTCCGGCAGAAAGTCCGTATTTAATTTTCTTCCACAAAAGAGGCGAAAGCTCATAACCCACTAAACGATCCAAAATACGTCGTGCTTGCTGCGCATCCACCAAATGTTTATCGATATCACGCGGATGTGCCAAGGCGGACTCAATGGCAGGTTTCGTAATTTCATGAAACACAATTCGCTTCAAACCTTTTTGATTTTGCAAATTCAAGGCTTCCACCAAATGCCATCCAATAGCTTCCCCTTCGCGATCTTCATCGGTAGCAATATAGACGACGGTATCTTTCTTGATCTTCGCTTTGAGCCCGGCAATGACTTTCGCCTTCTCTTTGGGGATGAGGTACTGCGGTTCAAAATTGTGCTTGGTGTCGATTCCCATTTTACTCTTCGGCAAATCCCGCACGTGGCCCATAGAAGCCATTACGACATAATCGCCCCCCAAATACTTGGAGATCGTTTTGATTTTTCCCGGAGACTCTACAATAACAAGATTTTTGGCGGCCATAGTGGGACTAAAATAGGGACCATGGGGTGTACTTGTCAAATATTTAGCGCGTGCTGGCAAGTGCTTTTCCATCTTCGTGCGAGCTTTTTTTCTTGTCATAGAGCCACTTCCGCATATAATAGTCCCGATTTATCCATAACGCCATCGCCATGACAAAAGGTGATCTTATCAACATTGCCGCACAAAGTGCAGGCATCACAAAAAAGGCAGCTACCGAGGCTCTCGAAGCTGTTCTTAGCGCAGTAACAAAGAGCCTTTCCAAGGGAAACTCTGTAACCCTCACCGGTTTCGGAACTTTCCGCGTTTCAAAACGTGCTTCTCGCATGGGTGTAAACCCTCGCAACCCAGCACAAAAGATCAAAATCCCTGCGATGACTCTCCCTGCTTTCAAAGCTGGAAAGTCTCTCAAGGACGCTGTTCGTTAGTCCTCTTCTGAACTTTTTAAAAGCCCTGTCGCAAGATGGGGCTTTTTGTTTGACGAGCATTCCCGAAGTTGTGTATAATCAGTGTGTAATAGATTTACTCATTTTTTATGAATACAGCCACTCCTTCGAGAAAACGTATCAACCTCATGATTGATATTGAACATCTCGAGAAACTCGAGGAGCTGATCCCCTCTGGAAATAGGAGCAACTTTGTAAATGAAGCAATTGAGGAAAAGTTTCGTCGCTGGGGCAGAAGAAAGGCCTTAGAGTTGATGAACTTATCCATAAAAAAAGAGAGACATATACATACGACTAAAGAAATTTTAAAAACACTTCATGCGGACCGAAAATACTAGCCGACTTATTTTTCCGGACTCCAATGTGATGATTAAATGGTGCGTCAGAGAGGAGGAAGATCGTGAACAAATCGAAAAAATGCAGGAAGATTTTACCGACGAAAGAATCCAAATTGTGAGCTCCGGCCTTTTAGAGTGGGAACTCAACAACTACCTGGGAAGAAAATTTTCAGAGAACGAAGCGGTACAAAAATATTCTTACTTTAAGCTCTTTCAGTTCACCCAGATTTTTCTAAATCTGGAAATAAGCAGTTTGGCCTTTAGAATAATGAAAAAATGCCCTGGTGTTTCTTTTTATGACGCCTCTTACCATGCTCTCGCGCTCCAAAATCACGCTCTCTTCCTGACCGCAGACGTAAACTACTACAATAAGGCCAAATCTTTCGGGAACATCAAGCTTCTGAAAGACTATTGATCCCCACTGTTTTAGTGCAATCATTCCTGCTACAATAAAATCCTATGAAAAACCTCTTCCTCCTTTTCACTTTCTTGAGTTTACTCGGCGCAGGGTGCGGATCTATTGAAGACACCTTAGAAACGGATCCTGTTGAAGACCCTATTCCCGGGGATGGCAACGAAAACGGCATCATAGATCAGTTCGAGAACGTGGGCACGCCTCCAAACGGCTCCACGGAATAAGAGGCTTGCGACAATAAGCCTCCGGTTTCTTGATCTAGTCACGAACGAACTTGCCTGATAGAATCCACGCATGCAGAAAAATCTTCAAACAATCCTGAGCGAAGCGGAGGCCGATGTGAAAACCGCAAAGTCTGTTGAAGCCCTCAAGGATGTGGAGCGAAAATACTTGGGGAAAGAAGGGGCCATTACCGAGCTTTTGAAAACCGTAAAAGACCTAAGCCTGGAAGAGAAGAAAACGGTGGGCAGCGAAATCACTCAAGTCAAAGTCATCGTTCAAGTGGAAATCATTGATCGTCGCCGCATCCTCGAACGCGAAGAAGTGAACAAGGCCCTCGAACACGAATGGATCGACCTCACGGCCCCGGGCGCTTCCTTCCCCATGGGCCACATTCACCCAGTCGCGCAAACCCAAGAAGAAGTGGAACGGATTTTTCAGCAAATGGGATTCACGGTGGTGGACGGTCCGGAAATCGAAAGTGAATTCTATAACTTCGAGGGATTAAACATTCCCGCGCATCACCCCGCGCGCGATATGCAGGACACTTTCTTTATTAACAAAGCCTCGGACCCCGAGGAAGGACGCCTCGTTTTGCGCACGCAAACGTCACCGAATCAAATTCGAGCAATGAGAAAATATGGAGCCCCTCTTCGCATTATTGTTCCGGGCCGCGTATTCCGAAACGAAGCCACCGATGCTTCCCACGAACACACTTTTGACCAAGTGGAAGGCCTGCTCATTGATACCGATATTTCGATTGCGCACCTTAAAGCCGTGATGCAAGATTTCTTAACGCGCCTCTTCAAAAAAACCATGCGCGTCCGTTTCCGTCCCGGTTATTTTCCTTTTGTGGAACCCGGTATTGAACTCGATATGTCCTGCGTTTTTTGTGATGAAAAAGGCTGCCGTGTTTGCAAACACACCGGTTGGATTGAATTCATGGGCGCCGGAATGACGCATCCCAATGTTTTGAAAGCCGGCGGCATTGATCCTAAAAAATACCAAGGTTGGGCCTTTGGCTTCGGTCTCACTCGCCTCGTTATGATGCGCTACGGAATCGACGACATTCGCCACCTTCAAAGTGGAGACCTCCGTTTTAACACCCAGTTCTAATGAAAGAAGCACTGCTCCCCATCCTCGGGATCGTAGGAAACACGCTGCTCATCACCGCGTACATTCCACAAATTGTGAAGATGCTGCGCACAAAAAAAGCAGGGGACGTAAGTATGACCATGTGGATTTTGTGGTTTCTCGGTGACGGCTGTTTTTTGGCTTATTCCTTGATTGAAGCAGACCTCTACAGCAGCATCCTCTTCGGGTTCTTCGGACTCGGCAACATCATCATTCTCACTCTTATTATTTTGTACGGCAAAGTCCCCGGAGGGGGCAAAGCCACTAAAAAATCATGAAAATTTCTCTCAACTGGCTTCGGGATTTCGTAGAACTGCCTGCTCTGGATGGCAAAGCTTTGGGGATGCGCATCACCAGTCACACCGCGGAAGTGGAAGGCGTGATAGACGAAGCGGCCTCGTACGAAAAAATGGTGGTGGGAAAAATTCTTTCTGTTTCAAAACACCCCGGCGCAGACCGCCTGAACCTCACTCAAGTAGACATCGGGGACAAAAAAGTACAAGTCGTTTGCGGAGGACAAAATTTGTGCGAAGGGATGCTCGTAGCCGTGGCTCTACCGGGATCTCGAGTGCGCTGGCATGGAGAAGGAGAACTTGTGGAACTTTCCGAAACTAAAATTCGGGGGGAAAACAGCTACGGAATGATTTGTGCGGGCGAAGAAATTGGGCTGGCTCCGGACAACACTTCGGACGCTAAAGAAGTTCGCATCCACGACCTCACTACTTTGAAGGTAAAAGCAGGCACACCGCTGGCAGAAGCCCTGAACAAAGACGACATCGTCCTCGAAATTGACAACAAGTCACTCACTCACCGTCCAGACCTTTGGGGACACTATGGAATTGCGCGGGAAGTGGCGGCCATTTTTGAGAAGCCTTTGAAAAAACTCGATGCACTCCTCAAAATTGCACCCGTGAAGGGCAAAGAAAAACTAAACATCACGATTAAAGACGCAAAGTTGTGTCCTCTGTTTTCAGCCTGCATCATGACCGGCATTAAAATTGAGGAATCCCCCCAGTGGCTCAAGTCTCGCCTACAAGCCGCGGGGATGAATCCGCACAACAACATTGTGGACATCACCAACTACGTGATGCTCGAACTCGGCCAGCCCATGCACGCTTATGATCGCGCGGTTGTGGGTGACGACGGTTTCATTGTACGACTCGCCCGAAAAGGTGAAAAACTCGTAACACTGGACGAAAGCGAACAAAAACTAACCGAGGAAGATCCGCTCGTTTGCAACAAGCATGATGAGCCCATGGGTCTCGCCGGAATTAAAGGCGGGCTCAAGTCGGGAATCAGCGAACAAACGACGGAAATTATTTTGGAAGCGGCAAACTTTGACCCAGTGATCGTGCGCAAAAGCACGCTTCGTCATGGTCTTCGCACCGATGCTTCCCAGCGTTTCGAAAAAAGCCTGGACCCCACGCTCACGGAAATTGCATTGAAGCGAGCCATTCATTTGATTGAGCAGCTATGTCCCGGCGCAAAAATGGTGAGCCCCATTACCACCGCGGGAACATGGAAACCAAAAACACTCACACTCACCGCAAGTCCGGAAAGTATTTGTAGCAAAATCGGCGTACAAATCCCGACCAAAGAAATCACTCGCATTCTAAAGTCTCTCGAATTCGGCGTCACCGCGAACGGGAAAAATCTCAAAATCACTGTGCCTTCCCACCGGGCCACGCGTGACGTTTCCATTGAAGAAGACATTGTGGAAGAAGTGGCCCGCATCTACGGTTACGACAAAATTCCGGCCATTCGACCGCACCTTCCCATGCAGTTGCCCCTCGAAAATGAAGAGCGGTTTTTGAAGCACCTCACCCGCTCCGCCTTCGCCCTCGGGCTAGCTTTCATCGAAGTAATTAACTATTCGTTCTACAGCAAAGACCGCTTTGAACGTTGCGGGATGACTGAAGAAGGCCATTTAAAAATTCTCAATTACCTTTCTGAAGACCAAACCCATATGCGCATGAGCCTGGTGCCGAACTTGCTAAACACGGTGGCACTAAACTACCGCAATTTCCCGACGATGAAAATTTTTGAGCTGGGAAGAACTTACAAAGACTCAGACGCCTATATGCCGCTCGAAGAAAAACGACTCGCCGCCGCAGCCACCGCGGAAGGAGAGGCTTTCTACGTCGTCAAAGGAGCTCTGGAATCTTTCTTGCAACAATTCAATCTCAACAGCTACCAACTCAAGCCCAGCGAGAAACCGGCGCCTTACGCCCACCCAAAAAAATGCATGGATATTATTTTCCGTGGCAAGGCGATTGGACAAATTTTCAGTGTCCACCCGGCCGTTTTGAAAGCCTTCGACATTCCCCTCAATACTGCGTTCTTTGAATTGAGTTTCAGCGAACTCATGAAAGCGGGACGACAAACACTACGTTTCCGCTCCCTTCCCAAATTTCCTTCCATGGGTTTTGACGTCTCCATTCTCGTCGATAAAAAAACCACTGTGGGCGACCTTGAAAACTGCATCCTCAAAACCGCGCACGCAGACCTTCACCAAAAGGTGACTCTTTTCGACATCTACGAAGGAAAGGGAATTCCCGAGGGTCAGAAGTCCTTGTCCTTTTCTATCGAGATTCGCCGCGACGACCGTACCCTCACGGACAAGGAACTCCAAACTGTTCAGGAGCAGACCTTCTTTGCCTTAGAACAATTTGGTGGTAGAATTCGCGGGAAATTATGAAAAATTGGACCAAAACCGCCATTCGGAAAGGTTGGGACCGCCTCAAGCCTCATCCCTCAATGAGCAAGAAAAACCGTTTCCTGCGCTATGGCCTCATTGGTATTTTAGCCGTACTCGGAACGATATTTGTTCTGACTGTTTTCTACGCACTTTGGATTTTGTTCACCTTCAATCCCGGCAATGTTGCCGCTAAAGATTCGACACTGATCATGGACCGAGAGGGGAACCTCCTCTACACCATCCACGGAGAAGAAAACCGTGAGTCTTTGGATTCTCTCGACCAAATTTCGCCTTCACTCATCGATGCCACCATCGCTATTGAGGATGATAATTTTTACAGCCACATGGGAATCGATATTCCCGCTTTAGCCAAGGCCTTGCTCTCACAATTTGGAATTGGAGCCCCTCGTGGAGGGTCCACCATCACACAACAGTTGGTAAAAAATAGCTTGTTGACCCCCGAGCGAAGCTACATCCGTAAGTATCGCGAAATTGTGACCTCCTTGGTTCTTGAACTCAAATTCAGCAAAGACGATATTTTGTTGATGTATCTCAATGAAATCCCCTACGGAAACAACTCCTACGGAATTCAACTCGCGGCCGATCGCTACTTCAATGTAGACGCCAAAGACCTCACTCTCGCGGAATCGGCAATTCTGGCCAGCATCCCTCGCGCCCCCACGCGCTACTCTCCTTATGGAAACTACAAATACAGCGTTCTCACTTTTGAACTCACCGATGAAAATTTACAGGGCCGCGCCATCACCGGCGAGGAAGATTTAAGTGTCGATGAATTCACGCGCGGACTTTTGGGAACCACTTTCACTCTCCCAGACGCCAGCACCTTCTATATTAAAGGCCGCAGCGACCTTGTCCTCGACCGTATGGTGGAACTCGGGATGATCACTCAAAGCGAAGAAGATGCCGCGCTGATCGAAATCCAAACGCTCGCCTTCACGGACTATAAAGAAACCATTTCAGCCGCCCATTTCGTACTCTGGGTGAAGCAACAACTGGAAGAAAAATACGGCAGTGAAATCGTGGAACAAGGAGGTCTGAAAGTATACACCACGCTCGACCCCGATTTCCAAAAGGCGGCGGAAGAAGCCATCTCCGAACAAATTGAAGCCAACGCCACAAACTACGGAGCAAACAACGCGGCCCTCATCACCATCCAGCCACAAACAGGACAAATTTTAGCGATGGTGGGTTCCGCCGACTACTTCGACGAAGAAATCGACGGGCAAGTGAATATGATTACGAGCTACCGTCAGCCGGGGTCCTCCTTCAAGCCCTTTGTCTACTCTTTGGCGTTGCTCAATCAATACACGGCAGCTACCGTTTTCTACGACGTTCTCACTCACTTCGGGTCCGACACTCCAAAAAACTTTTCGGGAACTTTCGCCGGCCCTCTTGCCATGCGTCAAGCCTTGGGGAACTCGCTCAACATTCCCGCCGCCAAGTCCTACTTTCTCGCGGGAGAAGAGCAGGCCATTGTACCTTATGTGAATAAGTTTGGTCTGACCCTCGATGAGACTCACAGCTATGGATATCCTTTGGCCCTGGGAGCTGCAGAAGTGACGCCTTTGCAATTCGCTGAGGCTTACGGAGTGTTTGCCAACGGAGGTTACAAAGTCGAGCCCACGGCCATCCTCAAAGTAGAAACCGCCGACGGAGTCCCTCTCGAACAGTGGGACGAAAAGAAAGTTGAAAAAATCCAAGTCCTCGACCCTCAAGTGGCCTACATCATCAACGACATTCTTTCCGACTCTTCAGTGAACCTTGGAAGTGCCATGTACTTGGAGGCCCTCGACAACGCTGCAAAAACCGGAACCTCCACCGACGATGACGGATATCCTCAGGACGGATGGCTAGTGGCCTACACTCCCACGCTGGTCACCATTGGTTGGTCTGGAAATGCCGACGGAACTCCCATGTTTTCCAACGGAGAGGCTTATTACACCATTGCTCCTATTTGGAAAAACTACATGACCAAAGTCTTGAATCGCCTCGAGCCCACGGAATGGGTGCGTCCCGAAGGAATTACTGAAGTGGCCGTTAGCAAGGCGAGCGGTAAATTGCCAAATCAATACACTCCTTCAGACATGATTCGCACAGAAATTTTTGCCGACTTCGCCGTGCCCACCGAACAAGATGACGCCTACCAAGTCTTACAAGTGGAAACTATCTCAGGTCGTCTCGCCACTCCCTACTCCCCCGCAGACAGCGTAGAGGAGCGAACCTACCGTGTTTATAAAGAGGAATGGACAAACTGGCAAAGCGACATTGATGCGTGGGTCGCTACGCAAGGAGAAGAGGTAAGCGTTCCCCCCACCGAATCTGCCGACGATATTCACAACGCCGAAACCGCCTCCCACATTCCGGAACTCACAATAACAAGTCCCACGAGTCTTTCATCCATTTCCAGCGAAGAACGCACACACGAGGTAGAAGTGGAAATTCTGAACACCGGAAACGGCATTAAAGAAGTGCAATACCTCGTCAATGGAACCGTGAAATATCACTCTGCTTCCTCTCCTTACGATGGCCGAATTGCCATCCCGGTAACGGCCCGCGAGGGAACCATTTTAGAAGTGACTGCAAAAATAATCGACATTTATGGCTACTCTTCAGAAAGCACTATTCAGGTCCGCATTGGCGATAGCTCTACAGACTCCGAAGAAACTCCCCCTCCGGAAGACACCCCCTCAGAAGACTCCAACGGCACTCCAACGGACGAAGCCATTCTGCCTAAACAACGCGTGCTATAAGCAGCCCGTCTCCAACCGGAATTTCGACCACCTTCAAGCCTTTGTTGGCATGAGCATTTTCAATAAATTCCTGCATCGGTCCGAAGCGATGCGACTTTACATTGTCCACCAAAATCATGCCGCCGGAACGCATCCGTGGAAAAATAGCGTCGAAGTAGGACTGATGCTCTTGCTTGGTGGCATCAAAAAAAACAACATCGATGATTTCCGGAATCCCTGAGTTGCTCTCGAAAATTTCAGGGGCGTGTCCTTTCACTTGAACAATACGATCCCCAAGACCGGACTCGGCGATATTTTCTTTTGCGCGCTCAAAACGTTCATCATGCGACTCCACCGTCCAGAGCTTTCCCTTCCCATTGTGATGTAAAGCAGAAGCGATCCAAAGTGCGCTGTAACCCACGGAGGTTCCAATTTCAAGCACGGTCTCCGGTTCTAAAACACGAACCAGCCAATGCAACATATGGCCCGTTTCAGGACCCACAATCCAAACGTCTTTGGCGACGTTCTCTTCTTCAATTTTTTTAAGAATTTTTTTGTACATAGTTAATAATATCGTCCGATTCATACATGGAAATTCCGGCTTCCGTATCGACCAAAAATGGAACTTGGAGTTTGCCTCCCAGTCGCTCCACTTCTTCTGCGCCAGGGGTTCCCCGTTCAGCAGTCACTTCCTCATAAGACACCTTGTCGGACATAAAAACTCTGCGAACTTTTTCGCAGTAAGGACAAGATTGGAAGGTATACAACTTAAGCATGATCTTGTAGATAATTTTTTAAAAGAACAAAAGCCTTGCCCCTGTGACTGAGCTGATTTTTTTCTTCGGTCGAAAGAGCTGCAAAAACTTTCCCACATCCCTCGGCTTTAAAAACAGAGGAAAGCGGAATACCTGCTTTCACGGACACTTCCACCGTCTTTGTAATGACGCCCACAGTCTCGGCCTTAAAAACTTTTTCTTCTCCTCCACTCACATAGGCCGCCGCACACACAAACTCTGCCTTACGATTGCTTTCAGTTTCCATGCGTTTCATAAAATGCTCCAGCCATTCCTCATCACTCGCCTCTTCCCCGGCCCCCCATCTCCGCGTTTTAATGCCGAGCTCCTCCGCCAAAGTTTCTACAAAAATCCCACTGTCATCCGCCACCGTTACCAAGCCGGTTTTCTCATGAAAAAACCGCGCCTTCCCAAGTGCATTTTCTTCAAAACTATGACTTCCTTCCTTAAAGTCCTCCGTAATCCCAAGGTCCTCAAGTGAAACGAACTCGGCATCGAGTCCGGTGAGCATCTCGCGAATCTCTTCAAACTTTCCCGGGTTTTTGGTGGCAATGAGGATTTTCATGACCCCTAGTGTACAATAGTCCCGATGCGTAAAGAAGCCTTCTCATTCAACACCATCGGCCTCGGCCTCACTTTGCTTTTCGCGCTTGTGGCTGAGCTCTATCGTTTCCACGGCATTCTTTTAGTGGACCTTTTCGTACCTCTATTTGTGGGAGCATGGATACTCAAAAAACTGGCGCAAAAAGACTGCCCGAAATTCCCGACCACCCTGCTCCCCGCTCTCCTCTTCGTCACCGTTGGCCTTGCCTCTCTCCTCTTGAACTCAAGCGCAATGGACACGGGTGGATTTTTAGCCTCCGCCTTTTACGGAGTCCGCTGGGCCGGCTTTTATTTCCTTTCCATTATTGTATTCAACCAAAGCAAATCTGAAAAAGACACCACCCTCTGGATGCTCGCCGGCTTCGCCTTGCTGCTCAGCCTCGCCGGTTTTATTCAGCTCAAAATTATGCCCGATTTCACCAGCCTCGAAGATTTGGGCTGGGACCCTCACCAAAACCGTCTGCTTTCCACCTGGTTTGACCCCAATTTCGTGGGAGGATTTTTAGCCTTCATCTCGCCTATTCTGCTCGGTGCCGCTCTGGACCAAAAATCCCTTCGTAAAGTTTTCATCCCCATCGTCGGCATAGGTCTCATCGCCTTGGTCCTCACTCTTTCCCGCAGCGCTTACCTCGCGCTCATCACGGCCGTCCTCGTTTTCGGCCTCTTTCGTTCCGTGAAACTCTTGGCGGGGCTCGGAGTCGCACTCCTTCTGCTGGTGGCCGTTCTACCCACGGTACAAGACCGTTTTTTAAGTCTGGTGGACAGCATCGCCTCCGTAACTTCCGACTCCTACACCTTGCCGGACGCCTCCTCTCGCCTGCGCTTTGAAGCTTGGGATGAAGCTTGGCAACTTTTCCTCGAAAAACCGATACTCGGCCAAGGCTACAATCGCTACAAATACGCCGCGCTTGAACTCGGCACCTTAAAAGACCTCAACATTCACTCCGCTAGCGGTTCTGATTCCAGTCTTCTCAATATTCTTGCCACCACCGGCCTCGCCGGATTCTTTCCCTTCCTCAGCATCTACCTCCTTCTCGCTATTCAAGCCTGGAAACATCGGAAAAACGGCGTTGCCTTGGGTTTCCTCGCAGGACTCTCGGGCCTATTTGTACACTCCATTTTCGTCAACAGCCTCCTTTTCCCGCTCTTTATGGTCCCCTTTTGGATTAGCGCCGGCCTTTTAACAAAGGAAGACGCACGGTAAATTCGGCACCCGTAGGAGCATCCGAAGCCTTCTCCTTCTCAAGATGCAAAGTTCCTCCGGCTTTTCTACAAAAGTCATAGCAAATGGGTAGCCCATTTCCATTAGAGGTCCCGTCCATCTTAGCTGCGGTGATATCTTTACTCTCTTTAGATGCATCCAATGGATTCCTTCCTTTGAATCCGGGGCCATCATCTGTAAATGAAACGACAAATTCTCCTTGAACAGCCCTCACTGAAATTGTCATGTTTTTTGCACCCGCTTTTTGTGCATTATCCGTGAGGTTGAACACCAGGCCGCTAAAGTGATCGGGCGCCATCGCAATACCTCCGGAATAATCTTTTCCCTCCACCCGTGAATCGACATGAACGGCAATACGTCCTGTCATGATCGTTTTCAAACCTTCGAGCGTCGTTAGAGCACCAGCAATATTTTGGTTACTGAGCTTTCGCTTATCCAAGGCACCATGAATTTCCTCGTCCGCTTGCACCAACGCAGTCATCACTATTTCGATACGCGGCTTGAGCTGCTGTAAATCACGCAGAATGCCCATGAGACTGGCATTTCCCATGGCAATGGCGAGCCTATTATTCACGTCGTGAGCCAGTCTTCCATACTCTTTTTGAATGTCCGCCAACTCTCGTAGGTCTAAACCATCCAAACGTCGGTACGTCGAAATGAAGACGTGAGGAGAGGGCAGAATGGCAGTGGGAATAGTCTCTGCGTTCAGTTGGCTACGGGCAAATTTTACAATTTGGCTAAGACGGGCAATCCGTCTAGTGAGGCTTGCAATACGACCCGCCACATGTGCCGGACTCGTTAACGTAGAGTCTTCCTCTAATTGCCTCAAAAATAGCTCTAAACGTCCGCGCATCCCTCTCACTTCAAGTTGAAACTGCTCAAGGGCCGCGTGCGCATACAAAGCCCTGGAGAAATTTCTCCGATGTAAACCACGAAATTTGGGGGGCTCTTCAATCTGTACAGGCGCGGGGAGTAAATCGGGCCTCTCCACCAGTTCATGTTTTGGTCCGTCGTCCATGGTTCAGGTTAATTTTTGACATTTTAGCCTATTTGCCAAATATGTCAAGAAGCCTGCGGATCGCCAACTCTTGATCTATAAAAAACGGACTGGTGGACACCGTAATGAGGCTCGCTGTTTTTGCTTGTTCAAGAATGAACCGCTTGGTTTTTTCAAAATCGATGTAAGCCATTTCGGGCGCAAAAAAATCGAGGTCAATGTTGAGGATTTTATTTTTAGTCTCCACGAAACGTCGATCCTCAAGCGCCTCTCCGCTGGTCACAAACTGCACCTCTCCCACCAGGCCTTCTTTCTGAGCAGGCACAATATAATTTCCAACATTCAGCTCCTCATTGGTATAACGAAAAACTTCCTCCAAAGGCCCACCGGAAAAAGCCTTCTCCGGAATACGCGCATCTTTGTGGGCATCAATGTGGATCAGCGTCGCTCCACGCTGGAGCTGTCCTTTTGCCAAGGCCTCGTACCAAAAGTAAAACACATGATTATGATTATCCACCACGATCACAGGAATCCCCCGCCACTCCGCACGAATAAAATTCTCCAGCCCCTTGCACGATTGGAAAACACCCTCGTAATCAAAATCTTCAAAAACCGCCTCCATCCCGACCCTCACGTCCTCCAAAGTTCCATCGCGGATGGAAGGCACATAGAGCCTGGGCTCAGGCCCCCTCGCAGAATAGGCAAAGGCATTGTTGCCCTGCTGCCCGGTCAAATAAAACGATTTTGTATACATTTTAAAAATTAACTTTTTGCCGATTTTCTTTGAGAACCGATCGGTGCGCTTTGTGCTGCAAAGTTTTTTCTTTTGCCTTCCGTGAACGGCGCATTTTCTGCTTTCTCAGCTTAAAAGCTTTTTGCGCACGCTCCGATTTTTTGCCAAGAATACGGTCTTCAATTTTTAGAATCAAGAGCTTGTAGGCCTCACTACGATTCACTTCCCGCTGGCGATATTCCTGACATTTCACCTCCGTTCCGGTGGGCAAATGCTTCAGCCACACACAACTCGATGTCTTATTGATTTTTTGCCCGCCCGCCCCGGTTCCACGAACAAAGTTCTCTTCAATATCCTCAGGAAAAATATGTAAGGCCAGAGCCTTTTCCAAATATTTTTCTGAAATGGGGACAGGGAATTCCATAACACAGACTTGTTAATAGCCTTTATTCTCGATCAGCATTTCCAAGAGCCGCTTGGGGTAAATCGGCGTCTTTTCAGCAAGCGCTTGATGGAAAAGAACCGTGGACGGCGTGAGCGCCGGCAAAGTATTCACTTCGATTAAAATGATATCCCCGTTGTCGATGTTCAGGAAGGCATCCATACGGCAATACCCTTCAATCCCAAGCGTTTCCGCAATTTTCTCAACCGCTTTTTTGGCCCGCGCAAGCACGGTCGGTTTCACAAATTTTTCCGGCGGCGGAGTCATATTCACCCCGGTTCCCCCTTGAAATTTTTCTTCCACAGAAAGCACTTCGCCTTCGGAAACGGTAAGACTGGGACTCAGCGCATGGCACTTTCCATTTTCTTCTAAAACACCCACCGTCACTTCCACCCATCCTTTTTTTCGTCGCCACTTGAGCTGATTTCCTTTCACGCAAACCGCGTCCGTTTCAATAAACTGCTCAATCAAAAGATGCTTCATGGGGACCAAAGGCATATCCACCATTTGCGTCTGGTTTTTAAAAGTTTCTTTAGGGATGAAGGCGACTCCCTTGAGCGCCAAAGCAATGTACTTCGCAAAATCCCGAGCGTTAAACAGGCGAACAATTCCGGAGGAGCAGCCCTCGTCCTGCGGCTTCACAATAAAAGTTCGCGAATCCAGCTCGGCCTGCAAATTCTTGAAGTAATTATCAAAATCCACGGGCTTGAAGTTTTTAAATGCCGTGAGCAATACGGACTTTTTGGGTGCCGTGTACACTCCCCATTTTTCCAAACCTTGCACACGTTTTCCAGTCTCAAACTTATCCATACAAATGCGAGACGCCTCTGCCCCGGGACCGTTGAATTTCACTCCTTGTTTTTGCAGCATTGCTTGCAAAGTCCCGTCTTCGCCAATGCCTCCATGTAAACCCAAAAGCACAAACTTACTGTCACGAATGAAAGTCTCCAAGCTCAACGGCTTCGGGATGAAAAAAGATTCGCTCAGCTCTTCCTCTCCAGCCGACAACCGCAATCGTATTTTTTCCTCTAAAAACTGCAAGCGCTTTTCACCGGCTTCTGCCCCTTCGCAGTTTTCCAAAACTTCCTCCACCGTATGATTCAAAGTTAGTGCATAGGGAAGCGGCCACACCTTCCCATTCAAGTCCAAAAGAAAGGGCTTGGGAGCGTACTTTTTTGAGCGACGAAGCTTGAGCCAAGCATTGGTTCCACTCATAAGCGAAACCTGCCTCTCGGAAGTGCTACCTCCAAACAAAACGTTCACCGGCTTTTTCTTCTCCTCGATTTCTTTCGTGATTTCAGGAACTTTCAGCCCATACCGCGCTGCCGCGTTCTTCACCACAAAACGAAGAAGGTCGCGATGACTGAACCCAATGCGCGCCGTTTGTTGGAAGAGGAAGCTATTCTGCTCCATGCCACTAATGGGATTGAAATCTGAAAACCAAATGTTTCCATCGGGAAGCAGCCAGCCGTCAAACCGCGTAAAATCTCGCATCCCAAACAGCGTAAACAGTTGCTCAGCTTGAACCTGGATGCGTTCAATGGTGGCGTTATCAAAACGAGGAGGACAGTGGTAACGAACCGCTCGGCTCGCCAAATATTTTTTCCGATAATCAAAGATTTGATGCTCCGTGTAGTCCGTCTCAATTTCCGTCGGGAGAATAGCCACCGGCATTCCAAAACGATTTTGCAAAAGGATGACGGTAAACTCAATCCCTTCACAAAAGGGCTCCACCACCACACGGGTATCTATCCTTTTGGCAAAAAGTTTTTTTACTTTTTCAAGGGCTTCGGTGGCAGTAGTCACTGAAGAAACTCCAATGCTGGATCCCCCCGTTGCAGGCTTCACAATGGCTCTCTTGATTTTATGTTTCTTGAAAAACGCAGCAATCGTTGACTTGTGCCCCCCTTGGTGAATTTTCAAAACGATGGAGGGGAGCGTGAAAAATCCATTCTTTCGGATGAATTCATTGGCTGTAAATTTATCGAAACAACGTTTACAAGCCTCCATCCCAGGGCCGATGTAAGGCACCTTGGCGCGCTCAAGAATACGCTGAATTCCTCCGTCTTCCCCAAAAGGTCCGTGCATCACGGGAAAGGCCAGGTCCACACTTTTCAGCAACTTCTTAAGTCCGGTTGGACTCAGAGCCTTAGCCGTTTCTTGAAGCTTAAAATCAAAATCGGAAGGCGTATTGGAATAAAGTTGCGAGCTCAAAATATGATAAGGACGCTTTTTATGATCAAAATAAATCGGCACCACTTCAATCCCATCGCCTTCCAAATGGTCTAAAACACTACGCGCCGAGTTGAGCGAAATCCCTCGCTCCAACGATGGCCCCCCACAAATCAATGCAATTTTCATAAATTTTTGCTGAAAAAAATTTAACCCAATTTAACCTTATTTTCTTCAGACTGGCAAGTAAGACCCGGATGTTTTTTTAAAAAATTCTGCAAAGAACCTGGCGCACTATGCTGTTGGCAAAATCGATAAAGGGCTACCGTTCCAATTGGTAGCCCTTTAATTGAAGTCTTCTATTTAGAACAACTGTTTAGCAAGGATAATGATCTTTGCAACTTCTGCACGGTTTGGAACTTCATCAGGACGGAAAGTACTTGTTTCCTCATCACCTGAGATTACGCCCTTACTGAGAGCATAGTTGATCGCATTTACATTTGCATGATCTAGAGCAACATCACTGAAAGGAGCTTCGCTTGCTTCTGAAACATCCAAATCAAGTGCATCAACGATCAGTTGAATAAGTTCACCGCGAGTAACTTCTGAAGTGTATTCCGCATCATCTACGAGAGCATTTTCGACTCGACCTAGAAGGTCTGCGCTAAGTAGATCAGAGAAATCTTCTTGAAACTTAAGCGCATATCCTCGAGCCCAGAAATCACCGTCAGCAATATCTTCAGGATCTTCATCGAGAATACATTGCAGTACAAACTTCATGCTTTCTCCAAACAGCACTTCATTTGAAGGGCGGAATTCGCCCAGTTCATTTCCTGCTTCGTCCTTGAATCCTGAGATACAAGCCTCTGAATCCATCTGATCAACAAAGTTGAAGAACCATTCTTCATCATCAGTATCTCTAAATGGGATTACATCATCTTCGAACTTGTTTGCAGTAGACTCATCTTTGATTTCATCCATCTTATCCTCTAGTTCTGAAACTTGAGTTTCAAGATCATCGTCTGATTCAACGATACTTTCAATATCCGCAATGACTTTATCTTCATCTACTCCGCTGACATTGAATTCAGCGAGAGCAAGAAGTAGCTGGCTTAGTTCAGATTCAACGGTCTCTGCAAGGGAAGTAAGGGCTTCGTCAAGTTCAGTGTTTGCCGCTTGGTCCTCTTCAGACAATAATTCTTCAACAAAATCTGCTATTTCTTCTTCAAAGTCTTCGAAACATTCATCAAACTCTTCAGCATCACTTTCATCTGAGAGCACTGCTTCGGCAATACATTCTCCAAAGTCTTCACCAAGTTCAGATTCTTCACTGTTTGAGTGGATATCTTTACCTTTGGCGTACATCGCTTCATGTTTTGCTTCTTTAGCAAGATATTCTGCTTCTTCATAATTTCCCGCATCAAATTCAGTTTGTGCATCAGCTAGAAGTTCACGTGCACCTTCAAGTCTAAGAAGTGCATCTGAGACATCCTTACCTTCAGCTTCTTTCTCAACAATGGTTTCCTCTGCATCGGCAATTTCTTCCCCAGCGTCTTCAATCTTATCAGCTGCATTTTCCATATCAGAATCCTCCTCTTCATCCTCATCGGAATCGTCGCCATCTTCGCTGTCTGAGTCAGTATCTTCATCTTCATCCTCACCTTCATCGTTACCTGAATCATCAGAGTCTTCCCCTTCATCCGATGATTCAACAGCGTCTGCGTCAAGCACGGACACTTCGATATCAGCGATGGACGCTAAGGCTATTGATGCAGGTACAAGAAGTACCAGCAGAGCTACAAATAAGTTTTTATACATGATTTTTGGTTAAATCGTATAATTATAGCAGATTATGTGGATAACGTCAAACTGCCCCACCTCCTGAGCCCAGGGAGCACCCCTTCGTTGTTGACATACTCCTCTTAATATATTACAGTATCTTCCTTTGCATATGTATGAACCCGGAAGAACAAGTTGTAGAAGCATTAGGGGACCAAGAAGCGATGGCATTTTTACGAAGCCATTTCTTGAATCATTACGGACGAATTGCGCCGGAGCTAGAGACAACGCCCCTGGTCAATAAACTACTGGAAGCTTTTCGTGGACCGTTTGAGGAGGCAGTTCAGATCCATGAAAGAGCCCTGGAAGTTCATCGGACGGTTTTTTCTTCCGGACAAGGCCTATTTTCTAGAGCCTATGGGATCCATAAAAGAGACGTAAAGAACCCGGCAATTGCCGATTTTTGTCAGGCAAGAATGGTAGGAGAAAGCATTATGGACGTGGGGTGTGGACCCGGAGACTTGGGCGTAGACCTTGCTCGAAGAGGCTACCAGGTTCAGCTGACGGATGTCTTGGATTATCGTAAGCCGGAAGCCCTTCACCTACCTTTTACAACCATGCCTAACGCGGAGACCATTCCAGGTGACGAGTCAGTGTCGAACCTAAGTTTCATCCAGGTTTTGCATCACGCCCCCGCAGACGCCCACGTGGGATTGCTCAAACAAGCGGCCAACCGGGCGGAGCGTGTGCTGATTCTTGAAGACGTCTACGGAGACGACCTAAATGAAGTCGACCCCAGCCCAAGCGTCGAGGATTTAGAAAGTACTCGCTCTTTTTTGGCTCTTCCACAAGTTTCTCAACGCGCCGTTTTGCTTGCCTACGATTATCTCGTTAATGGAGCCGTCAAGGGCTTACCTCACATGGCCATGCCATTTACTTTTCGAACGGTTGCCGACTGGAAAACTCAATTCGACCAAGCCGGGCTCCATTTGAAAGAAACCGTTCGGCTTGGCTTCTGGAAAGCGCTTGGGCACCCAATTATGAACGTGGGGTTCGTACTGGAGCCTTGAACCAAGTCACCCTCTTGTGCTAAAAGAGTGCTGATCTTGCCCATATTAAGACAAAATGCTCATCACAAAATCCCTTTCCTTCGAAACCTCAAGCGGCCCGCTCTTCGAAGGCATCGACGTCTCTCTCGACAGCGCCTCCAAAAAACGCGTTGCGATTGTAGGGAAAAACGGTTGCGGGAAGTCGACCCTTTTAAAGCTCCTCACCGGCGAGCTTGAGCCCAGCAACGGTTCCGTAAATTGTTCCCAAGAACTCATCGTCACCCTTCCCCAAGACATCGTATTCCCGGACGAAGAACAAACCGTGGGCGATTATTTGGCAAGCAAACTCGAAGAGGAATGGATGAGCTACCAAATCGACATTGTTTTGCAAGAAGTGGACCTGCCTCTGGACACCACGCTGCTCTCTTTAAAAACCTTAAGCGGAGGTCAGCGTGTTCGCATCGCCCTGGCCGAACTACTCCTCAAAGAACCCACGATTCTCTTGCTCGATGAGCCCACCAACCATCTCGACGTCCAAAGCATCGAGTGGCTCAAAACATTTGTCCGCGACTTCAAAGGAACCGTAGCTTTCGTGTCTCACGACCGAGCCTTCATCAACGCGGTGGCCGATCAAATTTGGGAAATTTCCGCCGAACACAACATCGAAGTCTACGGCTGTAACTACGACCAATTCCTCATCGACCGCTACGAGCGTTACCAAAAACGCCTGCAACTCCACGAGTTCAGCCAACGCGAAGTCACCGAGCTGGAAGAGTGGCTTGCCGAAAATGCCAACCATCCAAAGTACAAATTTTCAGCAACCGTGGGCCAAAAAAAGAAAGCCCTCGAACGCATGGAAAAGAAAGCCCCGCCCGCTCCCGTGGCCGACCCGCGTGTTCGCATGAAGAATCTTGAACAAGGCCAGAAAGGCACCGTACTCTCCGTCTTCGTGGAAAATAAAACCTTCGATGACCGACAAATTTTAAAAGACGTTCGACTCAAAGTGGAACAAGGCGACCGCGTTTTGCTTGAAGGCCCGAACGGGTCCGGCAAAAGTACGCTGCTCAACATCCTCAGCGGCACCGACAAAGATTTTAAAGGCCAGCTCACGCTTCGCGCAAACATCAAGATTGGCTACCTCGGCCAATTTTCCCGCCTCAATCCCGACAAAACCGTAATCGATGAATTCGGCGCAAACACCCGCATCGAATACACCGCCGGACGCAGCACACTTGCCAATTACCTCTTTCCCGCCGAGTTCATGGACTCCAAAATCAAAACCCTCAGCTACGGACAAAAGCGTCGCCTGGAATTCGCCATTCTGCTCACCAACAAGCCTGACCTTCTCTTGCTGGATGAACCCACCAACCACCTCGACCTCTTCCTCCGCGAAGACCTCGAGCGCTTTCTGCTCGAACAAGGAATCGCCATGGTAATTATTTCCCACGACACCCATTTCCTCAAAAAAATCGGCATCACAAACAAAGTCACGCTGCGATGAATCGCAGTTTTCAATTTACAGCGTTGTCTTCTCTTCTTGCAAGGATCCTAATACTTGTAGGAGTTCTTCTTGCAAACTCGCCACTTCATCCACTCCGTCAGCCCCACTTAAAGCCCCTAACAAGCTATAAAGGGACTCAAGCTCGTCGAACACTTCATTCAAAGTGGCCGCATAGTATTGAGCAACTTCCAAAGTCACGTTCTTGTTGTCAGCGTATCGCTCATAGAGCTCCTGAGCCCCCTCTCGACTATAATGAAGGCAACGCTTAATAAAAGCTATCCCGTTTCTGACTCTCGTCAGAGTTTCCCTGCGGTCTTCCGGCGGTATATTTTCTCGTCCGGACAAACCCCTCCTGAGGACTTCCGATAAACGAACGGCCCTTCCTGTTTGTGAGTCAACGGTAAGAAAGAAACTTTCGAGCGTAAGATAACGTTGCTTATAGAGGCTCACATCTATCAAGGCTTGTTCTTGCGAGCTTCTTGTTTCTTTTTCCGAAATTCCACCGGATTCATTGTCCATAATGGTCCATTTTGGCCCCAACACTACCTTTCGTACTCCAGAGAAGGGGACAAGAGTGAGATCCGTATGAAGAAGCTGCGGAAAACGAACCTGCCCACTTGCGTCAGGACGAATTGGAAACATTGCCCTGCCATCGGGAAAAATCTTGGAAGCCGGACGAACAACCAAACCAAAAAAGCCCTTCCCTGCCCTCAGGACAACCCCGTGAGAACACGCAACGTGCTCCTTCGTCATAGTACTTTCTGGTGTACTAGGCCGAACGGCATTGCCCATCATCGTATTCATTCCACCCTTATCTCCTTGCAAAAAGGCACGAGAAATACTCCCAATAGCTTCGTCATCTAAAACATTCCCTTCTTCGGCTGCTCGCTGCCTCAGTTTATCGAGCAAGACCTCTAAATCTTCTCCCTTTTTCCCCGTAACAAGACGAGAGATACGATCAACGCGTCGTCCGCGACGAACGACTAAGTCAAAAAGAAAGTCTATCGCTTTTTTGTCGAGACGATAGGCCGTTGAGACGTAAGGATACCTATCGGTAGTTTTTTCAAATAATTCAATGACATCAGCCCCATTTTTACTATTGTACCCGTAGTCCGCGAGATCACTCGCGGAATAGAGGACAGGATTTGCTTCACAAAGTTCTTCTCCAAAGTGTTGAGAAAGCCACTGCATCGTCTCAAAGGGCATATCCCCTCCTGTCACCCTTCTCTTAGCACCTGCTCCACAAATAGCGCGGCAAGGACCATCGCACCCCTGACTCCCCTCTATTTCATGCAAATTACGTATCAACTCCCTGAGCACGTCTAAATGAAAGGTCTCAAAGTAACGTAAATAGTCCTCATGAGTGACGAGGGGTGGTTTTTCTTCCAACACGGTATTGACGTCCAATGCAACGACAGCACGCACCATGCGTATGGCGGCAACACTTGGCTTGTAATAGGTTTCCTCAAAAAAATCTCCGAGATCCATAGCATCGACATCCAAACGATGAAAATCCTCTGGACGCAAAAACCAAAACCGCTCATAGAGAGAATTGGGGTCTTGATCACCTTGGTAACGTAAAAACCCAAGCTCATCACACCGCAAGGCAATTTCATCCGGTGTCAGCTCAGGAAGGAGCGCTTCCAATCGTTCTTTCCCAGTCGGATCTCCTCGATTAACGTGACGAAGAAGTTCCACATCATCAAGCTCCTCCTCATGGACGCTCCCCTCCGGAAATGGACTCAAAGAAGTAGACACGAAAAAAAGACAGTCTTTAGTAAACCACGATTCACTAGTGTCGTCAAATCACTCCGCACCTCCCCCGTTGATCTGAATGATGCGCATCGGACACGCAGCCGCCGCGCGTTTATTGTCCTCCAAATCACAGTCAAAAGCTTCCGCCACATACACGTCTCTTTTTTTTTCACCTCCCACCAGCACCGCTTTCCCTTCTTTTTCGTCCATCATCCAAGACTGCGGAGCGATATTCACGCAGGAGTTGCACCCAATACAGCCATTACGGAAATGAACAATTTTAAAGGACATCGAGAGCGCGGGATTTAAGAAGATAAATCTTGTCATGCTCGCGAACCGTTTCCGCCAATGGAATCGTGACTAGACATTGCTTGCCGGACGTTTCAACGCTCACATTCTCTTTCAACATATTCTCAACACTGCCATACACCGCTCCAGTCGTTTTCCCAATAATCACAAATCGATCTCCTTTTTTGATTTCATGCGCCAAAGTATTCAATTCCGCCGCTTTCGCCTTTGGGAAATAGTGGCTCACCTCACCCACATAAATCTTTTCATCCGTTGATTTATTTCCGGAAAACCCGCTCCACTCCGGAAGCTTTCGTCCCAAGTAATAACCCTCGGAAAACCCCCGATTGTACACACTTTTCAGCTCCTCCATCCAATGATCAATCTTTTCTTGCGTGAAAGTTTTTTCCATAATGGCGTCCCGCGCCTCGCGATACATCTGCACCACTTTGCTCACATAATCGGCGCTTTTCCCGCGACCTTCAATCTTAAAGACAGACACGCCGGTGGCAGCGAGCTTATCCAAAAAGGGCAAGCAACAGAGGTCCGTCGGACTAAGTACATACTCATTATCAATCACCATTTCCGTGCCGGTTTCCTCGTCAATCACTTTATATTTTTTCCGACATTCCTGCAGGCAAGCCCCACGCTGAGCCGAAGTATTATTGGTGATCAAACTCATTTGGCAACGACCGCTTTGCGCGATGCACAGCGCGCCATGCACAAAAACCTCAATGCGAACCAAGTTTCCGGCAGGTCCTTTGAGCTGATCTTTTTCGATGTTCTCACAAATCTCTCGCATCATGTCCATGTCCACTTCACGGGCTAAAACAATAGTATCCGCAAACTGCGCGTAGAACTTCACGGCCTCGTAATTGGAGATGGAAAGTTGCGTGGACGCATGAATGGACAGCCCGATGGAACGCGCGTACTGAATCGCTGCAATATCCTGAATAATAATCGCTGAAATGTCCGCCTCCTTCGCCGCATCCAAAATCTTGCGCATCAAGATAAGGTCATGCTGATACAGCAAGGTGTTCATGGTGAGGTAAGAACGAACCCCGTGTTCACGGCAGGTTTGAGCCACTTCCTTAAGTTCTTCCAGAGTAAAATTGTGCGAAGCCCTCGCCCGCATATTGAGCTGCTCCACCCCAAAGTAGACACTGTCACATCCGGCATTCAGCGCCGCTGCAAAGGCCTCAAACGAACCTACCGGAGCCATGATTTCAATTTTTTGCATAAAAGTGCTGTAAACTGTGTGACTCTCTTTTAGCCAAAAACCGCCTTGATGTAAAGAAATTGACAGCCCCCTTAAACTAGGCGTAGTATTACTTCACTTTATGGTACACACTTGGTTTTTTAGCGGCTTTTATTTCTTCGCCCAACAGCGAGGCCTCTAAGAAGTGTGTAATTTTTTACCCCTAGGCCTCGCACTCGCGGGGACTTTTTGTTTATGGACCTACACGTTTTTCCCAACACCACACTGAACGGCACCCTGCGCATTCCGGGATCCAAATCCCAGAGCATCAGGGCGCTGCTTCTTGCAACAATGGCGAAGGGCACCTCCACTTTGCATTTTCTTCCTGACTCGGAAGATGTTTCGACGGCCATCGAGGTATGCCGAAATTTAGGCGCGCAAATCAAACCTGCAACTTGTCATGAAGATTGTCTGCAAATCGAAAGCCGGGGCGTTCCCTTGAACCCCATAAAAGACAGCCTCTTCACCGCAAATTCCGGCATCACCACACGCTTCGTCCTTCCCATTTTGGCGCTCACAAAAGGCGCCCGCCCCATGCAAATCAACACAGGTGAACAAATGAAAACCCGCCCGCTTCAGGACTTGCTGAATAATCTTTCCGACCTTGGCTGCCACGTGGAATCGGCTTCTTGGCCCATCACAATAAAAGGTCCTCTCACGGGCGGCAGAGCCCGCGTCAACGGTCTTACGTCTCAATTCATTTCCGCCCTTTTACTGTCCGGCATCTACGCCGAGCAGGACTTGGATCTGCAAGTGGAAAATCTCAACGAACGCCCTTACATGGAACTCACTTTGGAATGGCTCCGTTCGCAAGGCATCCAATTTAGCCATGTGCTAGAAGGCAACATGGATCGTTTCCATTTACCGGCGGGCCAACACTACTCACCCATCGATTACAAAATCCCCGGAGACTACTCTTCCGCTTCAACTTTTTTGGCGGCGGGGGCTCTATTCACTGGCGACGTGAAGCTAGAAGGCTTGGATCCAAACGATCTTCAAGGCGACCGCCGCTTGCTCTCCATTTTGGAAGCAATGAGTGCAAAAGTGGACGTTTCCAAAGAATTTATTCGTGTTCACAAGTCCCCTCTCACGGGAATCGACATCGACGCGAATGACGTCCCGGATTTAGTACCGACGCTTGCGGTACTTGGAACGCAGGCCAAGGGAATCACACGCATTTTGAATGTTCCCCAAGCTCGCGTAAAAGAAACCGACCGACTGCATTCTATGACGGAAGGCTTACGGGCCATGGGAGCAAATATCGAAGAGTTGCCGGATGGACTCGTGGTTCACCCATCACAACTGCATGGAGCAAAAGTACGTGGTTTTAACGATCATCGAACCGTTATGGCGCTGGCCTTGGCAGGACTCCTGGCAAAAAACGAAACCACTATTGATACTGCAGAAGCCCTCGGGAAAAGTTATTGCCTGTTCGAGGACCATTTACTTCAACTCACAACTAAACCATGACTTCACATCTAATCATTATCGGATTCAAACACGCTGGCAAAACACTACTCGGGGAAAGGCTGTCCCTGCGACTCAATCGGCCCTTTGTCGACTTAGACTCAGAAATTATTCGTTTGCACACAACGCAATGCGGCAAAGAACAGACGTGCCGTGAAATTTTACAGCACCACGGCGAAGAATTTTTCCGCGCCTTGGAAAGCGATGCTCTCAAAGAAATTCTTACCGAAAACACCCCGCTGATTTTAGCCCTGGGCGGCGGCACTCCTCTCATGAAACGCAATCAAGCCCTACTCAAAGGACAACAAATTGTTCACGTAACGGCGCCACGAAGCATTGTTTTTGAACGCATCATGATCAATGGAAAACCGGCTTTTTTCTCTCAAGAAAAAGATGCTTTCGACCAGTTTCAGGAGCTCTGGGAACAGCGGATGCCGGTCTTTGAAGAGTTGGCCGGGATCAGTGTTAACAATGAAGGCACTATTGATTCTTTAGCCGAAGAAGTTCTTACTCGTTTAAATCTTGCTCATGACTAAAATCCTTCTCATCCACGGGCCGAATTTGAATCGTCTCGGGCAGCGCGACCCTGCACATTATGGGACGATGACGCTTCCAGAACTCGAAGAAAATATGCGGGAACTCGCCGAACACCAAGGCCACGAACTCGAGTGTTTTCAATCGAATCACGAAGGCGCTCTCATCGACTGGATCCAAGAAAAATCCACGGAAGCGGTTGGAATTTTAATCAATCCCGGCGCCCTCACCCACAGCAGCTATGCCCTCCACGACGGCCTTGTGGACTGCGGCCTGCCTTGCGTTGAAGTTCACCTTTCCGACATTAAAAATCGAGAACCTTGGCGCGCTATTTCCGTGACCGAAGCGGCTTGCTTAAAAAGTTTTCACGGCAAGCAACTGAAGTCTTATGAAGAAGCTCTCACTTTCTTAGTTACCAATTTATGATCACTGCTCGAACAAAACTCAACGCAGTCATTGGATTCCCTTTGGCTCACAGCCTCAGTCCTTTCTTTCATAGAGAGGAATACGTCAAACGGGGTCATGACGCGATCATGCTCGCCTTTGAAAACGAGGACCTGTCGGCGTTAATTCAAGGAGTGCGTGCTTTGAACATTGGCCTCACCGCAGTCACCCTTCCCTTTAAAGAAATCATTTTGCCTTTTTTGGATGAAATCGATCCGCTGGCGGAACGCCTTCAAAGTGTGAACACCGTCCTCCAAAAAAACGGAAAATTGCTGGGCTACAATACTGATTACTTCGGAATTTCAAAGGCACTTGCGGGCATCCCTTTAAATGGCAAAAAAGTTTTGCTCTTGGGCGCAGGTGGCGCTGCAAAACCGGCCGCCGCTTTTGTACGGGACGAAGGTGCCGAGCTTTTCTGTTTGAATCGAAACCGCGACCGGGCAGAAGAATTGGTGACCAAGTTCGGAGGCCGCGCTATTAACGAAGCCGATTTAAGCACCGAACAATTTGACGTCATCATCAATGCCACCCCGGTGGGACTCGCTCCCAAGGAAGATGAAACGCCATTGGACGCTTCTTTCTTGAGAGCTGGCCAAACCGTGTTCGACCTTGTGTACAATCCAGAAGAAACGCGCCTGCTTCGCGAAGCCAAGGCCGCCGGTGTGGAGACGCGCTCGGGGCTCGTCATGTTCAAGGCGCAGGCTTTGGAGCAAATTCGCCTTTGGGAAACTTTTGTTTTAAACTCTTAATTTTTACCTATGCGTTACTCGGTCCAAAAAAAATTGCCGCGGGCGGAAGACATCATTCAGGCCATCCCTCTTTCCGATGAAGCCTTTGGGCGCATCGCGCAGGATCGCAAAGAAATTCAAGCCATTCTCGCGGGTGAAGATTCCCGCAAGTTAGTGGTGGTGGGTCCTTGTTCAGCTTGGCCTCACGAAGCAGTCGTGGGCTATGCAAAAAAACTCGTCGAACTCAACGAAAAAGTGAAAGACAAGCTCAAGATTGTGATGCGCCTTTACATCCAAAAACCGCGCACCACAAAGGGCTGGCTCGGACCGGTGAATCAACCGAATCCTTTCGAAGCTCCGGACATCGAAGCAGGTGCCTACTACGCGCGCCGCCTCATGGTGGAGGTGATTGAACTCGGTCTCCCAATCGCGGACGAAGCCGTGTTCACGGGCAATGCCAAAGGCTTCATCGAACTCATTTCTTGGCTCGCTATTGGCGCGCGCAGTACCGAGGATCAAGAACACCGCATTTTTGCCTCCGCAGTGGAATGCCCCGTGGGGATGAAAAATCCCACCAGCGGACATATTGAAATTGGCGTGAACAGCGTCCTCGCGGCGCAACACGGACACACCGCCGTTTTCGACGGGATGCAAGTGAAAACCCAAGGAAATCCTTACGCTCACCTCGTACTTCGCGGAGGAATGACAGACCCCAATTACCACGTTGAAGATTTATACAAAGCCAAGGAATTTTTAGAAAAAGCTCACGTAAAAAATCCTTCCATTGTAATTGATGCCAGCCACGACAACTGCAAACTCAACGGGGTGAAAAATCCACTCCAGCAAATTCATGTGGTGCGCGAGGTCCTTTCCACGCTTGCGCTCTACCCCGAGCTGAATCATTTTGTGAAAGGCTTTATGCTCGAAAGTTTCTTGCTTCCGGGGAATCAAAAACTGGAGGATCATACTCCCGAAACCATCAACCTTTGCGGCCTTTCCGTAACCGATCCCTGTATCAGCTGGGAAGACACCGAGGCTTTACTTCTTGAGATGAAAAACTCCCTTTCCAAATGAATTCTGACTCAGACAACAACGTCTACGTGGGGAACGGTTTGCTCGCCAAACTTCCGGAACTTTTAAAAGAAAAAGTGCCGGCCTACCGCTACGCCCTCATTACCGATTCCAACGTTAAAAAATTATACGGGGACGCACTTTTGGAAGTCATGAAAAAAGCCGGGCTGCAAACAGAATTATTTTCTTTTCCTGCCGGTGAAACTTCAAAAACCGAGGCGACGAAACAAAGCTTAGATCACGCCCTTCTGGAAAAAAACTATGGACGAGACACAGTCATTTTAGCCTTGGGCGGCGGCGTAGTTGGAGACTTGGCCGGCTTTGTTGCCGCCACTTATTTACGCGGCATTCCCTACGTTCAAATCCCCACCACCGTACTTTCGATGGTAGACAGTTCGATTGGAGGGAAGGTCGGCGTAAACACGCCTTTTGGCAAAAATATGATTGGCGCGTTTTGGACCCCGGCACTGATTGTGGCGGACCTCGACACCCTAAAAACCTTGCCCGAAAAAGAAGTGACAAATGGCTGGTTTGAGGCCATCAAAATGTTCCTCGCCATGGACGCAGAGGCATATGCCATCGCAAAAAAAGCCGTCGACATTTCTCTTTTTAAACGCGCCATTCAGCTAAAAATCGGCGTGGTGGAAAAGGATGAACGCGAAATCGGACAGCGCGCAATTTTGAATCTTGGTCACAGTGTCGGGCACGCACTCGAGAAGCTCAGCAACTACGGCCTGCCTCATGGCTTTGCGGTAGCCCTGGGGATGCTCGTAGAAACACGCGTTTCGGTGGAACTCGGCCACCTCAAAAATGAAGACTGGGAAGACCTATTGGCCTCCCTAAAAAACCTGGGGAGTCACCCCGAGGATATCAAAACCTACGATTTCGAGACCGTTTGGGCCACACTTCAAAATGATAAAAAAAACCGAGACGGAGAGGTAAAACTGGTACTATTGAAAGCCCCCGGCATAGTGCTGAAAAACGGCCCTGCCTACACGCACTCCGTTTCAAAAGAGACTCTTGAAAAGGCCTATCGAACTTTAACCTATTGACTCATGAAGCCAGGCATTTTATACGGCGGAAACTATGGCTCTTTCTCCTGGAAGGCCGTCGACCTGGCTCAAGCCCAAAACAAAGATCTCGCGGGTCTTCCTGCAGTTGAATCTTTAGAGCCACCTTTAGCCATTAAAAGATTTTGGAATCGTGAATTCTCACACATGGTAATTCCTGTGTTCAATCCCACTTTGGGAGGCCCCGTCCCCAGCTCAAAAAAAGGATTCATGGCGGTGGGCTGCCCTCTTCCACCCGAAGGCACTCCTTTGAAAGATTGGGTGACTACATTTATCCAACTCCACAAAGACAAGGTCATCGGAGTCCCTATCCCTCTCCCCATTGAATTTTCCATTCACGCACTCCCCGGAGTAAAGCCCGAAGAGGTGACTCGCCTTGCCGCCTATTCCATGGCCGTGGAACAATGTCGAAAAGGAATTCCAAGGATTGTGCGTCGAACTTTTGAAGACATTCCCTACTCCGACACCGGTAAGGCCGCTCAGGACTTAAGAAAACTTGCCAATACCCCAAGCTACGAACTCGAAGACCCGGAAAGTGCTCTGCTTAAACCTCTGGCTCACACGGCGATCCTCGGCCCGACATGGTGCAAAGAACTCTTCGGCCTCGAAACTCTGTGGCATGGAGTCCAAGATCTTCCGGAAGGCAACGTGACCACCTTCCTCGTCCTTCGTAATCTCTCCTCTCTATGACTTTTGGAATCATCGGCTACGGACGTTTCGGAAAACTGTGGGCCTCATGCCTCAAGTCTCATGGCGAAGTGAAGATTTTTGATCAAGCCAAAAAAACCGGCTCCAAGTTCGGCACACTGGAAGAAGTTCTTCGTACGGATGTTTTGTTTTTACTTGTTCCCATTGGTCACTTCGAGGCTTTGTGCAAAAGCATCGCCAAAAAAGTTTCGCCTAAAACGCTGATCGTGGATGCCTGTTCGGTGAAAGTTCACCCGGCTCGAGTGATGCAAAGAGTCTTTTCACCGGAACAAAATTTAATCGCCACGCACCCTCTTTTTGGTCCCGACTCCGTGGCACGGCTCGGACTCAAGGGAAGACGCATCGTGCTCTGCCCTCTCCGCGTAAAAAAGCCGCAGCTCAATGAACTCAAAAAACTCTTCCACGCCATGGGTCTGGAAATTTTCGAAACCACGCCCGAAGACCACGATAAACAAATGGCCCGCTCCCAAGCCTTGGTGCATTTCCTGGGCCGCGGACTGGCCGCACTAAAACTCACCGAGCAGGAACTTTACACGCCCGACTATGAAGCGCTCCGCCGCATCGACAGCGTCGTGAACAATGACACGTGGGAACTGTTTTTTGATATGCAGCGCTACAACCCCTACACCCTTCAAGTACGTGAAAACTTACTCAAGAAAATAAGAGGCTTAAACCGTGAAATTGAAAACCCTAAAACTCTTTCGCAAGCGCGAAAACGCATCGAAACCCTCGACGAGGAACTGCTTGAAGTGCTTGCGGAGCGCATGGATTTGAGCAAAACCATCGGGGTGATGAAGAGGAAAACCGGGAAAGCCGTAGTGGACCCCAAGCGGGAAACAAAGCTTAAAAACTTTCACAAACGTTTGGCGAAACAAAAAAACCTTTCGCCCGCTTTCGTGGACGCCCTTTTTGAATCCATTATTTCTCATTCTCGTAAACTCCAATAAAACCCATGTCACAAACTCCTCGAATTTTTCAAAGTTCCGCAACCATCGCCATCAACGGACTCGCCCAAAGTTTGCGTGCCGCGGGACAACGCATTTACAATTTAAGTGCCGGCGAACCCAAGGTCGATACCGCTCATTTTTTTAAAGCCGCCGTCAACGAAGCTCTCGAAACCGGCAACACCCTTTACCCGCCGGCCGGAGGAATCCCGGAACTTCGAAAAGCCTCAAGCGAGTGGATGAATCGCGAGTTTCAAACAGACTACCGTGCGAACAATGTTCTTGTAACGGGCGGCGGAAAATTTGGGATTTACTTGGTTCTTCTTTCTTTGCTGAACGCCGGAGACGAAGTGCTGATTCCTTCCCCGCACTATTTATCGTACCCTCAAATGTTGGACCTTGTTGGGGCAAAGCCGGTTCCAGTCCCCGCCTCTCCGAAAAATGGGTGGAAGCTCGCCCCGGAAGACTTGGAGGCTTTTTGTACGCCCAAAACGCGGTTGCTCATTCTCAATAGCGGGACCAATCCGACGGGGATCGTTTACAGCAAAGAGGAAATCGAAGGATTTTTGGATTTTGCCGAGCGCCACGATCTTTGGATCCTCTCCGACGAAGTGTACAGCGGCCTCGTTTACGATGGACTTCCTTACGCTTCTTCCGCCACTTCCAAGCGTACCCGCGACCGTGTCGCCGTGATCCAAAGCGCGTCCAAAACCTTCGGGATGACGGGCTGGCGTCTTGGATTTTTGTTCGGCCCCGAAGCCCTCATTGAATCCTGTGAAGCATTGCAGGGGCAGATTCTTACCGGCACCAGCGTGGTCAGCCAATGGGCCGGCGTCAGTGCTTTTGAACAGGCAGAAAAAATCACTCCAATGATTCGAAAGACCATGCAAGACCGTCGGGATATTTTTTACGCCGCTCTCGAAAAAGGCCTGGGCGTTTCTTTGCCCCGCCCGGCCTCCGCTTTTTATTCCTTTTTGCCTCTCTCCCTTTTCGACAAATTCGGCCTCACCGACGTGCAGTGGTGTGAAAAACTTTTGACAGAAGCCCACATTGCCATTGTCCCCGGCTCCCCTTTTGGCCGCCCGGATTATGTCCGAATGTCCTTCGGCGAAACACCCGAGGAATTGCTCGAGGCCGTGAACGTGCTCTGTGCGTATGTCAGGAAAGCCTAGCCTTGTAGCTTGCGAGATTTTGCTGCAAATCCTCCATACAATCTCCCCCAAACTTTTCGAGGATGTTTTTCACGAGGACGGAAGCAACCATAGACTCGGCAATCACTCCCGCGCGGGGAATCACACAAATGTCAGAGCGCTCAATGCTCGCAGGCGCCACTTCTTTAGTTTCAAAATCCACACTCGGAAGAGGGTTGTAAAGGGTTGCAATCGGTTTATGGTAAACGCGTACCACAAGGGGTTCGCCATTCGTAACGCCACCCTCCAAACCTCCGGCATTATTACCGCCCCTCTCAAAACCGCCATCATAAGCAATGGGGTCATGAACCTTGGATCCATTCAGCCCTGCCGCCTCAATCCCTTCCCCAATTTCCACCGCTTTCACAGAAGGGATGCTCATAAGCGCCTGTGCAAGTTGCCCGTCCATTTTCCGATCCCACTGCACGTAACTGCCGAGCCCAACGGGAAGTCCCACGGACCACACTTCAATCACGCCACCCACAGTGTCTTGGTTTTTTCGCGTTTCCACAATCAATGCTTCCATGGCTTCCCCCGACTTCGAATCGAGAGCTCGTGTACTTGGATTCTCCACTTCCGCCTTTTTCACCTCCTCAAAATCACTCGCCTTCTCGCCTTTCACAGGCCCAATTTGCAGCGTGTAGCTCGCCACTTCAATCCCAAGTGCCTTTAAAAATTGCTTAAAAACCGCTCCCGCCGCAACGCGTGCCGTGGTCTCCCGAGCCGAGGCTCGCTCAAGCACGTTTCTCAAATCCGTAAACCCGTACTTCAAAGCCCCGGCCAAATCCGCGTGTCCCGGTCGTGGGCTTCGTACTTTTTTAAGCTCCGGGTCCACCTCCTTCGCCGTCACGCTCATCACTTCCGTCCAATTCGCAAAGTCCTTATTTTTAATCACCAAAGTAATCGGCGATCCCAAAGTTTTCCCTTGCCTCACTCCCGAAACAATTTCCACTTCATCCGTCTCCATACTTTGCCGCGCCCCGCTCCCGGAACCAATCTTTCGCCTTTTCATTTCGCTCTGAATCTCCTCCAAATCAATCGTCAAACCCGCAGGCAGCCCTTCAATGAAGGCCGTGAGCTGAGGTCCGTGAGATTCTCCGGAAGTAAAAAATCGAAACATAGGATTGATTTAGGTCACCAGTTTAAAGCCAAGCGGCTCTTGAAGCAAACAGTGCCTTTGGAGTAGGGTCTACTCAGTTCTAAGTTTGATTAACCTCCGCACCATGAATCCCTTTATTCCCCTGGCCCTCGCCGACTCCGGCTGTACCTTAAACGGCGAAGAAATTCCTTGTGATGAACTCTGGAACGCCGCTCAGCCTTTTCTCCCCGTTATGCTTTTGATGATGGCCTTGGCCCTTGCCAGCGTGGTTTTCTGGATCATGATGATTGTCCACGCCGCCACTCACGACATCAAAGACAAAGCCATGTGGGTCATTCTCATGGTCTTCACCGGAATTATAGGCGCCATTATTTACTACTTTGTAGTGAAACGAGAGATGAAGAAGTAAGACGTTCGTCGAAAACAGCTCGTCTACGACGAGGCTGGTGGAGATGGCGGGAATCGAACCCGCGTCCAAAAAGGAAATGCGAAACCTTCTACTTTCATAGTCCACTTTGTCTACACCGGCGCCATAAAAAATGGACAAAAGCAGCGCCGCCGTGTGTGCAAAACTTCGGTACGTTCCCGGAACACAAGCAGGAGTTTCCCTAAGCCTCGAGTATTACGCTCTTTTAACCCACAAGGCGTCGGTTAAGGAACGGTATCGCACTAAATGGCGATACAAGATTCAGCTAGGCTGCAAATGCATAAGCCGGAGCGAATGCAATTGGAACTGCTGCACGAAGACGTGCAGCGTCTTGTTGAATCTTAGAAAGTGTATTAGCACTTAAATTTGTCTGGAACGGATTAAGGTGAGACCAGACAACCACCTGAAAGCCAGCTTCGGACTTCTAAAACTTTCTGTCAAAGCCTGTACATCCCCACGTTTTCAAAGAGCCGGGCAAGTATACAATGGATTGCAGGTGAGGTCAATCTGTGGTACAATAACCGGATTAACGATCAACACATGAGCCCTCTGCTAGAAGAAGTTCAGGCCTTAATCAAAAACTCTCTCGGTCTCCAAGAGACACCTGCCGAGCAGACTTTTTGGATGGATCGAAGTGAAGGTCTGAACGAAGGCCAGCTGGCTAAACTGAAAGAGGTTCTTACTCAAGAAGCCTCTTCAAGAGCACGGATGGAGAAGGAGAGTGCTGAGCGTATGACGCAAATCGACGCACAGCAGTTGGAAGAGCTTCAAAACTTCAAGCACAAAGTTCTGCCGCAATTCCTAAAAGAATGGGAAACGGTGGACAATGCAAAAGAAAATCCGGAAGACATCCTAACCCAAATACCAAATGCCTAACCAAGAACGTCCAAACATTGGAGCCTTAGTAGAGGCCGCAGACGCCGGCACCTTAACCGTGAGCAAGGAGACCAAGGATAAAATCACAAGCACTGAAGCCGAAATCAGGGGACTTGTGTCTAAATACAAATCATTGGGGATTTACGGAAAAGTATCGGGAGAATTTTCTCAAAAACAAGAGGCCGGTCCGGTTCCTCAAGACAAGGTCACGCCCGAGTTCCTACTCCTCAACATGGGAGTGCGTTTCGAAAAAATGCGAGCCGACGTATCCTCCTCAAAAGCGGAGATGCTAAGAGCTCTCGCCGACGATACTCTTGCCGATCTGACGGCAATGAAAACGGACCTGGAATACACGGGGTATTTGCTCGAGCGAGAGGCAACCGCCGATAGGGTACTAAAGGAACAAACGGCTATAAGAGAGCAGGAAACCGCCAGTGCCATTGAGCAGGAAGTTGTACGCGGCTTTTTGGAGCAAATTCAAGGAGAAAACACCGCTCTGAATTCTAAGATTAAAACCGTGCGCGAGTCGTCACAAGGCTTGGACGGCTATTTACATGCCATTGAACCTTCCAACCTCGTAGCGAGTCTCGGCGGAGCATTCACGGAAGGCGGCTTGGAGACAAAAGAGATGGTGCAGCTAAAGCTTTATACGGACTACCAGGCCACTCAGCTGTCGGCAGAACGCGGTTTGCTCGTCCTTGTTAAGGCCATGAGAGGAAGTGAAAAAAACAATCTGGCTCCAAAAAGTCTGACGGAGGCATGGGCCGGCTTGCAAAGAAGTGGAAATCCGGACTTCTCCACGTTTAGAGGAAGCCCGGAGGGTCACTTGTTCGAACGTACCGTCATTCAAGGTGGTGCTCCCACAGAGTTGGATCAAGCTCAGTACTATTATGAAAAAGGTATGGAGCTTCGTGGACGAATTGGCGCAGAGGAAGCAGAGCCTTACCTGCAAATGGTGATTCACGAATTCCCCGAAACAACGTTCGCCAGCGAAGCGCAAAAGAATGCCATGACCTCAGGCGAAAAAGCCTATCAAAAATTCACTCAAGTCGGTGACATATTTCTCCGCCTGGACATGTTGGCGGTTATGGCAGCAGCTCCGGCTGCCGGGCTTGTTGCTGGGCAAGCAGTCGCTAAACTCCCTCAGGCTGCTCGCGTGGCAAAATTGATAGAGGCCTACCCGCGCCTGTCCAAGATCGTGCCCGGCGTGAAGGTCTTGAAAGCTGCTGAAACAGCCGGCCGCCTGGAGAAAGGAGCTCTTGCCTTTGGCAACTTTACGATCGAAGTTGGAAAATTTACTGGAGCGGTGGCCACTGCAGAAAAAATTGGGGGCCCCGAGGCCGCTTATTTTACAGGAATGCTGTGTTTCTTTACACCGGGGCTGGTCCATGGGTTTGAAAAAACAATCGGTGGCACTGTGGAGCACGGTTTGGCCAAGGAAGGCCCCGGACTCCTCAAAAGAATGGGTGCCTATATCTCAGAAAGAACCGGTGGCGTCGAAGGCCTGAAGCAACTCCTCGTTCGCGGACTAGAGGGCCAAGCCTTCGCAATGGGCGTTGCCCCAAGTGCCCAACTTATCCGAACACAGGTGAGCGCCGCTTTAAGGGTCGTGGGACTGGAGCTTGAGACCGTAGCCGTAAAGGCCAGGGCCGAAGCAAGCCACGTGGCGAAAGAGGCAGTCGAGCACTCCGTTGACCACACCGTCAAACATAAAGCAGCGCACGGAGGAGAACATGCCGAAGAAGGCGCTCATGCGGCAGCTTCAGGGCACTAGACCTCAACCTCACTCCCCGGGGCATTCTTAGGCTTTTTACCGAGGGCGCCGAGGCCTTTTTTAAGCTCTTCCACCCAGCTCACGCCCAAATCCTTGAAGGAGATTTTCAGCTTGGTGCCGGAAATAATCCATCGTGAGTTGGAGTCCAGCAGCGACATAATATTTTCCGGACGCACCTTGCCGGACATATGCAGAATAATTTGACGATCCTCCGTGCTGTGCACATTTTCCGCCTTCACATTAATAATTCCGGCCTTCTTTGCAAGCATCTTAATTTCAAGAACGCGGAATAAATTCGCCACTTCTTCCGGCATTTTTCCATAATCTTCCGTGAGTTCGTTTTTGAGTTCGGTCAAATATTCAAGAGTGTCGGCGGCGGCCAATTTTTGGTACACGGAAATCTTTTCCTTGGAGCTCACGATGTATTCATCCGGCACATAAGCAGGGAGTGGAATTTCAATCGTCACCTCCGGAATCAAGTTCCCTTCCTCCACTTTCTTTCCTTTCTTCAAGCTGTCTACGGCCTGGTTCAGCATTCGCACAAAGTGGCTCACTCCCACCACTTGAATGGCTCCGGACTGGTTCGCTCCCAAAATATCTCCGGCTCCACGAATCTCCAAATCCTTCATGGCAATTTGGAATCCGGCTCCAAGTTCGTTGGCCTCCACAATCGCTTTCAAACGTTTTTTGGCGTCGAGCGGCAAGCGTTTCATGTGGTACAAAAAGTAGGAGTAAGCCTGCGTGCGTGAGCGTCCAACACGTCCGCGCAACTGGTAAAGTTGCGAAAGCCCGAAGCGTTCCGCGCTATTCACAATAAGCGTGTTTGCATTGGGAAGATCGATTCCATTTTCAATAATCGTGGAGCTCACGAGAACGTCATACTCCCCATTCTTGAAGGCCAAAATTCGGGCCTCCAGGTCGTCTGGACGGAGTTTCCCGTGCGTAACCACAATGCGCGCCCTTGGCAGTAGCGACCGCAGCTTAGACGCCATGTCTTCGATGGTTTGCACGCGGTTGTGCAGAAAGTAAATTTGTCCTCCTCGGTCGAGCTCTTTGTCCACGACGCTCTTAATCAGTCCGAGCGAAAATCGACGCACTTCGGTAACAATGGGAAGGCGTCCGGGAGGTGGCGTCGTGATGGTGGAAATGTCGCGCAGTCCATGCAAGGAAATATTCAGCGTTCGTGGAATAGGCGTCGCCGTCATGGTCAAAACATGTACTTCTTTTCGCATCGTTTTTAGGTTTTCTTTTTGCTTCACTCCAAAGCGTTGCTCTTCGTCAATAATCACCAGCCCGAGGTCTTTGAACTTAATATCCGCCTGCAAAAGTCGGTGAGTTCCAATAATAATATCAATCTCCCCTCGCTCCAGCGCCCGCAAAATTTTCTTTTGTTCAGCGGGGCTGCGGAAGCGGCTGAGCATTTCAATGCGCACGTCAAAACCTTCCATGCGTTTTACAAAAGTCTTGTAGTGTTGGTCCGCCAAAATCGTGATGGGCGTAAGAACCGCCACCTGCTTTCCTCCCTCAACCGCCTTGAATGCGGCGCGCATCGCCACTTCGGTTTTTCCAAATCCCACGTCTCCACACACCAGACGATCCATTGGTTTTTTCCCTTCCATGTCTCGCTTCACATCCAAAATAGCGCGGAGCTGGCCGGGCGTTTCTTCGTAAGTGAAATTCTTTTCGAATTGAATAAGTCGCGCAGTATCCGGTTCAAAAACATAACCACGAGCGCTTTCGCGTTCTGCATAAAGTTCCAATAACTCCTGTGCAATTTTTTCAGTCTCTTTCCGAACACGACTTTGAATGGTGGTCCACTCGGCACTGCCGAGCCGTGTTAATTTTGGCGGACGGTCTCCGGACCCAACAAACTTCGAAACTTTATCCGCCTGATCAATGGGCACAAAAAGTTTGTCGTTTTCGGCGTAAGCAATTTTCAAATACTCGCGGGTCACTTCGTCGATGGTGCGCTTGTCGAGGCCCAAGAAAATTCCGATTCCGTGGTCGCTATGCACCACGAAGTCGTTGGGCTTCAGTCCGGTTAAAAACTCCGTGTACACCTTCGCACGCTCCGGCATTCTTTTTTCCGCCTCGCCAAGTCCACTGGTGTTGCGGTCCGTAATCACAGCAAATTTGAGCCCCGGGTTCTGGAAGGCCTCCGGAAAAACATCGTCTTTTCCAATTTCAAAAATCACCACGCCTTTGCGTCCGGGCGTTCCTCCGTTTTTATATTCCATGTACGGAATATTTTTGTCGTCCAAAATTCCAAGGTACTCGTCCGCATGCTTAGTAAACAAAAACACGGTCCAGTCGTTGTTCATTTTCTCACGCAGATCAGAAACAAAATCCAGCGGATTGTAGTACTTAAGAACGGAAAGATAATGCAGATGATGATGATAGGGGGTCTCTTCCATAAAAGACCGGAACTCCACGTAACGACTTTCCGGATTTCTTTGTTGCATGGCTTGCTCGAACTGCTCCAGCTCGCCATCCGGGAATTCCACCTCATCGTCCAAAACCAAATCGCCACGTCCAAAGAAACTCAGGAGAGGAGCTCCGTCTTCAGGAACCGCGATGGGGTAAATCACTAAAGCGGCTACCTCGCTCACGTCCACTTTTTCCACTTGGTCAAAAACGGAGATTTTCTCAATTTCATCGAAAGACGTTTCCACGCGCACTGGAAACATACTGTTCACGGGCCAAATGGTGAGCAGGTCTCCCTGACGGTAATACTGCCCCTTCTCGACATAAGCATCCATCGAAACCTCGTAACCCATGCGAATTAGGTTTTCAAAAAAAGACACCGGACTAATCGCATCCTTCCCCTTCATTCGAAGAACTCCTTTTTGGATTTCTTTGGGGCTTGGGTACGGGCGGAACAAATCTTTATACGTGATGGTGAAAAACTGGGAGGACTCTTTCTCAAGAACCTTGGAGAAAAACTCCATCAGTCGAACTTTGTTTTTTCTTTCAATTCCACGGTCCCTCATCGCGTTTTCTTCGTACTCAAAATTATGAACGGGCACGTCTCCCCACAGGGACAAGGATCGCGCCACATTTTCCTTATGCTGATGGTCGCTGCAAATCCATAAAATCTGCTTCAAGTCCGCCACCTCACGCATCAAATCCGCGACCAAAAATGCCTTGGACGAGTAATTTCCCCCTCCGGAAATGGAGGAGTAACCTTGCTGACTAAATTGCTCGATCACCTGGATATTTTGCCCGTGCGGGAAAAGGGTGATCAAATGTTTACATTCTTTCACAGTCGAATTCGAAAAATGAGATCTAAATTTTGAGCGGCATGATGATGTGCAGGTAGCCGCTCGATTGGACAGGCGTTACCATAACAGGTGAAAGTCCGTCATTCAAGCTGAAATTCGCCTTAGAATCTTTCAGATGGCTGAGCACGTCCAAGAGATACTGCACGTTCAAGGCGGTCTCAAGAGGTTCCCCGGTCATATTCTCGAGAGGAACCTCGGTTGCACCTTGTCCAACCTGAGTTTCATCGCTGAAAATCAACATTTTTCCACCTCCGGTGGCTTCGCTTTTTTCCAGGCGGATTTTAACATTATTGCTATTCTCACGAACAATCACTGATACTTTTTTCAAGCCCAATAAAAAGGCTTCTGTCGATAAAGTTGCCTGGGTTTTAATTTCTTTGGGAAGAATTTTGTCGTAATCAGGGAAGTTTCCTTCAATGAGCCGAGAGATCAACTCCACTCCGTCCACTTTAAATAAGACCTGATTTTTAGCCACGCGCACTTCAAATTCTTTCTCAGTCGTATTTTCCAGGATTTTCTGAAGCTCTTGGGCTGTTTTAGATGGAACGATAAACGAAGTATCGTTATCCAAACTTTCAGCGAGTTCAAACTGTTTCTCCCCTAGTCGATAACTGTCCGTGGCCGCCAACTTTACCGTCTTCCCTTTAACCTGCCAAAACAAACCTGTAAGAACTGGCCTGGAAACATTCGTTGAGGCCGCAAACACAACTTGATCCAAAGCCTCTAAAACAGGTTTAACAGGAAACTTAAATATGCCTGGGTTCTCAAGTTTAGGAAGAAGGGGAAATTCTTCGCTCGAAATTCCCTTCATTTTGGTTTCAGAACCGGGTGATTTTATAAGCAAAGTACTTCCGTTTAAAACCGAAAGTTCCACTTCTTTGTCCTCCAAAAGACTTACATAAGAACTGAAAACTTTCGCTGGAACTGTTAAAGTCCCCTCGTTTTCAATCTCGGCGTCAAAGGAAGCGCTAATTGCAATTTCAAGATTCGTTGCTCCAAAAAAAATCTTCTTCCCTTCTGCTCTCAATAAAATATTATTTAAAACAGGTAATGTGTTATTAGGACTTACCGCTCTATTCACAAGATTGAGCGCTGAAGTTAAGTCCGCTTGTTTGCAAGTTAATTTCATATTTTTTTATTAATTGATATGGCTTCCGCCATTTTATCGCTTAGCCTACGCTTCGCTTCGGCTTCGGGTGCGCCTTCATCAAATCAAATTTCTTTCCCCATGTCCATGATTTCTAAAAGTAAATTAAACTAAGAGATATATATAAATACAGTAGTTATTTGTAGTAAGGGGTTGTCATACCACCACGTTTTATTGCCGAACATATCGATTCCACGTCATTTTACCGGGTTTCCGACAAACACCTTCAGGCTTAAAAATCGAAAATGTGCATAACTTTAATCTATTAACAGCGGTTTATGTGCAAAACTCGTGTACAAAGGGTTAAACCAGATTAAAAGCTGTTCAAAGCTGTGCTTTAACCCTCCCCAAAAACAACAATCGGAAAGCAAAACTCTGCGGGGTAGGCAAAACTTATGCACCAAACCCCGTGCATAACTAAAGTCCACCGTCGCCCAAGTTGTGCACATTAAATGAACAAAATCGTGGGAAGAACCAAGGGCCTTTTATTGAACCGTTGAAGGGCCAAGCCCGCCACGTCGCTACGAATTCCATTCGTGTAATCCTCAAGCGTAGGCTGCTTGTTCTTTCGTTGAATTTTAGAGATGCTATCGCGGATTTTGCCATCAATTTCCTTCAGGGCCTTCTGCTCCTCTTTGGAAACCACAAAGCCTCGAGTCGTAATAATAGGATTGCCGGCAAGTCGACCTTTATTCATTTTAACCACCAAAGAAATAAGCCCGTTCTGCGCCATGGCCTCACGTTCTTTCAAAACTTGGGAGCCCAAGTCCCCACGCCCGGTTCCATCCACCACCATATAACGCACTTTGATGTCTTCCTGTTTTTGAGTGACCTTGTGATCACGAATTTCAACCACATTTCCATTATCCATCATATGGGTGTTTTCCATAGGGATTCCGACCTCGGGGGCCAACTTCGCGTGGGCCTGCCGCATATAAAAGTTACCGTGAATGGGGACCAAATGATCCGGCCTCACCAAGCTCATCATCAGCTTCAAATCTTCCTGTTGCCCATGTCCGGAGGCGTGAACGTCCATCATTTGATTGTGCACCACATAAGCCCCGCGGCGAGCCAAGGCGTCCACCAAAAATGCCACAGCCTTCTCGTTTCCGGGGATGGGCGACGACGAAGCCACCACAGTGTCCCCCGCGTGAATTTTAACGCTGGCATGGGCGCCGGTCGCCATGCGGGACAAGGCCGCCATAGGTTCTCCTTGAGACCCAGTACTGAGGATAAGAACCTCGCGGTCCGGAGTTTGGTTCACGGTGCGTATTTCATTAACAAAACCCTTTTCGAACTTCAAGAATCCAAGTTTTCGGGCAATTTCAAAATTACTCACCAAGCTTCCTCCGGAAAGGAAAACCTTACGACGGTGCCTTTTGGCAAAGTCTAAAATCTGCTGCATTCGTCCGATCATCGAAGAAAAACACGCAATCACAATACGGCCCTTCGCGTCGGAAATCGCCGCCTCCAAGTTTTCAGCCACCACGCGTTCCGAAATCGTGTGCCCCGGTTTAAGCGCGTTGGTGCTGTCCGAAAACAAAATGTTCACACCACGTTTTCCAAGCTCGCTAATCTTCTTGATGTCCGCATCCACCCCATCGGACGGAGTGAAGTCGAACTTAAAGTCTCCGGTATGAATCAAACTTCCAGCCGGACTCTTCACAAAGATTCCCATGGCGTCCGGAATAGAATGGTTAACGCGGAAAAAGTCCACCTGCAACTGCCCCATATTATAAGTCTGCTTGTTGTCCACCACTTTGAACTTCGCCTGCTTCATCATCTTGTGTTCCTCAAGTTGTTTTTGCACCAGGCCCAAAGAAAGAGAGGAACCATAGATTGTGGGAAAACCCAAATCCGGCAACACGTAAGCAAGCGCCCCAATATGATCCAAATGCCCGTGCGTAATCAAGATTCCGCGAATGCGGTCTTTACGCTCCACCAAATACTGAATATCCGGGATCACGTAATCTACGCCAAAAAGCTCATCGTCGGGGAACTGAAATCCCATATCGATGACCACAATGTCATTTTCATACTCAACAATCATGCAGTTCTTCCCCACTTCTTCAAGCCCCCCAATGGGGATGGCGCGCATTACTTTGGGATGAATGCTCGGTCCGCGAAAACCCTTCCCCGGCTGGGGCTGTTGGATGTCCTTCAAAGAAGCGAGCGGGGCCTTGCTTCCGCCCTGCACCGCATCTCTTAGCCATTCTGACAATTTATCAATCTGCTTCATTTTTGAATTCAGGATACAATTAAACAAGTCTTCTTCCCCCAAATTTTTCTTCGCCCGAACTCTAACAAAATCAGGGGGCCAAGTCCAGAACTAAACCAACTTTTTCCTAAACTCCGCAGGGATCGCGCCGAGGACGTAGAGCAAGAATCCGTAGAGCAAAGCCCCTCCGCCCGCGAGCAAGACCACATTCAAATTCTGCAGCCCCCACAAATAATAAGTGGGCTCTCTGAGGAAGTACACGGCCAGCCCCATCCCCAGCCCCGCAATGCTCGTCTTGAACATACTCACCCAATCAACCGTGTATTTCAAATAACGCCGCGCCGTCCAACCGGCCGCCACCAAAATGAAAACCTCCGTGGCCACTGTGGTCCAGGCCGCCCCGCGAAATCCCCAATGCGGAATCGCGTAAAGGTTCACTGCAATATTCAGCACCGCCGCCCCTCCATTGATCCACAAAAGTTTGGCCTGCTTGCCCAGCGCCACCAGCGAGTAGTTGTACAAACTGCTGTTGAATGAAATAGCCATCCCGAGGACCAGAATTTGTAGCGCCACGTCCGACCCATAAATTCCTTTATCGATCTGACTCAAAAACTCCGGCTGCGTGATGAGGAAAATAATGGGATACGCCAGCAAGTAAAGCCCAATTGTCATGGGCAGGGCCGCCATGTACAAAAAGTTCATGGCCAGCTGAATGATGCGCTCCACCTTCTTGGGATTCTCAGTCAAATTTCGCGACAAAACGGGCAGCACGCTGTTCATGAAATAAACCGGGATCACATTCAGGATTTCCAAAATCCGCATGGAAGGCCCGTAAAACCCAAGCTCATGAGGCCCCTTAATAAATAGAATCATGATGCTGTCGATGCGGAAATAAATCATATTCAGCACCAAGGCGATTCCATACGGAAACGCCCCAAAAAAGATTTCTTTCCAATACACCTTGTCATACAAAGGCTTCAGCGCGGCGTACTTCGCGGCAGCGCGGTACGTGTAAACGAAGGAAAACAAATTCCCAATCAGCCCCGCAATCATCAGCTGATTAAACGATTCCTGTGAAGGCTCGCCAGCGTAAAAATAAAAAATAGTCGCCAGCATCCACGTCAGCGAAATCAGCTTCCCCGTCACCAGGGCCACCGTGGTGTGCTGCATCTTGAGTTCCACCTGCAAAACGCTGGAAATGGTGCCCTGCAAAATCGTCAAAAACACGGACAGCGAGGCGATGGCGATTCCAATCGGAATATAAGTTCCTTGGTAATTTGGAATCAAAAAAGCGGCCACCACGGCCACGCTCATGGCCACCACGGCCGTCAACATTCGCATCCCCAAAATATTCCCCGCAACAAAGTTACGTTCGCGCACACCCTTGCTCATTTCCCGCACGCCAATGGTGAATAGCCCGAAGTCCGCCGCAATCCCAAAAAACGCCAAAAACTCATAAACCGCCGTGTACTGCCCATAGCCCTCCACACTCAAAAATCCTGAAACCGACTTTAAAATCGCAATGCTCGCAACGGCCATAACCGCGCGTCCGGCCACTTGCACCAGGGTATTCCCGAGAATTTTCTTTGCGGTAGACATTGCGCCCAGTATACCCAAGCACGTTCATAAAATCGCCCCCAAAAAACACGGCCCTTGACATAAAGCCAAAACGCGCTAAAATATTGTAATTCTCTCACCCCATTCTCATGAACAGGCTTCAAACCTTAGCAACAGTCCTTACGGTGGCGGCTCTTCCCGGTTGTGGGACAAAGGGCGAACCGGCCCAATACTGGCCAGATCATGACAGGGATGGCTACGGAGCCGTCTCGCTCCACGCAGACCCAAAGGTATATCCGAAAGTCACCTGTGCTCCGGGTGAATTCCCGGCCGTAAATTCCTCGGACCAATCCGTAGTTGAAGCGGTTTGTGCCACTCAAGAAAAGCTTAAGGAGAAGACCTACCTTAGAACCTTAGCCCCGCAAGCAGGAGACTGTGACGATAGCGATGCAGCGACCAACCCAGGCGCGGCAGAGGTTTTTGACGGCCACGACAACAACTGTGATCAACGAATAGACACATCTCCTCTCCCGGAAGGCCTAGACCTGCCTTACGAAAAAATTTCAATGGATGGCAAGGCTATGTTTGCGAGCGACCCAACCCCTTGGGAAGAAGTATTGAAAGAGCTTAGTCAAAATGCTACGGGCTGGTCAGCCTCCATGCTAAAAACAGACAGTGCCTACGGACTCAAGCCAGGCACAAGCTTTCTCAATGATCCCAGGCAACAGGAACAACTCTATAACTGGGCACTTCCTTACGTGAGTTATAAGGTAGGGCAAGCGAGCCCGGAAACGAGAGCAGAGTTGAAAGAAGAGCTCGACGCCGCCACAGCCTATGCAGCAACTCTGGATGTGAGCAAAGAAACAGCGTACCTGCACACGCTTCAAGCAACGGACTGCACTGATGTTTATAGTAAGAGCAACTATGTAGATCTTGGTGAAAATGAACGCGCAAGCTGCCAACAATTCTTTGTTCATTACGGACCAGACGCTCCTTGGAAAGAGGCCATTACTAAAGCCCGCGCCAGAGGGAACAGCGGAGACTATGAATATGAACCGTTCATCTTCATCGACAAACCTGAAGCGACAGAGCACCGCGATCTTCAAGCCCGTCTCTACCGACGCGTAGCAAACGGTGAAGTAACGAAAGAAGGTCTGCAGGGCTGGATAGCGAGAGTACAAAAAGACCTCGCACCGGCATTAGGGGTGGTAGAACAGTAGTCCTCTTTGAAAATAGCTCAAAAGGCTTTAGAGTGGGCACGGCCCGACTAAAGCCTTTTATGCAAGAAATCAAAGACCGCCTCCATCTTCTTGAGGACGAAGTGAAAAAGTCCCTCGATCATCTGGACCTCCCCCACAAGAAATCAAAACTCGCTGCTCTTGAGGTGGAAATGGGCGCGCCTGATTTTTGGAGCGATCAAGAACACGCACAAAAAGTTTCCAAAGAAGCGGGTTTTATTCGCAGCACGCTTGAGGAATGGGAAAGGCTCGAACACGACGTGAAGAACCTGCTCGACCTCACCGAAATGGTGGCTGCCGACGACAAAGAAACCGTGAGCCAGCTCGAAAAAGACCTCGCCGAGGCCGAAAAAACGCACAACCGTCTGAACATTGAGCTCTACCTCAGCGGTCCTTATGACGCGAACCCCGCCATCCTTTCTTTCCATGCGGGAACCGGCGGCGTGGATGCCCAAGATTTTGCCGAAATGCTCATGCGAATGTACCTCCGCTATTGCGACACTCGCGGTTGGAAAACCACGCAACTGGACCTCAGCACCGCCGAAGAGGCCGGCATCAAAAGCGCTTCTTTTAAAGTAGAGGGCGCCTTCGCTTACGGCTACCTCAAGCACGAAAACGGCGTTCACCGCCTGGTGCGCCTCTCCCCTTTCAATGCTAAACACACCCGTGAAACCTCTTTCGCTCTCGTGGAAGTGGCTCCTGAAATCGATAACAATACTGAACTCGAAATCAAAGAAGACGAGCTCGAATGGGAATTCATTCGCTCCAGTGGAGCGGGAGGTCAAAATGTGAATAAAGTCTCTTCCGCGGTGCGCCTCAAACACATCCCCACCGGTCTTGTTGTGAACTGTCAGACCGAGCGCAGCCAAATTCAAAACCGTGAAAATGCCCTCAATATGCTCAAGGCTAAACTGCTCGCCCTGCAGGAGCAACATCATCTGGATACCATTCAGGAGATCCGCGGCGAACACGTCCAAACCTCTTGGGGTAACCAAATTCGCTCCTACGTCCTCCAGCCCTACCAGATGGTAAAAGACCACCGTACCGACTACGAAACCAGCCAGGTCGACAAAGTCCTCAACGGCGAAATTGACGAATTTATAGAAGCTGGGCTAAAACTAAAGCAATCTTAAGCATGAGCATCAAAGTCGAAAAAGGCACCGAAAACACCATTCTACGCACGGTTTCCAAGCCGGTAAAAACCATTACCGCGGAACTGCGTAGTTTTGCCGTAGACATGGTGAAGGCCATGGATGAACTCAGTGGCGTTGGAATTGCCGCACCTCAGGTTGGCCGTAACATCCGCATGGTGATTGTGAAGCTCAACCCCGGCGAAAAAAACGAAATCGTTTTTCCCATGATCAACCCTGAAATCCTCGAACTTTCTGAAGAACAAGAAGAAGGGGAAGAAGGCTGCCTCAGTCTTCCCGGTGTTTGGGGCAAAGTTCGTCGCGCCTCTCGAGTCTTGGTGCGCTACAAAAACCTGAAAAATCAAGATCACACGCTCGAACTCTTTCACTTCAACGCCCGCATCATCCAACACGAAGTGGACCATCTCAACGGCGTCCTTTTTATAGATCGCGCTTTTGAAATCGAAGAAAAAAAACGCAGCAAAAAAAGCAAAGACGTGGAGATTTAAATCCGCAGGGCCTTTGCGAGTCTGTACGCCCACCACCACAGCCGTCGATACACAAAGGCCTGCGTTTTTTGGTAGCTCACTCGATTCCCACCAAACCCAAGCTTGAACTGGGTCACGCCCGCCAACGAGTGCCGTGAGTTCCCTTCCGGAGCAATTCCAAGGAAGTCATACTTTTTAAACCTCGCCGCCTTCGCCGCTGCAATGGCGTGCCACTGAATGGCATGACCCACCTTGGCCTCGCGAGCCGCGTTTGCCGAAGCGCCAAAGTAGTAAGTCGCCGTATCTCCAAAATGCACCATCAGTGCGCCGCCAACCACCTCTTCCTCCAGCTTCGCCACGTAAAAAACAGCCTTGTCCCCCAAATCTCGCAAAAAAGCCTTATAAAAACCATCTTGATGCACATGGAAGCCGTCTCGCACGGCCGTTTCTTTCAGGAGTCGGTAAAACGCCAAGAAATCCTCCTCCGTGCCCTTGCCCACCTTCACGCCCGCCGCCTTTTTGAGATTTCGCCGACAACTCTGGTTCATACCCGCCAGCAATTTCTCTTCCGAAAGCGTTAAATCGAGCATCAAAGTGTCTTCGGGAAGGTAGCATTCCTTGGCATCTTTTCCGCGTACAACGACTTCATCCGCTTTCAAACAACCACTTTCCACCCTTAAAAACACCGCTCCGTGCAGCCCCGCCCAGTTGGCACACGCTTCTCGGAGCAAATCCCAGGCCTCTTTCTCCTGACCTAATGGCAAAAGCGGCCCCCGCGGACACCACAGCCACGCCTTTCCAAAACCCATCGCTTGCCGTACAAGCAGCATCGAACCCACTATTTTTTCTCCTTCAAACAGCCCAAATACGCGGAATTCCGGTCTGCCGGGAATCTGCGTCTGCAGCCCGCCCCACGCCCAGGTTTGCTCGATTGAACCCCGCGGGTGGCCGGAAACAAACTCCTCGAGAAGAGACGCTTGGTCGGAATGAAGAACCTGAATATGCATAAGTACAGCATACCATTGGTTTCGCGAAAAAACTCCCGTGATCTCAAGGGAGGACATTCCATTTGACTAAACGGCAAAATAGGTTAAAATAAATACCCCATATCTTAATTTACCATGAAACTTAGAAACTTCGCTTTACTCGGCCTCCTGGCCCTCGATGGGGACGCTGAAAAGCCCGAGCCTGCAAAGGCAGAACTTTCTGCTCCATCCGCCCCAGCTGCAGTTATCGACGCCGGCTACCCTGAATCCCAGCTTCTTGGGGAAAGCGTTGTTTATGAGAAACCGGCGGGCCTCGATATGAGCCAAGAGGAATTCGAAGAACTCGCTAAAGGCAGTTCAGGGCATTTTGCCACAACCTACAAACAGAAGTATGCGAAGCTTTCGGAAGAAGAGCGTCGTGATCAAAAACACATCAACGAGCTCGTAACCGACGTCTGTCGATTCTTAAGCGAGCGCAGCGGCAAAAAAATCGATCCTTATTACCTGTCACGTTTCCCACAGGGAGCTAAGGTGGAACTTCTGGATCTAGTACGATTTTTGAACGAATTCCTCCACGCGGACGGCGCTCACCTTCAGCTTAGGCAGCAGGACAAAGTATGGATCATCAACGAGTACCGCTTCGATCAAACCGATCAAATTGCTATACACGATAAGCTCGGCGCGGCAAAATACCCCGTTCTTTACATCGTTGAAAACATGACCGGCGAGCTCCCTGCCCAAACCACTGCAGAAGGAGACACCAACGGCCAAGTGGTGCAGTTTTATGTTAACGATCAAACGCAAATGGCGAAACGGTTGGCCGAGGACTTTAAGGGATACCCGGGCACACAAAACCCTGAGGAGTTCGAGGCAAGTCTGACTCGGGACACCCTTCATCACGAGGCTACACATCTCCTGTTGGTTGACCGTGACAAAGAAGTGAACTTTCACCAGGGCTGCATGCAACGCCGCGTGGACGCAGAAATTTACGGAATGGGTACTTTGCACATCGAAAACTGTTTCACGCCACGCCAAGTTCAAGAACTCTGTGGCTATAGCGCCGAGCTGGCCGGCTCCGAAGGCACTGGAAAATGGACTTTGCTCGATCGAGTGGACGATGCAATCCCTCCAGACGCTCCAGACGCCTTGTTTGTTCGGCTCATGCAACCTTACGTGGTAGATCGTCTTTCATCTGAAAACCAGGGAGTCATTGCAGAGCAAGTGAAAACACAAGGCGGATTTAATTTGGTTGACTTGAAACAATTTGCAGCCGAAGACCTCACCACCACCGACGTAAAAGCCATTGGGCAACGAGCTTACGACGAATGCAAACGCCTCACAGCAGAGCTACGAACAGAATTAAATACAAAAAAATAAATAGCCCCGCGGTGGGGGCTATTTATTGTGTTCATCGGAATTTTAAAGACCCTTTGGGAGGAGCCAACGGCTCTACTTCTGCATCTTCTGTCTTATGAACGCCGGGATATCGTATTCGCTAGCTCCATCTTCCGCCATAGGCATGGAAGGAGTATTTGGACGAGCTTCCATCGTAGGACGAGGGGCGGCATTCATGCTGCTCATCGGTCGGAATTCTCCGAGAGGTCGAGCGATTTGAACACCACGCTTTACGTCGTCAAAGCCGGTAGCCACCACAGTGATCTTAATTTCACCGGTGTAAGAATCGTTGATAACCGCTCCAAAAATAATGTTCGCTTCAGGGTCGGCAGCCTCGGTAATAATACGAGCGGCTTCGTCCACTTCAAACATAGAGAGGTCGCTTCCTCCGGTGATGTTGAAGAGAATTCCCTTCGCACCTTGAATATCGAGCTCCAAAAGCGGGCTTTCCACCGCAGCACGAGCCGCTTCCGTAGCGCGATTTTCTCCTGTTCCGTAACCAATTCCCATGAGCGCGGAACCGGCATTTTCCATAATCGCTTTCACGTCGGCAAAGTCCACGTTGATCATTCCGTGTACGGTGATCAAATCGGAAATACCTTGAACTCCCTGTCGCAATACATCATCCACAACCATGAACGCCTCGGTGAGAGGAGTCTTTTTGTCGATGAGAGACAAAATCTTATCGTTCGGAATCGTGATGAGCGTATCCACTTTGTTCTTGAGATTCTCGAGACCCTCTTCAGCTTGCGTGCGTCGTCGGTGTCCTTCGAAAGAGAAAGGCTTCGTAACCACGGCAACGGACAAAATTCCAAGGTCGCGAGCGATTTCAGCAATCACCGGCGCCGCTCCCGTTCCCGTTCCTCCTCCAAGTCCGCAACAAATGAACAGCATTTCAGCTCCATCAATCGCTTGCTTGATTTCTTCGGAAGATTCTTCGGCCGCTTGTCGTCCAATGTCCGGATGACTGCCCGCTCCAAGTCCGCGAGTCGTTGCCTTTCCGATGTTGATTTTGGTCACCGCTTCACTGTGGTACAGGGCTTGGGCGTCCGTGTTCACGGCAATAAAGTCGATTCCTTTGATGTTCGACTTGATCATTCGGTTCAGCGCGTTGCCTCCTCCCCCTCCCACACCAATCACTTTGATGCGAGCCACGGGAGTGACATCGGGCGTCACTTCGAAGTTCCGGCGCTTGTTGGTGCCGGAGAATAAATTTTTAAGACTGTCATCTTGCTGGTGGGACTGCGCTGCCATAGGGAAAAGGGTTAATTGTTTCATGGGAGAAGACCGCGGAACCAATCTTTGAGGCCTTGGCCTACTTTCTCGAAAGAAAAGTTCTTAAAATCCATCTTGAAGCCATAGCCTTCACCTTGAAAGCGAGAGCCCCAAATTGTAAGACCGATCACGCTGGCGTACGCGGGGTCTTCAATTTTATCCACCACGCCTTCGTAGTTCGTGGGGAATCCGATCTGTACAGGAAGATTCAAAACTTCACGGGCAAGGTCCAAGACGCCCGGCATTTTCACCGCCGCACCGGCCAAAACAGCTCCGGCAGGCAGCATTCCATCGCGTTGTACTCGAGCAAGCTCGTCCTTCACCATCATAAAGATTTCGTGGTAACGAGCCTGAATAATTTCCGCGAGTTGTTTTTTGGAAACGGTTTGAGTGTCGATCTTTGAAAGCAAAGAAAGATCAATAGTTTCTCGATCGTGAATATCATCGGGGATGCAAGATCCATACTCAATTTTGATCTTTTCCGCAGTGTCGATGGAGGTGCGCAGACCAATGGCAATATCGTTGGTGACGTTGTCTCCACCCACAGGAAGAGAAGCGGTGTGCAGAACAGTTCCATCTTCAAATATCGCCACGTTGGTTCCACCGCATCCGACGTCAATCACCACAGTCCCGAGTTCCTTCTGGCGTTTCGTGAGAACGGCTTCCGCCGCGGCAAGTCCGCAAGGAATAATATCGTTGATGTCGATTCCGGCTTGATGCACGCATTTTTCAATGTTCTTCACGGCAGGCACGAGTCCCGTTACTAAGTGAGCGAGTACTTCCAAACGAATTCCGGTCATTCCTACAGGGTATTTAATGCCGGTTTGCTCGTCCACGGTGAACGACTTCGGAATAATGCGCAGAATACGTCGATTGTTGGGAATGGCAACGGCCTGAGCCGCCTCAAGAACACGGTCCACGTCATCTTCAATAATTTCATTTCCACTGTGGGAAATGGCAATAACACCCTTGCTGTCCATGGAAGAGATATGATCTCCGGAAATTCCCAAAAACACATGGTGCACCGGTTCCCCGGCCATACGTTCGGCATCTTCCAAGGCGGAAGAAATGTTCGCTACGGTCTCTTCCACGTCAATAATGTTTCCTTTGCGAAGTCCTCCGGAAGGAGAAACACCTACGCCGATGATGTTCGGTGTCGTGCTGTCCTCATCCATCACTGCAACGGCAACGCGAATTTTGGAGTTTCCAATATCAAGTCCGGCGATCAGTCTGTGTTTAGGCATAGTGCGACTTTATATCAAGATTTTTAGCTTCGCAAGGGATTGTACTCCATATTAGGGCTTTTAGAAGCCAAAAAAGCGCCATCGAACCCAATTTTTACTCATTTTTTACGGCTCAAATAAGCCAAATTCCAGGCCTCACCTATCAGTGAAATATTGGCTTGCAAAAGCCAAAAAATATGCCTATTCAAGCGTCAAACATGAAAGAGGCGTGAACAAGCCGTTTGTGCAGGAGAAAAGAGTGAACAAAAAACTTGTCCGAGCAATCTGTTGTCGGCAGTCTAAAAGTCTGCCCGTGCAGACTTTCTACCCATCTTCCACCGCCACTTCGTTTACACCAGGCTCCAAATCTGTTATAATTATCAGATTAATTCTGTGCCATGAAGCCAAAACACAAAAATCTACTTATCCTCGGAGCCAACGGAAACGTCAGCCATGCGGTGCTCACTTATCTGAAAAATCACCGCCACCTTTTCGCCTCGCTCACCCTCCTCGACCAGCACGATTTCAAGGAAACCGCCTTCATTTCCCTGGACGACCTGGAAGCCGAGTACGTAAAACTCCATGTCACGCCCGAAACCGCCAAGGCCTTCACCAAACTCCTGGAGGGCCGCAAAATCGACCTCATCCTCGACCTCAGCGACATCGACACCAAGTTCGTTTCAGACCTCATCTTTGACTACGGAAAAGCCTCCTACATTTGTTTGGGCTTCTCCACCGCCAGCTTTTTCCCTCTCGGAGAAGCGCTCAACGAGTGGATCGACGAACGCAAAAAAGCCCCCAAGCCTAAAATGCCGCACATTTTCTTCACGGGAATGAACCCCGGCACGGTAAACGCCTGGGCCGCCATCGGCATGAAAAAGTTCGGCATCCCCAAAGAAATCACCGAATTCGAATATGACACCTCCCGCTTCATGAAGCATCACAAAAAACAGATGGTCACATGGTGCGTGCCGGAATTCGTGGTGGAACTCGTCACCGATCCCGCGGAAATCATCCTCGGCGACCACAAAATCAAAAGTATGTACCCCAACGGCCTCTTCCACACCGAAGATTTGGAGCCGCTCTTTTCGCCCATCTGGAAGCTAGCCAAGTACCCCAAGGGCTGCGTGGTGACGCACGAAGAATGCATCACCCTCAGCAACAAGCTCGACATTCCGAGCCGCTTCATTTACACGGTGAATCAGGAAACCATGGATTTCATCCGCAAAACCTACGAAGCAAAAGGCACGATCGAAGACAAAGATTTAGTCCTCGGCAACAACACAACAGACCCACTCACCGGTTCCGACAACATCGCCCTGCGCCTCGACTACAAAGACAAAGCCATCTACTACTTCAACTCCGCCGCCAATGAAGATTTGAAGGAATGCTCCGGCACCGATTTTCAGGTTTGCGTGGGCGTTTACGCCGCCCTGTTCACCCTCCTCACCGATGACTTAAAGCCCGGCATCCATTACACCGAAGACCTGCTCGATACGATGTTCCCCAAGTTCCTCACGGACAACATGATGATTCAGGAATTCGTTTTCGAAAAAGCCAAAGACGGCAGCTTGCAGCAAGTTTCTCACAACCCACACATCAACTACGGCAAAGGCGAATTCACCAAAATCTAAATGCTTTATTTCTACGTTCTTCTCATCTTAATCGCAGAAACCACGGCTTTTAGTTTTCTAAAAAAGTTTTCCATCGACTCCAACTGGCTCTACTTCGCTTTGGGGGTTTTCTTTTACGCCCTCGTCGCGGTATTGCTCGTGAAGTCTTTCAAGTATGGAGACATGGGAATTGTGAATGTTCTGTGGTCCGCATTTTCCGTACTCGCAGTGGTCAGCGTGGGAGTCCTCTACTACAAAGAACACGTCACCTCCATAGAGATGGGCGGAATCTTCATGATTATGGCCGGGGT
>CAYHGP010000001.1:21481-39789 GCA_964356195.1 uncultured Candidatus Peribacteria bacterium | reverse complement strand
TAAATTCCCTCCACGCTTCCCCAGGCTTCCAGTAATTTCACGGCCGTTTTCTCGCCGATTCCGGGCACACCGGGAATATTATCGCTGGTGTCACCGGAAAGACCCTTGAAATCCGGAACCTGCTCCGGCCACACGCCCATTTTCGCCTTCACGGCGTCCCTGTCGTAGCGAATCACCTTAGTGTAGCCGCTCACAGGCGCCACAACCGTCACCCCTTCCCCCACCAGTTGCAGCGCGTCTTTGTCCGCTGTCACAATCAAAACCTGCACGTCCGGATGCTTCGCACGCAGCTCCGTCGCCACAATTCCCAGGTAATCATCCGCTTCCAAGCCCTCTTTCTCAAAACAAGGCACCGAAAGCGCCCCTAAAACCTCACGAGCCAGAGGAAACTGAGCAATCAGCTCATCATCGGTCTTGGCCCGCGTCCCTTTATAGTCCGCATAAAGCGCGTCACGAAAAGTCGGAGCTTTCATGTCCCAGGCCACGGCCAAATAATCCGGATGCTCGTACTCCAAAATCCCCAGCAAAATCCCCGTAAATCCGAATACGGCATTGGTCAGCTCTCCCGTGGGCGACCTCAAAGTCTTGGGCACCGCATGGTAACAGCGATGGATCAGGGCATTCCCGTCTATAATTACGAATTTCTTCACTCGGGAAGCATAACTAATAAGGGCTTTTAAATCTACCCGTTATCTGATATAATGACTTAATACCTAAACGTATGGCAAAAACAAAATCTCCCTTAAAGCTGAAAATTCGGATTCCGCACGTCATCCTCGACGTCCGCGATGCCGACCCCGCTCTTTTGGAGAGTTTGCTCCCCGGCCTTGAAGAAGTTTCTGCCCGATTTCGTGTTCTCGGCAACGGCCTCAAAACCGTCCCCCACCTCTTCTCTTTGGAAGAAGCCCTCGAAGAAGGTCACATTTGGGTGGTGCTTTCCAATAAACTTCCCAAGCAATTTTCAATGATTGTGGAACGCGGAATTGTCCCCGTAATGCTCACCGGCCTCCACAAAGATGCCGAAAATTACAACGCCGTGGAAGAAAGCGGAAACTCCTTTCTCTTTCAAAAACTCAGCACGTGGAACATCCACGCCGCCCTCATCCGCGCTCTCGAAAACTTCGCCTTCAGCTACGACTGGGAAAACCTCCGCAGCCAAGGCAAAGCCCTCATGAAAGTTTAGCCGTAAATCCTACTGTAGCGATTCAGACCCACCCGTTCCACCTCCTGCTCCGGAAGTGATATTTGAAATAAGGTCAAAAATCTCGCCGAGGTTGATGTACTCAATCACATTCAGTCCCATCGCACGTCCCACAAACGCCACAATCACCACGGAAAACAGCGTCACCACCAGTCCGATAATCGCGTAACGAATAGTCGAAACCGCTTGCTTGATTTTATCTTCCGCCCCTCCGGACAAAATAAAGGAAATTCCTCCGTAAAAAATGAAGACCACGCTCAGGAAACCGGCCACAATAATGGCGTAGGCAATTCCTCGGTTAATAACCTCGAGAGCGTCATACTGCGAAGCCACGTCTAAAACCGATCCTTCGGTAACAGTAGCGATGACAAGTGAGTTGAGAATCATAGTGCGTCGATACTACATCCTTTCCCCTTCCGGTTCAACGATTTTCAAATTGTAACGTGCGTCTCGCTTAGCTCCCATCATTCGAAGCAAAACACGAAGCGATTTTGCCGTTTGTCCGGCCTTTCCAATAATCTTTCCCATATCTTCCTTGCTCACTTTCAAAGTGATGAGGACTCCCAAATCATCCACGCTCTGCGTCACTTCCACTTCCTCCGGGTGATCCACAATCGCCTTTACAACAAAGACCACGAAATCGTGTGCAGCCATATCATCATTCAAATCGGAAGGCATAATCGAGGTGTTAAAGGATGAAACTAAGCGGCGGGAGCTTCCTCAGCAACAGGAGCCTCTGGAGCAGGTGCAGCTTCAACAACAGGTTCTTCGGCCACTGCGGCAACAGCTGCAGTTTGAGTTTCGGCCGGAGCAGCTTTAGCTTTTTCTGGAGCAGGAGCGCTCTTGCTGACGTGCTTCTTGTTACGAAGTTCCATGAATTTTTCCATTCCGGGCACTCCGTTGAGCTTTAAAAGAGACGCCACGCTGTCGGAAGGCTTAGCTCCCTTGGAGATCCAGTATTCAATGCGGTCTTTGTCGAAACTAATTTTCTTTCCCTCGGCGACATTATAAAATCCTAAAATTTCCTGATTAGCACCTTTCACGGCGTCTGTTTTTTCGGCGAGAACAATGCGGAAAGCGACTTGATTTTGCTTTCCAATACGACTGAGACGAATGACCTGCACGAGAATCGGATTAAAAAATATTGCCTTAGGATTTTAGATTGAAAGCCCGGAAAGTCAAGCACAAAGCGCTTTTTCGGCTTCGGAAGGCGGATTTGACGGAAGAGCAAGGGATGTTTATATTGCTAAACTATAATCATAAAATATGAATGTAGCAGGAACACCGCAAGCCCTGAGTGAGCTTGAACCGGGCAGCCGCATCGATATCCATGAAGGTGGGCGAGTTATCGCTAGGGGCGAAGAAGTAGTCCGTGTAGACCTAGACGCTAGAAGGGTCGTCGTCAGAGCGTGTTTGGACTACGAAAGAACTCTCGCCTTTGGAATGGACACAGGTGAGGAAATGCCCCTGACCGAGTAAAGAGGATCTTTACAGGGTGGAAAACATTGCACACCTCACTCATATGAGTTTGCGGGGCAACATTGTGCAAATCTGGCGAGGGTTCACCTTATGTCAGGATTCATAATCCCTCTCTCCGTCAACAACGCATCCGGGTCCGCGACCCCTGCTTGAGGCAACCAAAATTTCACCAGAGTTTGATACAAACAAGAGCGGTGAGTGGGAATCCCCTCCCAGTCTTCTACGCTAAATTGGACAATACGAATTTCCCGGATTTTGGCTTCGTCAAGAACATCCGCTAAGTTCTCCGCCGCGGTTTCCCTCCACTCAAGCTCCCGCCTCAGCTCTTCGAACATTTTTTCATAGATCTTACGCAAGAACGGCTGGTCGTCAGGCACGGAACGCAATTTTTCTTGAAGATACGTCGTCGGGTCATTACTAAATCCTGCGAGAGCGGTGAAGGCAAGAGCCGTAGCCCTCTCCACTGCGACCTCAAAGCTTGGAGCGGAACCCACAAGGGACAGGAGGCAACCGCGGAAACCGTCTTTCGCCAAACGAGCAATGGCAAAGGCAACGTGTTCAGGCTTCTCAAGTCCTTCCTTCAGGACTCCTGCCCGTATCAGCAGAACGATCGGAGCTACGGACATATGGGTAGTGGTCTTCTGTTTGCGAGGCAAAGCCTCTATTTTTCCAGCGATTTCAACAAGTAAAGCGCTCGAGTCCACTCCTCTCTCGTTCAAAAAAGTTTCAATGTCTCCCAAAACCTCCTCAATATCACTATGCACTCCCTCGGTAAGGCTCGCCGCCATCTCCCCGCATTCTACTTGCCGGTCAGCACAAAACTGAAGGAAGGCATCGTGAATGATTTCCTTGGGTTCCGGAGCCGCTTCTAATTTTTTCTTTGCCATACAAAAGGTTTAACCCTCCTCCGCAGCCGTCTCCACCACCGCTCGCAAATCTTTCACCCATTCTTTGTCGAGGTGCAAATTCAATCGAAGAAGCAATTCGTGACGATGCACATAAACCCGTTGTGCCCAAATGCTTGAAGGCACCGCCACCACCAAATTTCCGCCTTTGAAAAATTTCACCTGCACGGATTCTCTCGCATCCTTCCCCACAATCCCCGGTAAAATATCGCGGAAACGAGCGCAAATCAAAGACGCTCGCGCCTCCCGAGTCAGTTTGTAGTGGGCCAGCGCCTTGGGGATGAGCTCCGAAAAGTGAATAAAATCACCCATGTTTTTTTAATGGACCTCGGACATCATTGTAGACCTTCAAGGTTTTTTCCGCCATGTCTTGCCAAGAAAACTTCAGGCTGTGACGCAGTCCGCACTCGCGCAGCTCTTTTTGCAGACCTTCATCGAGCAAAACTCTACGCACCACATTTGCAATATCCTCAGGATCGTAAGGGTCAAAAAACAACGCATTCGGCTCGCCGCAAATCTCAGGAATGCAGGAACTTTTAGAAGCCACCACCGGCGTTCCGCAACGCATGGCTTCCAGCGGCGGCAAACCAAATCCTTCGTACAAAGAAGGAAACACGTAGGCTTTCGCCGTTTGGTACAGGGCGATGAGTTCTTTTTCCGGGACCATGCCCGTGTAAACCACGTAATGCTCCAAGCCGAGTTCTTTCACGGTGCGTTTCACCTCGGGATAGTAAGGATCTTCCTCACCCGTAATCACGAGTTGCAGGTCGAAACCTTCCGTTCCTTCGCGGATCAGCGCAAATGCGCGAATCAAATTCACCAAATTTTTGTGGCCGCGCCACACTCCCGTATAGAGCAAAAATTCCTTAGTGATGCTGTATTTTTTGGCGACCTCCTCTTGAAGTTCCGTGTCACCTCGGGGTCCGAACTCCTCCCCAACTCCTTCGTAAATTACCTCCACTTTGGAGGGTGAAACGTGCGTGATGTTCACCAGGTCGGCCTTGGTGTTTTCTGAAACCGCAATGATGCGTTTTGAATTGCGAACCGCCGCCTTCAGAACCAAATTGTAAGCAAAGCGGTAAAACGCGGAGTTCATTTTTTTGCCCGGGAAGAAAGACAAAGTAAGGTCATGAATGGTCACAATGCTGGAACGACGATAAAAAATCGGCGCGTTGAAATGCGTGAAGTGCATGAGGTCAAGCTTGGCGCGGTACAAGGTCCAAAGGTAGAGCGTCTGCTCCTTCAGGGAGTAATGATGCGCATTTACCAACACCTTGTGGACCCGTTTGTTGGGAGCCTCAAAAGCCTCGTACTCCGGCTGATTCATAAAAAGCACATATTCATTCTTTTCATCCATTTCAAGCAGATGGCGGACCAGTTCATACACATAGCGCCCGATTCCCGTGAACTCGGTACTGTACATACGTGCATCAATTCCGATTCGCATAATGACTTTTTAAGCTCGATCCTTGTACATCAACTTGAGCGCGAGGTCAAAACTCTTGCATACCGAAAGCGCCTTTGCTAAAGTGCACTGGCTTTTACGGCCTGCGTAAAGCCCATCGTTGGGATGGTAGCTCAGTTGGTTAGAGCGCTGCCCTGTCACGGCAGAGGTCACGGGTTCGAGTCCCGTTCATCCCGCCATTCTCTCGGCGAAGCCGAGTGTGTTAAGAAGAAGCACGAAATTCTAGTCCCGAGTCTTCCTGTCGGTCAATCTTGCCACCTCTCGCCCAGCTTTTTGTTGATCTGAAATTTGCCTTACGTCACCCTCAACTTCGCTTGCGATGCTTGCATGAATCGGATTTAGAGCGATCTCATTCACGAGCTGGCCGAAGCTACTAAGCGCGATTTGAATTTCCGGATGTCTCAATTGCAGTTCAATTTCCCTTAAAATCGATGGCAAAACTTTGATACAAGCCTTGTAAAGCGCCTCGATTTCCTCCGCCTTTGACTTCCATTCAGGATCATCCGAACCCAGTTCATTCATATCCTTGGCAATCTTCATCATTTCTTCAATGTCCAATAAGGTTTGGTGAAGCTGTTGTATTGAAAGGGGAGCTTCTCCCTTTGCCTCCATTTTTTCCTTAAAATAAAGCGCTCTCATCGGGGGATACTTCTCAAGCCTTCTCGCCTCGCTATCGGATAACAGATGATATAAGCGTATAGCCCATTTTTTTAAGAAAATAGATTCATCAATCTCCTTCAAACCGGTCAAAACCACTTCAAACGTATTCTTTGCGCGTTCATCTTCCAAATCCGGATGCAATGAGCTTACCTCCAGAGCCCTTTTTTTGAAGGATTCCCTGTAAACCTGAACATTTAAGAGCTTTGCGACCTCCGGATACCTTGCCCAGTCGATGTGGCGGCCTTGTGAAGATTCTTCGCCATTTCCGGATTTGTCGAGAGGTTTCGGGTTAGCGATCATGAGCCAAAGTTCTTCCGGGTCCAACCCGTGGAGGTAGAGACTTCCGTCCGCTATTTTCTCAAGGACTTCCTTAAATCGGTTGTCGGGGAAAATCAGATCAAATACAAGTTCGGGATTTTTTGAGCAAAATTCCCGCATTTTTTCGGTTTGAAAAATCGCTTGAATCGTGGGGCCATAAATTGCCCCGTTTCCCCTCGTAGGCCCTACTCGAAAGGACAAATCGTCCCCGCAGAATTGATAAGAGATTGTTTGGGTGGCTTGGTCGAAATGAACTTGGTCACAATTACTTCCCTTTGTGCCTTTATCATCCAAATCAAACTTGAATTCTTTCACACGGCCATCACTTTTCTCGTTTAAATGGGCTGACACAATTCCCTCGATTATTCTCTTGGAATCCATTTGCTTTTTCTCCCCAAAACTCTGGGAAAGGTTGAAACCGCCTTTTCCTAGAAAATAAGAGCCCAATATTGACCGAAGCTGCATACTAGCCACTGCCTCACCCGAATATTGCACTGCAGTGTAGTAGTCCCCGGGAGCTACATAGGGCTCACCATCACAATGCAGTTCAAAACTACTCAAATCGCCCTTCTCGCAGGACTCCCTGGGAAGGACTATCCAAACTTGTTCATATCCCTTTCTCTTTGCCTCAAGGTATTTTGAAAGGTCGTGTTTGAAGTCTTTTGTTCCATTCCCCCGCTCAGCAAAATTAAGAAAAACCTCAGACTGGAGAGCGGGTTGATCATCCCCGGCCACCAAGTAATCCTCGCGATTCAGGGACTGTTCTTGCGCCGGCTTCTCCACGGAATCAGCAGATTCTCCACGAAGTTTGGCCAACTCTTCGCGATACAAGGTGTAAAGCGTGCTGAGTTCTCCCTGTTCGATAAGCGTGGGGACTCTGTTGAGCATTTTTTAAGATTAGAGCAGATTCTAGCACAATCCGTGGAATTGTCAACATGGCTAACTTGGGACCGGGTTTCCCAAACAAAAAACTCCTTCCCAGGGGAGGAGCCTTCTGCGTCACCCGCAAGATACGGATCGACTGAATCATACCACGTTCTCATGTATTATTGCAACTGCCCGCCTACTCCACCAAACTCAAACTCCTTTCAACCGAGTCTCGGACAAAAGGCACGTCGGTTGGAGCGAAATGTGTGGGAGCAATTTGCTGATTGCGCGTCGGCAAATAAGTGCTTTTGACTTGGTTGATTTTCTTGAATTGATATTCGGGCCGCGGTACCAAATCCAGGGTACGCGTTTCAGAGCTGCCCGAAAGCACGATCACCAGCGAGCCATAGTCAAAAATACTTTGCATCAACCCGCTGCGGTTTTTTTGGACATCTTGGATATTGGAAAGGTCGATGGAATTCTTAGCGTCCTTTAAAAAAACCGAACGGTCCACTTCGACAATTCGGTGATTAGTGATGATGATGGTGTGAAGGTAGTAGTGAAAGATGGCGAGGAACTGGGCGTGAATGATATAAGCAAGAGCGAGGAATCCACCGACGGTGAGCGTACCCACGAGGAGTCCGGATTGGCTCAGGGGACGAAGGAACACGAAGCCCAGGACGATGAATAAAAACGCCACGGGAAGCACCATGAGGCGGGGAAATAACGCAATCCAGTGTTTGCGAAAGTAACAAAGCACCACCTCGTCATCCAGTTGCCCCTTAAAGTTTTTTTGATTCATGTTGAAAGGGATGAGAAGGCAAGGCTAAGTCCCAAAACCGTGGCCGCAGTCACCATGAAGGCATATAGGTAGACGAAATAACGAAGACGCATGAACCCGAACAATAACGTGTAGACAGATTCGCCAAACCGATACTGATTTATGTACGCGTAGAGCTTTCGAACGGTCAACGCGCAGACTGCAGCGGAAACAATTTGGACGAGAATGAGGATACTAAAAAGCCACATAATGTCGGGAAATGTTTTATGACTAAGGTTTTTCTAGGTTGCAGGTCTTCACAACAGGCCCTGTCAATACGGCAATGTTTGTGCGAGAGGGAAATCTCGGCAGCTTTCTTTTGAAAAGCTTGTATTATAGTAGCGAATTTTGGCCTTATCGTCAAACAAACGAATGAAACAAGCTCTCGTTATTTACAACCCGGTATCAGGGTCAAGAAAGTGGAGGGACATTCCCGCGCTAATCCAGGAAACTCTCCTCAAACACGGCTACGAATGGAGCTGGCACGACACTTCCCCTAAACAAAATCTAGCCCCCCTTTTCGACTATCCTTTCGACCGCATTATTGTTTCCGGGGGTGATGGCACCGTGGCCGAAGTGGTCAAAGTTCTCATCCAAAAAGAAATCAAAACACCCCTGGTAATTTTACCTCAGGGCAGCGGCAATCTCCTCGCCCGCGCCCTCGACATTTCACTGCTCAGCGTGCGCTCCGCCCTCGAAACAGGACTCAAGCACGACGGGCAATTTCTGGACGTCATGCGCGTGAATCAAAAAAACTATGGAATGGTGGCGGTGGGCCGCGGCTACGACGCCTTTTTGATGCAAGAAACCTCCCGCAGTCTCAAACGAAAGCTCGGTCTCTTCGCCTACGCGTGGATTTTTCTAAAGACCTTTTTGTTCTACCGCGCCAAGCCCTACAAGCTCACCCTTGATGGCAAGCGTGTGCAAGTGCTGGCGAACTTGATCATGGTTTTCAACATCCTTCCCGTGCCCTACACCAAAGTGAGTCCCAACGACGGGCTACTCAACACCTTCGTCCTCACCTCAAAAGGAAAGCTCCTCACCTTTTCGAGTCGCAGCGTTGTCATCAAGGCGAGGAGCGAATTCAAGTACCAAGTGGACGGCGAAGTGTGTAAGGGCAAAGTGGTGAACATTGAAGCTTTGCCCAAGGCCATTTCCGTGGTCTTCAAGAAGAAATTTTAGAGAAGCTTACGCCGCTTCTTTCCATTCTTCGTCCGGCCAGCGTTCGTTTCTAGGTACGGCTTTAATCCGTTTTTCTTTCCAGTATTTAGATTTTTCGTGTCTGGCGTGCCCCGCTTCTGCAAACATATCTCGGAACAAATCAATTTGTTCTTCAATAGTGCCCGGGGTTTCCTCTACTTTGGCATCAAGCCCAGGATCTCTATCTTCGAGAGCAGGACGGTGACCTTCATGACGGTGCGGCATAGCAATGGGGTTAGTGAATCTTTATACTATACCACATTTACATGAACATGGCAAATCTCCGCAGGCAGTAGCGCAATTCCAGGCATTCATACGGGGCAAGTGGGCAGCCTGGGGAATACTTGAAAAGTCTGCACGTGCATGGTCTTTGGGACGAATAATGGCTCAGGCAAGCCATTTGACGTCACGGGATTACATTCAGCTCTCGCCAAACAGTACCCCCTGAAATCCGCCACTTCTATAAGCCTTCCCCTCCGGGCTCACGAGCAGCGCCTCCACCGGCAGCAGAGGGCGAAGCCCTCCATTTCCCTGCAGTAAACTTTTAGCCTCTTCAAAACCCAAAACAAAGAGAGCCGTAGCATAGGAATCGGACAAAAGGGCTGACGAAGACTGGGTGTAAACCGCCAACATATTCATTGCCGGCTCCACCTTGCGCGGGTCCACCAGGTGATGCCGGTTCCTCCACGCCCTTCGCGAAGGACTGCTCGCCGCCAAGGCCAAGCCCGTTGTATCCACGTAACCAATCCCCTGAGTGGTATCCGTGGGATGTTCCAATACAATGCGCCACGGTTTTTCGTCTTCATCCACCCCGCGTACAATCAAATCCCCGCCGGCGTTAATGGAAACGTTCGGAAATTCGCGCAAAAAACTCAGCATCCGGTCGATGGCGTACCCTTTCCCCAAGCCACCAAGTTCAATCGTCGCCATCGCACGAACCGAAAAATCCTCACCCAGTTCCACCCCTCCCGTCCTTCCCGGCGTACCCTCCTTCAAAGAATAGGAAGCGTCATAGCCCCAGCCCTCCAAAATGCTTTTGACAGTGAGGTCAAAGGCTCCACGAGTCCGTTCGCCAAGCCGCACTCCAAACGCAATCAAATTAAACAGTTCCTCGCTCACGGTAGTCCATTTCCCGACCCGCGCATTCAAATCCGCAAGTTCATTCCCTTCTAAAAAACGCGAATAGCTTTTTTCGATTCGCTCCGCTTCCTCAAAGGCAAGCTTCGCTGCGAGCCTGGCCCCCGCTTCATCGTCCGTCACAATCGTTAAAATAATCGGTGTACCAAGTTGCTCCTTTTGGATTTCAATACATCTCATGACGCCGCCTCCAGTTTGATGGCCTCCAGAGCGGCCGTGAATCCTTTGGGAGTGAGAGAAGCTCCACTCACGGAACGAAAGCTCCCAATTTCATCGAGTTTTTTACCCACCACAAGGGCATCGATTTCCTCGTCAAATACGCCCTGATAATAGAGAACCGTAGTGTTCATCATATCCATGGAACTGATGCTCACGTCCGTGACCGTATTGTCTACAAGGGTAAGCGTGACGCCCATTTCTGAAGGCCCGGCAGGACAGTTGTAAGAACCCGTCGCCGTGTAAGTTCCGTCTTTGTAGGTGCCGGCGGTCGTTGTAGTCGTCGTAGTAGTGGTATCGCTTGCCGTGTCTTCGTCCTCTCCATTGTCTCCTCCATCGTCCTCCACCTCAAAGCCGGTGGTTTCCTCCGTGTCAACAGGCTGGTCTTTCGTGCGGCAACCTGTAAAAAGCAAGCCGGTAACAATAAGGAGAAACAAAAAGTAATGGGTGGTTTTTTGCATGGATCTTGTTAGAATACGGTCATTACTTTCCCACAATACGCCATGCAACTCAAGCAGCTTCTCAATGACCCCATCAAACAATTCACGATCTTCCTTTCGATCTTTTCCGCGGCGGCTTTGGGCTATAATTTTTCCGTTGAACTTCTTGTGCATTTGGCTCTGACTTTGGGCTTCAGTTTGGTGCTTTACGCCCTCTACAGCTGGATTTCCGAGAAACACAAAAACGTATGGGACACCGTGGTCACCGGCCTCCTTCTGTTTTTACTCTTACGCGCAGGGACTACTTTTTCAGAAGCCCTTTACCCGCTTCTCGCCACTTTCATTGCCATCACACTCAAATTTTTCATTGAATTCAGAGGTTCACCCATTGTGAACCCGGCGGTAGGAGGATTGCTGCTCATGGCGGGAATCGTCGCTTTCATTCCGGGCATGAGCCAACCCATCATTTCATGGTGGGGCGCTTCTTTCGGAGCCCTTTCCATCGGAGTTTCCGTGTCCTTCCTGCTCATGACCGTTTGGGTCTTGGGTGGATTTTATGTTTGGAAAAAATGGTGGATTTTCTCTTCTTTCCTTGTGGCGTACTTCCTCCTAACGTACTTATTCTTTGGCTCTTACTCCGGAGATCTCGAAAGTCTCAAATTCGCCCTCACGAGTTCCACCGTTTACTTTATGGCCTCCATTATGCTGCCCGAACCCAAGACCTCTCCCTTCCTTCCTTGGAAGCAGGTTGTATTTGGAGCTATTGCCGCCGTCGCCTATTTCGGATTCGCCTTTCTCGGAGTTCCCTACTTCGAACTCTTCGCCATTATTGTGGCGAATCTGTTCAACGCTTCCTTCCGACTGAAACCGGCCCCTAAGCCTGTGGTTTAAGCTTAACCACTCTTCCGAGCAATTCATCTTCCTCAACGCTAACAAAGCCCGCATCAAGCAAGGCCCGAACCGCTGCTCCAAGGCGCTGATTCTCCAGCCAATCAAGACTCAAGGGGGCACCATGGCTTTCTTCGATGTTCTTTACCATGCCCAAGACAGTATTTACTCCGGGGCTTTGTTCTTCCAAGGCCGTCAGTCGCAGGTCCCGTGTTTCAGCATCATCCAGCTTCAGCACGACTCGCTTCGAATCCATCTCAACAATTCCTTCTTTAATCAAAAGTTCCACCGCGGCATCAAAGCCCAGCCCTTGAAGAAACTCGTGTCCGCAGCCCGCGCTCCTGCTCACGCCGGAATCCATTGTCGCGACAACGGTGGACTGGACGACAAAACGAACCACGCTCAATACACCCGGACACTGCGCCTCAAGGGTCCGCACCCGCTCACTATCCTCCAGCCCAAGTATTCTAGTATGATCTACACCCATAACACAAAAGAGTTAAGGGGTAAGCCTACCACAAATTCAGCTTAAAGCAATTTACTTGATCACTTTTCCGTTGAGGTACACCTGCACCTCTTTTTGGGTCTGCAAGCGGAAAGGAGAACCGTCCACAAGCACCGTTTGATCGATGTCGCCGTGTTCGCGAGTTTGGTTGGCAGCAATGGTGAAAATCTCAAGCTTGGCCTGGGCAATTTCTTCTTTAGCCAGCTGCACACGTTCGCGGTATTCAGCGTAGTCCGCATTCTCGTCTAAGATAAGTTTCATGTGTTCATCTTTGCGGTCTTTGGCCTGTTTCTTGAGGTCTTTAAGCTGAATCTGAAGTTCTTCGAGCTCCATAGGCAAATCGTCCTCAATGTCCTTCATAAGACTCTTCACTTCCTTCAGCTCCATGAGCTTATCTTGGAGAAGTTTGATTTTTTCGTGCATCGCTTGGTCAGACATAGGGGATAGTTAAAGTAGCGCCAGCTTAGCAAATTAGAGCCGCTTGCGAAGGAAAGAGGTCTTGCCAGGTTTTGCTGATGTTGCACCGCAAACTCATATGAGTGAATTGCACAACATTAGTACTTTTATTCAAGACGGCGGCTGGACCCCAAGAAGTGTAAAGTAATCCCATGACAATCGTCACAAAAACCGGAGACAACGGAACCACCGGCCTCCTTCACGGCCAACGCCTCCAAAAAACCGACCCTCGCATTGAGGCCATTGGAACCGTGGACGAACTCTCCGCGAGCCTCGGCCTCACTCCAAGCCAGGAAATCGAGCGCATTCAGTGCGATCTTTTTGAACTCGGCGCCCTCCTCGCGGGACTTGAAGGCAGCATGAGCGAGCAGCTCCAAAGAATCGAAGCCGAACTTTTCGCGCTGGAGCCTACGCTTCCGCCACTCAAAAACTTCATCCTCCCGGGCGGCGACCCCGAGGCCGCTCAGCTCCACATTGCCCGCGCTGTCTGCCGTCGCACCGAACGAACGCTTGTCGCACTCGACTCCACTCCAAAGGACGCCGTCCCCTACCTCAATCGTCTTTCCGACTATCTTTTTTTGCTGGCGCGAGCCATAAATCAAGAAAAGGGTAAAATGGAGGTGCTTTGGAAAAAATCGTGATACAATGACCTCTCTAGTTCCTAACCCTCCTTACTATGCGAATCCACCGAAGAATCCGAAATTTGACCGAACCCGAACGCGCTCAATTCGAAGAATATCTCGAAAAAAAGCTGACTGCCCTCGAACCCATTGTGCAGGCACACTATCCCGATGAAGACACGGTTCACCTGTTTGCCAACATCCAAAAGCACGAAAAACACAGCGCTTTTGCCTACGAATGTATTTTGGAAATGCCTCGCAAACGCCTGGTGAGCAGCGAAGTGAAACACACCATCACGGAAGTTTTGGATTTTGCTAGCGATCGCATGGCCCAACTTTTGGTGAAACATTTTAAGAAACTTCCTCGGGCATGATTTACTTGGATTACGCGGCCGCGACCCCGCTGGATCCGCGGGTTCTAAAAGCCATGCTTCCTTATTTGAAGGATGAGTTTGGCAACCCCTCGTCCATTCATCGATTTGGCCAAAAAGCACGTCAGGCCATTGATGATTCCCGCACAAAATGTTTAAAACTTTTGGGCGCCTTTTCACCGCACGAAATTATTTTCACGGGCAGCGGAACCGAATCCTGCAACATGGCAATTTTCGGCACCGCCTTCGCTCGCCAAGATCGCGGTAAGCACCTTGTAATTTCTGCGATTGAACATCCCGCCGTTACGGAACCCGCCCGCTACTTGCGCGACAATTTTGGCTTCGAACTCACGGAAGTTTCGCCCGATTCAGACGGAATAATGCACGTGGAAGACATCGAAAAAGCCCTGCGCCCGGACACGATTTTGGTTTCCGTCATGACAGTGAATAACGAAATCGGAACAATCCAGCCAATCAAACAAATCGCAAAACTCTGTCGCGAGAAAGGAATTTTATTCCACACCGACGCATGCCAGGCGCCCGGTTTCACAGGCATCAACGTAGAGGAACTGAATGTCGATTTACTCAGCCTCAACGGAAGTAAAATCTACGGACCCAAAGGCATTGGCCTGCTCTACGTGAGAGAAGGGATTAAAATCGCACCGCTGATTCACGGCGGCGGCCAAGAGTTTCGTATGCGCGGCGGAACGGAAAACCAGGCCCTCATTGTGGGCTTTGCCAAAGCTCTCGAACTTGTTTTGAAAACCGGCAAAAAAGAAGCCGCGCGTCTCGCCGCCATGCGCGACGAACTGCTCGACTCGCTCCTCGCCCTGCCCGGCATCACCCTCAACGGTTCCCGCAAAGATCGCGCCGAAAACAACATCAACATTCACGTCCCCGGCGCTTCCGGCGAAACGCTCGTCATGCGCTTGGACATCGAAGGCCTCGCCGCCTCCAGCGGCTCGGCCTGTTCTTCGGGGAAAACGGAGCCCTCTTCGGTCCTGCTTGCCCTCGGCCAGTCCAAAAAACAAGCCGGCGAATCACTGCGGCTCACCCTCGGTCGTTTCACAACAAAAGAGGAAATCAAAAAAGCCAAGGAGCTTCTCCTTGGAATCAGGCAAAGAATGAGCTAAAATACCCCCACTATGGCAATTCTATTTTTACTGATTGGAGCGGGACTCGGCGGCGCAGGCGCTTATTTTCTGATGAAACCCGACGCCGACCTCGACCCTGCAACCGCTAAAAGACAAGTTGCGGAAGCTGAAGTAGAGGCGAAGCGTATTCGCCAGGAAAACAAAACGCGCATTGAAAGTATGCAGCACGTACTCGGAGCTGAAGAAAAATCCATGGAAGAGAGTTTTGAAAAAATGGAAAAAGTAATAGAGCAAAAGGAAGAAATCTTGAGCCGAAAAGAAGAACGAAATAAAGCCAACGAAACCACGGTCAAATCACTCGAAACCGAACTTCACGAACTCACCGAGCAAGAAGGAAAGCTCGCACAGTCCACCATTGCCGAACTCAGCAAACGCAGCGGACTCACCCAGGAAAAAGCGCTCGAAGAAGCCCGTCAAAACTTGGACGTACTTATTCGCACCAACGAAGATCGACGCAAAAGTGCCGCCATTGAAGAACTCACGGAAGATGCGCCCCGCCACGCGAAAGCCATTTTGCAAATTGTGATTCAGCGCCTAGGCGTGGGAAGTTCCGTCGACAAAAACAACACCAGCGTCACCGTGAAAGAAGATAAATTCAAAGGTCTGCTCATTGGGAAAGGCGGCGTGAACGTGGCCTACCTCGAAAGTCTCCTTCCCGTCTCCATCATCTTCAACTTGGGAATGCCGGACAACATTCATGTGGGTGGAGTGAACTTGCTGCGCCGCAACATTGCGAAGCGTGCCATTGAAAAACTCCAAAATGAAACCAAGAAAAAAGGAAGCCTCGACCATCCCATGATCAAAGCTGCCGTGGACGCTGCGGAAAAAGAAGTGATGGCACTCTGCGATCAAAAAGGAGCCGAATCGCTCAAGTTGGTGGGACTCGATCCAAAAAATACCAACCCCGAGCTCATGAATTACGTCGGGCGTCTCTACCTCCGAACCAGCTACGGGCAGAACGTCACAGGTCACTCCAACGAAATGGCACTCGCCGCTCGTATGATTGCCGAATTCATCGGGGCCGATGTGGACGTAGCGATGCAAGCCGCCTTCTACCACGACATCGGAAAGGCCATCGACCACGACGTCGGCGGCGCTCACGACGACCTCTCCAAAGAAATCCTGGAAAGATTCAACTACGACCCCCGCATTGTTCACGCCGCCTTTGCCCACCACGACAAAGTGCCCTGCGTGGCTCCCGAAGACTTCATTGTGAAAGCCGTGGACGCCATTTCCGGAGGCCGCCCCGGTGCGCGTCAAGAATCGGTGACCAACTACTTCGAACGCATCCAAAAACTCGAAGAAGCCGTGAAATCGTTTGAAGGCGTAAGCCGAGTCTTTGCCATGTCGGCGGGACGTGAACTTCGCGTACTCATCGACACAGCCCGCATTCAAGACAATGCCATGGCGCCTCTCGCGAAGCAGATGGCCGACAAGATTTCCGAGGAGATCGCTTTCCCCGGAGTCATCAAGGTAAACTTGATTCGTCTCACCAAGGCGGTAGACTATGCTCAAGAAACCCAGAGGCAAAGCCGCAAACCGAGTGCTGCCGTAAACAATTCCTCAAGACGCTAATAACCCTATTCTATGTCAGACGACAAGAAAAAATCCACTCTCGACAGTGTCATCATGGGAGCCATCATCGGCACCGCCATAGGGTCGGCCATTGGAATTTCCGTGGCTCCAAAAAAAGGAGTTGAATCCCGAGGAATCGCAAAAGAAACGGCCACGGGAATTTTCAAGTTTGGGAAAGCGCTCGTCGGACGTTTGTTCAAAAAAGCGAAGAAAGGTTTAAAAACAGAAGATATGAAAAAAATTCCACACGAAATGGAAATCATTCCACCAAAATCGGTAGATCATGACTAAAAAATTTCATGCAGTTTGGATCGTAGGAAGTCTCACGGTCGTCGCTCTTTCTTTAGTGGCAGCCACTTACGCCGTCACAAAACTTCCCGAAGAGGCCTTTGTTCAACAGCTCAAAATCCATCAAATGGATTTCAGCTCCGAGTCGACTTTTGACGGCGCCCTGACCGCCGTTCAACTTCAGGAAGAAGCCTTCTTCTCGAAAGAAATTCACTTCACGTCGGAACGTGGCGAACTTCCTCTCACTCCTGTAGAACTAGGTGCCTCCAGTCAAAATGAAGCACTCAATAGCTACCTTTCCGGCTTCATGGAAGACACGTCCGGACTGGAAAAAATCCAAGTCTACTTCTTCGGTAAAACTTTGGACTTTCCACTCTCCGTGGATGAAGAAAAAATGAAACTCGCCTTCACGGACACCGGCATTGAACAAGGCGTCAAGAACGCACAATTCCTTTTCGACGGCACTGTGAAAATCGACCCCGAGCAAATTGGTTACGGCGTGGATACCGAGGCTATCGCACTCCAGCTCCAAGACTATTGGGCCAATAATTTCCAAGTCCCGTCAGACGCCGACCTCCCTCTTCGAACCGCCGAGCCGGACATTCGCGATGCGCAGCTTGAGGCCCTGCTCCCAGCCGCACAAACTCAAGCCGAACGCACTTTCACGCTCACGGATGAATTCAGCGATTCCTGGGACTTTTCCATGGCCGAGCATATTACTTTGTTGATACCAGGCACCGACACAATTTTCAAAATTGACGAACAAGCCTTCATCACCGCCATCGAACTCGAACTCGTCCCCGAGGTGGAACAAGATCCGCTTCCCGTCATTATCACGGAAAATGAAGAAGGCGGTTTCGATTTCCACGGCAGTGCCCGCTTCGGTCGCGAAATAGACAAAACCACCCTGCTCACCGAACTCGAAATCGCCGTCAACCTCACCCTTGCTTCCTCGGCGGAGCCGAGTGGTTCAGACATCCTCTCCCTCCCCATCCTCCAAGTGGACCCGCAAGTGACCGTCCCCCAGTCCTTAAAAGACAAAGGCGTTACGGAACTTCTTGGTTTCGGTTATTCAACCTTCAACTCCTCTCCCTCCAATCGCATCAGCAACGTGAACCACGGCTTCGAACTATTCAACGGCACGATTGTAGAAAAGGACACGGAGTTTTCTTTCACCACGCTCATGGGCCATATTGATGCCGCCAACGGCTGGCTCCCGGAACTCGTCATTAAAGGCGATGAAACCATTCCCGAATACGGCGGTGGAATTTGCCAAGTGTCTTCCACCATGTTCCGTGCGGCGCTCTACACCGGCTTGCCCATTACAGCCCGTACCAACCATTCTTATGCCGTTTCCTACTACGCCACCCCTTACGGCTACGGCCTGGACGCCACGGTCTACGAGCCCAATCCGGACCTCAAATTCATGAACGACACGCCCGGAGCCATTCTTGTCCAAGGCTACACCGAAGGAGATGATGCCTACTTCGTTTTCTACGGCACCAACGACCACCGCACCGTAACCATGGAAGGCCCCACTTACTACGACTACCGGTCGACCGCCGAAGTGAAAACGGAATACACCGATGCACTGCCTCCCGGCGTACGTGAGCTTGAAGAATATGCCCACACCGGATTCAAAGTCGATTGGTACCGCACCGTGCTTTACCCTGAAGGCTCTCCCAGTACCTTTGCGTCTACAGCCAGCGGCGTCCGTGAAAACATTCACTCCGATTATCAAAC
>CAYHGP010000001.1:13200-21381 GCA_964356195.1 uncultured Candidatus Peribacteria bacterium | reverse complement strand
AGGGCCAAACTGTGCTATAATCTACAGATTGGAATAAAGCTTTTATGCAGCAATCTAGATTAGGGTTTCTTTTGGGCATCTCCCTGCTACTCAATGCGGTCACGCTGACCGTTGCAAGCGTGAACTCCTTTTGGGATGTTCCCACAGATCAGTGGTACTCTCCGGCCATCTCACGATTAGAAGACAAAAACATTCTGCAAGGAAGTTCCGACGGCAGTTACAACCTTGAAGAGTACGTGAATCGGGCGGAGTTGGCCGTCATCATTGACCGAACCCTCGAATACATAGAAACAGGAACGGTAGAGGTCCTTCCCACTGCACTTGAGCTGAGCGTTCCTTTCACAGCACAAGCCCCTGCGGGAGATTGGAGTATGCCCTACCAAGAAGCCTGCGAAGAGGCCTCCTTAGTTATGACACAATTTTTCTTGTCAGGGGAAACCTTGAACACTGCCACTGCCGACACGGAAATCCTCAAAGTCCTGGCCTGGGAAGAGGAAAATAATTATGGAATAGACGTGGGAGCGGAGGACATGCTGGCGATCGCCTCAGGGGTCTATGGACTGGACGGCCAAGTCTATTACGACGAGGACGTGACGGTGGAGAGCATTAAAAGGTTTCTTTCAGAAGGTCACCCCGTGATTATTCCCGCTGCGGGACAGGTTCTCAACAATCCCAACTACAGGGGCGATGGGCCTCCCTACCACATGATTGTGCTCATTGGCTTCAACGAAACCGGCTTCATCACGAATGATCCGGGAACTCGCTACGGCGCTTCTTACGAATATTCCTACGCCACCATCGAAAGCGCCATCCACGATTGGACGGGTTCAAAAAGCACAGTCGAAGCGGACGGACGCAAAGCGATTATTGTCCTTAGCGCTCAGTAACAAGCCGTAAAAAGGGCTTTCGTACCACACAAACCGTTAAGTCCGGGCTCTTGAACAGTCTTGGAATGCGGAGATTATGAGGCAAGGCATACTCGGGAGTCTGCTCATGGGCGGAGCGCCAACTGACAGCATTTTCAAGAGGAAACCTAGGCAGCCCTAATCTTAACGCCGCCCTTTCAGCACTCTCAATCCGTGAAAAATCAAAGACCATGCCTCCGTCCGTGCCAAAACTACTGAATTCATAAGATTCCATATCAGGAGCTTTCACCACATCTTCAATCCTGGCAAACGTCCCAACAAGGGTATGAGCCAGTTCTTCCCATTCTTCCCAGGGAGGAAGTTCTACACCCGGTTTGTGCAAAGAAAAACCAAGATCAATCTGAGGGAGAGGATGATAGGCCAGTCCTCCACCATTACCAATCACCATAGTTCCGGCTCGCCCACCTCTCCGGATAATAGAATGCCCTTCTGCCAGAGCATCTGCAAAAACTTCACGAAAAGACATGATTCGAAGCTAAAGAGGAAACTATAGAGCTTTCTTCAAATTTGTCAACCTACCCTTCACCTCTTCGTTGTAAGGGTCGGCCTCCAACACATCCTTGAGCATTTTCATGGCCTCTTCCGGACGCTCTTGGCGCTCGTAGTAGTCGGCCAAAATCATCTTCAGTTCCAAATCCTTGGGTTTGCGTTTGGCGGCACGTTCAAAGTAATGCAGAGCCTTTTCATCTTCACCCAGTTCGTAGTACACCTGGGCCAAGCTTTGCAGGCGTTCGCCGCGTTTGTCATCGAGAGCAATGGCATTTTCGTAGGCCTCGGCGGCTTCCACCAAGCGTTGTTGTTGGTAGAGCGCAGCTCCCAAATTGCTGAAGTACACGGGGTCTTGTTTCAAGTTCACGAGCTTGGAAAAATACAATTCCGCATCGGCAAAACGCCCCATCTTCATGTACATCAGACCCAGCTTGTGGTGCGCATCCAAGTGATCGGGTTCCGCGTCAATAATCGCCAAAAGCAGCGGTTCGGCTTCGCCAAATTCATTACGGCTGAGGAGCGTGTCCGCCTTCAGAAAAGTCTTTCGAACAGTTCCCAAAAGTTCGGCCTTTCCAAGTTCCTCTTCAGTTTCTTGAGGGGACTCCGGCTCTTCTTCCATTTCAGGAGTATCTTCAAAGTCTTCCTCTTCTTTGGCGAGATGATCTTGAAAAAGCAGGTCTTTTCGAGTCATGCGCAAACGTCGCGCAAAGAGAAAGCATAGAGCGAGCAGCGAACCGATAAGGAGGATCCAGAGTATCATTTAAGTTTAGGGTACGAAAGGAAGTAAAAGGTTTTCCAGGAGCAATTTGCGGTTCACATTGTTCTTGAGATCCTGTTTGCACAATTCAATACGATCCACGGTTCGGGTAAAATCCATATGGGCCAGGACCGGGGGGCTCTGAAGGGACAAAGCCAATGTTCTCGCACGCTGCAAGAGGATGTCAAGCATTTCAGGAAGCAGGTCGTGGGCTTCATACTTCCGCGTCAGCTCAAAAGCGGACGAAGTTCCGGGGTTTTCAAGAAATCGTAAAAGATCCTGAAGTAGGACTTGATGCGCTTGAAAATACTCCACATCATCCAAAAGGCGTCGCAGTTTTCCGGGACGTCCCATCGCGAAAAGCAGCAGCTGTTCGGTGTACACATTTCCCTCACACATTTCGGTCAAACGAGCCTCGCTCACCGTTTGAAAGTTGGTGACGTGGCAGCGTGAGCGCAGAGTCGGAAGTACATCTTCCTCTTGGTTGGCCGTCAAAAAAAACAAGGTTCCCTCGTGCGGCTCTTCCAAAGTTTTCAGCAAAGCATTGGCAGCCTCAGGCTTCATGCGGCCTAAATTTTCAATGATGAAAATAAGGTAAGGCAGCGAGTGCGTTTGATTGCTGCGTTCCACAATGCCGCGAATCTTTTCGATGGGAAGATTCTCGCCATCATCCAGAAAAACTTGCGTGTCTGCGCTGAGCCCTTCCATGATTTGTTTTTTGAAAATCACGTTCCCCTCCCCTCCTTGCAGGAACACGGAAAGCAGTAAAGCGATTTTCGTTTTTCCCACGTGCTGCGGCCCGACAAAAAGCTGAGCATGATGCAGTGTGCCAGCTGCTCCGAGGCTCTTTAAATGCGCGAAAATTTTCTCGTGACCGATCAACATTTAGAAATGAGTAAGCCAGTAAGGATCCTGCCGAACCAAAAGGTGCCGCGCATCCCGGGGGTCTTTCATGCACAGTTTCACCAAGTGTTCCATGCGCACTTTATTTTGTGAACCCTTCGCTAGCACCACATCGTGCCGGTCCAGAATATTACTTAAGAATAGGCCCGCCTCTTTCGAAGTTCGGAAGCAGTGAATCATGGACGCAGACAGTCCTCCGCGTTCCGCACCTTCCGCCAAAGTTTTCGCCTGGTCTCCCACCGCCAAAAGCATATCCGCGTGTTCCGCCGCAATTTTCCCGATCTTAATGTGTTCGCTTTCCGTGAGTTCCCCCAGTTCATTCATGGTTCCGAGTGCCGCAATTTTACGTCCGTGAAAGAGACTTAAAATTTCCAGCGCAGCGGCCATGGTGTCTGGAGACGCGTTGTAAGAACTGTCGATGATCAAGGCACCATTTTTTCCATCGATTTTATTCATGCGTCCAGCGGGCAAACGGTAATCCTGCAAAGTCAGGTCGATGGCTTTCCAAGGAATGCCTTGAATGAAACCCACCGCCACCGCGGCCAAAACCATGGTGACGTGTTGTTTCCCGAGGACGTGCGGCAAGTTCACGGGGAAAGACTTGTCCTCATACTGCAAAGTAAAATGTAGACCTTGAAGATCCATGCTCAAATCCACCGCGCGAAGGTCACAGCCTTCCTCAGTCCCAATGGTCACGGTGTGCGCCGGCAAATGTCCGTCGAGCTGCTTCACAAAAGGATCATCCGTATTCAGCACCACCCAGCCTTCTTTGGGAACCGCCGCACAGGCTTTCGATTTTTCTTCAAACACCGCCTGACGATTGGCAAACTGACCGGCTCCAAGATGCACATTTTTCACATTCAAAAACACCATGATGTCCGGCACCGCCACACGCAAAATTTCATCCATGTCCCCTGGCTTGTCCACGCCCATTTCTAAAACTAAAACCTCGTACATTTCCGGTTTTTTGAACGCATTCCAAACCGCCTTCCCCAGCGTGTCCAGCCACGCCACCACCGACGAATAACCAGTCTTCAGCCCCAAAATCGTCAAGCTCAGGCCCAGCTCGGTGTTCAGATTTTTTTCACTTTTCTTTGTCTTGAATCGACGACTTAAAACCTCGTAAATCACCTCCTTGGCACTGGTTTTCCCCGCACTGCCCGTAATTCCAACAATTTTGGGGTGAATTTGGCGCAATCTTCGCCCCGCCAGGAAACGCAGGAGTCCCAGTACACAATTCTTTAAAATGGCTTTCATAAGCGGAAATACAGGATCACCAGATTAGCAGTTTTTCGGCCTAAAGGCCAGAGGGATTGACCGGCGCATTTCCCACTGGACAAAAACATCAAAATGATCTACAGTTTACACTTCTAAACGATTTCCTATGCGTTCACTAGCTCTCCTGCCTCTGCTCACCGCTTGTTACGGCAAAATAGAAATTGGCGACGACACCGCCAACACTTACCCGGCTCCCGACCTGATGGTGAGCTACGCAAGCGGCCCCGAATCCACTACGGCCGAAGCCGGCCAAGAAGGTTTTGAAATGGGATGCTTGAGCTTTACCGCAGAGAAGCAAAGCATCGTGAAAGGGATCTTATTCAAAGACAACTTGGGAGGAGGTTCGGAAACAATTCTGAACGCCTACCTCGTTGATGAGAACGACGATGTTTTAATGGATGGAATGGCCGACCCCATGGGAAACGTTGGCGTTCGCAACGACGAAAACCCTTGGGTAATTCCAGCAGGGTCCGAGGCCACCGCTTGTTTGGTGGTGGATTTCCAGCTTTTCTCCGGAACCAGCCAAATCAGCCTCGATGCACCTCAGTCCATAGACATTGAAAACTCAGACGACTATGCCGTGGGTGGAGACCTTCCTATCGACTTCGACGAAGTAGCGGTTCAATAAAGTCTTGTTACAACTCTATGCGCACCCTCGCTCTTGCCGGGACTCTCTTTCTCAACGCTTGTAGGGCGGAACCTTTAGACGACACCAAAGATACCGCGGAGTTTCACAGTATAGACACGGCGACAGAGGACACTGGAGAAACGATCGAGACAGGTGAAACCGACGACACGGCAGATACCGCCATAGAGGCCCCCATTTACCGCGTTTCCGAAGGAGTGGCGGCTTGTCTAAGCCTCATGTCCGAAGGCTGCCAGTACAATGTCTCTGAAGGCGCAACCGATGCCGCTTGTTTGCAAAGACAGGCCACCGAATCCGCCGCCATCCAAACAAAGCTTGTTGCAATGGCTCAAGAGGCAACAGGAGACACCGCCGTAACCATGGAAGACATTGAAAACGACCAAGTGCCGGGCACGGTATGTGCAAGCCACGAATTTGAATATGGAGCGGACACGGATGGGAACACACTAGCCATGCGAACCGGCTACTTAGAAATCGCCTTTGGAAATAAGGAAGAGGAATACAGACCATTCGAAGGAGCCTATACCGTGGGCTCCGAAGGAAGCGATCTCCCTTTTCAGGTGATGTATTGCGCAGGCGTGGCGGTATCCGATGATCTGGAAACGCCTTTAGAAGAAGTCGACTACAACAGACCTTACTACGCAAGAACCGCCATCTATGAACCCGAGGCTCTCAACTCCATTACTGACCTTCAAATTACAGACTACGAAGTAAAATTCCCGGACGACGCCCGCTTCCACATTCATGGAGAGTCCTACGACAAAACCGACCCCGCCTATGTTTTCACCTCAACCCTCGCCGGGCTCGCCGAAAGCGCCTACTCCATCATGGAAGCGGCCTTCAAATACACCGATTACAGTTCAAACGACACCGTTGTTCGGGTAACCGAGTAACTACTTCTGTGCTTCCGCTACCACTGCTTCGAACACTTTAGGTTCGTGAATGGCCATTTCGGAAAGCATTTTTCGGTTGAGAGCAATTTTCTTCATGGACAGCATATAGATGAAACGGCTGTAGGAAATTCCATGAGCACGAACAGCAGCATTCACACGTGCAATCCACAGACGTCGGAAGTCACGTTTCTTGTTTCGGCGGTGGGTGTAGGCGTGCATTCCGGCCTTCAGCACACGGCGCTTAGCCATAGTGAAGATAGTGCTGGACAAACCACGGTAACCCTTGGCTGCCTTTAAGATTTTATTGTGTCTTCGACGTTGAATTGTTCCTCGTTTGACGCGTGCCATAAGTGAAAAATTTAAGAATTAGTTTAGATGAATAACATAGCTTTCAATCTCTTCTCATCACTCTTGTGAATCACACTCTTAGTTCCACCCAAGGCTTTTTGGCCGGAGGATTTTTGGCTCAAACGGTGTCTGTGTGCGGCCTTCTCCATGCGGATCTTACCTGTTCCGGTGAGATCGGTACGCTTTTTAGCGCCACCATGGGTTCTTTGCTTGCCGACTTTTCCTAGTTTTCCCATTACTTGAGGGGTGAAAGAATCATTATTAGATTATATCCTTGCTTCTTCGGCTCTTGATCCACCTTGGTGATTTCCTTGAGTGCTTCCTTCATGCGGAGCATCTTTTCAAGTCCGAGTTCATAATGTGTAGCCTCTCTTCCGCGGAAAATCAAGGTGATTTTGAGGGAATTGCCCTCTTCCAGGAAGCGTCTAGCCTGATTGAGCTTCACATCGATGTCGTGATCTCCCGTGCGGAGACTCAAACGAATCCCTTTGATTTCGCGACTTTTCTGACTCGCTTTGTGCTTCTGCTCTTGCTTCGCCTGACGGTAAAGGTACTTTCCGTAGTCCATAATCCGGCAAACCGGAGGATGAACCGTGGGAGACACTTCCACGAGATCAGTCATATGCTCCTTGGCAAGGGCACGAGCCTTCTCAATCCCCATGATTCCCCCTTGAATGTCCAATTCTTCATCGGCAATCAGGCGAATGGTTTGGGCCCGAATCTCCTCGTTTTTTCGAAGCTGCTTACCTATAGAATCAGATTAAAAAGCAAGCGCATTTTAGGGGGTTTGGGGCTTGGAGTCAAGGAGTACTGATCTGCCGGTTGCAAAATCAATAAGAAGGGCTTAGTCTAGAGCAAAATTTGACAAACATCAATGATCGTTCCACGACGCAAAACTCGAACCTGCACCGTAGGCGCCGACCCTGCCCGTCAGGTGAAGATCGGCTCCGAGCATCCGGTGGCCATCCAAACCATGACCATGGGCAAAACAGAAGATGTGGACAGCGTGGTTGCCGAAATTAAAACCGTGGACAACGAAGGCTGCGATTTGGTGCGCGTGGCCATTCCAAACTTTGATGCCGCTAAAGCCATTCCGCTCATTAAAGAACGCATTTCGCTCCCAATTGTCGCCGATATTCACTTCGACCCTCGCCTTGCGATTGCCGCGCTCGACTACGGCGCCGACAAAATCCGCATCAACCCAGGAAACTTTTTTGACAAAACTTACCTCGAAAAAGTCATCCTGCTCGCCAAGAAAAAAAATGCCGCCATTCGCATTGGAGTGAACGCCGGCTCGCTCGAAAAAGACCTCTGGACGAAATACGGCGCCCCCACCCCGGACGCCCTCGTGGAATCCGCTCTGCGCTGGGTGAAATTTGTGGAAGACCTCGGTTTCCAAAACTTCGTCGTGTCGCTCAAAAGCTCCCAAGTGCCGACCATGATTGAGGCCTATCAAAAGTTTGCCGCTGCTACTGCCGATAACCCCGATGCACCTCCGCTACACCTGGGCGTCACCGAAGCCGGCCCTACTTTGCCGGGCGCGGTGAAGAGCGCAGTCGGCATTGGAACCTTACTGTATCAAGGCATAGGAGACACCATTCGCGTGTCCATTGTGGACAAAATCGCCAAGGAAGTTGAGGTCTGCAAAGCCATTCTAAAATCACTCGGACTTTATTCGAAAGAGCCGGACATCGTCGCCTGCCCCACCTGCGGCCGCATCGAAATCGATCTGGAAAAAATGGTGGACGAAGTCAGCGTCGCCCTCAAACACCTCAAAAAACCAATCCGCGTTTCTGTGATGGGCTGCGTGGTGAATGCCGTGGGTGAAGCCAAAGAATCCGACTTCGCCATCGCCGGCGGCAAGCAAGCCGGCGCCCTTTATTACAAAGGCGAACTCTACAAAGCCAACGTGCCGGAAGCGGACTTGGTGCCGGAGCTGCT
>CAYHGP010000001.1:0-13100 GCA_964356195.1 uncultured Candidatus Peribacteria bacterium | reverse complement strand
TTCGGCTCCACCGGCTCCATCGGCAAGCAAACGCTGGAAGTACTCCGGGCTTTCCCCGGCGAATTTGAAGTGATTGGACTCACGGCCAAAAGCAACCGCGAACTTTTAAGTCAGCAGGCAAACGAGCTTACGAATCGGGATGGCTTAAGCAAGCCAAAAAATGAGGCAAAAAGTCTGCACGTGCAGACTTGTCTCTCTCCAACTCCCACCCAAATCGCCGACCTCATCGCTAGTGCCGACCTCATCGTCAACGCCCTCCCCGGTTTCGCCGGCCTCGAAGTTTCCCTCGCCGCTGTTCGCACCGGAAAAACCCTCCTCTCCGCAAACAAAGAATCCCTCGCCATCGCCGGGCGCTACCTTCGGGAAGAAGCAAGTAAAACAGGCGCCAAAATCTACCCGCTCGACTCCGAAGCTTCCGCCATTTGGCAACTACTTACCGAGCACGCCGGCACCGAAATCGCCTCCGTCACGCTCACCTGTTCCGGCGGTCCTTTCCGCGGCCTCACCACCACCGAACTCGCCGAAGTCACCCGCGAACAAGCCCTCACCCACCCCACCTGGAAAATGGGCCCCAAAGTCAGCATCGACTCCGCCACGCTCATCAATAAAATTCTCGAAATTTACGAAGTTCATAATCTTTTCGATATTCCGCTGCGCGACATTCACATCACCATCCATCCGCAGAGCATTGTCCACAGCATGATCCACACTAAAACCGGCGCCACCAAAATGCACATCACGCAGAACGACATGAAACTTTTTATTTCCTACGCGCTGCATTATCCCACTCAGCCCGTTTGCCCCTGGCCCATCGTGCGCACACGCAAAAGCGAACTCACTTTCGATTCGCCCGACGCCGCTACTTTCCGTCCGTTGCAATGGTTTGAGCTGCACAAAGGCAATCCGAATTTCCCGATTATTTTGAACGCCCTCAACGACATCGCCGTGGCCGATTTTCTCACGGGCCACCTCAGCTTTCTGGGTATTTACGATTTTATCGAAGCCGGTCTCGAGCAATGGCTCTGGGAATTGCCGCCCACTTCACTTGAGTCTATGATGGCCTTCCATAAACGAATCACCGATTTCTATGAACACCGTCATTCTACTGGCCGCGGGAAAATCCACGCGCGCAGGACAAAATAAACTCTGGGCTGATGTTCAGGCAGACCCGAAGGGTTTGCTAAGCAAGAACGTGGCCAACAGCCACAACAATATTGGACAGCCGCTCTGGACACTTTCCTACCAAACTTTTTTAGAGCATCCCGAAATTGATCGCATCGTTCTTGTGGTGCCGAAAGGCCATGAACTTCGTTTTCTCCCTTTAGTTGACGGCGAAAAAACCACCATAATTTCCGGCGGTGAAACGCGCATGGAATCTTTTAAACGTGGCCTCCTCGCCATCGATTTTTCTGATGCCGATATTCTTGTGGACCACAACGCCGCGAATCCAAACGTTACTGCGCGTGAAATTTCCGAAGTGATTTCCGCCGCTTCCGAGAATGGTGCCGCCGCCGTCTGTCATCCCGTTGTGGACACGCTGGTTTCTTGTGAGGAAAATTCAAAAAGTAAAAATTGTACTATTGGAACAATTTTTGAAAGATCGAATTTTCGACTCATGCAAACCCCTCAAGCCGTCCGCGGCGATATTCTGCGCACCGTGGAACTCTTCGAAACCACCGACCTCTCCACCGCGCTCGCCAAACACACTCATGTTGAATTACTCCCCGCCCACCCTTTCAACAAAAAAATCACCACCGCCGAAGACCTCGCCGCGCTTTGCACGCAAACTTTTCTCGGTGAAGACTCCCATCGCTTTTCAAACGAAGGCCAGCTCACCCTCGGAGGCCTGACTATCGCAGAGCTTCCAAAGCTCGAAGCCAATTCCGACGGCGATGTTATTTTGCACGCCATCGGCCGTGCCCTCGCCCAAGCCGCGAACGAAACTTTCTCCGAACTCGCCGACCCACTGATGCTATCCGGCGACACAGACAGCCGCGACTATATCGAGCCGCTCCTCAAGAACATCACCGTCCGCCACGTCTCCATTTCCATTGAAGGCGCTCGCCCTAAAATCGATCCGCTCAAACCCGCGCTCAAAGAATCTCTCGCAGAAATTCTGCATCTTCCCACAGAGCAAATCACAATCGAAGCGATGACCGGCGAAGACCTCACGCCCTTCGGCCTCGGCGAAGGAATAAGATGTACAGCTATTGTACAAGTGCTAAAGTAAGCTCGTTCCAACCTTAATTTTTTCCCATGAAAAATCAGAAAAATATTTTCTTAGCCATTGGTGCCCTCGCACTCATTGCCTCCATCGTGATGTACCAGGTGGGCTCCACTTCCAACAACCTCACCGAATTGAAGGATTATTTCTGGTCTCCCTTGATTTTGGCTGTGGTCTGTTTCGCGGGAGCTTTCATGAAAAAATGACCACTCTTTCCTGCCCTGCCAAAGTAAATCTCTACCTTGCGATTCTGGCACGCGACCCTTCCGGCTACCACGAAATCGACACGGTTTTTGTGCGCGTCCCGGAGCTGGCCGACACGCTCGAAATTGAACCCGCCTCCAAACTGAGCTTTGAATGCAGCGACTTTCCGGGCGAAGAAAACACCGTGATGAAAGCCCTCCACTTACTCGAACAAAAAACAGCTCGCCGCTTTCCCTACAAAATCACCGTCCATAAAAACATCCCTCTCCAATCCGGCCTCGGCGGTGGCAGCAGCGATGCCGCTTCCCTCCTCCTCTTCCTAAACGCCCACGAAAGTCTCGGCCTCACCCCCGAAGAACTCGCCCAACTCGGCGCCCAAATCGGCATGGACGTGCCCTTTTTCCTCTCTGGCTACGGTGTGGCCCGCGGCACACACTACGGCGAAATCCTCACGCCCCTCGCTCCCCTCAACGCAAAAATCGCCATCGGCCTCACGAACATTCCGGTCTCCACAAAAGCCGCCTTTGCCGAGTGGGATCGCCTCGGTCTCAAATCCACCGCGCCCACCTATTCGCCCGGCGTGCTTCACAACGATTTCGAACAAATCTTCCCGGATCTCTCGTTCAAAAAAATAAACACAGTTCTCACCGGTTCAGGTGGGGCCTACGCAATCATCACCACATCAACTGCCTTCCCTGCAAAGCCCGAATTAAGGTAGCGTCATCGGTGTATTCCAGGTTTCCACCGCTTGGAATTCCACGGGCAATTCGTGAAACCGTCATGGGTCGCAGCAACGCTAATTTTTGTTGTAAAAAGAGCGAAGTGGTGTCTCCCTCCAAATTCGGATTCAGCGCCAAAATAATTTCGTTAACCCCCGACCCCTCTTCCGTAAGTCGCGCAAAAAGTTCGCCCATACGTAAGTCTTCGGGGCCCACTCCATCCAGCGGCGAAAGCTTGCCTTGCAGCACATGATAGCGGCCTTTGAACTCCGCCGTTTTTTCAATCGCAATCAAATCTAAAGTTGATTCCACTACGCACAAAATACTTTGATCTCGCACCGCATCCGAACAAATTTTACACGGATCATTCGTGGTGAGTGAAAAACACGTCCCGCATTCAATGACACCCGTTTTCACATTCGCCACCGCCTCGCTCAAACTTTCGATGCGTGAATCACCGGACTTGAGCAAATGAAAAGCTAGCCGCTGCGCACTTTTAGGCCCGATGCCCGGGAGCAGCGAAAACTCTTCAATGAGGTGGGTCAACGATTCGGGGAGGAAATCCATGGGCTTATTCTAGCAAGTGCTTGCCGTGGCCGCCAGACATCGATAAACTTGCCTCAATCTAACTCCACACTCATGTCCGGTAAAAAACCATTTGGCTTCGGTACTTTTTTCTTCGGATTTGTTCTCGCCCTCATCGCGGTACTCGTTACAGGCTATTTTGTTAAAGACTTTTACGATGCTGACAGGTTTGAAGCCACCCTCGAAACGAGCCCCTACGGCGCGCTTGTTCGTGAGTTGGAAGACCGAAATGCCCACCCACTTTACTACTCCAAGGAATCCATTTGGGTGGAGGCGGAAGAAGTACCAAGCGTATTCATGGATCTCTTTGGAGAGATGGACACTTCGCAGCCCGGGGATCCTGATTTCCAACAACAAATCGTAGAAAAACTTCTTGCCCAAGCGAAGGAATGTGGCACCACGGTGAACGAGGAAGAACTGCTGGGTAAAATCGAAGCCCTTTGGGGAGCAGAAGTGCATGGTTATAAATTCATCCCAGGTGACTCCGACGAAAGCGAAGCGTGGAACATCACCTTGGTTCGTAACAATGGTCTCTACGAAGACCTCGCATCCTTTCAAGCCGACTTCAATGTGTGTGCGGTGGGAGGCATTCAACCCGCTCGTATGAACAAAAACTGGCTCATGTTCACCGGCAGCTGCTCCGCCGCTTACGCGGAAGAACCTACCACAAACACCTGCTCCGATGTGCGTGAGGCCATTGAGCCTACGCTCGAGTTCAATTAGGCCCCAATAAGCTTCAAAAACTCTCCTCGTGTGGACGCATCTTTTTTGAACAAACCTTTGAGTGCCGACGTGGTAACCGCGCTTCCCTGCTTCTCCACGCCCCGCGCCATCATGCAAAAATGTTTGGCTTCAATCACCACGGCCACCCCTTTTGGAGCGAGCAGATTTTCGAGTGCATCCGCAATTTGCGTGGTCAACCGTTCTTGATTTTGAAGTCGTCGAGAAAATATTTCCACCAATCGCGGCATCTTTGAAAGTCCGATGATTTTATCTTTCGGAATATAGGCCACGTGCGCCTTTCCAAAAAACGGCAACATATGATGTTCACAGTGGGAGTAAAACTCAATATCTTTCACCAAAATCATCTCGTCGTAGCCTTCATTCTCAAACACAGTGAGGATGTCCTCCGGCTTTTTATCGTAGCCGCTGAACAGGTGGTCCCACGCTTCGTCCACGCGCCTCGGCGTATCCAAAAGGCCCTCCCGACTAATATCAGGTTCCACGGTCTTAAGCAGCTCGGCAATGAGTTCTTTTCGATTCATGCGGGGGCATTCTACCTTATTTCAACAAGGATTCAAGCCGGATCTTGACAAAAGCACGGATTAGGCCAATACTTCATCCCTTTAAACAATTCTTATGGCAGGACCTACCCCCGAATTGCCCCCACGTCCCGAAGCCGAAATCTGCAACATTTACCAGGCTGCTTTTGACTACGATAGCTTAAGAGAACCGCCTCTTCACCTTCTTATTCAGCAGGCCGGTATTAGCACGGTGCTAGATGAGCCTCTCAACTCACGTGCGGAGGCCTACGACGCCCCACGGGTGAGTCTTTCCGGAGGAGTGCACGCCTCGGAAGGAGATGAGTTGGTGCAGGTTGCGAAAAAACTACGAGAAGCATTGGGAGATGCCAAGGTTTTTGCCTTGGAGCCTTCAGAGGGAACTCAAGCGGCCCTCGATCGATCGAACGGTCGCCGCGTGGGAACTTCCCCGGTCCCTCCTCAGATTCTTGCCTTCATCCGAGACGAAATCGCTCGAATCGATGCAAAAGAAGCTGCCCCAAAAGCCTAAGCTCTCACGGCTCCTTTCTAGCAAGCTTGTGTATGGTTTTCAGCGTCTCCGCGACTTCGTGGTTCTCGATGAGAATTGCAAACGCATCACGGTGAAGATTCAGTAAAATCACCTTGTCGTCAAAAACCGCAATCGACGAATACAGGTCTCCCATCTTTTTGGGATACATATACGAGTCGCGCCAGTCCCGTTTATCTCGGGTTTTGTAGTAGCGATGGGTGGGCGAGTCTTTGCACACATCCTTCTAGACCAAACCCTGTTCTACGCCCAGGGTGGCGGCCAGCCCTATGACAAAGGCACCATCACCTCTGCCTCAGGCACCTTTGAAGTGGAAGAGGTCCGTTACTTGGACGGTCTCATCAAACACGTCGGGCGTTTCACCACCGGACGGTTCAAGGAAGGGGAACGGGTCCAGCTCCACGTCGACCCCGTGCGTCGAACCCTTCACCGTCGCCTGCACTCCGGCGGACACGTGCTAGATTTGGCGCTCAAGCGCCTGAACATCAACTGGATTCCCGGTAAAGGCTATCACTTCCCGGACGGTCCTTATGTGGAGTACGAAGGTAGTTTGGAAGGAATGGATAAAGAAGAACTGCAGGGTAAATTAGAAAAACTCTGCAATGAAATCATTCAAGAAAATACTCCCACTCGCATTGAGTTTGTTTCAGCGGAAGAACTGCAAAAACGAGGCTTTGGAATTCCACCCACCTTGGATTCCAGTAAGCCGCTTCGCATCGTCTATTATGGGGACTTTGGCGTACCTTGTGGAGGAACCCACGTCAGCGAACTTGGCGATCTGCGTTCTATGACGATTCGTAAAATCAAACAAGAGGGCGCGAATATTCGCGTGGCTTATGACGCAGAACGCTAGGTGCATTTGTTTGACACTTTTGTCAGACAAATATATCATGTGCTTATGAATCTCACCGTAAGCAACCGCGAACTCCTTCGCAATTATAAAGCTCTCAAGAATAAGCTTCTTCAGAAAAAGATCAAAGTAATAGAGGTTGAGCTGGACGAAGAATTTTTACTTGAAATCAAGCTGAAGAGAAGGAGTAGAGTAAAAACTCCCTTCGAAGTGGCTTGTGAAATCGCAGAAAAGAACGACTTTACTTACCTTAAACGCCCCAAAGCCGATCTCTTCGACTATTTATGACACAAGAATACCTTTTGGATAGCAACGTTTTAATTTATCTCTCTAAGAGGGATCTAAAGATTAAAAAAACACTACAGTCACTTAAGCGCGAATACTTTTTTATTAGCACCATTTCTTCGATTGAAGTTTTAATGGGAGCAAAGGGCGGAAAAGATTTGGAAGAACTGAGTCAGTTTATTCATCAATTTGCGCCGCTAGATTTAAACTCAGCTGTAGGAAGAGAAGCGGTGAAACTGAGCAAGCAACAAGGAAAAAAACTCAAATTCAAAGACCTCCTCATCGCCGCAACTGCTCAAGTGGAAGGCCTCACGCTCGTCACCGCAGACAAGGACTTTAAAAAAATCAAAGGCCTGAAAGTGAAATTAATTTCAGTCAAACCTTAAGCTCTCACCTGCCCGTTGCCTTTCACCAGCCACTTGGTGCTGGTCATTTCTTTGAGGGCCATGGGTCCGCGGGCGTGAAGTTTTTGCGTACTGATCCCAATTTCCGCACCCAAGCCGAACTGCCCCCCATCGGTGAAAGCGGTTGAAGCATTGGAGTAAACCGCTGCGGCATCAACGTGGTTCATAAAGTATGCGATCGAGGCAGCATTGTCGGAAAGAATTGCTTCGCTGTGTTTGGACCCGTGCTTGTTGATGTGGCCAACGGCCTCCTCCACACTTGCCACCGTTTTGATGGACATTTTTAAAGACAAAAACTCTGTTCCAAAGTGTTCTTCACTTGCGAGCGCAAGCGGCGCGTACTTCCCCTCTAAAGCTTTGTACGCCGCAGTGTCCGCAAAAATTTCAACCTGCTTTTCAGCGAGCGCCTGAACCAAAAGCGGTAAATCATCCAAATGATGTTCATGCACAATCAAAGTGTCGAGCGCATTACAAACACTCGGCCTGCGGGTCTTCGCGTTAAAAATAATGGCCGCCGCTTTCTTCAAGTCCACCTGGTTATCTACGTAGGTGTGAACAATGCCGGCACCGGTTTCAATGACGGGAACCGTGGAATTCTTCACCACAAAATCAATGAGCCCCTGTCCCCCGCGAGGAATAATCACGTCCACAAAATCGCGTGCTTTTAAAAGCTCCCCCACAGCTTCTCTTTCCGGCGGCATTAGAAAAACCAAGGCCTCATCGAGCCCGTGCTTCGCGAGCACCTCATGTATGATTTTTACCAGCGTTTCCGCTGAATTTTGCGCGTCACTTCCCGCCTTCAAAATGCAGGCATTCCCCGACTTAAAGCAGATTGAAAAAACATCCACGGTCACATTGGGCCGTGCCTCAAAAATAACTCCGATCACGCCGAGCGGCACACGGACCTTTTTCAATTCAAGACCGTTCGGCATCGTGCGTTGTTCTAACATTTCTCCAAGTCCTGCGGAAAGCTCCGCGACATTTTCCAAATCCTGCGCCATGTCTTTCAATCGGTCCTCCGTGAGCAAAAGCCGGTCGTAACTTGGGTTCGCTGCGCCCATTTTTTCGCAGTCAATTTTATTGGCGGCCAAAATCTCCTCCTTTCCACCAAGCAGCGCCGCTGCAAGTTCACGCAAAACTTCGTTCTTTTCCACTTCACCCACAAAAGCCAGCGCTCGGCTCGCTTGTTTTACTTTCGAAAATTCTTGAGTGAGATTCATCGCAGTTCTTGGCTACGTTTTTTCGCGGCCTCCAAAGCCTCTTTTACCAGGGTATCAAATCCACCCTGCTCCAAACAATTCAGTGCCGCTTCCGTCGTCCCGCCTTTCGACTTCACCGCCAGTTTCCATTCGGCTGCACTTTTTTCATTCAGTTCCAAAAGCCCGGCACTTCCCAAGAAAGTGGCTCGTACAATTTTCCGCGCTTCTTCTTCACTGAAGCCCCAGTCCCGCGCTTTCGCCTCAAGCACCTCGCAGAAGTAAAAAAAGTAACCGGGTCCCGAACCGCTCAGCGCCGTAATGGCATCCAGCTTACTCTCCTCATCCACCTCCATTTCTTCTCCAATGGCGGCAAAAATACTTTTCACAAACGATTTCTCTTTCACTCCATCGCTGGCCACCCACGCCGTAAATCCCCTGCCCACTTGCAGAGGAAGATTGGGCATGGAGCGAACTACTTGAGTCGCCCCCGTTTTTTCCGCCAAAGTTTTCAAAGACACCCCGGCCATAATGGAAATCACCAATCGTCCGCTTAAGTCCACGCCAAGTCCTTCCACGCAGGCTGCAAAATCTTGCGGCTTCACACAAAATAGTACGACTTCCGCATCACAATCCTCGCCTCTTCCACACAGCACAACGTCAAACTTTCCTTCCAAAGCTTTGTGGATGGCGGTTCCCATTTTCCCGGCACCAATAATTGCAATCTTCATTTTTTTAAAAATAAATAATCATAGTGAATCAGCGGTTTCTTCCCTTTTTCTCCCACCCATTTTTTCGCCACCGCCGCTCCATACACTGCAACCCCGTAACCAATTCCCTCGCCGCTTTCATTCTGGATTTTCAACATATCTCCTTTTTGGAACTGTCCCTCAATCTTAGTGATTCCCACCGGCAAAAGGCTAGCGATTTTTTCTTTCAAGATTTTTTCCGCACCTGCATTGATAGTCACCGTGCCTTTCTCATTCCCCTCGCTGCTCGCAATCCAACGTTTCACGCTCGACGCTTTCTTTGTCGCACGAATAAATTCCGTGCCCACATCCTTCCCCTCCATAAGATCCAAAAGTATATTTTCACGCTGTCCGTTCGCAATGAACGTAGAAATTCCCATGGCCGCCAAACGCTTCGTGGTCTTGGCTTTGGTGAGCATTCCCCCGCGTCCAAACGAAGATTTCGTAGGCGCAATGAATTTTTGCAAGACCGTGTCTGATTCCACTTTGTGAATAAGCTGCGCGTTTTTCTCTGCAGGGTTCTTGTCATAAATTCCATCCACATTGCTGAGCAAAATCAAAGATTCGGTATCCATCATGCACGCAATGAGTCCGGCCAGTTCGTCGTTGTCCGTGAACATGAGTTCGTCCACGGAGACCACGTCATTTTCATTCACAATCGGAATCACGCCGCTGCCGAGCAAAGCCTCAAAACAGTTTTTCATATTAAGGTAGTGTGTGCGGTCGCGAAAATCTTCCTTGGTCACTAAAACTTGCGCACAGAGCGAACCTTGTTTTTGAAAGAGACCCAAGTACGTTTCCATGAGTTTGATTTGTCCGACGGACGCCAAAACCTGGCGTTTCACCACGGTGTTCACGTCTTCTTTGAGCTTGATGAGCCCTCGTCCCGCACCCATGGCCCCGGAACTCACCAAAATAAGCTCCACGCCCTTTTTTTGCAGCGTAACCAGCTGTTTCACCAGTTGCTCCAAAACCGTAAGGTTGAGCAGCCCGTCTTCCCGGGTTATTACATTCGTGCCGACTTTGACCACGATCTTTTTCATAGAGGCCATGTAAAAGTTTTAAAAAACCCGAGTTTGGGCTCGGGGTGTTTTTGTTTGCGTCGAAAAAATCAATAACAGAAATACTATACTCCACTTCATCCCTAAAACGCAAACAAAAAGACACATAAGGTATAAAAACGTTAACTTTCTGTATTTGAGTTTTGGGGCCATATGTTATAATTCATTCATGCATTTTTTAAAACTCGCCGAAAAGCTCCCAAAATTTTTTAGCACCAAAGACGTGCAGTTGGTCCTATCGATTCAAACGGACTCGGCTCGCGTACTTTGCGCCCGTTACACCAAAAAGGGCATTTTCCTGCGGATCAAGCGTGATCTCTACGCTTTTAAAGAAGTTTTTCTGCACTTGGATCGCGACAGCATTTTACACATCAGCGGGCTCATCCAAGAAAACACCTACATCTCTTTCACCACGGCTCTGGCACATTACGGTATCTTGCCCGGGCTTTCCCATTATACCGAAGCGGTAAGCTTCCAAAGGAGCCTGGAAAAACAAGTGGGTCACCTCACATGGAAGTACCACCGCCTCCCAAAGAAACTTTTTTTCTCCTACCATGAGGAAGACAACTTCATGATTGCCACGCCCGAAAAAGCACTGCTCGACCTGCTCTATTTGTATTCACTGGGACGCTACTACGTGGACTTAAAACGGATCAATTTAGAGGCACTTTCCTTTGAAAAACTACTCGAGCTTTCGCGGCGTTTTCCCATTCGTACGCAAAAACTCTTAGCTCGACTTTACGCACGGTCAAAAAAAGGCTTAAGATAAAGCCATCTCACCCACGCTGTATGAAAAAATGGTTTTTACTCCTTGCGGCTCTACTTTTGCTAGTACCTGCTTGCACTCCGCAACCAACAAATGAAGAAACAGAAAACGAAGAGATAGAAGAGTTGCGTGAGCAAGTTCAAAACCTGGAAGAAGAGCTGGAAGAACAAGAGCTGTTGGAGGAGGAGAAAGAAGAAGAGCCCACACCGGAACTAGAACCCGAACCTGTTATAGAAGAGACAGTGGTAGAAGAAGAAACATACACCGGTGAAAGCACCGTCAAATTAGTCAGTCCGACAGACGGCGAACGTTTTCATGAAGAACCGGTTACATTTACCGGAACGGTTTCTCCGAACGTAGAGAAAATAGTAGCCACGGCTTACTACTATGATTCCTTTGAAGCCAGCGAACGCTCTACGGACGTTTATACTTTGAGCCAATTTACGCCCGGAGACACTACCTTCACCTACCGTGCCCAAATGGACTGGAATAACATGGGCTTTGGAGCGAACGATTATCTTTTTACCGCTTACTTTGAAGATGGCAGGCAAAAAGCGGTCAGTGTAACCATTTACTTCGACGCCGGAGGCATGGGCAAGCCTGTGATTTACCTCTACCCGGAAAAGCCCACCAAGATTTCTGTTTCTGTAACGCCGGAGCAAGGCATTTTTGTCTCCGAGCCCGAAATGGGTGACGCTTGGACTGTGATCGCCAACTCTCAAGGCGCACTCTTTAATTTAGCTGATCGCAGCTACTATCCTTACCTTTTTTGGGAAGCCTACACCGACCCCTTCCCTGCTTTTGAAGATGGCTTTGTAGTACAACAAACAGGCCTCAAAAAATTCTTCGACGATAAGCTCACGTTCATGGGCTTGAACACGAAAGAAATTACCGATTTTGAAGAATACTGGCTCGGTGTGCTCACTGAAAAACCTTATTATTTCATTCACTTTGTAGACCAAAGCTTGCTCGACGAATACGCCCCGTTAAATATTTCTCCAAAACCGGACAGCATATTGCGCGTATTCTTTGACTACGAAGGTCTCGATGTAGCCAAGCAAGTTCCTGCACAAAAACTCACTCCCTGGACTCGCAGCGGTTACAGCGTGGTGGAGTGGGGCGGATCACTTTTTTAACTTCACACTATGAAAGCAAAACTCAGCCTGATTCTCTTGGCGATCTTCCTTCTCCCGAGTCTGACATTTGCCGGAGAGCCGCCATATTCAGACACATATAACAGCCACTTTGAAGCCATTTATTGGACACATGAATGGGGCATTTTTGAGGGTTATGCGGATGGATCTTTTGAACCCGACAACGAAATCAACCGAGCCGAACTCGCCAAGGTTTTGGTGCTGGGAAGCGGCGTTGAAGAGACCGATGTGGACGCCTGCGCGGAAGAAGCGACGCGGACTTTTAGCGACGTGCCCACAGACGAGTGGTACACGGATTATGTTTACTGTGCAGAGGCCAAAGGCTGGGTAAGCGGGGATGATGGAGCAGACACCTTTCGTCCCGGGGACCCAATTTTAAAAGCGGAAGCATTCAAAATGCTTATCCAGTCCCAATACGGGACGCCGGATGAATCTTACGAAGGTACCGCTTGGTATGATGTGTATGAGAATTTTTTGATCGGCTATAATGTTATTAGTGAAGAACCTTTATACGGAGGCAGCTTCTTCACTAATTATAGCTATATAGGGCTTGGAAGCTACAACGACAACATCGGTTTCGATGGGAATATGAGTTCAAAAATGGCGCGTTTTGACATTGCGGAACTTTTGTACCGGCTCCGCGTGGTTTTTGAAGTGACCGATGGCGACTCCTTCAACTTGCTTTTTACTTTTGAAGAGATAAGTTCACTTTTTGAAACTGAATTCGAGATCGAAGACGGGGTCTTGTCCATCGCGGATCCCTACTTTGGTTTCCGTGCCGACAACATACCTTTGGATAAAGTAGGAGACCTCGAGGATTTACGCATATACATAGAAAACCCATCTGCTTTCGAAAATGGAGCTGAAACCATTTGGTACGTAGTTTATCCTTATGAAGAAGATACAAGCACCTTTTATGGATCGGGACACAGTGCAGGCTACGCAAGCTTTTTTGGAATCACCATCGCTGATCCGGACAATCACTCGTTCTACAGTGGCTACGATACTTTCGAAAACGACACAGGAATTTACGGCGTGGATTGTGATGTTTACAGCGCAGGCTCGGTGGCAGAGCTTTTGGAGCAGATCTGCGT